>NZ_FMVQ01000002.1 GCF_900102495.1 Nitrosospira sp. Nl5 | reverse complement strand
GGCAAGCGCGCCACGACGATCTCTTATCTCTTATTTTGGAAAACGGCACTATATCCCGCTTCTGTCTTACAATCAATCGAGTCTGACCCCATTGACACGTAAAATCTTATTCAATCCAGATCAATAGATTAGAATGCCAATTCCCGGGAGCATCTCGTTATTTAAAAAAAGGAAAATGCCATGCTGAAGAAATTGTTTGTATGTGTCTTTGCTTTAACGGGACTGGCTACCGCGCTTCCTGCGGCCGCGCATTATATCTGGATCGAACGAGACGAAACACTTCATGCGCGGCTTTATTTCGGTGAATACCAGGAGCAGGAAAGGGAGATAAGCGGCGGCAGGCTGGATGAAATCAAGGGGCCTCGGGCCTGGCTCCTCGATGAGAGTAGCAAACGGCAGGAGATTAAAGTCGCCCGAAAGGATAATCACTTCGATCTTGGGATGATTCCGAACCGTGCATCGCCGGTGATCGCAGAGGAGCTTGGTTACGAGGTCAAGGACTGGAGCAACTACGGTATCGGCGTTGTAAAACCGATGTTTTATGCCCGCTTCAGCCCATTGCTGAGGCGCGCAGCCGCGAAGCCCGAACTCGTGCTCGATATTCTGCCGGAGAACGGGGCACCTAATTCATTCACTGTTTATTTCCGCAATGCGCCGCTGGCAAAAGCCAAGGTCATGGTCTACGCTCCCAATTTCTGGATGCAGGAACATCCCACTGACGAGAATGGCAGGGTCAAGATCACGACTCCCTGGCCTGGTCAATATGTGCTGGAAGTTATCAATGTGGAAAAACAGCCAGGGGAGTTTCAAGGTCAAAAGTTCGATGCATTTCGCCACCGCGCCACGCTGACATTCAATATGCCGGCGGCGCCGCACGGCAAATAAGGGTAAATGCGGAAAAGCAAAACGTAGAGATGAGCTGAAACGCAAACAAGTCGAGCGGATAATCAAGCTCGCGTGCTGCCTGCAATTTCCGGCGTATTTTCATAGTTCGCAAATTTTTTATAACTCGTAACTTCCATTTACAAGGAACCTATCAATGATGGAGACAACAAAATCAATTGTAATCAGCCATATGAGTGGAACTATTAAAATCTTTCTAGCTTCTGTTCTCTTGATTGGGGCAGGGATAAGCGGTGCGGCAGAGCCGGGCGGTGCGGTTGATAAAAAAAGAGATCGAGAAAATTCTGGAGGAATTACGCTGACATCCGTTACATCACAGGCGCTTCCCCATGATTCTGGAACTACTCTGACAGCGGTCATAGTGAATCTCGCCCCTGAAGCGCAAACCGGCAGCCATCGCCATGCCGGTACCGTCTTTGTCTATGTTTTGGAAGGTACCGTTCGTTCACAGCTGAACAGCGGAGAAATAATCGAGTATCGCGCCGGGGAAAGCTGGAGCGAAGCGCCTGGGACGGTACACTCGTTCATGGAGAATCCCAGCCAGGCTGTGCCGGCGCGGCTCCTTGCCACCATTATCGCTCCGACGGGAGCACAGTTGACGACGCACGACAAGTAAGCGTCACGCACTTGCGCTTCGCGTCCATTGCGGCGACAAGCGTGGGGGAATAACCGGCGCTGTCAGCGGAAAGGAACCACTGTACGCTCAATACTTACATTCGTAGTGAGGAGCCGGGTTTCGACGGTATGCGCGAGCTCATCGATAAGTCCTGCCGAGGCACCGCGGCCGTTCCTCCTTGTAATACTTGCCATTGCCTGGAGATCGGCGTGGAGGCGTACTGGGTCAATTTGCCACCCCAGAGCGGTGACAAGGGCCCTCAATGCGTCGGTATGCGCTTCAAGGACGTGGGTATCCTGAATACCTTGGGGATCAAGGGGTGTCGAAGTTGTCATTGTCCTATCTCCATGAATGCAAATGAGACTCAATCCTATCCCAACCATGGGTGGGTGTAAAGCCCTGAATTATCAAATTGGGGAGGGGTGCAATGGGGCGAATCGTCTATCCAGTAATACGGTTACCATGCGGCGATAAGTGAAAGAGTCTAAGGTCACTGAAAATCCTGTCCCTGATGCCGGTTGCCGCGTAGTTGGCCTGGTCACTCTGGTATTTGCGTCCGGCTTTTCTTCAGCCCAGTCAACCGCTTCATCCGGCAGTCCCCCGTCAGCGCTCAATCCCGTCGTCGTCACCGGTACGCGCGTTGAGCAATCGAGCTTCTCGCTGCCGATGTCTATTGATGTGGTGGAAGCAGCCGATATTCAGGAGGGCCGCCCACGCGTCAACCTTTCGGAATCGCTGGTGCGTGTTCCCGGCCTGGTCATTCAAAACCGGCAAAACTACGCGCAGGACCTGCAAGTCTCCAGCCGTGGCTTCGGTGCCCGTTCCACTTTTGGCATCCGCGGCATACGGCTGATCGTTGACGACATTCCCGCCACCATGCCGGATGGCCAGGGCCAGGCGGCCAATATCAATCTCGGTTCGACCAAACGTATCGAAGTGCTGCGCGGTCCTTTTTCCGCTATCTACGGCAACGCTTCGGGGGGCGTGATACAGGCTTTTACCGAGGATGGACCACCGGGCACAGTGTTGTCCGGCACGCTCCTGGGAGGCAGCTACGGCACCATTCGCGGGGAAATGACGCTTGGTGGAACGCTTGGTGGCACGGCCGGACCAGGCGGCGCGGGAATAGGGGGAACACCGGGGCCATTCAACTATGTGGTCGATATTTCCCGTTTTGAAACGCAGGGTTTTCGCGAACACAGTGCCGCAACCCGCTACCAGTCAAGCGCGAAGCTTACCTACCGGTTCAACCAGGATGCGACGCTTACCCTGGTGACCAATCATCTGCACCAGGGCGATACGCTGGATCCCCTCGGCTTGACGCGCGTCCAGGCAAGCGCCGACCCCAGCCAGGCAGACGAGAGGGCAACCACCTTCAACACCCGCAAGAGCATCGATAATTCGCAAGGCGGCCTGGTCTACGAACACCGGTTTTCCGCCGCGAACACGGTCAAGCTGATCGGCTATATGGGAACGCGGGAGATTCTGCAGTTTCTCGCGGTGCCTCGCGGCGCGCAAACCTCCGCCACAAGTTCGGGAGGCGTAGTCGATCTGGATCGTGAATTCGGCGGGTTGGGCCTGCGCTGGACGTATCGCAGCAGCGGGCCGCGGCCTCTGACAGTGACTTCGGGGATCGATTACGACGGTTCCAGGGAGCGGCGCAAGGGTTTCGAGAATTTTGTCGGGACGGCGTTGGGGGTGCGCGGGGGCCTGCGACGCAACGAAAATAATACCGTTACCAGTTTTGCCCAGTATGTGCAGACCGAATGGGAATTTTCCCCGGCCTGGGCGCTTTCCGCCGGGTTGCGCCATACGGAAGTGAACTTCAGGTCCGAGGATTTCTTTATCCGCGCCGGCAACGCCAATGACAGCGGCAGTATTACGTATCGGAACGTGAATCCGGTGATGGGGTTGTTGTACAAGGCAACCCCCGCCCTCAATCTATACATCAGCACCGGCAGTGGTTTCGAAACGCCCACTTTCTCGGAGCTCGGCTATAAGCCGGACGGTACCGCCGGCCTTAATTTCGCGCTTAAGCCAAGCAAAAGTCTTAATGTCGAGGCGGGAATCAAGTGGCTGCCGGCAAATAATACGCGGGTAAACCTGGCGCTTTTCGAGTCGCGTGTCACCGGCGAGATCGTGCCTGCCACGAGTTCCGGCGGCAGGACCACTTTCCAGAACGCATCCGATACGAGACGACGCGGCGTGGAACTCTCGGTCTATTCGCGTTTCCGCTCCGATCTTTCCACCTACTTGTCTTATGCCTACCTCGACGCGACATTCCAGGACGCTTTTTCCTCCAACCGGGGGACGGCGGCAGCCGTGACCGTAGCGGCCGGCAATTTTCTGCCTGGTGTGCCGCGCAATACCGCTTATGGGGAGCTAGTCTGGCGGCGCGGCCTGCCTGGTTTCTCGGCGGCGGTGGAGGCGATTTACCGCGACAAAATTTTTGCCAACGATACCAATACCGAAGCAGCGCGGCACTACGCCATCGCTAATATCAGGCTTTCCTATTCACATCAGGTCAAGGCCTGGAAGTTCACCGAGTTCGTACGGGTGGACAATCTCACGGATACGAAATATATCGGATCCGTGATCGTGAATGAAGGCAACAGCCGCTTCTATGAACCCGCGCCCGGCCGTAACTATATGGTGGGGGTGAGCGCAAGTTACACTTTCTGAAGGGGAGATGATTACTTGCTTATTTGATAACAGATTGATACCGGGCCGCAAGTAACGGTACCGGTGCTATACGCTCGAAGCCGCTCATAGCCGATATGGCGCGCAAAGTACGATTGCTTCTAACGTTCATGTGGCAGAAATCGTTTTGATGGGTTGCGCTCCGCTCCCCCCATCCTACTCATGCTGATCGGACCGGTTGCCTTGACAGCTGATATGCCTGAGATGTGGGAAACTTCATGAACGACAGATTGTATGCACCGGACAATCCAACCTGGTACAGAAATTTGGTTTGGCTGAACTTCGCGTCGAGCAAGACAAGCGCATTTACCGGCGCTATTTGAGCATTTCGATTTTCAGGTGGATTTCGCTCACACTTCCCGTTTGCCATACCAAGTGGTTATGGCATGCGCGTCATAAAAGCCTTCCTGGCGGTTCGCAGGGGCGGGCAAATTTATCCCCACATGGCTTCAAGTCCCGCACCACATTTCCAGCACAACTGGAAATTGCGCGGGTTTTCCTCGCCACATGCACGGCAGAAAACAACGCGGGTTTCAGCCGGGGTTTTTTCAAAAGCGCGTACGATTGCCTGCCCCCGCGCAAAATCGCTGTCGCGGACGACCCACACCTCGGGATAAGCATGGGTAAATGGAATGTCGCCTACGCCGCCCTGCGCGTGTTCATTAAATAATCTGGCGGCTATGTTTGCGTGTTCGAGAAGATCGAGCATGATCTGGGCTTCCATCAGGCTGGCTGCAGAGCATATTTTCTTCATATACCTAAGTATATTATGTATGGTAGTTAATGTTAACTGTTATGTCTGCCCATCCCGAAAAATGAGTGGGCACGGGAACCGTTACCCGGCAATTGCGTAACGCGCTCCCAAAGGACGCGATGCGGACTGCAATTGGCGTCAAACAACTCCATGATGGACGTTGTGTGCGCAAAGTTTCTTCCCCGTGAGCAGATTGCGTTCCAAATCGCAGCTTGCCGAGCGGCACGCGCTGACGGTTTCGTGAGTGGTGCGGCCAATAAGCTGAAGACGCGCCGTGAGCCCGTAGTGAAATTCCTCTAGGCTACTCGACCAAATACTCGCATATGGTCCGTGAGGGGCGAGCGGTTATTTTGGAAAGCGATTTTAAGGTTTGAGACCAGTAACTACACTATAGTAGCCAAAGGCTGGGCGCACCTCGATATCACAAAATCCTGCATCGCTCAACATGGCCGACAACTCCGTGGAGGAGTAGGACTTCCCCTCGGTCCACCCCATCATGAGCATGCTGAAGGCAGCCGCAGCGAACGGACCGGATTTGTCCTCGTTATAGAGTATTCCGTGGATGATGATGCGCCCCCCAGGCGGGAGAGCATTGAAACTCTTCGCGGTAAGAAAGCTGCATTTCTCAGGGGGCCAGTCATTATAAACGGTGGAGTAAAAATGAAGATCGGCTGTCGGTAGTTCGTCACGCCACATGTCTCCTTCGCATGTCCTGATGCGATCCTGCATGCCATGCTGGGCAATGAATTGATTTGCAACCTCGCACACCATGGGAAAATCGAAAACGATCGCTTGTAAATTACTCCACTTTGACACGGCTCCAATCGAATGTGCGCCCGAACTACCACCAATGTCGAGCATGATACGGTGAGCGGAGAGATCGAGCATCTCCGGCCAGTGGAAGGCCGATTTGATGCTCATGCTGTACATACTGCACGTAAACCTTCGCGCGAGTTCGGCCTGCACTTCTTCGGGACGGTATATACCCGTCCCGCCATAAACCTGGGGTGCATCTGTGCGGATTGCCTTTTCCAGGCTTTTAAATGAATGCACCTGATCGTTTTCGATCATCAGATCCCACATGAAGCCAAAATAGCTCGGGTTTTTCTTGAGCAGATAGTGTTCAGCGACTGCCGTCAATGAATAATGCCCTTCTTTTACAGACAGGAACCCCAGCGCTGTTGCTGCGGCCAGGATCGCTTCGGCAGGGCGGGCCTTGATGTTCAGCCTCTCGCAGATGACGGGTAGCGAAAGTTCGCCGTCTTCCAGCAGGGGAAAAACGCCGAGCTTATGCGCAAGAAGCAGCGCCGGATAGCCATAAATTCCGAGGACGACATCCCATAGTTTTCTATCATCCGGTACCTGCGGTTGCTGTGCTTGTGTAGAAACTTCATCTGTCATAAGTAAATCCTCGCGCCGATCGATTCGGAATGCTGAAACCATTATCCACCGAGGACAATGTCGAGCGTAAAAAGATTTTTCTGCCCCGACCGCAAGTCGCTTTCTCTAACAGATGCAACCAGGTATCTGTCAGAGTCGAGCAGCTGTGGCGGGTTTGCCGCTTTCAACTAAACGTTTTATATTTTCTACCGTGCGAACTGCACCGTCCTGAATCGCGCTCCGGACCAGCTGCTCAAAAGGTCGCATGAATACTTTGAGTTCAAGCAGCTCAAAAGTAAAACTCAATTCCGTCAAATCTTCCCTGCTTTGGGGTTTTAGTTCGTAAAGGCAGCGATAAGGCTCAACAACGCCCGCAAAGGCCAGCCGCCTCGACGGTTCATAAATCGTAATCCGAAATTTCGATTCCGAGCGTTGGCCATGATCCACGCGCACCTGCCTTGCAATGGTTCCCAACTTTACGGGCCCATCAGTGAGACATTCAAGTTCCTGTACTTCTGGCGACCATCTGGGATAGTTATGAAATAAATCGTCGCCGATAAATTTGAAGATTTCAGCAGCGCATACCTTGACCAGGATGCTCTTCTTGCCGACCACTGGGTCAGCGGGGCCCAGATTGAACATGGAGCCTAAATTAAACATTTATATAACTCCTGCCCAGACTGAAACGCACCGAGTAATAGAAATTGGTCGTTACTGATAATTCTCAACCGTGAAATCCTTGAAGAGTACAAGGTTGATTGTCGCCTTTACTCGTCCCGTAAGCAACGGGATTGTTTGTTTGATGGATTGTGCTTCACTGCACTTACTGCGGATAAGGGCAATCATAAGCTGCGACGTGGCGCTTGCTATCAATTGCGGTTTATTGGTCTATAAAGGAGATATGGGTCGATAACGCAGTATCTCCCGGGTTGGCTGATTGCTACGCCGGATTATCAAAAAATTCTACAGTGCAATAACGGCTGATAAATTCCATGGGCCACGCTTATGATGTGATTATCGTTGGGGCAGGTCCCGCAGGCTGTGCGGCGGCCCGTACTTTAACCAAAGCCGAGTTGTCGGTCGGTCTATTCGACAAGGCTCTCTTTCCCCGAGACAAAACCTGTGGCGACGCCTTGATCCCCGATGCGTTCCATGCCCTGAAAAAACTCGGGTTGATCGGGCGCGTAGCCGCAATATCCTATCCTACGCATGGCATGCGGCTGATCAGTTGCGATGGGAGCGACGTATTGATCCGCGCCCACAGCGCGTGCATGCCACGCCTGAAACTGGATGAATTACTATTGAATGGGGCCATCGAAGCCGGCGCCGAATTTTTACCTGGACACGATTTCACCGCTGTGCTTGATGAGGATGGGAAAATCTACCGGGTCGAATTCAATGTCGATGGCCAAGTTGCCTCTGCCCGTGCGCGGTGGGTGTTGCTCGCGACTGGCGCTCATCCCGCACCAATTGCGCGAGCCGGCTTGCTCCAGCGAGCTGAATGCAGGAGCTTCGCGGTTCGCCAATATGTCCGCAACGAGCGCCTGGCAAAGGATTTTAACGAATTGGTGTTTGCTTTCGATACCACTGTCAGAGGCGGCTATGGCTGGATTTTCCCGGGTCCGGATGCGGTCTTCAATATCGGCATAGGCTTCTTCGGTTCCGCGCACAAACACAACAACCCTCGCCGTCACTATGAGCAATTTATTGCCAAGCTGCCGCTCGCACAGGAGCTGATGCGAGACGGCGAGATCGTCACTGCGCTCAAGGGCTCACCGCTTCGCACCGGCTTGACCGGCACCCGCGTTGCCGATGGTGGTTTGCTGGGAATAGGGGAGTGCATCGGTTCGACTTTTCCTCTCACCGGCGAGGGAATCGGCAAGGCGATGGAAACGGGCATCCTTGCGGCAGAAGCCATCATCGTGAAACACGGTCTCAGCCGTGCCGCGGTGGCAGAAGCCTACACGCGAAGTATCGCCGCCCTCCAGCCGAAGTTCGAGGTGTACCGTAAAGCCGAATTCTTGTTCAACTGGCCGTACCTGACCAACAAGCTGGTGACGCACACGGGCAGAAACGCATATACCCGCGGTAAAGTGGAAGGATTATTCAACGAAAGGTCTGATCCCGAATTTTTATTAACACTGGCGGGATGGCGGAGGATTTTATTTCATTAAGCCACGAGAAATGGCGTAGCTGTTAGCGAATTCTGGCTATGACAACAGGAATTCCCGTTGGCGCCGCGAGACGCAAACGAATAAGGCTTGATCCACGCCTCGTTGCGAGCCTAGCTTTGCTCGCTGGCGTCACTCAATAAATCGATCTCCGAAGCGGAGAGCGTTAGCCGCGCTGCACGGATGAGGCTGTCAACCTGTTGAACGTTTGTCGCACTGGCAATCGGCGCGGTAACACCTTCACGAGCGATCAACCATGCCAGCGCGACTTCGGCCTGCGTCGCGTGATGCACTGCCGCCACGCTATCCAGGGCGTGCAGGATACGAAAGCCACGGGCATTGAGGTACTTGCGGACGCCCGCGCCCCGAACGCTCTTTCCCAGGTCGTCATGGGAGCGGTATTTACCGGACAGGAAACCGAACGCCAGTCCGTAATAGGTGATGACCCCCAGGCCTTCCTTGATGCACAGATCACGCAGTTCACCTTCATAACTCCCGCGGTCATACAGGTTGTATTCAGGTTCTAGAACCTGGTAGCGCGGCACGCCTTTTTCTGATGCGGTCGCCAGTGCTTCGCGCAGCTGGGCGGCGCTATAGTTGGAAGCGCCGATCGCCTTTACCTTGCCCTGCCGGATAAGGTTTTCGTAGGCGCGCAACGTTTCCTCGATCGGAGTTTCCGGGTCCGGCTGGTGACTCAGGTAAACGTCGATGTAATCTGTTTGCAAGCGGCGCAATGAATCCTCGGCTGCGGTCATGATGCGCTCGGCCGACAAGCCTTTCTTGTCCTCGGCGAGGGTTGCGCCGACCTTGGTAATAATGACGATTGTCGCGCGGCGGCCGGGCAAGGCCTTGAGCCAGTTGCCGATAATCGTTTCGGATTCGCCGCCCTGATTGCCGGGCGCCCACATTGAGTAGGCATCCGCGGTGTCGATGGCGTTGAAGCCCGCGTCCGCGAAACGATCAAGCAACGCGAAGGCCGTCGGTTGATCGACTGTCCAGCCGAATACATTGCCGCCGAGTACCAGCGGCGCGATATCCAGGCCCGTAGGGCCGAGGGGGCGTTTGTTCATGATGGATTACTCCTGATATCCTTGAAAATTAAACAGCATTTTCAATAACAGGATGCCATTAGCTGTGCCATATCCATGCTTCGTGCCATAAGCTTTCTTGCCATCGTCGCAATAAAGTTGTGCGGGTTTCTGTGCGCTAACGTACTTACTACGGGCCATCGCATCTTCCACAATGGACGGCATGGATGATTGACAGGAATGAGCATGAGCGAATGGACCAAAGGTTTTTCGGCTATTTTCTACGCGGTAGCGCTCATCGGCGGCCCGGTTTCGCCTGTCATTGCACAGGAGTCCGTCCCGCCCGTTGCCGCGCCTGCCGGTGAAGCAAAAACTCCCAAGACAAAAATATTGGAGGCAGGCGCCAAGCTCCTGCAGGGCACACCCCCCCTGAAACCATTCGACATTTACCTGGTGGGCTTTCATCCCATGAAAGATCATCCGGAAAACCAGATGGAGGCGCATCATTATTGCCACCAGGTGAATGAGGATTTTGCCCAGTGCGTGCTATTCGATGGCAATACGAAGGACGCAAATTTGAATGGCATCGAGTATATTATTTCGGAGAAGCTCTTTGCAAAATTGCCCGAAGAGGAGAAAAAATACTGGCATCCGCATAACGGCGAAATTCTGTCGGGGCAACTTGTCGCGCCGGATATCCCCGATATTGCGGAAGAAGCATTGATGAAAGGGAAGATGAATAGCTATGGCAAAACCTGGCACGTATGGAATACAGGCTTTTATGGGGGAACAGCGGGGGGCGACTTGCTGCCTTTGGGTGAGCCGATGCTTGCCTGGTCTTTCAACCGGGATGGTGAACCCAAAGCCGGACTGGTGGAAAAAAGAGATAGGGAAATGAAAATAGACAGCACGCAAAAACGTAAGGAGCGTGCGGACCTAAGGCAATTCGCGCGACCGCAATCGGGCGTTGATGACCTGAAAGGTAAATTTGCCCGTCCTACGCAGCCCATCCCTGGCGTGACCGATCAGAAAGGTACCGGCAAGGCCGAGTAATGTTTTGCTGGCTTCCGGCCAACTGTATGGAGGCAGCAATACTTCAAGTACCGAGTATTGTATAGACATGCCGCGGCGGACCGGCTAAAAACTCAGAGCCAATGCGGTGGTAATAAACGTGTTCGTGTTATCGGCGACATGATCGCTGCCGACGAAAATATTGTCTCTGCTCTGAAGCGTCCTGGCTTCCACTCTCCATAATATATTCGGTGAAATGGAATAATCAAAATTGGTAGAGAAGCTCCATGTTTTAAAACCGTGGGGCGTGCCCGTCAAAATCCTTACACCGTGCCGATCGTCATAGTATTCCGCCTTTATTGCGATAGCGGTTTTCGCCGTCGGCGTATATCTTAAAATAACCGTTGGGTTGAACCATGTATTCATGGCGGACGAATCCTTGTGTTTCTGCTCCATGCCGGCATCAAAACCAATCAATGCGGCCACTTGGCTATTAAGCTGGAAAATCCCGTAGAAATTATGGAAGTAGCGCATTCTTCTGGCCGTATCCGGATAGTCATTCCCAATAAAGGTGCTGCTGTTCAGGGTGATTCCGGGAGAAGGTTTATATGTTATCTGCGTACCGAAAGAAGGCATGCTGTTTCCGGGAACAGGCCGTATATGCTGCCACCCGTTGAGGACCAGTGCGCTCACGAACCACGCGTTATCCTTTGACGTATAGCTGATTCTGGCGCCGGATTCATAGTAGGGAGTGTTATCCGCTCCCAGGCTTCTGGTTAATGTCCAGTTGTCTTTGCCCACCGGACTTTCAAAGCCGATATGCGAAGGAAAAACACCTACGTCAAACCACAAGCTATGCTCCCTGGAAAGTTTTATGCCGACGTTGCCTTGATAGAGATTTTGCAGTACGCCGGGTTCGGTTGAATAATTGGCTTTCATATAGCTGCCCACGGCCATTGCGAAGTTAGCCCGGACCCTGTCGGTATTATAGGATCCCTTCAAAAAAGCCAGATTTACCGCAACTTCATCATTTTTATTGTAGCTATAGATAAACGATGGCCTCGTATCGCCGAGGGGCCTATCAAAAGCAAAGCTATAATATGGTTCCGCATAACCGCTGATGGTAAACGGAGATGGGGAACGGTCAATCTTCCTGATGCTCTCCTGCGCGTAAACTCCTGTATGCGCCAGCAGGCAAGCGGCCAATATTATCCTTCCCATTTCCATGCCTGCCCGCGCAAAGCTTGGGGAACGCCTACCGGCTGATTCAAGAGGATATGCCTGGTACGTCTCACGCACGATTTTGAGCAGCTGAATATGTAAGTTTTATAATAGCAGCGCAGGAGAGGACATGCCGAACATCACAAAAATCCTTGCAGCAACCGATCTTTCCGATTATTCATTCCATGCGGCGACGCGCGCCGCGGCGTTATGCGCTGACCTGAACTGCGACGCGGTCGAGTTGCTGACAGTAAAGGAAGCAGGATTGCCGGAGGCCCTCGGGCTCGTCCTGAAAACACCACCGGCGGCGGCGGAATCCATGCTGGTAGAGCGCACTTTGCGCGAACTGCGGCTGATCTCCGGACAGTTGCAAGACAACTACGGCATTCGCTGTACCGATACCGTTAGATTTGGGCAACCGGAAGAGGAAATCATTTCCCGGGCGAATGAACTGCCTGCGGAATTAACGGTTATCGGCATGCACGGAGGTAACTTTTTTACTGATTTTTTTCTCGGTAACACTGCCGATAAACTGGCGCGTTTGAGCAAAATCCCTCTGCTTGTAGTAAAAAATCAGCTCGCGCAACCCTATCGCCAGGTACTGGTTCCGGTTGACTTCTCGGAAAATTCGCGGCGCGCAGCGCAAATGGCCCTGAAAGTGGCGCCTGAAGCGCAGATAACTTTTCTGCATGCCTTTGATATGGTGTTCGAAGAGCAAATGCGGTACGTGAACGTTGCGCGGGATGCTATCCATGAATACCATATCAAGGCTGAAGAAGACGCCCGGCGGGATCTCAATCAATTTATTGCGGAACTTCAGCCCGAAAAAAACGAAGGCGATAAACGATTGTTCTCCCGTCACGTGGTTTTCGGCCATCCCGGGCATGTCGTCCATGATCATGCCAAAGTAATGAAGCCGGACCTGATCGTTCTGGGAAAACATGGAGGTTCCCGTTTCGAGGAGTTGCTGCTGGGAAGCGTATCGCGGCAGGTCATCGGGCAGAGTTCCTGCGATGTTCTCATTGTGCCGCTGCCAAATCGGGCTGGGCAAGATTGAACTACCCGCTACCCGATATTCACCTGGCCAGCCGGATACTGGATACTTTCGCCATGTGCCTTGGCCAGGGTAAACGCGATGGTGAGCGGTCCCACGCGACCGATCAACATCAGCACGACGAGGATGCCCTGCCCGGCGGCGGATAAATCCGCAGTGATTCCTCTCGATAATCCCACCGTCGCGGCAGCTGATACCGCTTCAAACGCCAAATCGAGAAAATCTTCCTTTTCGGTTACGGCCAGCAAGAATATGCCCGTGCTGACGCAAAGCAGCGAGATAACGATTATCGCCAGCGATTTACGGATGATATCGAGTTGAATGGTGCGTCCAAACACGACAGGGCGCTCACGACCTTGCAAAAACGCCCAGGTCGCCAGCAGCGCCACGATGAAGGTGCTAAGCTTGATGCCGCCAGCCGTCGAACCGCTGCCGCCGCCGATGAACATCAGCCCGATGATGAAAAATGCGGTGGAAGGAAATAGCTCTCCTATATCCAGGGTATTGAAGCCCGCGCTACGCGGCGTAACCGCCTGGAACCAGGACGCCCACAGTTTTGCGCTCCAGTCGGGCAGCGTAGCCAGCGTCGCGGGATTGCCGTGCTCAAGTATCAAAATCACGGTCATGGCAACCAGATTGATAACCAATGTACCGACCAGCATCAGCTTGGTATGAAGCGAGAAATGCCTGAAACGCTTTTTGTCGATCATATCGGCTATGACAACGAATCCGATTCCTCCGGAAATGAACAGCAAGGAAATAACGATATTCACCAAAGGGCTGCCCGCGTAGGTCATCAGACTGTCCGGCGCCAGCCCAAAACCCGCATTGTTGAATGCCGCAAGGGTATGAAAAAGGCTATAAAACAGACCCTTGCTCCAACCCATCTCCGGCACCCACTGCAAAGCAAGGAAAGCGGTGCCAAGCAGTTCCATGATTGCAGTGAAGCCGACCGCCCACAACATCACGCGCCAAATATCGCCTTGTCCAGTGTGATTGAATGTCTCGCGCAAGGCGGCACGGTGCCGCAGCGCCAATTGGCCTCGTGTCAGATGAATGACGATGATGCCGAAAGTCATCAAGCCCAGGCCGCCGCATTGCATCAGAACCAGCAATATCCAGTGGCCGAATAATGTGAAGTGGGTGCCGGTGTCGACAACCACAAGCCCGGTGACGGTCGAAGCGGACACAGCCGTGAAAAGCGCCTGCAGCCATGAGGTTGGCTGATGGCTGGCGTCCGGTAGTTTTAGCAGCAGGGTGCCGATGAAAGACAGCCCGATATAGGAAAGGACCAAAGCTTGAGGAGGCGTCAGGCCGAGAGCCTGTGCCTTTGCCCGCTGAAGCAGCTGCGAGCCGAACAATGTTGGCATCATAAATACTTGGTGATCTTGCGCAGATTGCCCAGCGTGCCCCACAACAGGATTTTGTCGTCAAGCTTGAACACGTACTGCGGTGGAGGTGGTGTCATCACCTGATTCAGATGCTTGATCAATAAGCATTGCAACCCATTCTCGGGCAGATGCAGCGCATCGATGTTTTGTCCCGCAAGCCGCTCCGAAGCACGTACTTCAACGGTAAACTGGTCGTCTCCGAAACTGATGTAATCCATGACCTCGGGATAGACCATGCCGCGTGCGAGGCGCAGGCCCATTTCATGCTCCGGATGCACGATATGGTCACAGCCGAGTTTTTCGAGAATCTTGTGATGGTTCGGATTGAGCGCCTTTGCCCACACTTTGGGCTTGGGCATGCCCTTCACAATGAGCGTGGCGAGAATGTTGGCTTCGATATCTTCTCCGATGGCGACCACGACGCCATCGCATTCATGCACGCCGAGGTCGCGCAATACCTTCTCATCGCGGGCGTCGGCGATCACTGCCTGTGTGATTCTATCGGCGAAGCCGTTGACGAGATTGGGATCGAGGTCAATGCCGATAACATCAAAACCCAGGCGCGAAAGTTCAAGGGCTATGGTTGATCCAAAGACGCCAAGGCCGATAACGGTATAGGTGCGTTTCATTAATCAATTTCAGCCGTTTCATTCCCGGTGCTGTCTTTGGCGAGAGAACAGCGGGGGCGGAGAGAAGGGAAACAGTCGACTCGCGTCAACCGGCTCGGTAACCTGAAAGGGCGGGAGACCGTTTGCCCATTCCGTTGCCTTTGAATTCACGCATTTTATCAGAAGGAGCGGCTTTCTGCCGGATACAGGCTGTACGCCTAGGGCTGTCCCTCTCCGCCCGATGCACCATACACCTGGCCGGTTGCATAGCTCGACTCCTGTGACGCAAGCAAGACATACAGGGGACCCAACTCCGCTGGTTGACCTGGCCGGCCAAGCGGAGTTTCCTTGCCGAACCTGCTGAGATCCGCCCATCCAGTCGTTTGCATCGGGGTCCAGAATGGTCCCGGCGCTACCGCGTTCACCCGTATCCCCTGCTCGGCGACCTGCTTTGCCAGCGCTTTTGTGAAAGCAACGATGCACGCTTTCGTCTGCACGTAATCGAGAAACGCCGGGGATGGCGTGTAAGCCTCGACGGAACTCGTGTTGATAATTGCCGCGCCGGGCTTAAGGTGCGGCATCGCGGCCTTGGTGATCCAGAACATCGCATAAACGTTGCATTTGAATATCGAGTCGAACTGCTCGGTCGTAAGGTCGGTGATCGAGGGTTGCGCGGCAGCCATGGCCGCATTGTTGACAAGGATGTCCAGTCCGCCGAGATCCCGGACGGCGTTGGCGACGAGCCTGGAGCAAAAACCCTCGTCCCGGATGTCGCCGGGGATCGCCACCGCCTTACGCCCTTCCGCCCGGATCAGTTCCACGACCTCCCGAGCGTCAGGCTCCTCGACGGGGAGATAGTTGATCGCGACATCGGCGCCTTCGCGCGCAAAGGCGATGACGGCGGCACGGCCAATGCCGGAATCGCCGCCGGTCACGAGCGCCTTTCTACCCGTCAGCCGGCCCGAGCCCTTGTAGCTTGTTTCACCATGATCAGGCCGCGGCACCATCTTGCTCGCAAGGCCCGGCGGCTCCTGTTTCTGGTCGGGGAAGGGGGGTGCCGGGTATTGGGTCCTCGGGTCCTGTTTACGGGATTGGCTGGGGCCTTGCCGCGAGGCGGCGGAAGCGCTTTCTGGCTGCCCGAGGGCGGGGGAAACGAATGCCGCGGCAAGGCCGGCGGTCATGCCGCCAACAAACTGGCGACGTGAGGCAATGGCATCATTTTTTAATTTCATGTTCTTCTCCTATAAAATTGCTGAGTGACGTGTGTGGTCGAAAGACACATGCCAAACGGCAATCAGATTGGCAGTTCCCCAAAGCGGCAGCACGAACACAAGCACAAGGGGTCGAGCGAGCGGATGGCTATGCGAGCATCGCTCAAAGCGTGTATATGATTTCGCGTTTAATGTATCCCATCCGTGCGTTACGGCACATTAGAGGCAAGTGTAATAGCAAGAATGGCAAGCAAAAATGGAGCAAAAATGGGGGACAGACCACGGTTTCCTGGACATGCAGGAGACAGAAGATCGGAAAAACCGTGGTCTGTCCCTATTATTGGTATTACGGGAGAGGGTTGAGGCTCTTTAAGGAGTATTGATCTCCAGCGCCACGAACTGGGTGAGCTGCTTTCTGGAGAAATTATTGTCGGCGACCAGCACGAGCGTGCGTTTGCCATTGAAGACCGGGCCAAAGGTGATGCCTTCGATATTACCCACCGCCAGCACGGAGCCATCCGTGTTTTTGAGCTCCGACAAGTCCAGCAGCAAGGTTTTGGTCGCAGGCTGGATGCTTTCGCCCGCGATCGATTCCATGCCGGAAACGTCGGTGGCGTTTCGGGCGTCGGCATAATAAAGCCGGACGGTATAACCGGTGGCGGTATTGCCGGGCGTGGCTGCGCCCAGGGTGAAAGAGCGCTCGATGGTGATGAATTGCCGGTCGCCGATAGCAATGAAGTCGGTCAAGCCATTGGTGGCGAAGCCGATGAAAGATGCGGGAGCGAAGACAACCGGACCAACATCATAAATGTATTCGGCACTGGCTTCTCCAGTTGCGATGTCGAAGGAAAGAATACGCGCGCGGGAACCCGTGAATATGTTTGACGGTGGGCTATCCTGTATCAACCCATTTTCAGTGGCGGTGTAGAGCGTGGTCCCGTCCACTGATATCGCCAGGCTTTCAAATGCCAGATTATTGTAAATACCTTTATCGCCAGGGAATAACCCGATATTGGAACCCCTCGGATTATAGCGAATGGGTACCGCAAAATCGCGGCTATAACTTCCATCCGGATTCATTTCCCGCACGGTCGGGCTGTGGAAACCGAAAATACCGCGATGGCCCTCATTGCTCCAGTAAATCTTGTTGCGCTTGGCATCGAAGCGCATGCCTTCCGGGTCCACCGAATTTCCTTTAAACGCACTCCCATCGGGTTGCTGAATGGTCGTTACCGCATGGAACGTCACGCCAGCTATGCCCGGAGAGGCCGAGCGCTCAAATTGGGCAAGATCCAGAGATAATTCATAAAAACGCGCCGGATTGGTTTTGCTGCGGTCGTCGCTGACAGACAGGTATCGACCGGTATGGGGATTGTAATCCAGGGAGGACAAACCACCGATGGTGGTGCCTTGGAAGATCGTTTTACTGGGCACGATTTGCTGACCGATATAGCGCAGGCCGAAATCTACGGCGCAGACAGGGGCGGCAAAGCTCGCGACCAGGGCGGCGGCAAAAATTATTTTCATCAGCGGGATTTTATTGGAAATAATGGCGCGCAACCGGGAAGTTCTTTAAGCGCAGGAAATATACGCCTTAATACACGCCAATACATCCTTTGGCCCTTACTTTTCGTGCCGCGCACCAAACTTCAATCCAATAAAACCAATCCCATTTTTCCGAATGAAATTAACGGCAATGATTAACGGTAACGGGCAGGTTTACCCGCATTGCAATCCCGGTTATATTGCGGCGTAGCAGGGTAGATCTCGGCTACTGACTATTATCGTTCACGTGGGCTAGTGTAGTGAGTTAGAGATATCGTTACATAACCGATTCAAATGAATAAACCGTGAAGGAACGTTAAAAATGACTGGATTGGCGTCAGACAAGGCGCGAGAGGCGCATAGTTATTCATGTAACGACGAGCAACGCGGTATGGCGGCAATCCAGTCATTTTTAAGTAACGATATCTCTGATTCACTACACTAGAGTAAAACAAGACATGGCTCGTATCCTCCGAACAACAGGCATAACCGGAAGAACCCGGCTGCTATTATCCGTGCTCTTCCTGGCAATTGGCGCGTCCGGATGCGCCAGTTTCAAGGAAGTAACGGCGTTCGCGTCGCTTTCCGGGAATGCCGCTGGCTACCAGGCGCTTACCAGAGATTATGTTGGCGCGCTTGAGCGGCGCAAGCAATACCAGCCCCCGAAATTTCATGGCGAACTGGAAGCGCTAACGATGCGCCGAGAGGCGCAGCGCAGTAGTCTGGATGTGCTCCAGCAAACAGTGGCGGATTACATGCAGGGCCTCGGCAGTCTTGCTTCCGGCGAAATCAGGACTTTCGACCGGTCGCTTAAAGATCTCAGCGCCAGTCTCAACGAGGCGACACTGCTCGACCGGAACGAGAAACAGGCCGTCGGTGCGCTGTCGACCCTGCTCGCGCGTAGTGTCACCGCGTTATATCGGCAGCATGAAATGAAGAAATTGATTCGAGACGGGAACCAGCCCCTTCAAGAAGTGATGAAGGCCACCCGCAAGATTATAAAGAGCGGCATCATTCCTGATTTGCGGGTGGAATCCGCAATGGCCGGGCGATATTACGATAACTTCATGCTGGCGCCAGACAACCCCGTAGAGCCCGTTGCGATCGCGCTGGGAAAAGAAGCCAAGGCGGAAGCGCTGGGCCGCATCGAGAGCCGTATCCAAGGGGCGCAGCGCTACGATGCCGTGCTGGAAAAAATCGCGGCGGGACACCAGTACCTGTATGACAATCGCGATATGCTGGGCAATGATGAACTGGGCCGGCAATTCAAGCAGCATATCAGCGAACTTCGTGCCGCATACAGGAACCTGCTTGATGTGGCGCGATGAAATGAGGGAAGAACATGGAAAAGCTGACGGCGGATGATGCTTTTGAGTTAGGTAACCAGTTCCGCGATGCGGCAATCGCGCTCCGGGATTGGCGCATCGACAACAGGGGCAGCCTGAGCCGATCCCAGTGGGATGAACTCGATGAGCGGGAGATCACGCTTCTCAATACCGCCTCCAGCCTGTACACCGGGGCGATAGGGTTGATCCTGAGGGATAGCCAGGCCTCGCTCGCACGCTTACAAAGCAGTGTCGAGAATGCAAAATCGACGATAAAGCATATTGCAAAATTCAAGCAGGCGCTCGATCTCGCCTCCGCACTGGTTCTCTTCGCCGGCGCGGTGACTTCGGGCAACGCGGCGGGCATACCCGCCGCCATCGTTGCACTGGAAGATGCTGCTTCAGCTATTGTCAATTCCGCTGGTTCAGAATCATCATAATTTGAAATTGGGGGTTTGATCTTCTCGCAATGAGGTGCCGGTTTTTGCCGCGCGCGGGAGATGCCGGCCCCATGAATTTCAGTGAAACGCCGCAAATTGCTTATCCGCTCATTCCGAAAATATTCTTTCCATTACCGCGCTATTGCGCCCATCCGCCGGATCAAAATTTTTTGCCACATGGTCGGCGCACTGCTATAAAGAAGCTATCGATTACATCATGAGGTCTGAATGCATATCACGGACGAGGTGGAAAACCAGCTGCTCAGACTTCAGGATATATCCGATTTCCAGGAAAATGGCAGCCTCGAAGACAATCTTTTACAACTGACGGAAAAGACGGCCGAAATTCTCGGCGCCCAAAATTGCTCCATCATGCTTTTGAATGATGGCGAACCTGAAAATCCCCGCATGAGAGTTTTTGCCGGCCACGGCGAGTTGCCGTCAGCCGCCTACAAGGAATCCGTACGCAAGGGGGAGGGTATCGCGGGACATGTAATTGCTACCGGAAAATCGTTATTCATTGAGGATATCAATAAATCCGAGTTCGCCAACCGGGCGCGGCGTGCCAGCAATCCCCATAAAAGCCTGCTTTGCTCGCCCATTAGAATTAACACCCGCATAGCAGGCGTGGTCAATGTCACTGGCTGCAATAAGGGAGAATCCTTTACGCAGAGAGATTTGAATCTGCTTGACGTGGTTGTCCTGTTTATCGGTAAATCAATTCAGGCAATACAACTTCAGAACGTTCTGAATTCCCGTTTTGCTCAAATGGCGCTAATACAGGAAGGCGAGAAAAATATAGGCAATTCGATGGAAAGCGTTGTGCATAACCCGGATCAAATAGCAAAGATCATGGCGAAATCCTTCTATAAGGAATTAACCCGCGCAGGCTTCGGCTCAGGTCAGATCATCAATGTTGCGTCGGATATCATCGCCCAGCTAAACAACAACTTGCAGCGGCATAGTAAGCGCGTGGCACGGGGGGAAAGAAAGAATTCCCCGGATAAGCTACCAGGCTAGCAGCTAGGAAATCTCCACAAACCTTGCCTCTGACGGCACGCCTTGGTTATCGACCACGAAGAGCATGTAGAAACCCGGTGGCGCAATGTTTCCATTGGCCGGGGCCGTGGTTTCAACGGCGGTGGCCGTGCGTGAATCGATCGGCAATTTGATATAACGCTGTCCGGCATCGGTGTGATGAGTCACTGAAATCGGCGCGATCAAGACAATTGCGTTGATATCGGCGGCCTGTGGCGTATCGATCGTAAAGCTGTTCGCATAGGCGACGGCGGAAGGGGCATTCGATATCGCCGGGCGCGCTCCCAGACTCAGGTAACCAGGCGAGTACAATTCCACCGAATGCTGATCCGCATCCGCGGTGCCTGGTGCGACGCCACCCGCCGCCAGGATTCTTCCGTCTGGCAGCAGAATGCATACGGAATGGTACTGGCGCGGGAAATTGAGCGGTGCGCCAGGTGTCCAGGTATCCGTGGCGGGATCGTAGGTCTCCGTTTCCAGCACGGGTGTGGGCGACCATTTCTGGCCGTTGCTGTGACCGCCTACGATGAGTATTTTACCGGTAGGCAGCACGACCGCATTCACGTTTGTCCGGCCGAAGTTCATATCCGCGATGCGCGCCCAGGCCGATCCCGCGATGCCACCGCTGAATTCGATTACTTCTCCCGTAGCATTATTGCGTGCGGTGGGAGGGCCGGACACGCCGCCGCCGAAGACATAGAGGCGCGTGTGTTCGGGACTCACTGTGGTGTCGATCATGAGAAGGCTCATGCCTTCCTGGCGATCGTAAAACTGTTGCTGCCCATAATCGGTCCAGCTCCCGCTGGCGGCGCCGGTCATGGTCAGATAAGCGGTCTGTGTTCCGGTCGCGCCGGCCCAGCCGGCGCGGGTGTAGAAAATTTCCCCCGAGGGGAGGAGATGCATGCCGGGATACAGCTCATCGAATGAACGGTTAGCGCCGGATACCGGCGTCCATGTGCCGCCGTCGAATACCTCCACTTCCGCCGCGATGGGATGTCCGCCGGAAAACGCGAGTATGCGCCCGTCATTCAGGCTCAGTGCTGTCGGATACCAGCGGGCATGCGCCATGCTGGCGGCGGGCGCAAAGGTGCCGCTATCCGGGTTTACCGGATCAGGCGTGAAGATGAAGCAGCGATTATTGGTGTGCCCCGCGCCATTTGTATCGCCGCCAACCACGAGCAGGCGGCCGTCAGCCATGAATATGTGCCCACTGCAGAAAAAGTCTTCCGGCAAAGGAATGACCCCCGGCATGATCTGCTTGGTTGCGGGATCCCAGATTCGGGCTTCGAGCGGATAATTCCTTTCCGCCGCGCCGGAAAAGAGCAATACATGCCCCGTGTTCAATAGTGCGCCATGAACCACGAAAATCGGAGATGGTTCCAGTAATTCCCAACTGTCCTCGCCATCTCCACCGCAAGGATGGTGCTCAACTTCAGGGCACTGGTGCGCGTGCACCGTTGGCAACTGGTAACAAATCTTTTCAAGTTCCTCGTCGCTCAGCTCGACTTCCTGGGTAGCGCGAAGCACCGCGGCCATGCCTTCCATCATGTGCATCTCCACATGGCAGTGAATCAGGAAGTCGCCTTGCAACTGGTATTTCCTGCATTTTTTCTTCGACCGGCCAGGGTAGGGATCGGACTCGTCTTTTGAATGCTCATGTTTACTCTCCGGCTTCGGTGACCCGACGGATGTACCAGGCATGGAGGCATGGAGAGTGTGCGCGTGCGCAACAGAGCCGGACGCACGCGTTTCAGGTTCCTCGCGAGGCCGCCCGTGCGAACCGTGCTCATCCTCATTCTCGTCCCCCTGCATCGGATCATGACCTTCATGCCCATCGCGAGGTTCGCAACCGCACTCAAGCGGCAAGGGTTGCAGAATAACGGGCGGCACGACGGTATCGGCGACAAACGATTCGGCCGGCCCGAGGGAGCGCGTGTCGACCCACTCATTGCCCCACCGCCAGCGTTGCCCATGCAGGTGAAAGTTATGCCATACCATGCTCAAGTCCAGGTTGAAAACGTACCAGCGCACCCGAGTGCCGGACTCGGCCACGATAGTTGGCGTGTTGCCCACGAAGGTGCGCCCATTGATGGCGAATGACTCCAGCCCGGCACCGCTGCGCTCGGTCACGGTATGCGGCTGGTTGCCGGCGTGGTTCCAGGTAACCACCGCGCCGACGCCTACCGTGATATCGTCGAGCTCGAAGCGAGCGGGGGTATCCAGGATATTGATGGTCGCGGTGAGAGGCCCCGCCGCCGTCACGCGCACGCGTCCCTGCATGGGATGAAAACGGCAGTAGTATTCGAAGGTGCCTTCCTCGTTGAAGGTAAAATCAAACAGGTCGCCCGCATTGAGCGAGCCGCTGTCAAAAAGCGCGGCGCCGACCTTTGCCGTAAGACGATGGAAGAAGATGGGTATCTCAAGGCCCGGCTTGTCGCAGTGCGGATCGCGAACCACGATGCCGCCGAAGAGTCCGCGTTTCACGACTTCTTCGATATGCATATGGTGATCGTGGAAAGGCCATGCACCGACGGTGTCCTCCCTGACGTCGAAGACGTAGCACCACTGGTCCCCCGGACAAATCGCATCGCTGCGATTCGGCCCATCATATTCCTGCACGCCAAAAGGCCATGACCCGTCCGAGTCGATACCGTAGTGCAGGCCGTGCACATGGAAGCTGTGCGGTTCATTGTCACCGTTCAATACGTGAATATAAAGCCGCTCGTCCGGTTGGGTGTAAATAACCGTTCCCGGAATTCGCCGCTCCACCCGGGGCTCGTTGATGTCCGCGGCAATGAGGGGAGTGTTGTTCAGGACAGTGTAGGCGGCGTCCAGGTACTCGCGATAGACCAAGGCATCCAGCGAACGCCGGTCGACTTCCGATTGCGGAAT
Source organism: Nitrosospira sp. Nl5 (assembly GCF_900102495.1). GTDB lineage: Bacteria > Pseudomonadota > Gammaproteobacteria > Burkholderiales > Nitrosomonadaceae > Nitrosospira. The sequence goes on along the minus strand of NZ_FMVQ01000002.1, from coordinate 340,930 downwards.
GGTCGCGTCCGCATGATCCATGTTTCTCATGCAGTCAAGACGGTGTTTATGATGTTCGGCATCGTCGGGGGCCACAGGGCTGTAATTTGGCACCGCCTCAATTTTCAGGTAGATATGTCTCACTTGCATGATGCCGTCCTCCTCTTCGCTTAAAGACATGCAAACACAGTCGCTTTAAGATATGGATAGCAAAAATTCGCGCGAATGCAAGAAGCGATAAATTTCGTCATTCCGGGCTTGACCCCGAATCCAGTCCGGCGGTATCGATCCGTACGCAAAACATGCGGCTGGGCAGCGAACGCGGAGCTGAAACCGCCTTTCACTGGCAGACGTTCGCGCCATTTCGCTCACCCGAATCAAAATAGCAGCGTGAAAAATAGAATGACTTGTCTTTTCCGTTTCATGGACTATAAATAATAAGAATGTGGGAACTATTGCGCGCGTGACGTACGCAAACCCATCGCGAAATCCCGGAGGATCAGCCATGAAGAAAATTCTGGAAGTTACCGAAGTCGAGCTTGCGGTTCTGGAGAGTTTCCCGCCCCAACTGAGAATCGACGCGTCGGGCACAGTGCCTACCGGAGGCTGGTCCAATCCGCGGCTGGTGCCTTACATCTATATTCAGCCGCCCCCGGACGGAATTTTTGATTTCGATTTCGTTGCCGATCCCCCCGAAGGCATTGCAACCCAGGTCATTTCTCCCATTGATGCGATTTATGTATGGAAAGATTTTCCGGAAAAATTCAGGGGAGTGCGCATACATGCTTCCCAGAATGCAAAAACAGCGCTGCTGGAAGCAGGTGAACCCGAGCCTGAGCTGCCGGACAGGCAACCAAATCGCTTCACCTTGAGCGGCTGCGACGACTCCACGCATATCGTATTTTTTCCGCAGGTTTTCATGCCGCTGGGAGCAAGCGAAACCCCGCCGGATTCCCAGCTTGAATACGACGGCGCTGAAGGCCATCTGGTCTTCCGGGGAAATGATATCAGCCAGGAACAATCCATCCTGGGATTGATTGTCTCGGTGATTCTGCAACCCAATGCCGACGCGGGCGGATTGGATTTTGCGCTGATTCTGCCGCCGGTGAATCTGGGAGATGAGGCCCAGCAGGAATTCGAAACCATAGGGGTCAAGATACGAAGCAGGGGGCGCGTGGTCGATCCCGCCGGTGCGGAACTCACTTATGAAGTATTGAAGCTGAAAGGCGTTGCTGAAGATATTCCTATTCTTTGAGCTGACTTGCAAGAAGGAGTCGGAGGAGGAGGCCGGATCAGCGCAACGATTACCCGGCGGCTTCGCGACGAAAGGCTACGGTAGCAATGGAGAAATACAAGGATGATCATTTCTTCTTTCTGAATTTTTGTGGAGGAACTATTTATGGAAGACAAGAATGCTCCCGGTGCCGGGGGCAAAAAACCAGACGAGCCAATCAGGACGCCGGACACCTCCGTGCTTGAGCGTTATTCGCCAACCGGGGGCGCTCAATCCCATCCCGATTGGGTCAAGAAAAAATTTCCCACGTATATCGCTTCCCATGGCGGAGCTCACGGCGGTGGGCATGAGGCGACAAGCGTGCGGCAGCTCACGCACAAGGGGCATGATATCAAAATCATCACTACCTACCGCATCGAGGTCGATGGAAAACCGGCCGGCATGCATCTTTCGGTAGACCAGGACGGGCAGGTCTACACGCACGCCACACCGTTCGTGACATACGCTTCGGCGGTCGACCTGATGAAACAAGTGATGGATGCTTATCCGGATGCTTTCTCCGATTCCGCTCCGCATGCCGCTCACGATGCTCACGACAACGGCGATAATCATGACCACGAAGGAGGCCGCTCATGATTCGCCGCAATTTTCTCACTGACGCCGCCGCTGCCCGGATGTATATCGAGGGAGTGAAAAGGCTTAAAGATCCGGCGCAGTTCCCGTGGCCCGGGCGGGACGATTTGTCGATGTACGACATGTTCGTCTTCTGGCATCACCAGTCGATGATGATGATGACTCCGCCCGATCAGAATGATCGCAATGCGGCGCATTCCGGTCCGGCATTTTTGCCCTGGCACCGGTATTTCCTGATAACCCTGGAAGGATTCCTGCGGCAGGCGGTCAATAATACGAATTTCAGAATTCCATACTGGGACTGGGCAGCCGATGCGGAGTTGGATGAACCTGCCACATCCCCGATCTGGAGCAACCAGAACCTTGGCCAGTTTGCCCGTGCGGATTGGCGCGTACGCCTGGAAATGAGCTTGAGGACAGGTGACCTGCAAATCGTCGACCGGTCACTGGACCGCGCTCTCGGGGGCGGAAGGCTGCCGACCCGAAATGAGGTACGTGCAGTCATCCGCGACCAGACCGCGTACGACGCGCCGCCGTTCAATTCGTTTTCGTCGAGCGGCGTCAGGAATTATGTGGAGGGATGGGTCGGGAGCGAAGCCATTCACAACAGCGTGCATATCTGGATAGGCGGAGATATGTCTTTATCATCATCCCCGAACGACCCGGTCTTCTTCCTGCATCACTGTAACGTGGATCGCATCTGGGCGGCATGGCAGGAAAGAAATGCGGGCTCTGCCTACGTACCCGATATGAGCGCGCCGGATACGCTCCAGTTTCACCGGATCGACGACCCGCTATATAGCGTCTTCGAGGATACTGTTACACCGGGTGATATGGTCGATTACAAGCGGTATTACGAATACGACACCATATCCGACCTCGCGGACTTGCAGACTTGATGGGTGCAAGGTTTTATGACACTCCGGCTCGAACGAACCCAAGTACTGACAACCTTTACCGCTAGATCAAAAGACGGATGTCATTTTATAGGAGATGAAACGCTGCCGGAGTGCCTGCTTTATCTGCATAAAAAGGGGGTCCCGCCAACGAGGACCAGGACGCTTACGCCGGCTCATCGATCTACTCAGCCGGGGATAGCACACACAACCTCGCAGATGCTGACAGGCTACCGGGTTGCGTTACAACACCGCCCCGGCCAAGGGGCGATTCGACGGATCACATACTATTTTTTATCGCGGATACGATCAGCCTTGTCTTCCAACTTGTCGGCGCGGGATTCAGAGGTGTCGCGCACAGCCTCGGCGGCGCGGTCGGTGGAGGGGGCATCCATTCCGGGATCTTGCCTTTCAATCCGGTCGGCCGCCCTCTCTCCGCTTTCGCGCACGTTTTCCGCTTTCTTTTCCGTCATATCAGCCTTGTTTTCCAGTACATTTTCCCGGCGCTCTTCCTGCTTCGATTCGCAAGCAGTCAGCGCAAATGCCAATGTTACCGCGGTGAGGACAGGTTTCAAGTAACGCATAATAAGTCTCCTCCAGTCGTTGTTGAAAGTGGTGAGAAGGGCGCTTAAGTTCCACTCCCCCCGGCGAGTCTTGTTTTCACCAAGTGAGTACGTAGCATAAACGCCGCGATGGCCAATTTCTGTACGTTGCCGCACCGAGTCGCACAAAAAGCCGAGCCTGTTATTCATTTATTGCGGCGCCGCGCCATGAAGCCGACAAGGCCGAGACCGGCAAGCAACAGGGCATAGGACTCAGGTTCGGGAACAGCGGAAATGTACGAAGCGCCGACTGAAGGGCGTGAATCTGCTATAAAAAAGTGAGGTTAAGGTGCTGCGCGGCTGGTCTTTCGGAAAACTTCTGGAAAATAAATGGAAGAATCAGCTTTGGGTCACTTGTTCGTTTCCTGCAAGCATTATTTATCCATCAGCAAAATACGATGAATTTCATCATTTTCGTCATTCCGGGCTTTGACCCGGCATCCTATCTTGAACGAATCAGTCTTGACCAACATGAGTAGCGTGCATTGCTCACCTCCGAGTAGGGTAGTGGCTTCGGCTGGGAGCTCGATATCGGCATTCGCCGGTTTGGTTATAACACCGCCTGCTGGAACGTTGGGCCGGCTGCCGCTCTCCTGGCTATTTATCTCTTGGCTATTTAAAGGAGGGAAATTCCGATGCGTTGCCTGATCGTAACGATGGTGATGTTCACGCTATTTGCTTATTTCCCCCAAACCGCCGCGCAGGAGGCGCCCAGCGAAATTTCATCTGCCTCCCAGCCCCATGATCCCGCAGTAACGAATGAGATCCAGGATATTCAAAAAGGCCGGCTTTTTATCGTGGGTAAAAATGAAGGAAAAAACAAGGAAGACTTTCTTTTTAAAATGGGCGAAAGGGTGCACATCAAGGCTACCGGCCAGGTTGCCAGGAAGCTGAAATCGGAACTTGAGCAGACCGGCGCGACCCGAACACCCATTCTGCTGTTTGATGGGATAAGGATGGCCAACCTGCCGTCGGCCATATCCCAGCTCGATGACGGAAATACCTTGCGCTTCAGCTTTTATCTCGACCGCAATTCAGCGCTCAAAGATTCGCGCGAAGCATGGGATATGCTCTTCAAAAGCAAGAATGAGTACGTCATGCCAATCGAAGTGACCCTTGCGGTGAGCAATGAGTTGCCTTTGGTAGTGCAATCTGCCCATCCGTTCTGTTTTTATGTCGCGCCAACGTCGGAAATATTGTCCATTATCGCTGGCGCCTTGTTGATTCTATTTGTCTCCTACTATCTGATAGCCAATAAAACGAACATGTTGAGGGACCAGGATACTGGCTATTACAGCCTGGGAAAAAGCCAGATGGCATTCTGGGGATTGCTGGTGGTGCTGGCATTTGTCGGCGTCTGGATACTGACCGGCACGATGGAATACATTCCCCAACAGGCGCTTATCCTGCTGGGCATCAGCGGCGCCACCGGACTGAGCGCCATATTGATTGGCAACAGCAAAAAATCCGGGACCCAGGACGGCACCGTCAAGGAAATCACGGCGCTTCGCCAGGAAGAACAGAATCTCAAGGAGCAAAAGGAAAAAAATCCCGCGGCCATTGCCCAAGATAACGAGAGTCAATTAACCGCTATCTCGCAAAAGATTGCCGAATTGTCCTTACAGCAGGGAAATCCGCCTCAACCAGTACAATCAAGGGGATTCTGGCGGGATATATGCGACGACGGCAACGGCATAAGTTTCCATCGACTCCAAGTCGTCATATGGACGCTTGTCCTGGGAACGGTGTTCATCGGCTATGTCGCGGACGGCATGTCGATCCCGGAGTTTCCCGAAACTTTGCTCATTTTAATGGGGATCAGCAACCTGACTTACTTGGGATTCAAAATTCCCGAGAAATTGTAGGCAGGTTTTACCGGGCAGTATGACGATGGATAGATTGATCCCCTTTCATGAGGTAACAGCCCTGGCGCCTTTATCCTATCCTCCATCTACCGGGGCCGCTCCATCAACAAGCAATCTTCGCCTTAAAAACCCTTTTTGGGCCAATGGAAAGAAGCCGGGCGATGCTACGTTCGGTAGCGCACCGAACGACTCAGGGAGGAGTATTTATTATCGGTGCAACATGACAATTAGCCGGCCGCAAACAAAGCAACCCGGTCATCGGCAACGGCATTACTACTGCTACCGTACTGCTTTTTAATAGCTGCCAGGGAGACCCAAGGAATAACGCGCTATGCTTCCGACGGAATTAGTTAAGCTTCCTGCCTTGATGGAACGCACCAGCGGCATCCCTGAAGTCAGGATCGGACTGATTGATGGGCCTGTTGCGATACAGCATCCCGGCTTGGCGGCGGAACATGTGCGCGAGATTCCCGGCAATAACGGCACCGGCTGTACTCAGGCCAATAGCACGGCGTGCCTTCACGGAACTTTTATCACCGGGATCTTATCCGCAAAACGGAATTCCACCGCGCCTGCTATCTGCCCCAACTGTACCCTCCTCATACGACCAATTTTTACCGAGACAACCTCGGGGCGCGAACACATGCCCAGCGCGACACCGCAGGAATTGGCAGCCGCAATCCTCCAATGCATCAACGCAGGCGCACGGGTCATCAATCTCAGTCTTGCCCTGGCACAACCTTCCACCAGGGGCGAACACGTGCTGGAAGAGGTGCTCACTCTGGCCCTCAAACGCGGCGTATTGATTGTCGCGGCAGCGGGCAATCAGGGCACCCTGGGGAGCTCAGCCATTACCCGCCATTCCTGGGTCATTCCGGTCGTAGCCTGCGACCTGAATGGCCGGCCGAGCAACGAATCGAACCTGGGCAGTTCGATTGGTATGCGGGGGTTAAGCGCACCGGGCGACAACATTACCAGTTTAGGTTCGGAAGGCAAATCGCTTACGCTCGGAGGCACGAGCGTTGCCGTGCCTTTTGTAACCGGTGCCATTGCGCTGCTGTGGTCGGAATTTCCCACAGCGACGGCGGCGCAGATCAAACTCGCGCTTATCCCCGGGGCACGACGAGCCTCGGTGGTTCCTCCTCTGCTGGACGCGAGTGCCGCCTACCAAATTCTGATGATATCGAATGCGAAGAGGCGAATAGCATGACCAGGGCAAGGAAAAGAGACGAACCGGGGGAAATGAGCGAAACGAACAGCTCGCCAGGCAAAGGAGAACAACCCCACCGGGTGCGCCTGCCCGGATTTATCACCGGTGATGAGATCGGGCTTGGCGACGTGGTTAAGCGAACAAGCTCCTATCTCGGAATAAAGCCTTGTGGAGGCTGTGAACGCCGGGCAGCCAAACTCAACCGCTGGCTGGCTTTCACTGGCCGGCGGTCAAGATAGGAAAGTTCGGCTGGAATAGCATGGCAAGGGCCGGCAAAAAAAGGCCAAGCAAACTAAATGGGACGAAATGGACGAAGTGGGCAAAACGAATAACCTTACACTTAGGGAGCAACAATATGACTGAACAAATTGAAACGACCGAACAATCGTCTAATCAGGCAAGTAGTGTAAATGACGTGCGAGCAGCGATGCCTTATTCCGAGGTTCCTTCAAACATGGCAATTTCGCCGCAGGCTGGAGCGGGAAGCTGTAGTAGTTGTGGAGGAGGCGAGGGGATGAGTCCCAATGGTATGGGAACAATCTCGTTTGTCTATGCTATCGGCCGGGTCGAGGCGCGTTTCCCGAACCTTGCGGCGGAAAAGGAATTTGCCCAGGCGACCGGGCGGACAGAAACCACCGGGAAAACCGACCAGCAAGCCTTTCATGCAGTTCTGTCCCAGCGGCAGAACCGCTACCTGGTCCGCCAATTATGCTGGGTGCTGACCATACAAGGCCTGGAAACCTATCTCCTGCAGCCGCGCGATCCGGCGGATACCGACCTGCTGGTGGATGCAATTCGCCCTGCGCCTGCTCCCAGCGACATTGATGTCGTCATCGGTTTGCGCGGCCCTATCGCGCCCCCGCAGATGTGTAATGGATTAATGGTGCCGATCGTGGTCTTCGACCAGATCTACTCTTTCGGCCGCGACGCACTCATCAAGGCTATTCCGAAGCCGGAGAAAATTAATGACAAGCAGTTTGGCCCGGCAGCCGAGGAGTTGTTCGACAGGATTATGCAAATGACGGATAACGCAGGAGCGACAGATGAGCACCGGGCACTGAATTACCTGGCCATGCGTTATCCCGCCATTTATACCAAGGCGGCCGAGAAATACGGTGACGATTATTCAATGACCGGGGTGGAAGTCGTCCCGTCATCACTGAGCAGCACCCGGAAAATCCTTAAAGTCATTTTCTCTTATACCAACCGTAACACTGATTTCGTCGAGAAGTTCTTTGTGCGTGTCGATGTGACTGAGGAATTTCCATTCCTCGTCACCAAGATGTCTCCGTACTACGACCGCTAAATCCAACGGAATCCCCACAAACCCAACGAACTGAAAGGAGATGCGAAATGAATACCATGAATATACCTGGATTTACAGCTGATGCCGCACTACGTCACGCCAGCGACTGCCATTATCTTGCAGCGGGCGCGACTGATGCACCGAGCAGAGGATCAGTTATTCCCCAGCGTATAAAGCTGCGGGACTGGACATGCGAATGCGATGCAGCGACGGATATATGTGTCTGTACATCGGGAGGCGCCATGCGGGTGATTCATGCAGTATTAGGTGAAGTTTAAGGAAATATCTGCATTATACGATCGCCGAAACCATTATTCCCGGACAGTAGTATCTGGTTAAAAGTCTAACAATTTTTTGATTTCAAACCGGCATCAAAATTATTTGCTTGAGAACTCACGCCAGAGCTCGGTCTCTTTGCATTCATTGCTGTTTTAACCGGAGACTGCTGCTTTGGAATATTTAATCAGGAGGATTTTGAAATGAACATCCCACAGTTTAATGCAGAGGCATCACTTGGCCCAACCATGGGCATATACCGGGGAAGGGCCGCTTCCGGCGGAGTTCCTTCAGTCGGCATCGGAGGAGTTATGCCGCAATTTGGTTTCCGGTCGGCTTTTCAGTCGGACCCGGATCTGGGCGCGTACTTGAGATGCAGGGCGAATGGGGGAAGCGAACTCGTATGCCGTTTCTTTGGCGGGCTTCCTCCCTTCACAATCGGTGGCCTCCTGTTTGCCCAGTAAAGACGGCAAATTGAACGTTGCGACACTCGTTTGCCGCAACTTCGCAGGCCACTCCCGGTGCGTGCGGAAATTTATTTGATCGGCATTTCCTTAACGAAATGCCGCCATGTGAGATCATCGAAGCCATTATTTCCGGAGGCAATTAAAATGAATATGCCCAGTTTCACCGCGGAGGCCTCGCTTTATAAAACGGGTGGAAACTACCGTATGCGCGCGGTTTCCGGCTCCCTTGAGAAGGGACTGCAAATGCAGGCATTGGCCGGAATCAGATTTGGACCGACCCTTGAACCATCTGCATGCCAAGTCATATGCGAGAGATTTTTTGAAAATGGAGTCAGTTTTGAACGATGCAGAATTGAATGCCCGACTGTGGAGGACGGTGGTGGTGACGATTCAGATTGCCGGACCCGTTGCAGGAATATGGGCAATTCGGAGCAGTTTTGCATGCGGCTGTGCCTGTTGGGGTGAATGCGGGATAGGTGCATGCCGAGGGAGCGCTGATAAGACGCTGGCGAGATGTTAAACCGGTAACACTAACTAAAAATCATAAATAACGCGCGAGGTAAGCAACCATTCGGTTTTGCTCGTCTCATTCAATTGTGAGGGTCCCCCTCCCAGCTGGATTGATACGCCTTTACCGGCAACGTACTGAATTTGGGGGGTTAAACGATAACGCCAGTCATGCTTTCCGATTTCGGTATTCAATTCGACCCCGAGTATAAAATGCTCCGAATAACTGTAAAACAAGCTGTTATTCATCAAGCCGATAATATCGCCGGATTTGCCGAGCGCGGTATGCCTGGCGCCAACCATATTCATCGTGCTCCACCGATTGGAAAATCGATAATCGTTTAAATAGAGGAGTTCCGCCGCATACACTTTTTCCTCTATCTTCCGGCGGCCGATGGCCTGCCAGCCATGAAGCATCCGCCCTTTTGCCAAATGGCCAAAAGTGCCTTGTAAGGAAACCTTATATTCTTTTCGCGTTGTATTCTCAAGCGGCAGCTCAAATTCGATCGCATGCCCTTTCGCGAACGAATATTCAACTTCCGGCGACCATTCAACCTGGCCTGAGCGCGGCGAATAATCCAGCAAAGTATTGACCTCGAGTTTGCCTTTCGGCGCGCCGAGCGGGTCAACCAAGTCGAAGACCATGGGCTCGGGTCTATTGCCTTGGCTGCCGGGCGCCCTCTCGCCTTTTTCACTGTAAGCATCGTGCGTGAAGCCAAGCCCGGCGACGATAGCCGACATGCTTGCAAGACCGCGAATATGGCCGGGCGTCCATGCGTACTTTCGAAGCCGTAGGAAAAAGCCCATGACTTCACGACCTATGGCCTTGGTTCATGGAGGGCCTTTATTGTTTTTGAGGGAATAAGGAGATAGACAGGGGATTTCCTGTCTATTACACATTTTCAGGACTTACAACCTTGCCGGCTCTTTTGCGGGGCAGGGGTCGCCATTATCAGATTGCTGGGGAACCGCTTGGGCCGCCCTTATTGTATATGGCTGAGTATGAACGCTGCAATTCCTGTTCTCTGTACGTTGCCGCACTTATGATAGCTTGGGCCGAGCCAGGAATCACTGAATGACTACGGCTTGAGATAAGTCAAATCTTTATTTTTTTACCCTTTTTATGGGGTAGCACCAGCAGTGTATCATCGGCTACCATCTGAATCAGTCGGTGCCGTCAAAGTCGGCAGGCTTTCCAGGCACATTCGGTCTTCTGCCAAGGATTACACGCGGCGTCTAGGCTGCGCGCCGGACCCCTCATTCCGGGTGAGTATGCGTTGTGGCGAACGGAGGACTCAACCTCTCCATTCGGAAAGCGACGCACCATGAAGGTGGCGCACTCCAGCACCTGGGGTGGGAACATCCTGCATCGCCGGTTGTCTCCGCCGAGCGCGACATGAACAGGATACTTTGGGAGTGATTTACTGCCGATCGGCAGGCGGGGGCAGTTCCGGCAGACGTGGCCTACGACGAGCTATGAACCCAAGTAGGGATTGTAAGCCGGAACCCTCGGAATTTTGAAGTCCGTTTAATACATGGGTTATTCCAATGTTACGTTGCCCAGCATTGCCTCAGATCCGTCTCGTTAGCTTTTAGAGCCTCAGACAATGGCATACCGGAAATAGCAAAACAATCCTATTGAGACAAAAAAAGCGTCTCATTATGGTGACCCGCTTGGGTATACCCATCTGGGAGCGCGTCAACCCGTATGGTATGAAGCTGTTGTTTTCAAATCGGCCCCAAAATAATTTGCTTGAGAACCCGCGTTAGCGCTTGATCTTTGCGCATGCGTTACTGGTTTAACTATAAACCGGACACTACTGATGTAAGATAGTGAATCTACTTATATCTAATTGCAAATACTGCTCGGGGATAGGGCCACTCAAGTCATGCAGGCAATCGATCACCATGTACAAAGCTTCTTTGTGCAAGCCCTGCAACTTGATGTCACCACCTTGAGGCTGGAAGCCAGGTGAATCAAGTCTTTCAAGGGTGTTCTTGCGGTAGAATGAACTCCGAAACGTTAGTAAAGAAGAACTCTTTAATATACTGGTAGTGTTCTCGGTTCAACACGAACAGGTGAGGAGGGGGAATGACAGTTTTTCAATTTTGTACGTTAAATTCTTGCCGGTTTTGACGTAAATTGGAAAATTCGGATTAATGCATCTTTCTGGGACATATTAACGATATTGATTTAATTCATTTTTGGAGGGCTTAAATATGTCATTAGCATTTTCACCGGGAGTGAGAGCGTTCGAACATCCATCCGGTCTGAGTGTAGTGAGAGGCGCGGTATCGAACCGGCTTCTTGCTATAGGTATGGCAAGAATGGGCCCGGTCGGCGAACCGGTAAGTATTCGAAGTTACAACCAATTCACCGAGCGCTTCGGAGAAGACCTGTCCTATGGCGAATTAGCAGTGCAGATGCGCCAATTCTTTACCGCAGGCGGCAGCGATGCCGTAGTCATACGATCCGCGCGAAATGCGGTGCCTTCGAATCTTGCTTTACGCACCGAATTTGGTTTGGGCCCCGTGCTGACGATAACCGCACGAGATGAAGGTATTCTTGGCAACATGATCCGGACCGTGGTCGACTACAACACGGCCAACCCGGAATTGACCTTCAACCTCACGGTCTATCGTGAAACGGTTGATACACAAGGCCGACTTGGTCGTGAAGACGAAGAGATCTTCTCGAACCTTTCGATGGACCCGGCTTCCTCGAACTACATTGAGAACGTTGTGAATGGAGCGTCCGCGCTGGTGAGCATCGAGGTTGAGACGGCGACGGTGTTACCCATACCGAACGTCAACAATGATGCGTTCAGCCAATCCGGTATCTATTTTGACGATGAAAATGCGTTCCTGACAACGGTCTATGCCCTTACCGATCCGACGATCGTGGTTGAGATCGACGGCGTCCATCAGGCCAACGTCAATCTTGGGCTTGGCATTACCACCCCCGGTGATACTACGGCTACGCTGGCTGGCATTGCCTCCCGCATTAATAATGCGCTGATCGCGCAAAGCCTGTCCGCCCGGGTGAATGTCACTCTTGTGGGTAATGGAACCGATGGAACCTCACCTGGAACCCCAGTCGCCCTGCGCATCGCAGTTAACAGCACTGAAGGGACGCGAATGATCCGTATCCTTCCTGCCCTCAGTAATGATGCGACCGGTGTGTTGGGTCTTGGTGCAGCACGTGGAGGTTTCGAAACCGGGTACTACTCGCAGTTCCGTCCCGCAATGAATGGATTCTACACAAAACCGTTTGCCGCCAGCGGCGACCTCTCCAATATCCATGGTTTACTAACCTTGGTCCCGGGAGCCCCGGGAGTCCCACCCTATACCCTCGATTTTTCAGATGGCACCACCGGTGGTTCAGCCACAGATATCGCTTGGGGAATGGAGGGCGCAGAGGGTCTTCTGGACGATGCCAACCCGGCGACACCTCAGTCAATTGCCAATCTTCAGGCAAATCTCGACAGTCTCGTGGCTGCCATGAATGCTTCGATCGGAACGCACTGGCGATTCTCGCGCATCGGCGTTCGAATCCAGGGGTTCCGCCTTGATGGTGCTGTTGGCGCATCCAATGCGGCCGGTCTGGTCAATATCTCTGCGCCAGTGGCAGCTTACTTCGGCGGAGCCACAGCAAACCGTCCAAGTGGTGCGCTTGGCCAGGACGGTGGTACGCCAGGGTCTGATGGCATTGCGCCTCAATTGGATGATTACAACGACATCTTCCAGACAGTGTCGCGACAAGTCGAAATTTACAACATGCTGATCCTCACCCGCGGCCACAACCAAACCGATGACGACCGATCACTGATTTGGGGGGCGGCAAGCAATGCGGCACGCGATAGCAATGCTTTGCTGATAGTGGATCCGCGCAGCGATAACCATGCCTGGTCGAATGTCGATGAGATAATAGCCGATTTGGCCGACTTCAAAACCGGCATTGTGCCCGAGGTTTCGTGTACGTTCTGGCCACGAACTACCACGGCTATTGGTGCAAGTGAAAGAAATGTCGACCCTTGCGGAACGATTGCCGGTGTGATTGCAGGTACCATTGCACGTTCTGGCGTGTGGCGTGCGGCCGCAGGTCTTTCAGCTCCACTTATTGGTGCCACCGGTTTGGAATATCCGATGTCTAATGCCGATAACGGTGTGATCAATCCGCGGGCTATCAACGCGTTACGCATCAAGTCGACAGGTGCCGTGTGTTGGGGCGCCCGCACATTGGCGGGCGACGACGCCTTCAGCAACCGTGATTTCGCCTACATCAATGTGCGCATGACGACTGATTTCATCAAGAATTCTGTCACGCGCGCGCTCGATGGCTATGTGTTCCAGAACAACAATGCCACCACCTGGGCCAATATCGAGTTGATGGGGAAATCGTTCATGCAGGGGCTATACGAAAAAGGTGCATTCCGCGGCACGACCGCCGACGAGGCCTACGACGTTCAATGTAATGAGTTCACAACATCGCTTGCCGATATCCAGCTTGGTATTTTGAACGTCTGGGTCAAGTTCGCGCCAAATTTCCCGGCAGAATTCATTCATTTGCATATTCAACACAAATTCCAGCAGCCATCAGCATAACAGGAGGCTCACATGGCAATTGTACCAGTTACCGTCCGTTCGGTCCCGCTCACCAATGCTTACTTCGAGATGTACCTTGATCAAGCTCTTGTGGCCGCGATCACGTCGATCGGCGCGATCAAAAGCACCGTTGCGGCGAACCCTTCGAAAAGCGGAACCCAACTTCATTCAGTTTTTAGCCCCGGTGCAGTTACTTATGAGGCATGCGAGATCAAGCAGGCCCAGATCTTGGATGTCGCCCTGATCAACTGGTTTGGATTCGTCCACGACCCAATCAGTGCGGGGAAGGTGTCGATCGACGAGATGAAGAAGAACATTATTATCTACGTGAATGACAGCCAGATGCGTCGACGGATCAAGCACGAGCTTTTTTACTGTCTGCCTACCTCCATTGCCTGGGATGCACTCGATTCCAATGCCGAGGCAAACACGTTTTTGTCGTTCACTATACAGCATGAATACGCGATAACGACGTATCTCGAACCGAAGTGACATAAATGAAGACGGTACGCGGACGGTGCATCTACGGTGCCGATGGGCGTTCGGACTATACGCTGGCACCATTGAACGAGCACCTGCTTTTTGAATTTGGTGCTGACCCCGACCGGGCTCTGGAGGCTGCGGTGCAACCGGGCGTTGGCCTCATCGGGCCCGAGGATCTTGGCGCATTGCCAATTGTCGATTTCGAACTGATGCTTGCGCATTTTTGCATAGGGAATTTTGGCGACGTGGTTGGTCACAACATTACTTGCGGATCTTGCCGGAAGATTTTCGGTGTCGAGTTTTCGCTCCGCACTTTTATCAGCGCACTGACCGCCGAGATTGTGAAACACGACTCACCGGATTTCAACGGCGCACCTTTGGCGCTGCCCACGCGAGACATGATTCGGAATGCGAATGAGAAATCCGATCTCGTGGGTTTGGTCTGGAAGAACGCGATGCCCGAGCCAGGGGATCTGTCCACGCTTGAGAAGTATCTTGAACGGGCTTGCCCAGTCCTGGAAGAAAACATCAGGGCTGCTTGCCCTGCTTGCACCACCGAGCAAAGTTTTCACTTCGCGCTACGCGATTGGATCACCGCGAAGCTCAAAGCGCGGGTCAAGGTACTTCTGGCTCAAATTCATATTCTGGCATCAAGCTATCACTGGCGCTTTGATGAGATTCTCGCGCTTTCACGGCAAACGCGGTCAGCCTTAATCGAAACAATCCGAAACCAGGGCACCCGGTCAATGCCTGGCTGGCGCGAATGAGGTTCTTCGGTATGCAAGGCTATTTTGAGAAACTGATTGAAAACTATGGAGCCCAGGAAAGTTCTTTCCCAGCCGAGATGCCCTTGACGCATGAAGTTGAAGCACCCGAGTCTCCGGTCGCGGCTGCCCAACCGGCAGTTGACACCAAAACGCCTCAATCGCATACCGGGGTCAAGGAAGCTCCAGCGGCAATTGTTTCGCCTGATATCAATCCATCCACGGAGGAATTTGATCAAGATTTATTTATCCCTGACCCTCTCGAAAAAAGTACGCCAGAACGCATTGAGCGCCTTACCGAACGGGTGATAGAACAGGTCCCGGCCAAAGTTGCACAGGCCAAACAAACGAAAATCACTGATGAGCCTGTTATTCAGAAGGCCCAATTCGAACCGGCGCCAGTTAGTGTGACGCATCAGCATGAACACATCCATGTTCACGAAGCATCACCGCCTATACCCGGACCAGTAGCTGAGGGCGTCGAACCCTCAGCCCCGCTCGCGGCTCCTGACAGCCCCGATCCGTTACCCCTGCCGGAATTACATGACCGTAGCGCACTGGTGGATCTTGAAGCACATCTGGCGAAGGCGCTTTCACAAATTCATGGTGTGGAAAAGGATGAGTCCGTGCCACGTATCACAGCCGCGGACTTCGAGCCCGCCGATGAAGGTGCTCCTTTGCTATTGGAATCCGAAACGGTACGTGAAGTCACGCGTGAGGTCGTCAAAGAGATCCATCGTCACCACCACGAAACGCGTATCGAGCAGGTAGCGTTGCGCGCTCCACGCAGTGCCGAAGAAGCGTCGCAAATCGGTCGGATCCGGTTTGCCTCGGTCTGGGACCGGCAGGGAGGGAGGTGATGGCGGTTACGAACCTCTCCGATGTCACCAGCAGCCTGGAAACGCTTTTGAAGGAAAACATTGAGCGGCGGCTCGGCAATATGGTGACAGTGAACACGAGTTCCGTGTCGCCCCTCGACGTGTCGCCGATGGGGCATATGGTGAATGTGTTCCTTTTTCATTTTCATCCCGAGGGAAAGCAGTCTATCCACGAAAACAGTGCGATTGACCCGCCGGTCCCGGCGAGCTTTTCCAAACCGGTTACGCTCTACTACCATTTGACGGCGCATCACAACGCGAGCAACGAACCGCACCTGATCGAACAAGACCTGCTTGGCCACGCGCTCGCCACATTATTGGACTATCCGCAACTCAACGATGAGCGTTTCATCGGCGGCACCCAGGTTTTCGAAACCAACCTGACCGATGAAGGTAACGAATTCGAGCTTGAGGTTGTTGTGAAATCTGACAACGAAGCACTTACGGTGTGGGCCGGGTACGAGGGTGGTGCGATCCGCCCAAGCCTATATTTCAAAGTGAAGAACGTGAAGCTGCAGCCGGAAATGCCCACCTCCCTGGCGAGCCCGATCCTAACTATCGGAAAACTCGTGGTGCCCAACATGGGCCCGAAACTGTTTTCGATGCAAAGCACCGTGACCGCGAGTTTCCCGAGTGTCGATGGCCCGATCGATCGCCAGTTCAAAAAGAGCCCTGCCGAGCTCTATCTCGGGGCAGCGCCCACCGACCTCGACTTCACCCTGAAGGGCGCGTCCATTGACCAATTTGTTGGCGTTGATCTCTCGGTCCCGGTCGGTAATACGACTGAGACACTGCGTGTAGACTTCACTGACAATGCACCACATGGCTGGGCAATACGCACGGAGCGTACCGGCGTTGTGATCACATTCGCCAGCTCGGTTGAGCGCCTGGTCTCCGGCGTGCCAA
Source organism: Nitrosospira sp. Nl5 (assembly GCF_900102495.1). Classification (GTDB taxonomy): domain Bacteria; phylum Pseudomonadota; class Gammaproteobacteria; order Burkholderiales; family Nitrosomonadaceae; genus Nitrosospira. Next base: position 324,319 of record NZ_FMVQ01000002.1, on the reverse strand, counting down.
CATTGCTGGCCCTCGAACCGGGACCGGCACAGCTTGGTGTTACAAAGACCGAGTATCTGGAGCGCGAGGGTGCACAGGTGCCGGTTGAGATCCCGTCTAACAGGATTGCATTTACGCTCAATCCGCATATCGCATCGATCACGCCAACGGTACCGCGACGGTTCCGAATCGATCTTGATGGTGACTACGATCTGAACGCGATGGCGCCGCCCGGCGCGCATAGTGCCTTCATTCGCCTCGCTGTTGGCGGTACCGTAATTGAAGTGGTCGATAATCTGGGCGCGCTCACCGACGGGCAATGCGCGATTTCCGGTGCCCGAAGTCTCGATTTTATTCTGCCAACCGCCACCGACGACACAACGCTTGCATACGTTCAGCTCTGGGTCCGTGACAGCGTCAGCCAACCGTTCTGGATCGGAAGCGTATGAGTAATAAATTCTCCTCTGTCTTCCAGCATGATGTCGCCGCGATCATGAGCACGGTCGAAGGCGCCCTGGCCGAAGACAGGCAGGAACAAGCGCGGCCAACTGACAGCTGCGACTCGAGGTTCGTTAAACTTTGCGAGGTGTTTCGGCTGACGGACGCAGAGATCGACATGCTCCGCTGCCTGATCGCGCAATCCCTCGACCCGACGCTATCAGATAAATTCGAAGACCGGACCGGCTTCGCATACGTTTCGGAGCTGCTGCTTCGGCAGGGTTTCGGACACGGTATCGAGCCGATCTATACCAGCGATAGCGCACTCAATATATGGCGTCTCGCCCACGCGCGTGATATGGGACCCAGTCAGCCCATAGCGTTCGAACTTGATCTCGCTGTGCTGGAGTGGCTCGCCGGCAAATCGGGGCTTGAGCCCCGGCTCTTGCGCCGGCTCATCCGTGGAGGCAAGGCAAGCAAGGCGTTTTCCGGCTTGTATGACAGGGAGCTGGATCGGCTGACTACCGCGCTGCAAACAGGCCTTGCGCAAATCGTACTGCTGAATGCTGATGAAGGCGCCGACATTCCGGATTTCCTCGCTACGCTTTCGACCAGGCTCAGCTTGCCTGTCTTGACCGTACGGCCACCCCAATCAGCCTTGAGCGATCAGGACATTCAGAAACTGCACCGTTTCGCCAAGGTTCAGAATGCCATTCTTTTTTGGGCCGCACCCACGCTTGATATGCTCGTACCCGCGCTGGCACCTGCAACGCACATCCAGTGCGTGATGGCAAAACGCGGGCTGGGGTTAAGTGCCTATACCGATCTTCCGCGCCTTACGCTCCATGTGCCAGGCCCCGGACGTGACCGGCTCTCATATATGCTGAAATCCCGGTTCCCCGAAGCAACAGAAAAGTCGATTGCAAAAACCGTGAACATTAAAGGGCTTACTCCAAACAAGATTATGGATCCATCGGTCGAAAATCTGGGCGAACTTATCGCCCGACAGGAAGCCATCAACGCCGAGGCTTTGACCGATTGGGCGGTGCCGCTTAAAACCAACATGCGCTTTGACGACCTTGTGCTTGAGCCGGGCCTAAAAAAAGAGCTCCGCCAACTGGTTGGCGAGATCGAAGCTCATACCGAACTCTGGCAAAATCCAGAGATTGCACGGGTCTATTCTCAGGAACGTGCGCTAACCGTGTTGTTGCAGGGACCGCCGGGCACAGGCAAAACTCTGACCGCACGTGTCCTCGCCGGTGAAGCCGGGTTGCCGCTTTTCCGCGTCGATGCAGCCAGCCTGACAAGCAAGTACATAGGTGAAACGGCCGAAAATATGCGCTCGCTTTTCCGAGCAGCCAACAAATCGGGCACGATGCTCTTCATCGATGAGTTTGAAGCGATTGTTGGCAAACGGACCGAAACGCGCAATGAAATTGCCCGCTCCTACAATCACGACACCGCATATTTTCTGCAACTTATCGAAACGCAATTCGAAGGGGTCGTCGTCTTCGCCTCCAACCGCCCGATGGAAATCGACGAAGCCATGCATCGGCGTATTCGCAAGGTGTTTGACTTCAAGCTGCCCGACAAGGGCGAGCGCAAAGAACTCTGGCGCCTAGCCCTGGTACCCTTTGGTGTGTCCAGCGAAGTGTTACAGTTTGCTGACCTGCTGGCAGAAAGCTTTTCACTTTCCGGGTCGCGGATTAAAGCCGTAGTACTCAATGCACATGCACTTGGCCAGTTCCGTCAGTCTGGTCCCGATATTTGCAGTCTGCGTCAGGCCGTACTCAGCGAGGCAAGGAGCAATGGCCGTTTACCTTCGGCCCGTGAACTCCAACGGATCGAGAGCCTAGTTATGGAACCACGTATGGGGGCAAGCTCATGAGCCTGTCGGAACTACCGGAAAAAAGTGTCCAGGGCGCGCTTATCCAGCTGTTCCCGGGTTCCGGGATTACGGGTATCGCCAATGCGATTCCCAACATCGTTCAGTTCGATATAAACCCCGACGAGCTGACCCGTAACTTCACTCCGTGGAAGGTGGATACGGAGAACAACGCACCCGCACCGGGTGCAGGTATTCAGCCGATTACGGTGCCGGAAACATTCGCGGACTTCAAGATCATCCTTGACCCATACGCTGTGAAGAACTCTGCAATCCCGATCAACATCCTGAGCGTGGAAGCGCGTCTGGCGGCACTTCGCAAAATGATTGAACCTTCAAAAGGTCTTCTGGGCGACCTGGTCAGTTCGTTCTCTGACCTCGCGAATATCGAGCAGGATTACACTCCACCCGAGATCGCACCGGTGATCCTCTGGCTCGGAACCAGGATTATATTGCCCGTTCAGATCGAGACTTTCTCGATCACCGAACACCAGCATGATCGACTTTACTACCCTGTACGTGCAACCGTCACGCTGAGCCTGAAAGTAATGACGCCTGACCAATTCCGCTGCGCCAACTCGGTTGTCGCCGAAATTGCCATCGCAGCCTATGAATATACGCGCCTTCAACAGGACCTGAGTGCGATTGTCAGCGTCGCTGATATCTCACCACTCTGGCGCCTCATCGCCCCAATCTAGGAAACGCTCATGGCCACTTTTACTAAAAACAGCCGCTACTCCAAATACTCCGATGTCTACAAAACGACAGATAGGCGCGGCAATAGGGTGCTGGCCGTTCTACCTGCCAGGATCCCGCTCAAAAAAAATCGTGGTGCTCATACCTCGAAAGAGGGACAACGGCTCGACCACATCGCCTGGCACTACCTCAAGGATGCGGAGGCATTCTGGGTGCTCACCGCTCATAATGCCCGGCTTTTGCCGGATGCTGTTCAATTCCAGTACCGCATCCGCATTCCGGTAAACGAGGACTGACGATACTATCCACTATCAAAATCGTGAGCGGTGCAGGTGGAACGCCCTGGAGCGATAACCAGCGCGCCTGCGTACTTGAAGTGCGCAGCGAGCACAAGTTGAACGACCTAACCAGTTTCAGCATCCTCATGCACGATATTTCCGACCGGCGGGAAGACACCGAACACCGCCTGCTGGCCGTCGGCAACCAGGTGGCCGTTCTGATCCGCGTTGCCGAGGGTGACAACTGGCAAGTCCTGTTTCAAGGCAAAGTCACCGAGATTGAAACACACGAGACACAGGGCGGAATCGGATCCACCATTCTCTACAAAGGCGTCGACATCAGAAGCGTGATGGCGGGACGACATTTTACAGGCTCCTGGTCGGGCCAGGTCGACGATGTGATGGAACAAATCATCAAGCTTGATTTTTCGAACACGGAAGTCGATGCGCCGGTAAACAACACGCTTGACCCGGACGAAAACCCGCTCGCACAAAACTCCAACAATCTCGAATTCGTACGCGACCAGGCCGTGGCCTACGGGTTTAATTTCTGGGTGTCCTATGCGACGATCCCGGAAGATGCGTTGGGGAGCGCGATTGAGGCAGTCACACCGGGCTCACCGGCGGTTACGATTGAACCGACTATACATTGGGGGCAGTCACCCTATCTTCAGGCAAAACTCGGGGAACTCGTGCTCGGCGACCCAGACCTCAGCCTGCCCGTATTGGACAATGGTGACAGCCAAACGCCGATTGATTTCAATGTCCACGTGAACAGCAATTCCTGTCCAAACGTCATGAGTTTCGAAGTCACTAGCGATGGTCAGGAAGTCTCTGTGATGGAAGGTCAGCAAGACGGAGCCGGACTTGGCGCAAGCATTTCCGCAGCAGGCGCGAACCCGTTTGCCGACCCCGGTGACCCGGATGCTCCGGTTGTCTTCTTTGTTCCAAGGGCAGTGCAGAGCAACGAGCAAGACGACGCTGTGAACATCGCACTCGAAACCGCTCGTGGGTTTAACAAGCGCGTAAAGCTCTCGACCACGCTACGAATGATCGAGCGCATTATCCTTCCGCATGATCTCGGTATGCTTCACGGCGTGGCCGACGAGCTTTCGGGCATTCTGTTTCGCGTCAGCGAGACTGTGCACGTCATTCGCCTCGACGATCACTTCATGGACGTGGTCCTGGAAAGCGATGGAGAGGTACCTGCCAGCTCGGATGCGGGCAATCTATTAGAAGGAGTAATTTGATGACGATCCCGGTGCGTGGTCCCACAATCGACGAAATAGTTCGCCCAAGCACGGGCCGCCTTTACGGCAAGTTCCGGGGCGAAGTTACCGATAACGATGACCCGAACAGGCGCGGACGGCTCAGGGTGAGAGTTAACGATCTCACCGATACGGAAGGTAACTGGGCGGAACCTTGCGTGCCCTATGCCGGGGACGGGATCGGTTTTTTCGCTATACCTCCGGTCGGTACCGGCGTTTGGGTCGAGTTTTTGGGCGGCCGGATCGACCGCATGGTCTATGCCGGATTTTTCTGGCGTGACGGAGAACTCGACAAGCAGGATTACGATGTAGAGCGCGTGCACTTTGAAACCAGCTCTCTGCGCATCGACATCAAGGATGCCGAAGACGAAATACATATCCAGATCAAAAGCGGCGGGTCGATCACGATCAAGGGGGGAGAAATCACGCTGAAAGCCGACAGCGTGACGCAGGAGGCGGCGGGCCACAAGGTCGTCCTGGATGCCACTGCCTTCGACGTAAAAAACTCGGCACTCAAGGTACTGTGACCTCATGAGTAACCCCACCGTCACCCAGGCCTCAAGCATCGCCGACAGTACGCAGAGCCGTTCTTCCAGCTTTGTGCCGACAAACCTCAGGGTAACGTCAGGCAACATACCGCTTTCAGTTCAAACCGATGTGCCGATCTTCCCCGGCAGCCCGCCGGTATTCACCGTGACAGGCACTTGGATGATGGCGGGCACAAGGGTCACCGCGAATTCAATAGGCGTAATCAACAGCAGTTCGATCGGTGTTGGATACATCGCTGCTGGCTCTCCATCCGGTCCGCTGCAAATCAATCCGGGAAACCAAAATGTACTTATCAAGTTCTGATCATTTCGATGCGCTTGCCTACCCGCTCCGGTTTGACGGAGAACGGGGACGGTATGCAAAATCGGAAACCTATGAAGACTATGTCAAAGGGCTTGTCTTGCAGACTCTCCTCACCGCGCAGGGCCAGAGGCTCAACCGGCCTGATTTCGGTACAGCGATCTCCCAGCTCCTGTTCGCCCCGATCAGCGACGAACTGACTTCGCTTGTCGAGGCGCAGGTATCGCGCGCACTCAGGAAGTGGCTCGCCAGAGTCATTACGGTCGAGACCATCGAAACACGGCAAATCGAGCTGACGCGCCTTGAAATTCATGTGAGCTACGTCATCCGTGCAACCGGCGCAAGAGTGAAAACCATGGCGGAGGTCACATCATGACGGTTCCGGGCCGCAGGATTCTTCTCGCCGAGCAGAACCCGATCGAGCAGACCGGAATCGACTTTGTCGCTGTGAACAAGACAAATCACGCTGAGGTCTTTGTCTATTTCGTAATCGACCCTACCGAAGTCCCGGTTCCACTCATGGCGACGGATTTCGGGATCGAATGCCAGGGAGTCGAGACACTTGATGAACGCTTTGTCGAGACGCAGGGCTTTCAGGTCCACACTGATGCCCAGGGCCGCAACCGCACCGTCCTGGCGATCACCTTCGACAGCGGTGCGAGTTTTGAAGAGCAAGAGCTTACCGTGAGCGACCTCGCCGGTCAGCGGCTCGACCCGTTTAGCCGGCGCACACGCTTCTCCTTCAAACAGGCCTGCCCGACCGTGTTCGACTGCGCATGCTATGGCGCCCCGGAGCCGCGCGACCTGATCGACTTTCCGGTCGATTATCTGGCCCGTGATTTCAACACCTTCAACCAGGCTTTCAGTGCATTCTCGGCGCTGCGCTACCCCGACTGGCAGATGGACATCATGCCCGATCAAGCCCTGATGCTGAAGGAAGTTACATCCGGCCTGGGCGATGAGTTTGCCCTGATTCAGGATACCTACTCCCTTGAAACGCAGTTTGAGTACCTCAAGGAGCGGCGTTCGTTCGAGCAGCTCACCCGGATTCTCGGCTACAAACTGCGGCCGGAATTGCCTGCTTCGGGCTATGTGATCATGCGCCACTACGACGATATTGAACAGCCGGGCGGACTGGCGAGCCAGGATGTGGAGGTCACGGCCGGCACGCTCATTTATGGATTTGGCGACGACGATGCGGTGATCCCGTTTGAAATCGGCGGCGGCCTTGAGGCCATCAATAACGGAACCACCTATCTCACAAATTCGTTGTGGACCGACAATCCTGCGCATATCGCAAGCGAGACCTGCACCTATATCAGGAAAGGCACACGTACCCTGTCGGTCATCGGAACTGGGCTTATTCACCCGGGCATTTCAGCCGGCAGCACCTTGTTAGTCGAAACCCGGCCCGAAGCACAAGACGAACCGCTGCGCCGATTTTTCGTCACCCTGGATGAAGACCCGGTGCAGGAAACCGACGAATTGATCGGCATTGAAACCACCCGACTTCACTGGCGCACAGAAGATGCGTTGTTATTCAATCTGAACCTCACTCATTGTTTCGTCAGCGCAAATCTGGTGCCGGTTGTGTCAGGCCAGACCTGGTGCACGCGATTTTCGATCGGTGAGGTTTCACCAGACTACGAGCCTGCGATTGAACGCGAGGGACCGAAACCCCTCGACAGCAACGACCGTCCGACGCTTTACCGCCAGCCACTGGGTAAAACCGTAGCCGATGGCTTGAGTTGGACACTTTCTGAACAGTCCACGCCGTGGGACCTGGCTTACAGCGCGCAGGTGTCGCTTGCTGAGATCGACGAAGATGGGACAGTGCTCGAAAACTGGCGCGTGGTCAGCGACATGCTCACGCAAACTGCAACCGACGAAGCGGCAACGATAGAAGCCGGGCATTGGGGGCCGATCTTTTCCTACGTTGAAAACGGCCAACGCAAGGTGCACCGTGATTACATCGGTGATCCGGGCTTTTGCTTGCGTTTCGGCGATGGTGAATTCGGCCTGTTGCCGGCACGCGGCAGCCTGTTCGAGGTCAGATACCGCACCGCCTGGGCTCGAGTCGCCAACCTGCCCGCTAACCGGCTGTTCCTCACCGCGAATGTCACGCCCGACGCGGAAGAGGCACGCGCCAATTGTTTCAACGCACCAGACATGCCGGAAGGGATTCTGACTTGCTGGAACCCGTTCGCGTTCGACAATGCGTTGCTGCCTGAAAATATCGAGCTCGCCAAGCTGACGGTTCCCCATTTCCACAAGGCAAAGAAATTGCGCGCCGTGCGCAATGCCGATTTCCAGGACCTTATAACGGCACGGGACGACATCGACGCAACGCTGGCAACGGAACGCTGGACCGGATGCTGGGTCAGCAATTTTGTTGCCACTGACCCCCACAACCATATCGCGCTCTCCGATGAACTTCGCGCGGAATTGCAGACCTTCATTGAAGAGATCCGTCTCGTGGGACGTCCCGCCTACCTGACCGATACCGCACTGCGTCCGCTCGACCTGCGCATCGCCATTTGCCGCGACACGCGCGTGCCCTTCGGGCATATCGTCGAAGATATTCTGGCAAACTTGGTCAGCGATCAGGACAACGCGCTGTTCCACCCCAACAACCTGAGCTTTGGCAGCAAGATCTATCTTGCGGACCTCGAAACAAGGATAGCGGCGCAACCGGGTGTGACCGAAATCAAAGCCATCCAGTACCGATGGCGCGGCGAGCAGGGCTTCAGCGACTTTGCCCAGTCATTCCTGGAAAGCGCACCGGATCAGATCCCGGTGCTCAAACACGACCCGGTACGCCCAAATCTCGGGAGCGTCGAGATCTTTGAACGGGAGATCCCGGATGGAGAAGCCGCATGAGTGATTTCTACAGCGAATTTGATTGTCTCTGCCCACCGAAGGTCTCGGGCGAGCTCGACGCATTCGGACGCCCGCTTCCAAAGATCTTTTCGGAACTTCGGGTCGACGTGTTCGAGACCTTTGCCAACTACCGTCCCTTCGCTCACTGGCAAACCGGCCAGGGTGATGACATAGGCATGATGCTGCTCGATTGGATCGCCTACCTGTGGGATAACCTTTCTTTCTACAACAATGAATGGATGCGCGAGCAACACCTTCTGACTGCAAGCCGGGAAAGCTCATTGCGCCAACTCGCGTTCCTCACAGGCTACACACCCCGCCCAAACCTTGCCGCGACCGCTCGTCTGGTGGCGATCACCGATGCAAAGACACCCTTCATCGTCGGCGCGTCGCTTGGAATAACGTCTGAAGGTGGTGACACGCACGGTGCGTTGCCGTTCGAAACCATTGGCGACGCGTATATGGATCCGGCACTCAGTTCCATGACTGCGATAATGCCGCGCGAAACCAGTTTTGACCCTGACTTCGTCGCCATCGGCAGTACGCTGCGGAATCTGCGCACCGACGAACCGGTGATGTTCACAAACGGTACGATTTTCGGGGCGGCGATGCTGCAGGAGATCAAGAACGAGAAATTCCCTTCAGGCGAAAGCTATGCAGAACTCGTGCTCGACCGTCCGCTCAATGAGTTCGACGGTAACGCGCTCGACACCATCTCGGTTTTCAGTTTTTCCAACGACCTGACAGCGACATCAAATGGAACGGAAACATGGCAAGACATATTAGGCAAGATATGGACTGTCACCAAGCTGGAAATTCCCGGCATGCAGCCGGGCTACCACAAAGGCCAAACGCTTGTCGTTATTAATGAGGCCACGGGGACACTTTCGCTCACAAACATCGTGGATTCAGTCAAATATATCAATGAAGAGATCGTCTCCGGAGATGCCCCTGTTTTCATGCCGAAAACGGTAATCAGTATCCTAGCCACCCTGAATGCCGCCGATCAGGTCAGAATTTTCTCACGACCGCTACGCGGTGCGCGGCTCATCGGTGCACCGAAAACCTACGCCACGCTAGCCGAGTTCAACGGCAAGATTTCGGTTGTCGAGAAATTTCTGGGCGAAAACACAAGCTATTCGGGTAAGTTCGTCGTTACCGATGCGCAGGAACAGGCGGTGCTAATCAAGGCGAGCCTCGACGTGCATCCGCACAATCAACGGGCCTCACTGAACCTGACCGAAATCGAGGATGATGCGCTTATGCTTAAAGCGCCTCTCACCCTTCACGGTAATTTTCTTGATGTCGATCAGGGCAAAATGGTGGTGGAAACGCTCGGCAACGCAACAGGGCGACGCTATCAGCAATTCCGGCTTGGTCAGAAACCGCTGACCTATCTCCGACAAAATGAGACTGATCCTGCGCCGGCCATCGAGCTCTTCGTCAACAACGTCCCGTGGACCTATGCCCCACATCTTCTGGGAGTGGCAGAAGAGGATAATGTATACACACTGAAACTCACGGAAGACGGCCAGGCAACACTGATCCTGGGCGGTGCGCCCAAGGCGGGACAGAGAAATGTCGTTGTGCGTTACCGCCACAACACGACTGGCGAAAACCCAGGCCCACGGACGATCAAAAAACCTGCCGGCAAGATCAGCGGAGTTTCCAAGGTTTTCAACCCGTTCGCAGCCCTTGGGGGCCTACAGGGTGACACCGTCGAGGACCTGCGTTTTGTTCTTCCTGCACGGATTTCGGCCAATGACCGCTGTGTTTCGGCCGACGATTACAGCTTATACGCCCTGAACTTCGGCGCGCTTTCGGCAAACACCCGTGGCTACTGGAATGCATACCGCAAGCAATGGGCCATCGAGACCATGGTGATTTTCGACGGAGGGCTCGACGCGCAACTGGCTGAACAGCTCAGGGCCTACCTTCTCGCACACGCACCAGAGGCAAGCCTTGTTGGCGTGGTCGAGGCGCTACCCATCAATGGCACGATCGACCTTACAGTACGCGTTGAATACGATGCCGTCGAAGCCGATGTAGAGCGCGCGATCGAGTCGCATTATTTCGACACCTACAAGGGGCAGCTTTCGCTTCGCCAGATCACAATCGGACATGCCTATAACCGCGCCGAACTCCTCGGTCCACTCGATGCGATCCCGGGGCTTTTCCGGGTGGAACGAATGGCGCTGGATGGCAGCGAGTTCACCGATGCCTTCCCGATCACGGCCGGTACATACCTGCGCGCAAGCCTCAATCTGGAGGTTCTCAGATGAACGGACATCTCCCTCAGGATGGGTTTGAAGACTACTTCTTCCACAAGCTCAAATCATGGGTCCCCGAGAACTACTGGACTCAGGATTTCGAAAATGGCAGTCTTGAAAGCCTGATCCGGGGCTTCGCCGACAGTGCGGCCAGGATGCGCCGCGAGATCGATCGTGTTTGGACCGCCTCTTCGATCGAATTGGCGGATGACTGGGCAGTTGATTACCTCGGCGATCTCGTCGGTGCCGAAAAACTCAGTGCTCAGAACCGTCGTGCCAACCGCACAACGGTCGCCAATATGATGAGCTACAATCAGCGCAAAACCACGCGCTATCTGCTCGATCAGTTCATCGGCGACATCTTCTCGACGGAAGGCTATGTACGCGAGATCGAGCGCTGGTTGCTGCGCCCGCCGCATTCGCTCGATATGGCCTTTGGCCGCACCGCACCGCTGTCGCGCGGCCCGGTCGCCGGCTTGCCGAACATCACTACTCCGCGCGCAGATGACGCCGCATTGATAGCATTCGACGAATTCGCGCACCTGCCTGAGTTCGGGCCAAGGCGTGGCCGGGCCGCTTCATTCGACTACGCGACCATTCACCTCAATGTTTTTGCGACAGAGAGCTATCGACTTGATATGGCCGCGCCGTTCTGGCTCGATGATACGCACCTCACGCTCGACCCATCCGGTCGTGACGTACCCTTGTTTCACAGCGCAACATTTGACCATCGGCTCGGCGAGTGGCCGGTGGGCCCGGAAGAGTTTCCAACTGAGATGCGTTGCGCACGTTTCAATGCATCGGAGTTCGAGGTCACGGAAGAAGGTCTCGATGCCATCGGCTCACCTCCCCTGACAACCACGATGGCGCCATGGATCGGAATCCGCTTCACAAGCTTGTTTGACTTCCGTCGAGTGGTCGTCGAATTGCTCTCGGCCGTAGACTTCGGCCTGTTCTGGGGCGCGTTGCTGCGCGAAATGATGGTCAAGGATTGCGCCAAGGTTCGCCAGATCACCGATGATCTCCTGCTTGATATTGGTCCGTTCGCCGACACCCGCACACTCGACAACTATCGGATCGTTGCCGCAAACCTTGCCATCTGGATGCCGCTGGGCAATTGGCCGGAGCTGGCAGGCCTGCTGGTCGATGTTGGCTCGGGCCGTGTCCAGTTTGAAACAGCGCCGGACCCAGATGCAGCAGATCCCGAGATTTTCCATCCCCGCTTCCACCATATCGGAATGGTCCATCGCGTTGGTGCCGGGGCTTTCCCACGAAACAGCAGCGTGCCGATCGGGCCTGCCGTCGTCAACGCGAATATCGACGTGCCGTTTACCCCGCCCGCAGCGGGTACCGAGACCTTCGGCGACAACCGTCGCTATGTCTGGCAATGGGACGCGACACGCCGCCACGATGTCGCTGGCGATCTGCGCTTTAAAGCCGCTGACCAGACCAGGCCCTACGTATTGTCGCAGGCCGAAGACGGGTCGCTTGACTTCACTATTGTTGGCTCAGCTGGTCAAGCCAATACAGTAGTGATCGACGGGCTTTGGCTTGGCGTGCTCGCCAACGCGGCAATCGAGACCGGCCTCGTCAATCCCGATGACCCTTTTCCGTTTGCCAGGGCCCGGCTCATTTTCGACGGCCAGTTCGAGAGCGTGACCCTTCGTCATGTCACGATAGATCCGGGTGGCGAACAGGTGCGACTCGACCCGCTCATCGCGCGCGCGATCCCGATTATCACAACCGAAATCGAAGGCTCGATCCGATCACTGCGTATCGAGAATTCAGTGCTGGGCCCCTTGGTCGAGACCCAGAACGTTGAGCCGCTGTTCAACGCCGGCACAATCCGGATTTCAGATTCCATCGTTGTTTCGATAGATCCGAACGATCCCGCAATCTCGTTCCAGATGAGCAGCCTTTACCTCGAAAACACCACGATCCTAGGCGCCGTCCATGCCAACCTGATCTTTGCAACAAACACCATTTTCGATGGCCCGCTCTACGTCACGAATCTCCAGCAATCCTGCCTGCGGTTCTCGGCCGTTGCCGGATACGAGGCCGTTACAGGTATTTTGCCCTCCCGCCTGCCCCGTCGCTTTGAATGCGTGACGTATCCCGAGACACTGCCGCGGACCACATTCCTGTCGCAACGCTTTGGCGACCCCGATTTTGCCGGGCTTTCGCACCTGGCCGAGGCGACATTCCTGACCGGCGGCGAATACCGGACTGAAATGGGCGTCGGCAACTCAAGATTCTGGAACCAGCGGCGCGAAGACCTCGCTCGATTCGTCGCGAAATTTCTGCCCGTTGGGCAACATTTACAGATTTATGAACAAATAGGAGCTTGAAATGAAAGGTAGGATTACCAGAGACCACGATGCGCGCCAGAATTACGATGGTGTCTACTTTGAAGGTGGTAGCGCAGTCACAGATGCCGATCTGAATGCCGGGTTCGATGCCCAGCGCAACCAGACGGAAACACTTCACAAGGCCTGGATCGCACCAGCAGGCAGCCCCGACGATGGATGGAAAGCCACGAACCTCCGCACCGTCAATGATGGCGGGCAGGACTTTGTCGATTTCGACCTCGAAAGCGGTCATTACGGGCTCGATGGCAACATCCTGAAAAATCCTGCCAGCTATTCCTACTTCGATCAACCATACGCCCAGTCAGCATCACTGACAGACCTTGATCGCCTCCCGATGCCAACGCTGGCGGAAGTGACTGCTGCGCCCGGCAAGGAACTGTTCGACGCAGTGATTCTGGATGCAATCAAAGTCCCGGTAAGGGTTAACGAAGACAGTGAACTGGACGAGGTTGCCATACGCAGCGACCCGGCCACGCGCACGAAGTTCTCACCCAAGATCCGGACGATGCGCGATGTGCCGGGAACTTGTGCCGAGGCGCGGAGCCTGGTACTGGATGCGCTCGCGACCCCGAATGGGTCGATCGGCGCACCGTCGCCAAAATTCAACTCTGGCGCCCGGCTCAGAGTGCATCTTGGCGCAGTGCCGAGCCCTGACAATCCTTGTGCACCCGTGCTAGCCACGGGGTATTTCGGCAGGCTCAACCACACGATCAAGGTGATGCTGGCCGACGAAGAGCAATTCGTCTGGAGTTTCCACAACGCCGAAGGGCTCTCACGCGCTACGCTGGTCGACCCGACGACGTTGCGACTGATGACGCCGTTTGACGATAGCTCGCTGTTCCCGGTGGCCGGCCAGATCGTTGAACTGTGCCCCTGGGACATGGAGCTACCTAACGGCGAGATGACGGCCGTGCCGCTAGGACAGTTCCACGCCATCAACAAAGGCTATGATCCGCACAACGAAATGATCGTTCTCGACACGCCCGTCGCTACCGATTTACAGGATTGGTACGATGCACGCTTAGCAGCAGGCGATGCACCCTTCCTGTTCCTGCGTTTCTGGCAACCTGCTTCGGTGCCGATGGCAACGTCTGACGCAATCGGTCTTAACATTCCGCTGGCCCACACGGGCGTTTTCCTGAACTTCCTCACACCCGGAATGCCGAGTGATCAGTGGACGTTCAGCGTGCGCGTTAATGCAAACGATACGGTGTTCCCGAAACGCATGCTTGAGCTGCAGGGCCAGCCTCCAATGGGGCTTGAGCGGTACGCCGATCTGATCGGGCTTATTCACTGGACGATTGACAGCGGTCAGGTGGCCGGGCACTTGCATGATTGCCGCCGCCGCATTCGTCCACTCTGGCAACAGCAGGATTGCTGCACCTTCAAGGTCGGCGATGGCGTAGCGAGTTTTGGCGATTTCAACAGCATTCATGAGGCGATCACTTCACTTCCGCATAAGGGCGGCAAGATCTGTTTGCTACCCGGGCGCCACCAAGGAGGTACTGAGCTCAGGAACAGAGAAAGTGTTGTGATCGAAGGCTGCGGGAGACAATCGGTGATCGTGCAACACCCATCCGAAACCCCGCTGTTCACCATCGAGGACTGCGTCGATGTACGACTCAAGGACATCTATTTCGAAGATGGGCAGGTCCTGGCCATTGCCGGCGCTCGTAACCGGGGACTGGAAATCCTCGGGGTTCGCACACATGGGCGCGGCTCTGCCATCGCATTAGTGCGCAACCAGGGGCTTCGCGTCAATGACTGCCGATTCTTCGCTGAGGCCGAGCCGGCTATCATCCCCGCCGCGGACTTCCCGACGCTGCGTCCGCTCGCCTTTTTCGGCGGCAGCACTCTCGAGATCCGCAACAACGGGTTTATATGCGAGGCATCCGACTTGTCTCTGCAATCTCTGGGAGGTGTGCAGATCGCATCCAACAGCGACCATGTCTGGTTCGAGAACAACGTGATCTCGGGTGGGCTGGGCCACGGATTGACTCTTGGGAACCTGATCCGGGTCGACGTTCAGGGTCTGCGATACGGCGATATCGAAATACTACAATCCTCACTGGGGGAAATGGCAATCGCAGCCGAGAGCAATGCCGTCTGGCAACGGAACGGACGAACATCCGCCTTTACGGCGGACGACATGGCCGGGGCGGCCATAACGCTGGCCGACCGTGACGAAATCCTGAACAATCTGGGCGATGCGGCATTCCAGCTCAACGAAAATCCGTTCGGAATCCTCAACATCGCGATCCAGGGTTGCATCGCGATTGACCCGTCGCCGACCCTGCCCGACCCGGGTGAGGATGACGAGGATTGGGAAGTTTACTTCGTTGCGGGCGAGGTTTCTCATATCCACATCGTCGACAACGAGTTTGCCAATCTTGGCGGGTCAGGGATATCCTCCCTGGTCTGGAACCTGTCAACGCGTGCGCAATTCGGAACCATGGTTGTGCGCGAACTCATCGTAGACAGGAACCACATTCACAATTGCTGCCTGGTAGCCATCGCGACCACGCTCGAAGCAGACGAAATCCAGGAGATCGGATTTGGCGGTATCGCGCTTGAATATGTTGCCGGAGGTAAGGTTTCGAATAACCTGATCGAGAATATCGGGCTGGAAGTGCGCACGCCGAGTTCCGGTATACACTTCCGCGAAATCGTGCACGCTCACATCCATGACAATGTCATTCGCGCGATCGGGCGGGTCGAACGCCGCGAAAACCTCAACATCTCGGGTATTGCCGGCGGCATCATCATTGATCAGTGCTGGCCGGAATACGGCAACCCTACCGTCCTGCCCGGCGCGGGTGTAGGTGTGCCGATCGGCCATACAAAAATGGACGCCGCTCTCACTAGAGGCAGGTTTCTGAGGGCAGCGAAAAGTGAAACCCGCCTGCCGCGCGGCGAATCGCTCCGCATCCAGAACAACTCGGTCATGGTGAATTTCGGCATGTCGCTCGATGTGCGGGGCTCAGGCTCAATGCACATCGCCGACAACCATTTCACCGGCCTCTCGTACCGGTTCAACCCGGCCCGGGCGCGCCTAGCGATAAATGTGAGTGTCGTTAATACCGAGCTGCCTGGCATTGAACTGATAACTGCTTTCATCGCGTTGCTGGATCTATTGGCCGAATTCGGTATCGGAGGTTTTACTTCCAAGAATTTTTCTTATACCGAGTTGCTCCTCCTGTATGCCGCACTCCTGATTTACTACCTGTCGCTGAACAAGTTCTTCGATATCATCCAGTTCCAGAACAATCAGACCTACTACGAGAATTTCGACACTAGCAACGACGTTATTTCGTTGAATGCGGTCATTTCGCCCTACGATGTCCAGATCTCGAACAACGCGATGAAGAGTCTGCACGCCGACTTTGGCGCCTGGTACCATCTCTTGTCGGCAGGGTATTATTCGCACCAGGGTTTTGCCAACCGCTTCGAAACCCGTCCGATCAACGGCGTTTTCCGCGCCGCGCTCACCATCGGGGTTGGGAATTCCACTTATCTCAATCATGCCAGTCAGTCCATCGACACGGTCAAACTCGTTTCCGTGAGTTTCTCCGGTGATGGCAACCTGACACCGTAACACGAGGTCCACTATGGCGAAAAAACCGACAAACTTGATGCCGCAGAATCTGCTACTGGATCGTTTCGCGACCATCGAAACGGCCTTCAACGAAACACGTGCGGCCGAGTTAAGAAAACGTGAAGCCGCGCTGCAGGCCAATCGCGCCGCTGCCGGATGGGCCGGATTCGCGCAATCTGCCGACTACCAAGCCCGGCTTGCGATCCGCGAGACCCACCTGACGAAAGAGCTTGAAACACTCGCCACGCCCGAAGTCGACGAGTCGCTCGCCTCGATGAAGAATGTCACCACGCCCCCCCAAACCGGTGACACCCGGGTCTTTGGCCAGATTTCGGAGGGCGATGCCACCGGCATGAGTGTTGCACTGATCAAGGACGGCGGCAGCGTTTTGGCAAGCGCGAACCCAAACAGGCTCGGCCAATACGTGATCGACACGCCCTGCGTTGAAAAACAGGTCACACTGGAAATCCACGATGCCAATGGTCGGCTTCTGCTGCATGACCGCAAACCAATTGAGTTGCGCGAAGGACAGGCAGTCTTGCGCAACTACTCACTCACCCGCTGCGGAGACCTTGTGCCTGAACCGGGGGATGACGGGCAGCCGACGCTGCGCATGCCCGAGCTGATTGACAAACCCGTTGACATTGCCGCCGCAACAGTAAAGGAACTCGGTAATCTGAAACTGAAAATCACCGAGGTTTTCGACGATACGCCAAAGGGTCTTGTCATCGCGCAATCCCCCGATGCCGGCACGGTACTTTCTCAGGGTGATGCCGTTACATTGAGCGCGTCGCTCGGCCCGGAACCTTCAGATCGCATGCCGGATCTGGTCAGCAAACCCATCAACGCCGCCCGCGGTAAGCTTGCCAATTTCAGCTTCGCCGCCCTGACAATCGACTATGTCGATGCGCCCAATGATGTCGGCAATGTCGTTAAGCAGGAGCCGGCAGCCGACGCGCCTCTTGGCGCAGACACCAGGGTCCTGCTCTGCATCGGCCAAGCACCGAAGACAATGCCGGATCTCATCGGTCTGACTGAACCCGTTGCACGCGTCAGGGTCATACCAGCCCTCGCCGACAAGATCGATATCACTTACATTGATTTGGACGCACAGCCTGGAATCGTGGTCGGGCAATCTCCCGACGCAGGAGCAATCCTTGCGGCCGGCATTGGCATCTCCGTCAAGGTTTCCAGACCAGTGGATGGGCCAGGAAAATTGGTCATGCCGGAGCTGAAAGGTTTGCCCGCCGATACGGCCGACGCGCGCCTGCGGGAGCTTGGTAATTTCACTGTCAGGATAAAAACTGTAGTAGACCTGCAGCAGAAAGGGGTGGTTGTAGCACAAAACCCGAAAGTAGGTGATGAACTGAGGCCGCGCCAGGTCGTGGGTTTGACGGTGTCTGCAGGTCCCGCGCCCGACCTGCTTATGCCTGACCTGATCGGTGTGTCGGAACGTCAGGCGAAAAATGCGTTGGTCCCGAAATACGCCGAAGAAATCTCGATCATATATATCGAGTCCGACAAAAAGGCCGGCACGGTGATCAAACAGCTCCCCAAGGATGGGACGGTGATCAAAGCTGGCCGAAAGATTATACTCGAAATCGCAAAGCCCAAACCAGAAGAGGCACACGTCCGCATGCCGGACCTGAAAGGTCTCACCGCAGCCCAGGCCAAAAAGGTTCTGTCAGATATCGGCATCACCAGGGTCGACTACGACGAGACTGAATCAAGGCTGCGCGGCTACCGTGTGACCCGCCAAAGTCCCGGGGCAGGACGGGTATTGAAAGGTAACGAAACGGTTACGCTTGTATTCGGCGAGACGACCTGACCCCATGGCAGAGCGTGCGGTGAAACAGCAGGAAACGAGGGCCGAGCCTGTTCAGGCGCAGGCCGCTGATCTCTCCGCACGCCAGACCTACCAGCCCGTGTATGTCGAGTCACGGCGCAGCAAATATGAAGGCGAGGCACGCCGGGCGGCAGCCAATTTCGACAGAGCACCGATCGACTTTCAACCTAGCCCACTTGGCGCTGCCGGTCAACGCACCAGACTGGGACCCGATTTGTCTCGCAAACTCACCCGCGAACTCGACAAAGGTGGTGAACCTCTCCCGAGTGGCACGCGTGCCCGGATGGAACGGCATTTTCACCGCAAGCTTGGCGGTGTCCGCGTGGTCAACAATGCGGTCTCCGATGAATTGACCCAGGCAGTTGAAACCCATGCCTTCACGGTGGGCCAAATGGTGTTCTTCGGCTCAGGCGTGTTCTCACCAGGTGACCCGGGCTCCGAACGCATCCTTGCCCACGAAATGACCCACGCGCTGCAGCAAGAAAGCGGTTTCTCCGACGACATCGTCATTCAGCGAGATGATCCGAACCAGGAAAAAAAAGGCGATGTCTGGGAAGGTGAAGGGGCGAATCGTGGATACATTCTGGATTTTGAGCAGAACAAGTACACGATGCCGGAGCTCAAGCTCCCCAAGATCAATAACAAGATCAAGGGCAAATCGCCGCTTGAGGGCATTACCGCCACGCTGATCAGCGGGCCGTTCGAATACCAGACCCGCGATCAGCCTCGCGACACCGCCCAGCGTCAACTATGGATCGATCATATCCAGGCAAACAACACCCAGATCGCCGGGTTTATCGACAATCTCGCGGCCAATCCGGGCTCCGATAATGACACCCATCCGTTCTATTACCTCAAGATTCGCTCAAGCAATCAGATCGTTTCCGGTACCAAGGAACAGTTGCTTGAGAGACAGGAGTTCATGATTCCGAGTTGGAATAAAAGCGGCGCACCCAGCTTCTATGATGTGGACCATTACCGCGAACATCAACTGCGCGGTGAAGATGCCATCGAGAATGTCTGGCTTTTACAGAACTCGGCCAACCGCTCGGCGGGCTCGAAGATCCGCAACACGGTTCTCTCCGAAATCAACGAGCTCTACCGTCGCGCGCGAGCAGACAAGTTCTTTGTCGGGCACAACGCCAACCGCGACACCCTGCGGTTTCCTCGCACGCCGCTGGGGCAAGACCTTAAATTCACCTGCGTTCGTGCCGGCGACAATCTGGGCAACGACGTTGATGTCTGGACGGCCGACGACATCATCGCCGCCAAGCAATTCCGTTTTGGCGACCGGGTGCTGGTCCGTGCGCTGACCATCGACGAACTGCGCGAACTTGGGCTTACCGCCGGCCCGAATGGTCCACCGACGACAGTACTGTGGTTTCTCGGCAAAGACAGCTCCTTTTACCGGCGTGTCGATATCGCCGATCTTGCCAGCCCGAAATATAACGGCAGCCCGATAGGGTCGAGCAACGACGATTTTATCAAGAACTTTAAGGTAGATTCCGTCTCGATCACACCCGGGTTTGATCCCGAAACCGCCACCGAGGATCAGCAGATGGGGTCACTGACCGGGCACGTACGCGGTGGCGTTGGTACCTATTACAGCCGTGACAAGGGGCAAAAAGTCACCGGTGATCGCATCGAGGTGCAGGCCGAGATCACTATGCCCCTTCTTTATGATCCACGCTACGGCTATGGTTCTTACATTGATCGAACCGGCGTTCGCCAAGCGCTGATGGCCGCACGGGCAGCTGAGGCGAAAGGCACCAGCCCGCTTGCGATCACCGAGGCCGGGCTCAGTGATGAATGGGCAATGGAGTTTTCCGCTACGCTCACATCGACCCACCCGCTGTTCGAAGGGTTTGAGGCCACGTTGGGCCTAACCTCCTATGGGATCCAGCTTGATGTGGCCATTCCAACTGAACGGCTGGACTTTGGGTTTTTCCGCGTCACCGAGGCCGATCTTTCGGTCGCTTACGGCGACGAGGGCCTGTTATTTGGTGGCTCCGCCGCATTCGAACTCCGCCAAGTTGGCACAGGCGCGATTGCCGCTATGGGGGAGGTCTTCGAAGGCGAGTTCAATTTTGATTTCGACTTCGTCAACCCGGCCATGATTAGCGTCCGCTATGAGAACGAGTCCTGGGCCTTCGGTGGCGAACTCGGGATCACCGAAGGTGTTATCCCCGGCCTGAATTCCGGCCTGATCACGGTCGGCATCGACGAAGAAGGCGAGTTCACCTTCACCGGCACTGCCGAAGTGCAGCTACCCGGCCAAACCAACCCCGTCGAGATCGAGGTCGGTTACAGCGAGGAAGAAGGCCTTTCAATCGGTGGCACAGTGGATTTTGACACTTCCGCCTGGCCCATGGTCGAGAACGCCACGGTGACCGTGGACCTTGGGTACGACACCGAAACCGGAGTCTGGAGCCTCGGTGGTACGGGTACCGCCAGCTTCGCCTTCCCGGGAGTAACCGGCACCTTGAGCGCGACCTACAACGACGGCGGGATCATTTTCAGTGGCAACGGTGATGTGGCCATCGGTAACGCGACCGGCGAATTCTCATTCGCGATCGGCAACTATCCAGTGAACGACCAAGGCGAATTCGACACCAGTGTCGACCCTCTGGAAGAGTTCGATGCGTGGGGCAGCGGATCGGTCTCGATCGAGTTCGGCTCTTATCTCACGGGAACAGCAGGCATCGCATATACGCCGGAAGACGAGATTGTTATCTCTGGCGGGATCGCGCTGCCACCTTCAATAGAGCTATTCGAAGCGCGGGAATATGAGCGCGAGCTCCTCCCCTTCCCGCGCGTCGAATTCCCGATTTTCGGCGTGACCATTCCGGTTGTTGGCTCGATCGGCGTATTCGGGTTCATCGGCGGCGCGCTCCGAGGCTTTGCCACCATCGGCCCGGCAACGCTCGACGACACGGCCGTAGATGTGACCTACACGCTCGGCGAACCGGAATCGGCCGAGATACACGGCGAAAGCCATCTGAATTTCGGCGTGGAAGCCGGGCTTGAACTGGATGTCTCCGGCGGACTTGGCCTTGGCGTCGCCGTAGCCGACGTGACAGGCGAGGTTGGCATCACCGCTGCGCTTGTCCTGAACGTCGACGCCGGAGCCGATCTTGATGTGGACTGGACGCCCGTTGCCGGGCTTTCCATCGACATGGCATTGCGCGGCTCGGCATCGCCAAGTTTCCGTGTCGGTGTGTTCGGGCAGGTTGCTGCCAGTGTGGCTGTGTACGGTGAAGTGTGGAGCGAACGGTGGGATGAGACTCTCGCGGAATTTGGCTCCGGCCTGGAAATATCCATCGTACAACCCGCGACATGGGACGAGGAAAACGGTCTCGACCTCGACTTCGCGAATGCCGAATTTACCTATCCGGATATCGACCTAGAAGAAATCTCCAGCGAGATCATGGACCGTATGGTCGGCTAGCACGATTGCAACCCGAGTTTGAGGCCGCAGCCAGTTGGCAGTTGTTTCTAGATGCTGCATCTGTTCTGGAGCAATATAATGAATGCTCAAATGCCTTACCGTAAACGTCTAGTGAACCACATATTTTAGTCTGGGTCATGATTAGATAAGGTGAATTCCTTTTTTAACGGAGAAATGTCATGTCCAAACAAATTCATCGCGGTGCGGAGCAATGGTATGGCTTTATAGAGAACCAAAATCAAAGCGAATTGAAAATTGCGGAATTTTGTCGCTAACGTAACTTACAATCTTCAGAGGGAATATTACGACATTTGTTGCAAGTGGAAGTTGAAGACCGGCATATTGCTCCATTCGCTACCAACTTGAGAGGATTCTGTCGCATTAACTACAAAAAAGCATATTTCTGGCAAGCAAGAATGCCAGTCTGAGTCGCCCCGGATTTTCCGGAGACATGTTTTCTTGAGTCAAGCTGCATCAACTGACTCTTCCTGTTGGGGGTTATAAGCCGGAACCGCCGAAATTTCCGTCGGCTGCAAATGGAGGCTTGAGGTGCAATGGAACGGCAAGATAGCTGAGTCATTGTCATGCGCATTGAGGGCGGCAGTTTTCGGTCACTTTGATTTTTCCCCAACGATCTTACGAATGGCATCGAGGCGGCCATTACCACCAATTACGCGCGGCTATCACCCAGGTTGGCGGCAAAAAGGAGCTGACCGGCAGGACCGACATCGAAATCGAGATCAGCAACCAGTGTGCACGACTGATTGCGAATGCAATCATCTATTACAATTCTGCCATCCTGTCGCACCTGCTGACGAAGTACGAGGCGAGCAGCAAGGCTAAGGGAGGTGAAGACACGATTCGCGCTTTAAAGCACGCTAAGAACCACCAGCTCTTCAATTGTGCGCGTTGGCTAGGCTTGAGTCGCTAAAATGTGTGTTGGCGGCGTCGGCTGCTCTCTGCCAGGTCATGGATAGGCGTAAAGATGCCTTCGTAGATGCGTAAGAGCGCTTGGAAACCCGCATCACGCCAAGATCTCAGACACGACTCCATAGTCGTTGACAAGACACGAAAGGAAATTTACGCACCCTAAGCCATTTTGTTGAGGTAGTTACCACATAGCTGCCAAAAGTGCCATCTTCGCCAGATAGAATATATTAGTTAAATGTAATCAATATATTAACTTCTTCTTGCTTTAGCTAATACTCTGTAAACCGTTGCTTCGCCCACGCCAACTTGGCTGGCAATCTCAGCCTTGGTTAGACCCTCAGCATCCAAACGGATTATTGATGCCTGGCGAGTGGTGTCAATCGGTTTTCGACCCGTATATTTTCCTTCAGCCTTTGCCTTGGCAACCCCTCTCGCTGACGCTCAAGCATCATTTCACGTTCGAATTGCGCAATGCCACCCAGAATAGTCAACATTAATTTACCCGTTATAGTTTGGGTATCCATGCCTAAATTCAAAATACGCAAACCGACTTGGCCAACCTGTGGAGCATGAGTTGCGTGAGTTGATCATATCTCGCGGACGTACTGGTTACGTGGCGCTCTATAGCCTGGAGGAAGATCAGGACGCTGTCCTGATTCTAGCGATCTGTCATCAGCGTGAAGCGGGGTATTTGGGGCAGGACGGGGATTGGTTGTTGTGCTCTCTGGTGATTCAGATAGCTGAGAAGCTGTATCGACCTGAGCGTGACAGTGATCGGCTTAAGGAGAGCATGCAAAACCGGGGGAGGCAGTTAGAACCGTTGAAGTAACCGGTAGAGGAGGGACGGAAAACAGGTGTTTTCCGATAGGGCTTGAAACATCAGCCCGATTGAGCTGACCTTCATCGCCCCCTCGGCAGGTTCATCTCCCCGGTTTGCATGCTCTCTATCCAGGACCTGACAGAGAGCAGCCAAAGGCCGCCAGCACCCATTTTCAGCGGACCGCCAAACCGTCCTTGCGAGCCCTAAAGCGTACGGAAAAACCTTATTGTCATGCCCTACCGTGCGGAAACCTGATTTTAATAGTTATCCGTATACCGATTAGCTACATGCGCGTTTCGTCGAACTCCGACCGACAGAGCACAGGCTTGCAGCTCTGTGGTAAGCCAACTTGTGCCTTTACTCAACCGTTTCTATGGCAGCCTCGGGTGCAATGACCATAAAGACCGCGATATGAAAAATAAATCAATAATTGCCTCTCCTTTGCGAAAATTTTATGGTCGCTGCGAGAACTTTCTATCTCATCCTTAGTCGAATCATAGCGGGGGACAAAACCTCGTTTGCAGGTGATACATCTTTGAGATAGTAATAAATGTTTTTTAATATGTTCGGCAGACCGAGAGGTGCGAAAGAGGATATATGGTCATCAAATCGGTCATATTCTTGAAAATCAGCCCTTAATAGGAGCCAATCATGGAACTGACAATTCTCATCGTGGGTGTAGCCGCTGTCGGTCTTTGGTATTTTTTATCAAAGGACGGACGGCAACAATAAAGTAAAACCCTGAATTGGGCGACAGCGAGTCTGAGTATCTGCGTTGCCTGTCGTTCATTCATTCAGTTCAAGGCTGCTATCGGGAACCGTTGCATTTTCCGATAGCAGCCATTGATTGTTAGTGTAGTGAATCAGGGATATCGTTACATAACCGATTCAATGGATAAACTGCAAGGAATGTTAAAAATGACTAGATTGTTGTCAGACAAGGCGCGAGGAGGCGCATAGTTATTCATATGCAACGACGAACAACGCAGTATGGCGACAATCCAGTCATTTTTAAGTAACGATATCCTTGACTCACTACACTCCAGCGGTCGCATCGCTTCTCGCAAAAAATTCTTCCACTTCTGTTAGATTCCGCGTGCGCTTCATCGGTGGCAGGCTTCGCCAGATTTTTTTGCCGTAGGATTTGGTAATCAGCCGGGGGTCGCAGATCATCAGTACGCCACGGTCGGTCTCGTCGCGGATCAACCTTCCCGCTCCCTGCTTGAGATTAATGACGGCACGCGGCAATTGATATTCCATGAAGGCATTGCGTCCTTCCTTGTTGATTTTTTCGATCCGCGCCGAGAGCACCGGGTCATCGGGTGGCGCAAACGGCAGCTTGTCGATCACTACCAGAGACAATGCCTCGCCGCGCACATCCACGCCTTCCCAGAAGGATTGGCTGCCGATCAGCACGGCATTGCCCATTTTACGAAAACGCTCCAGCATATGGGAGCGCGAACCCTGGCCTTGCAGCAGGATGGGAAATTCCAGTTCTTCCCGTGCAAATGCGATCAGCAGCAATTCATGCACCCGCTGCATCGCGCGCAGGCTGGTGCATAGGAAAAATGCACGGCCGCCGCTGGCTTTCAATACCGGCAGGGCGGCCTTCACCACTTCTTCCGTGTATTCGCGGCTACTCGGTTCGGACATGCCCGTCGGCACATAGAGCAGGGCCTGGTTGGCGAAATCGAACGGACTGTCCCAGCAGGCCGACCGGGATGCATTCGGTCCGGCATTCAATCCCATCTCGCTGTTGTAATGCGAGAAATCTCCTTTCACGGACAACGTGGCGGATGTGAATACCCATGCGCGTGGAGAGCCGCTCAACTGCTTGTTGAATATTTCCGCGATGGACAACGGCGTGGCATTGAGTTGCAGCGCGTGGCTGAACACTTCCACCCAGCGCACGAATCCTTCGGCCTCCGCCTCGTCGCGCCAGCGTTTTATGCCACCGGTCATTTCACGCGTGCGTTGCCAGCAGTTTTCCAGGCCCTCGGAGCGCTCGGCCTGGCTTTCCAGCATCGCCGCCAGCGCGTCGAGCCGAGCCAGCAATTCATCCAGGGCGCTGCCGAATCCCGCATTTTTCATCACGGCAGCCAGCGGCATGCGCATATTCTCGCCTTCGATCGTCAGGCGCAAATCCCGCGCCGCTTTTTCCATTGCGGCAATAGCGAGGGGGAGGGCGGCGAAATCCTTAGCGCCCAGCAACGCTTCGGCCTGGATGTCGCGAGCAAGGTCCAGCAATTGGCTGGTGCTTACCGACTCGCCGAAAAACAGGCTCGCGGTTTCCGGCAACTGGTGGGCTTCGTCGAATATCACTGTGTTGCAGGCGGGAAGGAGTTCGGACAAACCTTCATCGCGCAGCATCACATCCGCGAAAAATAAATGGTGGTTGACGACCACGATATCCGCCGCGAGGGCCTGTTTTCGCGCTTCCATGACAAAGCAGCTCTTGTGGTGGGGGCAATCGGAGCCGAGGCAATTTTCGCGGGTGGAAGTCACCTGTTGCCAGAGCGCCGCGTTTTCCGGCACTTCGCTCAAGCCGCTCTTATCGCCGCTTTTGCTCACACCCGCATAGCGCTCGATCATTTTCAGATACTTCACCTCCTCACGGCTGGCAAAGCTGGCGCGTCCGTCCTGCACTGTGCGTTCCAGATGATAATGGCAAACATAATTGGCGCGACCCTTCAACAGCGCCACGGTAACCGGTGCCTTGAGCGCAGCCCGCACGGTCGGAATATCGCGATTGAAAAGCTGGTCTTGCAGCGTTTTGGTGCCGGTGGAAATAATCACCTTCCCGCCGGCCAGCAATGCCGGAACCAGATAGGCAAATGTCTTGCCTGTGCCGGTTCCCGCCTCGGCTACTAACACGGCATTTGAGGCAATAGTGCCTGCGATGGCCTGCGCCATTTCCAGCTGTTGCGCACGTGCGGTATAACCAGGCACAGCTCGTGCAAGAGGGCCGTCGGAAGAAAAGAAAGAATCGATGTCAGGCATGCAGGAGGTTGGTGGAATGCACCATGATAACGCAGCGCTTCAGATAAATCGATTCGCTTTATCGTTTATAAACCGCTTGCCCCGCTAAGGAAAAGTCACTTATACTGAAATCAATCATGCAGACTGGACGAAAGTTTATCCTGGTTTTAATCATGTTGTGGCTCCCGCTGCAAGGCGCGATTGCCGCAATCATGCCGCTATGCGTGCAAGCCAAGGAAATGGGCGCCAGCCTTGATATTCCGGCCGTCACTGTTGCCTGCGACCTTCATCACGACGACGATATCGACAAAACGGCGACCAGCAATGCGACCGATGACGCGGCATTCAGCCTCCCGTGCGAGAGTGTCCATTGCTTTACGAGTTTCAGCACCTTGCTTCCTTCAGCGTACGCCGCACCGATTCTTGCCAGCAATTCTTCTTACGCCCTCTCTTTCAACCCCCGCTTTACTTCGCCCGTTCTGCAGCAACCGCAACGCCCCCCTCTCGCTTAATCCCTCGACACCGAAAATCCGCCTGTAGCAAGGGCAAACAATCGTTTTATCGGTTCATCCCGTAACCCTGCGCGCCTGACACCTCGCACTTTGCCGGTTGCCCGGTTGCAAGCTGTTACCGCGATCACGGGCGATGAACCGCTATCGCGCGGTCACAACCTTAAGGAGATCATAATGACTATGTCTTTCTCTGCTGCGCTGCAACTGGCGCTGATAATGGCTTCAGTGCCGGCCTTGGCATTTGCAGGCGAAGTCTTTCCTGACATGCCTGGCACAAAAATAGCTGCCGCCACAACTGCCATTCCCGCGACGGGCGTGGTGCTGAAGGTGGACCGGGACAACGCCATGGTGAAGATAAATCACGACCCTATTCCCGTCCTGGATTGGCCGAGAATGACAATGCCTTTTCATCTGAAGGAGCGTGCGCTAGCCGATCAAGTGAAGGAAGGCGACACGGTGGAATTCTTCCTGGAGAAATTCGGTTCCGATTACATCATCGTGAAATTCGGCAAGCCAACTTCCACTAAGGCGTCGCCCTGATGCGCGGCGTTATCGCAGCAGTGCTGGCCGGCGCCATGTTTCCGGTGAATGTCCTAGGAGAAATCTCAAGCTGGGCCGGCACGGTCGGGCCCGCGGTACCTGCGCAGTCCGCCCCAAAGGTGTCTCCGGATGCTTCTGCAACAACGCAGGGCAATAACTACTTCGTCGGCCTGCCTGCCTTGATTGCGGAAGCCCTGAAAAACAACCCCGAGATTCAGGCCGCGCAACGCGAACAGGAGGCCGCCAGCCAGAGAATAGCGCCTGCGGAAGCACTCGATGATCCGGTACTCGAAGCGGGCATCATTAACACTCCGTTGGCATCATCGCCACTCAACCGCGAGGACATGACCATGAAAATGATCGGTTTGTCCCAGCGCTTGCCATTCCCGGGTAAACGAGGCTTGCGCAAGGACGTCGCCGCGCAGGATGCGCAGAGCGTCAGCCATGGTTTCCAGGAAACCGTAAATCGCGTGGTGCGGGATATCAAGCTCGCCTATTTCGATCTGGGTCTCACCCTCGAGATGACCCGGCTGGCCGAAAAAAACAAGTTGATCCTGGAGGATTTTCTCCACCTCGCCGAGAGGCACTATGGCGTAGGGCTGGGAAGCCAGGCCGATGCACTGAAGGCACAGACGCAGGTATCCAGAATGCTGGACGAATTGCTCAGGCTGGCGCGGGAGCGCCCGACGATCGAAGCTGAGATCATCCGCGCGCTGGGCGGCACCCCAACCGCTACACCGCCAGTACCGGAACCGCCGCAATTGGGGGAAGAAATCTTGAGCCTGGAAACGTTGCGTGAGATAGCCCTAAGGCAGCGTCCGCAATTGCTGGCCCTGCAAAGTATTATTGCGCGCAACGAAAAAGCGCTGGATCTGGCGCGCAAAAACTACTACCCCGACTTCGATGTACGCCTGGCATACGGGCAGCGCGACAACATGCTGGATGGCAGCAGCCGCCCCGACATGGTAACCCTGACTTTGGCGGTCAACCTGCCAGTTTGGCGCGAAAACAAGCTCACGCCACGCGTCGCGGAGGCATTGGCACTGCGCGACCAGGCCCGGAGCCTGTATGAGGCACAGCGCAATGAAGTAGCCGCAAATCTGCGCCAGCAAATGGCGTTGGCCGAGCAAAACCTGAAATCGGCGCGGCTCTACCAGACCGCCATCCTGCCGCAGGCGCGGCTTACGGTTGAATCGGCGCTGGCCGCATACCGGGTCAATCGGGTGGACTTCCTCACGCTGCTCGATAGCCAGATGACAGTGTTCAACTATGAAGTCGGTTTAGCGGCAGCCATGGCCAGCTACAACAAGGCGCTTGCGGAAATCGATCTGCTCGTCGGCAAGCCGGTGTCGCCGGTTAATCCGTCCGCATCCGCGGAACCGCTGTGAAAACCATCGCCATATGGGTAGGAATTATCGCCCTGGCCGCTGTCATCCTGGCGGTGGGGTATTGGTGGGGCAGTGCTCAACAGGTAATTTCTGACACCTCTGGGGCCCGCTTATCTCAGCCGCCAGGAGCTCAGGTAACCCCGCCGCGGGACAAGGCACAGGACCGGATTCTCTATTACCGCAACCCGATGGGCCACCCCGATACTTCGCCGGTACCGAAGAAAGACTCGATGGGGATGGACTACCTGCCGGTGTATGAGGGCGAGGAATCCGCGTTTGATAGCTCAGTGGTAAAAATCAGCACCGAAAAAATACAAAAACTGGGAGTAAGAACCGAGGTTGCCGCGCTGCGGGAAATGACACGCAGCGTGCGGGCCGTGGCGACGGTGGAGACAGACGAGCGTCGGCTGCACACCATCGCGCCCAAGTTCGAGGGCTGGATCCATCGGCTCTACGTCAATACCACCGGGCAGGCCGTAAAAGAAGGCCAAGCATTGATGGATGTGTATAGTCCCGAGCTGATCACCGCACAACACGAGTATCTTATCGCCAAAAAAGGGATGAAATCGGTCGAGGGCGGGAGCTTCGAGGTGAGGGCAGGCATGCAGCGGCTGGCTGAGAGCGCCTTGCAGAGGCTGCGCAACTGGGATATTCCGGAATCCGATCTGCAAACACTGCAGCACGAAGGCCGGATCAGGCAGTATGTCCCCTTCCGTTCCGGAGCGAACGGCGTGGTGTTGGAAAAACCGGCCATTGCGGGCCAACGCTTCATGCCGGGAGAAATACTGTACCAGATCGCCGATCTATCCACGGTATGGATGCTGGCAGACGTGTTCGAACAGGATCTGGCCAGTGTGCATCGAGGTCAGGGTGCTACGATCAGCATGGCTGCGTATCCGGGTAAAGTATTTAACGGCGAGGTGACGTTCATTTACCCCACGGTAAATCCCGAGACCCGGACCGCCAAGGTGCGCATCGAGCTCCAGAACAAGGAAGAACTCCTCAAACCCGCCATGTATGGAAGCGTAGCGTTCGCTCCGTTCCGTGGCAAAGACAAGGTATTGGCCGTGCCGCGCTCGGCGGTGCTCGACACAGGCATACGGCAATTGGTGCTGGTTGATCTCGGCGAGGGCAGGTTCGAACCACGCACGGTAAAACTCGGCCGGCACGCCGACGACCATGCTGAGGTGCTGGAAGGATTGGTGGCCGGAGAAGTAGTGGTGGTTCGCGCGAACTTTTTGATTGACGCCGAGAGCAATCTCAAAGCGGCGCTGGGCGGGTTCAGCCATTCCAGCCCTGGTTCCATACCCGGCGAAAATGATCAGATCAAGTCCGGTGCAGCGGCGGCAATACCGCCGCCGGCGAGCCATCGCGGCGTAGGCAGCGTAGAAGCGCTGGATTGGACACAGGCGACGGTTACGATTGCCCATGATCCGATTGCCAGCCTCGGTTGGCCAGCGATGACCATGGACTTTCGCGCCACCGATCCGGCATTGCTGCGCTCGCTGAAACCCGGTCAGAAGATTGACTTCGAGATCGTCGAGGAGTCCGCCGGCGAATATGTCATCGTTCGCATACAACCGCTGACACTCGGCCCTGCCGCCAGCAATCGCGGCAGTCACTGACATGCTGGGCCGAATTATCGAATGGTCCGCACGAAACGTGTTCCTGGTGTTGCTGGGGACCATGTTTGTGATCGGCCTCGGTATCTACGCGGTGATCCGCACACCGCTGGATGCGATTCCCGATCTCTCGGACGTGCAGGTAATCATCTATACCGAATACCCGGGGCAGGCGCCGCAGGTAGTGGAGGACCAGGTCACTTATCCCTTGAGCACGGCCATGCTGGCGGTCCCGAAATCCAAGGTGGTGCGAGGCCTGTCCGTGTTCGGCGCCTCCTTTATCTATGTGATTTTCGAGGACGATACCGATATTTATTGGGCCCGAACCCGCGTACTCGAATACCTGAATTCCGCATCGTCGCGCATGCCGCGTGGCGTTATACCGGCATTGGGACCCGATGCGACCGGCGTGGGCTGGGTATATCAGTATGCTGTGGTTGCCGCGCAGCATACGCTCGCGGAACTGCGCACCATACAGGACTGGTTCGTACGTTATCAGCTTACAACAGTCCAAGGCGTGGCAGAGGTGGCAAGCGTAGGCGGGTTTGTCAAAACCTACCAGGTTACAGTCGATCCCCGCAAGTTGCAGGCTTACGGAATTCCTCTCAACCAGGTCGCCGCCGTAATTCGCGCCAGCAACCGCGACGTGGGAGGCGGGGTGATTGAGATGGCGGAAACGGAATACGTGGTGCGCGGCCGCGGCTACCTGCATGGCATCTCCGACATCGGAAATCTCGTGGTCAAGGCGGAACAGGGCACGCCCGTGCTGATCCGTGACGTCGCGCGTGTCGAACTGGCGCCGGACCAACGGCGCGGGATCGCGGAATTGAACGGCGAAGGCGAGGTGGTCGCCGGAATTGCCGTGGCACGTTACGGGCAGAATGCGCTGGATGTTATCGACAACCTGAAAAGCAAGTTCGGGGAAATCGCCAGCGGCCTGCCCGAGGGCGTGTCGTTGCAGACTGTTTATGACCGCTCGGACCTGATCCATCGCGCCATCGACAATCTGAAGCGGGTCCTGATCGAGGAAAGCATTATCGTGGGCGTGGTCTGCATTGTATTTCTCATGCATGCCAGGAGCGCGCTGGTCGCTATTGTCATGCTGCCCATCGGCATACTCATTGCGCTCACCGCCATGTATTTGCTGGGGCTCAATTCCAACATCATGAGCCTGGGCGGCATCGCCATTGCCATCGGGGCCATGGTGGATGCTGCAATCGTCATGATCGAGAATGCGCACAAGCA
This sequence comes from Nitrosospira sp. Nl5, assembly GCF_900102495.1. Lineage (GTDB taxonomy): Bacteria > Pseudomonadota > Gammaproteobacteria > Burkholderiales > Nitrosomonadaceae > Nitrosospira. The sequence continues at coordinate 292,482 of NZ_FMVQ01000002.1, read as the reverse complement.
CCTGGAACGGGCGCCACCGGAGGCCTCCCGTCTGCAAATCATGATCCATGCCTGCCGCGAAGTGGGGCCGGCGCTGTTCTTCAGCCTGCTCATCATTACCGTTTCATTCGTGCCGGTGTTCACTTTGGAGGCGCAGGAAGGGCGCATGTTCGCGCCGCTCGCCTATACCAAGACTTTCGCCATGGCGGGCGCGGCGATACTTTCCATCACGCTGGTTCCGGTGCTGATGCTCCTCTTCATCCGCGGCAAGATCATGCCAGAGCAAAAAAACCCGGTTAACCGCTTCCTGATATGGACTTACCGTCCCATCATCGCCTGGGTGATGCGCTGGAAGAAGCTCACCATTATCATGGCCGTGGTTGCGCTCGCGATGTCGGCATTCCCAGCCATGAAGCTGGGTAGTGAATTCATGCCGGTATTGAACGAGGGGAGCCTGCTGTACATGCCGATCACCTTGCCGGCATTGTCGGTCACGAAAGCCGCGGAGTTGTTGCAGACCCAGGACAAGATCATCAAAACCTTCCCTGAGGTGGCGTCAGTATTCGGCAAGGCCGGGCGCGCCAATACCGCCACCGATCCGGCTCCGCTGGAGATGGCGGAGACCGTCATCAACCTGAAGCCAGAAAGCGAATGGCGGGCCGGTATGACTATCGACAAATTGATTGCCGAACTGGACCGAGCGCTTCAGATACCGGGGGTCAGCAATGCCTGGACCATGCCGATCAAGAACAGGATAGACATGCTCGCTACCGGCATCCGCACGCCGATCGGCATCAAGGTATTTGGCAAGGACCTGGGTGAAATGGAGGAGCTTGCCAAGCATATCGAGGTTGTCGTAAAAACAGTGCCCGGAACCACCAGTGCCTACGCGGAGCGAACCACCGGCGGGTATTACCTCGATATCGAACCAGATCGCATGGCGCTCGCGCGCCACGGATTGGCTGTCGGCGATCTGCTGGAAGTTATCTCGGTGGCACTCGGTGGTGAAACATTGACGACCACCGTGGAGGGCCGCGAGCGCTTCGGCGTCACTGTGCGCTATCCGCGTGAGCTGAGGCAGGATCCTTCGGCCATCGCAACCCAGGTCCTGGTACCCGTACCAAACGGCGGGATGATCCCGCTGGGGCAAATAGCGAGTGTCAAGACGGTCAAAGGACCTCCCAGCATTCGCACCGAGAACGCGCTGCTATCGGCATACATCTTCATCGATATTCGCGACCGCGACATCGGAGGCTATGTGGCGGAGGCGCAAAATGCGGTGAGCGAACAGGTGAAATTCCCGCCGGGATACTACGCAACCTGGAGCGGGCAATTCGAGTATATGGAGCGGGCCAGGCAGAAGCTGAAGGTGGTCGTGCCGCTTACCCTGGCGATTATTTTCCTGCTTCTCTACCTCAATTTCAGACGGTTTACCGAAACCCTCATTGTCATGCTGTCGGTGCCTTTTTCACTGGTGGGCGGCATCTGGCTGATATGGCTGCTCGGCTACAACCTCAGCGTCGCGGTAGTCGTGGGCTTCATCGCACTTGCCGGCGTCGCAGCGGAAACGGGAGTGATAATGCTGATCTATCTCGACCACGCGTGGGACGCCGTCAAGGCAAGACGCGCCCTGACAGGCGGACAACCGACCATGGCCGACCTGTATGCGGCAGTGATGGAGGGCGCAGTCGAGCGCGTGCGGCCGAAGATCATGACAGTGGTGGCGATCATGGCAGGGCTGTTGCCGATCATGTGGGGCAGCGGCGCGGGTTCGGAAGTGATGCGGCGCATTGCCGCCCCCATGATCGGAGGCATGGTGTCCTCGACGGTACTGACCTTGATGGTGATTCCCGCTATCTATGCGCTGGTGAAGGAACGGAGCATACGCAAGCAGAAAGAAATATGACGCGTAGGCGCGGTGAATTAACTTTTTTGATACCTATAAACCACGTCGAGCTTCACAATCAACAATATTTTCCGATTTTTCCGCAGCATGCAGGAAGCGCATAGAGCAATGAACTGTGTCGAGGACTTCTACCTTAGAAGGAATGGGGCAAATCAGCTCTCATGAGGTATGACTGGCGGGAACAGACCGACTTCCAATATACTTGTTTGGAATTGGACAATATATACAGTAACGGCTTTTATTACCTTCAAAGCGGCCAGCCCAGCCAAATTACACCTCTGTATGATGGATTTACGGAAAACTTGAAGCACTTGCGGCTCGGGGGCGTATCCGCTGTCGCCATGAAGTGAAGACGCGATTCGCCTTTAAAGCACGCTTGGCCTTTCTTATATACCCAATTGCGGCAAGAACGAAGCGCGTCAGGCCAAAGGCATATCGGGAGATACCGCATGCCATTACCGTTATTGACATTACTTAAACATTTTTCATCTAATTAATATGCTCAATTGGCTCGACAAGAATAAAGAATGGTTTTTCCAAGGCGCGGGAATCGCGATACTTAGCGCAGCAACTGGGATTGCAGGATATTTGTGGAATGAATTTACCAAGACGGCCACTCAATCGGAAACCCTTACTCTAGCCATTTTGTTGTTTATATGCATAGCAATACTCGGAATATTTCTAATTTGCTTTACCAGGCTTTTCAAACACACTTGAGTAAAAAAATTTTAACGGAGCGGATCAATTCACTTGACTCCACTCTATTGGAACGTCTGGGTTCAATGGAAAAAATAATAAGAAGCTTAGAAACGCCAAGAAGATTTGAGGATTGGTATAAAGTGCAACCGGAAATTCAGAGACTTATTCTCAGTAGCTTTGAAAACAATGAATCAACAAAAATCCACTGCCTCGGCGTGGGCCCTCCATGTCTCATGGAAAACAGTTCGTGAATGCGTCGAGCAATATCAAAAGATTAATGGCAGGTTCCCAAAGACAACTATTCATCTGAAGGTCATTTCTCCTCAATGGAAATCCTGGAATACGCTCGGCAGTGCGTGGCACCGGCGCAACGAAGCCTTACATGAAAGCGTTACCGAATTTCTCCAAATTATTCGAGGAAATCCAGACGTTCAAGTAATCCTATGTGACTATGAATACCTTCCGAACTGGCACGGTGTACTCATCAACGAACGACATCTATTTCGTTCTAGCTGCCTGTATCGTAATAATGAGTTTACCGTCCATAAAAACCCCTACGTTTATTTTCGCCACGAAGAAAATTATTATTCTGATATGCAAATATCGGAATTCCAATATTGGTTTAACCATGAGGCACGACCCAGGACATTAATTGACCTGTTAAATAGATCAACAAACTAGATTTCAATATACATCATGGTTGAGGAAGGCTGTCGTCGCGGCTCAAGCGCCCCAAGCGCAACAAGTCGGTGCGATTGCGTCAGCCCCAAGCACTTTGTTCCGGCGATTAATCCATAGTGGTCTAATTTCCACAGGCACCTTGATAAGTGGATTATTCACTTATGGAGGTATTTATGATGATGAAACGCAGGTCCCAGGGAGTTTGACGCGGGGCCTCAAATTAGAGGTTGTGCGCATGGTGCAGGATCAGGGATTGCCCATAGCCGATTTTGCAACATGGATTTGGGAGAAACGGTAGTACGGCGTTGGATTAAGCAATATAAGGCTGCGCTAACTAGTCAGTCAGGTATTGGCAAACCGCTTACGGGGGAACAGCGGCGCATGCGGCAACTGGAAACCGAGAATCGGCAACTCCGGATAGATAACGATCCATTGAATACAGGTCAGCCTTCTTTGCTCGCAAACTGAACAGAAGTGACCGACCGGCTGGTTCGTGAATTACAACAGAAGGCTATCTCCGGAAACACCAGCATGCCGGGTATTGGAAGGTCAGCCGTGCCGGCTATTATCAGCACCGGCAGCACGCTTTTGCCCCGATGCATATACCATTTTATGCCCACGTCTTACCTGACACGCTGTTGCCCGGAGTTCTTTTCCGCCGATTCATGTATCGCCAGAAACGTTTCCCATAAACGGCTCCAGGTATGCCAGTCATGCCCTCCGGAAGTGGTAAACCAGTGCTCTTTCGGAAGTGTTTCCGCGAGTAAGCGGTTGGCGGGTGCGAACTTATCACGATCGCCATAGCCAAGGTAGATGAGCGGCAATTCAGGTCTTTCCAAGGCATGACGCTTGACCCACCGCCACAGCTTGCGCTGGTAATCGTCCTCGGCGATGTCGCCCGGCTCCCACATTGCTACTCCACCCGCGTTCGCGACCTCTCCCACAATGGCCTCCTCTCCTAGAAACGGCGCCAGGAGCATAAGACCCCTGATATCTTCCGAGTGTTCGACCGCATACAGCATCGCGCCCAGTCCCCCGAGTGAAATTCCGACAAGCCAGATCTTGTCGTAGCCCTGGGTTTTGGCCGGGAGGATCACATCCTTCCTCAGTCTTTCCAGCATGGCGCGCCGCAAATAGTAGCCGAAATGCAGATCGACCACGATCATATCGATAGCCGGCCGGCTTTGCCTCACCGCCTCAATGAATCCCTGGGATTTGTAATCTTCCGGAAAATCACCGAGGCCCGGCAGGAAGACCATCACCTCGTCACGAGATTTCGCTCTCGGAGATTCGTACCGGTGAACGATCAGCGGTACGCTTGCCGGCAGAAGCGCCGCGCATTGTTTCGGAAACCGCAGAGCAAACGAGCAGAACACAGCTCTTTGAAGTTTCTTAAAACGATGTCCAACCATTCTTCTCATCGTACGTACCACCAGTTGCGGAGTGCCTACCCTCGTTAAAGCGATTGCACCTGATAACTCCCCTGTATTTCTGTAATAAAAATCGAGTTGATCCAGGCTGATCGGCGGCTTGCATCGGATAGCGTGATTTCATTTTGCATATAGATCAAAGTAATAAAGGACGAAGAAAAATTTCTTATTTAAAGTTGCAGAAAGGGTTTCATCACACGCACAAATTCGAGAGGGGCTGAATAATTGGCGGTATGTGGACAACCAGGAATGACGATAAGTTGTCCCTTTGGCAATAGCCTCGTTACTTCCTCTGCCCATCGCTGGGGGACGAGCGGATCCTTTGCGCCGCGCACGATGAGCGTCGATGCCTGTATATGCGGCAGCTTTACTTCAATTTTGTCCGCCAAGGCGAGTTTCATTGTCTCCCACGCTCGCCGCAGACCTGCTGCCCGATAATCCTTTATCGATAGCCGGCCCAGGGAGCGGAGCTCCAAGCGACGATTGCGCCACAGCCGGAAGAGCTGTTGGGCGAGTGTCCGGGCTTCAGGATCGACGGTAGGGCCTTGAAGGACGATCCGGTCTATGCGGTCCGGATGGAGCAGGGCAAACTCGGCGATGATCTGGCATCCAAACGAGTTCCCGACCAAATGCGCCCTGGAAACACCGATAGCATCCATCCAGGCCGCCAAAGCGCTGGCCAGTTGCGGCAAGAGAAGAATCGGCCAGGGCTTGTAGCTTTGACCGTAGCCGGGCAGGTCCGGCGCATAAACCCGGCAGAGCGAAGCGAGCCGCTGGGCAGTGGGAACCATGTAGCTGCTGGATATCACCATGCCATGCACTAGCACGACGACTGGCGCGTCCGGGGGCGGTGAATAGAGATTGGTGCGCGAGTGCATCGTGCCGCCGGGCACCCTCGTCCACTCGCTCCTGAGCGGCATCGGCTGGATATGCATAAAAGGATTGAAAACAGTTTGACTCCTAGCGGCTGGAAAGACGCGTCGGCTGCCCAGGTAGCGGGTGGAGCCCTGCTCGGCCGGGAGCACCCGGCTGCTTCGAAGAGCTACGCGCAATCAGCCACCCCACCGCGATGCCGAGCGCCACTGTACCGATAATCGTCCTTCCGGAAAATTTCCCATTACTTTGGCGCGTTCTCCACCCCCCGCTCACGGTCTCGTATTCCTCCATGGGCTTAAATAAGTTGCCCTCGCTTTCCGGGGCCGGGCGATCCTGGAAGTGGTCTTTCGAAACCTGCCTGGCAAACATCCATTCCATTAAACCGGGAGCAACGGTGTGCATGAACGCCTCCATTCTTCCGGCATTCCCGACCATCATCTCTCGACGCGGGTGGCGGGCGAGATGGACAATAGCGTTGGCAACCTGCTCGGCACTGTAAACGGGTTCCAACGGCTTGATTGCTCTGCCCATGTAATTCGCCGCATGTTGAAAAAGCGGGGTGTCGATCGATGCGGGCAGCACAGTGCAGACGTGGATGCCGGGTGCGTCTTGCAGCTCCATGCGCAAGCTTTTAGAAAAGCCGACAATCCCGAACTTGCTCGTCGTATAAGCACTGACATAGGGCGATGCGATTTTTCCCACGACCGAGGAAACGTTGATCAGCGTGCCGCTCCCCTGTTCCCTGAAATAGGGCAGCACCGCGCGTGCACCGTGGATATTGCCGAGAAGATTGGTCTCGATCACCCTGCGATAAGCCTCGTAAGGTGCTTCTTCAACCCTTGCGAACAATGTCACCGCAGCATTGTTCACCCACACATCGATTCGGCCGAAGGTCTCGATAGCCTGGCGGGCGACTGACTTTAGCGCCTCCTGGTCGGTAACATCAGCTGGAATGGCAAGCGCTCTTCCGCCGAGCCTTTCACACTCTTCCGCGAGTTTACGCAACACTTGTTCACGGCGTCCGTTCACGACAACGGTTGCTTTTTCTCGCGCGAATTGCAAGGCTGCCGCGCGGCCGATGCCTGTCGATGCGCCGGTGATGACGATAACGGAATTTGCGATGCTTCTGGCCATGAGATTTCTCCTCTCTATATACAACGTCCTGCTTGCAGGGCCTGCCTGATTTAGCGAGCCCGGGTTGCAGCGTTACCCAGCGCCTTAACGCAAATTCCCGGCGCGCATAAAGGCTGGAGCAGCCAAAGTCACCCTTCCGGTTCGGCAAACTCGCTTCCTGCCTACCCTGTAAGCATCTCTCACCGGTTCGTGACGATGCCTGTTGCCACATCCCATACTAGATACTAGCGGAGAGTCCGGATTTGGCCTTGATAAACACCAAAGGCTGGGCCCTTGTTATTTTTCTAGGCCAGGACTTAATCCTTGTCAACCTGAAACTCATCCATCTGAATGGCGGTGTTTGCAATTGTCTGGCCACTTCTTCAAGCCGGATCTCAAAATTTTTGTACGCTACCGTACCGACTTTCCACGGCGGAAGTTCCAGGGTTATGGACTGGCTTTGTTTTTTTCCTTGAAGCTGAAAGCCATGTTTGTTAAACCAACTAAAGGAGACGCCACCATGACCCACACTACCGATCCCAAAATGCAGGCATGCATCGAGGCATGTAACCAATGCTATCAAACGTGCCTGCACGACGCGATGAATCAGTGTCTGGAGTCAGGCGGCAAGCACGTCGCCGCCGATCATTTTCGCCTCATGATGAACTGCGCCGAGATCTGTCAGACCTCGACCAATTTCATGCTGGGCAGCTCAGCCTTCAGCCAGCAGGTTTGCGGCGTCTGCGCCGAGATCTGCGATGCCTGTGCCAGGAGTTGCGAACAGCTAGGCATGGAAGACTGCGCCAGAGCCTGCCGCAAATGCGCCGAGAGCTGCCGCCAGATGGCTGGCTAACGTCCAAGATTCATCAATAGGGATGATAGCCGGCATGTCGGTCGGGCCGTTGAGCGAACTCATGCTCCAGCATATGGTGCTTATGAATCTGGCGGTGCCCGGTCTCATCTATGTACTGCGTCCCGCAGTGCCTTCCACAACCTTCCGGAACTGGCCCCTGGCCACGGCAACCCAATTGGCCCTGCTCTGGGGGTGGCATTCGCCCCCGGCACTCGAGGCGGCGATGTCGAACGTGGTCATCATGCTCGCCATGGGCGCAAGCTTGACTGCGGCGGCGGCGTGGTTCTGGCTGGCAATTTATGCAACGCCGGCGGCTGGACGCTGGCGAGCGGTCTTCGCCCTGCTGGTCACGGGCAAGCTCTTCTGCCTGCTCGGCGCCCTGCTGGTCTTCGCGCCGCGCGCATTGTTTGACACCATGATGCGCGGAGCTGATGCTGTCCCCATGGCTGCGAGCCTCGCCGACCAGCAACTGGCGGGACTGGTGATGCTCGTGGTATGTCCCCTGATCTATATCACAACCGGTGTCGTGCTCGCGTCGCGCTGGTTTCTGAGGATGGAAGCCGAGAGCCGTGCCGATGGTTGAGGGCAGAACCGGCAGGACGCGTCTATTGACGCATCTGCGGCCGCATTTGCGGCGGTTGGGCCCGGCGATGCTTGTCGTTGTGGGGGGGATGATTGTCGGCGTCGCGGTTTTCGTCGTCTCGGGGGTCTACAATGTTGCCGCCCGCAGCGAACATTGGTCCATAACCAACTGGATGCTTACAGTGGTGCGGGACCGCTCCATTGCCATGGCGGCCATCGGCATCTCCGTACCCGACCTCGTGGACGACGACCTGGCCGACTTAGGCGCCGAACACTATCGAGGCGCTTGTGCCCACTGCCATGGAGTGCCGGGGCGGGGCCCCGGCCCGGTTAATCAAAGCATGCTGCCTTTTCCGCCAGACCTGGCCTCCGCCTACGAAGACTACAATTCCAAAGAGCTGTTCTGGATTATCTATAACGGCCTGAAATTCACTGGCATGCCATCCTGGCCGGGTGACGGACGAAAGGACGAGGTCTGGTCCCTGGTCGCCTTCCTCGACCGGCTCCGCCGTGAAGGCACGGATAGCTACACCGGCAGCGAACCACCTGTGGTTTTGCCCCTGGAACTGGAAGCCGCCGGGATAGCGGCCGAGCCGCTCGGAAATTGCGTGCGCTGCCATGGCGACGCGCGATCCCCCCCTGTCAGTAGCCTTGTGCCGCGCCTTGGCGGCCAGTCTGAGGCCTACCTAGTACGCGCTATTAAAAACTATTGGGACGGGAGCCGTCAGAGCGGCATCATGGAGCCGATCGCGCACCAGATGTCAACGGAGGAAACCGCGGCGCTGGCCCGCTATTATGCGTCCCTGTCCCCCCCCAGGGGAGGGGCGTCGGAAGACCCCGCGGCGGTGGCGCGCGGAAAGCGCATTGTGACGGACGGATTGCCCGAACGTGGCATCCCGCCGTGCTCGAGCTGCCATAAGGATAACAGGGATAATGGGGACAAGGGTGGCACGGGCAATCCACAGTTTCCCAAACTCGCGGGGCAATCCTCTGCCTATCTCAGAGGGCAACTGGAGCTTTGGCGCAAGGGGCTGCGGGACCGTTCGGGCTATGGCGCCATCATGGCCGTGATCGCGAAACGCCTGACTGACGCACAGGCCCATGATGTCAGCGCCTTCTATGCCAGCCAGTCCCCCGAGCCCGAGGTGCCGATCCCATGAGCAAAGGCCCGCTTTGGACAATGGCCGGCACCGGCCTCCTGGTGCTGCTGGCAGGGTGCAATTCGGAGCAGTCGGCCTTCACTCCCGCCGGCGCGGAGGCGGAGAGGATCAACATCCTGTTCTGGATCATGACCATCGCCGGCGGTTTGATTCTCGTCGGCGTGATCGTGCTGAGCGCCGTGGCTATCCATGCGGGCGAGACATTGCGCTCGCGGCTTTCCAGTGAGCGCTTCATCATTGGCGCCGGCCTCGTTTTTCCAGTTACCGTGTTGAGCATGCTGCTGGTCTACGGCTTTGTAGTGCTGCGCGCCGGCGCCAGTGCGCCGCCATCGGATAACGGAATACGCTTTGTCATCAGCGGAGAGCAATGGTGGTGGCGCGTTACCTACTTCGACGCGGACGGCAACAGCTTCGAGAGCGCAAACGAGTTGCATATCCCCGTTGGCCAGCCGGTGCGCCTGGAACTGACCACCGCGGACGTCCTCCATTCCTTCTGGGTTCCGCGCCTCGCGGGCAAGCTCGACATGATCCCCGGACGGACCAATGTTCTGACTATAACGGCGACCGAAGAAGGGGTCAGCCGTGGCCAGTGCGCCGAGTATTGCGGCGGCGCGCATGCCTTGATGTCGTTCCATGTCGTGGCGCAAACCCCCGAAGATTTCGAAGCGTGGATGGCGAAGGAATCGGGGCCCGCGGTCAGAAGCGAGGCAGGGCCCGCCGTGCGCGGCGGCCAATTGTTTCTCGATTCCGGCTGCGGAGGTTGCCATGCGATCCGCGGAACCCCGGCCGCCGGCGTCATTGGCCCCGATCTCACCCACGTCGGAAGCCGCCACTCCCTCGCTGCGGCAACCCTGCCCAACACCGCCGAAGCCTTTGCTCATTGGATCGCCAACAATCAGCATATCAAGCCGGAAAACAAGATGCCGCCCTACAACATCTTCACCCGGTCCGAACTTGAAGACCTTGCCTTCTATCTGGAGAGCTTGCAGTAGCTATGTTCGACTTCACCCAAACCAATATATCGGTCAACCTCTCCATCTTCGCGGTTGCGGCAGTCGTCGTCTGGTTCGCTGGCGCACGGATAACAGGATATGCCAACGCGATCAGTTCCAAGACCGGCATCGGGCAGGCAACCATAGGCCTGCTGCTGCTGGGGGGCGTCACTTCTTTGCCCGAGATCGGCGCGACAGTGACATCCGCGGCAACCGGCGCGTCAGAACTGGCGATCAACAACCTCTTGGGCTCAACCGCCATTCAGGTCGCCATTCTGGCGATCGTCGATCAGCTCATTGGGCGCAAGGCGCTGACCTCGGCCATTCCCGATCCCAACGTCATGCTTCAAGGCGGACTGAATGTCCTGCTGCTTGCCATCGCGGCGGCCGGAATGGTCGTGGGCGATATTTCTGTCCTGGGCGTTGGCATCTGGGCCTGGATCTGTGCCGCGGGATACGCCTTCAGCATCTATATACTTTCCCGGTCACGGAACCGAAAGCCCTGGATCGCCGCGGAGCACGGCAAAGTCGATCACCGGCTCGAAAAGCAACAGGCCGAGGCCGAAGAAGAGGCCAGCAAGGAGCTTGCGGATCGTTCTTTGCCGAATCTGATTACCTGGACCGCCGGACTGGGTCTTGTCATCCTGGTGGCCGGTTATCTGCTGTCGCGGGCAGGGGACGCGCTTTCGGAACAGTCGGGGCTGGGCGGCAGTTTCGTGGGATTCGTGCTGCTGGCTTTTGCGACCTGTCTGCCCGAGTTCAGCACCGCCGTAACCGCTGCCCGCGCCGGTCTCTATACCCTCGCGGTTTCCGAGATCCTGGGCACCAACCTCATCCATGTGGGCCTGATCTTTGTCATTGATCTCGTGGGCACGGGAGACCCGATCCTGAATCAGGCCGGAGCCTTCAGTGTTTTCGGGGCCCTTCTGGGCATCGCGCTCACCGCGCTCTTCGTCATTGGCATGGCCGAGCGCGGCGACAAGACCATCCTGCGCATGGGGATCGACTCCGCGACCGTGCTCGGTTGTTATTTCGCCGGACTGATCGTCCTGTTTTTCCTGCGCTGATCGGGGACCATGATGCAACAATATCCAGCAGAGCTGCCGAACAAAGGCCCACGCCCCAAAGGGGAATTGGAGGAGCTCGAGCGGATCTGGGCGACCCCCAAAGGCTTCAGAATGCTGACGGCGGTGAACAACACCGTCATCGGTACGCTTTATATCGGCGCGGCGCTCCTGTTTTTTGTCTTGGCAGGAATTCTGGCGCTATTGATGCGCACGCAGTTGGCGGTCCCCGACAACAATTTCCTCGGCCAGGACCTTTATAACCAGATTTTCACTGTCCACGGCACGACGATGATGTTCCTGTTCGCGGTCCCCGTGGTCGAAGCCCTGGGGGTGATGCTGCTTCCTCAGATGCTGGCGGCCCGCGACCTGCCTTTTCCCCGCCTCAGCGCCTTCGCCATCTGGGCCTATATCATCGGGGGCCTGGTGTTCTTCTCCACCATTTTTTACGACATGGCGCCCAAAGGCGGGTGGTTCATGTATCCGCCGCTGACGCTTACCGAATATTCGCCGGGCAGCAATGCCGATTTCTGGCTGCTCGGAATCGGCTTTATCGAAATATCGGCGATCGCCGGGGCCATCGAAATCATCGTTGGCGTTCTGCGCACGCGTCCGCCCGGCATGACGCTGGCGAAGATGCCCATTTTCGCCTGGGCAATGCTGATTTTCGCCGCGATGATCGTATTTGCCTTTCCCGCCGTCATCCTCGCCACCATGCTGCTGGAACTCGAACGCGCCTTCGGCTGGCCCTTCTTTACCGCGGCGTCCGGGGGCGATGCCCTGCTCTGGCAGCATCTGTTCTGGTTCTTTGGCCACCCTGAGGTCTACATCATCTTCCTGCCCGCAGCAGGCCTGGTTTCCATGATGATCCCCGTCATGGCGCAAACACCCCTGGTCGGCTACCGGCTAATCGTCGTCGCCCTGATCGCCACCGGCTTTTTCAGCTTCGGGCTGTGGGTGCATCACATGTTCACCACGGGTATTCCCGGGCTCAGCCTAGCGTTTTTCTCGGCGGCAAGCATGGCCGTCGCCATTCCGTCCGGCATTCAGGTATTTTCGTGGATCGCCACTATCGCCACCCGCAAAAGCCGGTTCCGCGTGACGGTGCCGTCCCTGTTTGTCATGGGTTTCCTGTTCATCTTTGTACTTGGCGGACTGACCGGGGTGATGGTGGCGGTCGTGCCGTTCGATTTCCAGGCGCATGACACCTATTTCATTGTCGCCCACCTGCATTACGTGCTGGTGGGGGGCATGGTGTTCCCGCTGTTCGCGACCTTTTATTTCTGGGCCCCTATGGTCAGCCGCAAGATGCTGTCGGAACGGTTGGGCCGCTGGGCCTTCTGGCTGATGTTCATCGGCTTCAACACGGCATTTTTTCCCATGCATATTACCGGCCTTTCCGGGATGCCTCGCCGCGTCTGGACCTATCCCGGCTATCTCGGCTGGGATATGCTCAACTTGATTTCGACAGCCGGCGCTTTCATCATGGCCACCGGCGTTCTGGTCTTCATCATCGACCTCGTCCGCAATTTCCGCTTTGGCCGGGGTGGACCGGAAAATCCATGGAATGCGGGAACGCTCGAGTTCCTCCCCAACGATGTTTATTCGACCCGCTCGATCCCCCACGTGACCAGCCGGGACCCTCTGTGGGATCAGCCCGACCTGGCCCAACAGGTGCGTGAAGGGCTGCATTATCTGCCCAATGCGCCCACGGGAGGGCGTGAAACCGTCATCACCTCGGTCATCGAGGCCAAGCCGCAATATGTGATCCAGATGCCCGGCCCGAGCTGGACGCATCTGGCTGCCGCTGTTTTTACCGCCGCGTGCTTTTTACTGCTGACTGTCAAGGCTGTTGCCATCGCCCTGACTTGCGGCGTGCTGGCCATCGTCTCCTGCATCGTTTGGGCCTGGCAGCTGGACAGGCCGGATCAAGGGGAAGTCGATATCGGCGGCGGGATCAGGTTGCCAACTTACATGACCGGTCCGATGAGCCATAGCTGGTGGGCCATGGTGATCCTGATGCTGGTCGGGGCGTCACTCTTTATTTCTTACGTCTTCTCCTATCTTTATCTCTGGACCGTTTCTCCGGAAGTCTGGGCACCCGGTGGTTCTCCGGCATTGCCCCCGTGGACCTATCCGCTTGGCTCCGCGCTTCTCCTGACTGGCGGAAGCGCGTTGGTCTATTGGGCGGAAAAGCGGCTTCCCGCAGCAGGCCGGTTTTCCTTGCTGGTGCCTGCCCTGCTGGTACTGGCGGCGGCGTTGCTCGCCGGCGCGGTCGGCCTGGAGGTGCTCGGGCATGTGCGGACGGGCCTCGACCCCTCTGCCAATGCGTACAGCGCCATGGTATATATGGCCGCTGTCCTCACCGGGCAGGCTGCTTTCGCCACGATCATCCTGTGCGCCTTCGCCTGCGGCAGACTTGCCGCTAAACGGATGGACCGGGAGCGCCGCATCACGTTCGACAATGCCGCGCTGCTCTACTGGTACACCGCGGCGCAGGGCCTGTGCGGCCTCGTCCTCATCCATGGCTTCCCGAGGTTGATAGGGTGACGCGCATGGGAACCAATTCCAATCGTCAGGGCATGGGCACGCTGGTCTTCATTCTGTTCGGTCCCATTGTCTGGGCCGTGCATCTGACCTTGATCTACGGCAGCCAGTCCTCGCTATGCGCCTTCAATCCGGGTGAAGACAGGGCAGGGGGGGATGGCCTCGTCATCTCCATCATCCTGGCCGCCACCGCCGTGTGCATCGCGATCGTCGGCTTCAGCGCTGTCCGCGCCGGTTCCGTCCATGCCCTGATCGCGCGAGTCGCCCCTCCCGCGGAGCAGGTCGGGTTTATCCTGGCGACCATGCGCGTCCTGGCCGGGCTTTCGATTCTCGCAATGTTTTATGGGGGACTGGGCGCCGTCATCCTGCCCGGCTGTGATCAGTTGCGCTGACGCTGCACCTCTCCCTGAAAGCCCGATACTAGACGGCTGCCGATTTTCTCCTAACGAGGTACAAGCGTCACATTCTCTTTTTCTACAACTTCCATACCGGCTACTGCGTGATCCCTTGATTTTGGCAAACGTTCATCCAGCTGACACGCCCAGATCATCAATGAAATAGATTCAATGCCATGCCGAGGGTGCCGCAACCCAGGATAATGGGTATGACTCCCGCTTTAAAACGAAATAAGGCAATCAGGGCTACGGCAGCAATCAGGACAGAAAGCCAGTCCACCGGCTGACCCAGGCCGGAAGGCCAGAATACGTGATAGGCGAAGAACAGGGCAAGGTTCACGATAACTCCTACCACGGCGGCGGTAATGGCCGTGAGGGGTGCCGTCAGCTTCAGGTTGCCATGCGTGGTTTCGATAAAGGGACCTCCTAGCAAAATAAAAATAAAACTGGGCAGGAAGGTAAAGAAAGTGGCGATTGCAGAGGCAACGAAGGCTGATGCAAAGATCGCATCAGGGCCAAAAGCCTCCTTGGTCCAGCCGCCAACGAAACCCACAAAAGTGACCACCATGATGAGAGGACCAGGAGTGGTCTCGCCCAGGGCAAGTCCATCGATCATCTGGACTGGGGATAACCACTGGTAATGTTCCACCGCTCCCTGGTAAACATAAGGCAGAACTGCGTAAGCGCCACCGAAGGTAAGTAACGCCGCCTTGGTGAAGAACCAGGCGATTTGGGTGAACGCACTGTCCCACCCGTACCGAAGCGTCAGCATGCTTATCACGACCACCCAAAGAGCCAATCCCACAGCTGTGACACGCGCCAGTTTTACCCAACTGAACAAGGCATGTGGGGGCGTGGGGGTATCATCATCGATGAGAGCGGGACCAAATCCTTTCTCAGCACCGCCATGTCCCCCACCTGGCTTGAAGTATCGAGGAGCTATGTTCCCCCCTACGAAGCCAATCAGACCGGCTGTCAATACGATAACGGGAAATGGCAGTTTAAAAACAAAAATCGCCAAAAAAGCCGCGGCGGCAATGCTCCAGGTAACTGTATTTCGTAATACCCGTGAGCCAATGCGATAAGCGGCGAACAGGACAATTGCAACCACCGCGGGCTTAAAGCCGTAGAGCATGCCCGCCACCGCTGGAAGCGAGCCATAAGCCATGTATACCCATGCAAGCCCTACCAGAATAAAAAACGAGGGCAGGACGAACAATCCGCCTGCTATGATCCCGCCCCAGGTTCGATGCAGCAGCCAGCCAATGTAGGTAGCGAGCTGCTGCGCTTCCGGACCGGGTAGAACCATGCAATAGTTTAAGGCGTGCAGAAAACGCTTTTCTGAAATCCAGCGTTTCTCCTCCACCAAGTCGTGGTGCATGATTGCGATTTGCCCGGCAGGACCGCCAAAGCTCATGAATCCAAGCCTTAACCAATACCGCGCAGCTTGTGCGAGCGTGATGGGCGTGGGGGGATTTGGGATTTGCGAGGCCTTGCTATTGTTACTTGCAACGTCCATGAACTCTCCTCTACGGGGGAAACCCCTAAGATTGGAGCAAGCCTTGGACGCGAGCGTCTTGAATGGGGAGGCTGCTAAATCCCCCGGTTTGGTATCCGGATGTTAGTTTTTTACAGTGCAAAAAACAAGGGGTCGGCCATGTCTATTTGTTGCTAAGATGATTAGGGAAGGGGGAAATTTCTTCGGACCTGGGTTGTCGAGCGTTTCTGAAAGGTTCCCCCGTTTCTCCCGTTTCTCATTTAAGCCGCCTGCTGAAAAGGCTGAAAGCGGGCTATCAGATGGTGGCACAAGGCCTTGGGCAAAGGCACCCGGGGCGCTGGCGTGATCCTTGATATTCACGCTAAACATGCGTTCGTCGATATTGAAGGTGTGTGCTAACTGGCTTTGGTAAATTGAGGAAATCAAAATGAAGCAATGGCTGATTCCGGTTACTGTGTTTGCGGGTATTGCCGCGGTGGGCGTGGCCTATATTTACGCCGGCATATACGACATCGCAGCCGACAAACCGCATTGGCCTATCACTACGAAGATCCTGGAAACGTTGCGCCAGCGTTCCATCGAAATCCGCGCAGCGGATATCGAGGTCCCGGAATTGGAGACCCCCAGGCTGGTGCTGCAAGGCGCCGGGGAATATGCCGCAATGTGCAGAGGTTGTCATTTGGCTCCCGGGGCGGAGGAGTCAGCCATAAGGCTGGGCCTTTATCCAAAACCGCCAGATCTTTCCGAGGTGCGTATCGATCCAAAACTAGCTTTCTGGGTGATTAAACACGGCATCAAGATGACGGGGATGCCTGCCTGGGGGCGAAGTCATGACGACGACACGCTATGGGCCATCGTCGCCTTTATCAGGAAACTGCCGGAAATGACGCCTCAGGAATATCAGGACATCACCGCAAAAGCGCAGGCTGGCGAAGAAACCACGCATATGGGCACTCCCGGAAATGCACAGGATGGACATACGCACTAGCGTCCTTACGCAAAACCGGAATCCGGAAACGTAAAACCTAGTAGCGTCGGAGAACCAGGCGAGGGGTAAATAAGAGCTGTCCTTATCGTCCCTCACTGGTAGGATGGGTGGAGCAAAGCGCAACCCATCAAAACCATCCCAAAAAACCATCCGCCATCACACACTGAATCATGACCGAATATCGGCGCAATTTCGTCAAGGGTGGCAGCTATTTTTTTACAGTGGCACTGGCTGATCGTAGCCAAAATCTACTCGTGGACCATATTGACGCCTTGCGCAAGGCGTTTCGCTCTGTAAAAGCCGAATATCCTTTTGTTCTCGACGCCATGGTTGTTCTGCCGGAGCACTTGCATTGCATCTGGACATTACCGGCGGGCGACGCCGATTATCCCGACCGCTGGCGGCGTGTCAAAGCAGCATTCTCGCGCGGCTTGCCAGATCGTAGTCCCCGCTCCCTCAGCAAAGTCCGGAAGGGTGAGCGCGGCATCTGGCAGCGCCGTTATTGGGAGCATACGTTGCGCGACGATAATGATTGGCAACGTCATATGGATTACATTCATTACAACCCGGTAAAACATCGGCATGTCGAGTACGTTGCGGATTGGCCGTATTCCACGTTTCATCGTTACGTAGAAGTTGGGATATATCAAAGAGATTGGGCTGGAAATGCGGAGGTAAGCAGCGGTCAATTTGGTGAGGTGTGAAGTAAATCGAAATGATGGGGCTGCCGAAATGATGGGTTGCGCTTTGCTCCACCCATCCTACGAAAGACTAAGCACTTTCGTTTGGCGCTCCAGGTAGGATGGGTGGAGCAAAGCGCAACCCATCACGATTGTAACAACCAAATAATCTCAGGCCTCAGGAGAGGCCCATCGGAACAATAAAATAATTCCCAAAAATTGTTCAAATATTAAAAGCTGATCTAATATGAATTATGGCTGAGTGAAAATGCGGCCCATTTGAAGTACTTGCACGTTTAGCAGCCAGGTCGCCAAGCCATATTCCCGGAAACGATTTCACGCGAGATCGGAAATGAACAAAGGCCTGAACCATCCGCAGCCATCACGCGCTCACGATCATCAGGATGAGGACGTCACGGCTCCGGGCTCCCGGCCGGCAGCGGAGGGAGTCAAATGGACGTGTCCGATGCATCCCGAGATCGTGCAGGCCTCAGCGGGCGATTGCCCCATCTGCGGCATGGCACTCGTGCCTGTTCCAGGCACCGGCGCGGGCGAGGACGAGGATTCCGAGCTAGCCGACCTTGCGCGCCGGCTGCGGGTCGGAATCGCGCTGTCGATCCCCTTGGTGGCCGTTGCGATGGCGCCAATGACGGGCATCCACGAGCCGTTCGGACTCCAGCCCCGTGAACGCGGCTGGGTCGAGTTCCTGCTGGGCACGCCGGTGGTGCTGTGGGTTGGCTGGCCGATCCTGCATAAGTTCTGGCTTTCTCTCGCACATCGTGCACTCAACATGTATACGCTGATCGGGCTGGGAGTGGGGTTTGCATACCTGTTCAGCCTCGCCGCCGTGCTAATGCCCGGCTGGTTCCCGGCGGGATTCCGCGAGCACGGCGCGGTGGGAACGTATTTCGAGGCGGCGGCAGTCATCGTCACGCTGGTGACGCTCGGCGACTTCCTACAGTCGCGGGCCATGGGCCAGACCAGCCGGGCAATCCAGCAATTGCTGAAACTCGCGCCCAACCAGGCGTGGCGGCTGAATGACGATGGAATGGAGGAACAGGTGCCGCTTGAGGTGGTGGCCGTGGGCAACCGGCTGCGCGTGAAACCGGGGGAAAAAATTCCCGTGGACGGGACGGTACTCGAGGGCTCAAGCCGGGTGGATGAATCGATGATCACCGGCGAGCCCGTGCCGGTGGCCAAGGCAACGGGGGACAAGGTCACCGGTGCAACCGTGAACAGCAACGGCTCGCTGGTCATTCGCGCCGAGCACGTGGGGGCGGATACGCTGCTGGCGCGCATCGTTCACATGGTCGGGGAAGCGCAGCGCACGCGTGCGCCAATCCAGCGCTTCGCCGATGTCATCGCGGCATACTTCGTTCAGATCGTTATCGCTATCGCCGTCATGACGGCCCTCGCCTGGTGGTTTCTCGGCCCCGAGCCAAAATTTGCCTACGCGTTTCTCAATGCCGTTGCGGTTCTCATCATCGCCTGTCCCTGCGCACTGGGTCTCGCCACGCCGATTTCCATGACTGTTGCAATGGGGCAGGGCGTCAAATCGGGCATCCTATTCCGCAATGCCGAAGCGATCGAGCGCATGCGCGATATCGATACGGTGGTAGTAGACAAGACCGGCACCTTGACGCTTGGGCGTCCCGCGCTCACGGATTTTATCGCTGAAGGCATCGCGCAGGACGAAGCGCTCGCGTTGGTGGCGGGTGTGGAGCAGCTTTCCGAGCATCCGATAGGGCTTGCAATCGTCGAGGGCGCCAAAGCACGTGGGCTGACTACGCGCCCAGCGGAAGCGTTCGATGCAATCAACGGTCTTGGCGTGCAAGCCGATATCGACGGCAAGCACGTGCTGGTAGGCAGCCGCAATTTCCTTTCCCAGCACGACGTCGATACGCAAGCCTTGGAAACGCGTGCGGAAACCTGGCGCAAGGAATCAAAAACGGTGGTGTTCTTCGCTGTCGACGGCCGTGCCGCCGGCATCGCCGCGGTTGCTGATCCTGTCAAGAACAGCACCCCGGAAGCCATCGCGACCCTAAGGGATCTGGGCGTGCGCATTGTCATGCTGACGGGAGATTCACAGCGCACGGCTGACGCGGTTGCGCGGCAACTGGGTATCGATGAGGCGCTGGCGGAAGTCCTGCCCGAGGACAAGGCGGGTCATGTGAAGCGGCTGCAAGCTGCCGGGCGCACGGTGGCGATGGCGGGCGACGGCATCAACGATGCGCCTGCACTTGCCCAGGCCGAAGTCGGAATCGCGATGGGTACCGGCACCGATGTCGCGATGGAAAGCGCCGGCGTTACGCTCGTGAAGGGTGATCTGCGCGCCATCGTGCTGTCGCGCGCCACCATGCGCAACATCCGGCAGAACCTGGCTTTTGCTTTTGGCTATAACGCGCTTGGCATCCCGCTGGCAGCAGGCGTGCTGTATCCGGCCTTCGGGTTGCTATTGTCGCCGATGTTCGCCGGCGCCGCGATGGCGATGAGCTCGGTATCCGTCGTCACCAACGCTTTGCGCCTTAATCGCATCAAGTTATGACATACTATCGTAAATTCCAATGTACTATTGCTTTCTCATATCAACCCACCCACGGAGAGACATCATGAAACTGAAAAGCTTTTTCGTAAGCCTGGTTGCCCTCGGCTTTCTGGCGTCCTGTGCGCATCTCGATCCTCACCCCATGGATATGTCCAAAGCAATCCGGACTGCGGAAACCAAAGCAGACCATATCGCGCTGGCCAAGCACTACGAGAAAACAGCGCAAAGAATGCAGGCAAAGGCAGACATACAGAAAAAGAAGCTCCAGGAATACGAGGTACACGGCTATTACTACGGCAGGGTAACGGAAGATCTGCAAGAGCATACCGCGGCATTAATACGTCTCTATGAGGAGGCGGCGGAAGCAAACATGAAGATGGCGAACGGTCAGCGCCAGTTGGCGGAGCAGGCCCCACGGTGACGGTTATAGGAGGCTTATGGGCGATCTGTCGGCAACCTAACTCCTGGGTTGCAACTCCAATCCAAGAGTTACAAGGTGGGATACCGAGCGTGATTCTGTTTGGTAGGAGGCCACCATTGCTGAAAAACTTGGGACCGACCTCTGGAAAGAAATGCTGGGAAAACCGGCAACCATGAAAAGATGGAAGCCGTCCCGGCTTGTCACCCCCTGGACGGCAATCGCCAAGAAAAATATTTCAGGCAGCGCGAGCGCCCAAAAAGGCTTTGCCATGCCCTTCGAGATAACAATAAAGGGGAAGAGCCTTTTTGATATTTCGCCGTTCACGTGACTTGCTGGAACATCGCTTGCAGGATCAAGCCGGCACCAGCAACGGAAACAGTCCGCGCAGTCCGGTGGCCATCATCTCTATGGCCATCGCCGCAAGAATAAACCCTCCAACGCGTTGCACGACATCGAGGGTGGATTGTCGAATCTTCTTTTCCGCGTGGCTTGCCATATAAAACGTTATCCAGCACACGATGCCCACGATAAGGATCGGCACCACGACATGAACCAAATCCGCAGGGGTATGCCACACATTGGTTCCCATCACATAGCTGAACGCCGCTGGCCCGGCCAGTAGTGGCACCGCCAAGGGAACGATTGCCGCTTCCCGGACCCCTTCTTCGTTGACAATGGAGGGCGATCCCTTGAAAGTCGATTCCTTGCCGAGAACCATCGCTATTGCAAGCAACAAGACGATGACTCCGCCACCGACCTGCATCGCTCCTATGGATACGCCGAGCAATCCTAAAATAGGCGTTCCCAGAAACGTTGCGGCCAGCAATGCGACCGTCACGCTGAGTCCAATCGTCCTGGCAAAGCGGCCCCTGCTACGCAGATCGAAGCCTTCCGTCGCGGCAAGGAAAACCGGAATCATGGAAATAGGCCCCATCAGCACAAAAAGCGTGATGGTTTTCTTGATGGTTAAGGCCAAAATGGAAAGCATTGTCCCGCCGAGGGGTGAAATATCGGGCATTCCATACTGATGTGGAATAGCGGTTTATGCCTCTTCATCCAGGCACTCAACATTCGACCTGAATCACCTCCGGAATGAAATGCCGGGAAACGCCACCACGAAAAGATGGGAACATCCCCAGTTTATCGCCAAATGGACGGTAATCAAGAAGAAAAATATTTCTGGCAGCGCGAGCGCGCAAAAGACTTTGTCATGTTGACCGTTTGAATCCGCCGCAGCTAAAAATGGGGAGGGTATCCTTCTCCGATATTAGAATTATATGTCACTCATCTAAGGCTTACTTATGATTTATGACATGGCAATCCTGGAATCGATCCTGACATGCCCGCACTGCGGATACGTCAAACAAGAAATAATGCCAACCAACGCGTGCCAATTTTACTATGAGTGCAGCGGCTGCAAGACGCTGTTGCGTCCCCATCCCGGTGACTGCTGTGTCTTTTGCTCCTTTGGGACCGTCAAATGCCCACCCGTGCAGATGCACTCGGGTTGCTGCGAATAGCAATCCATTTTCTGGATTAATGGTGATATATTATTGATTCAATTAATAAACAGCGCAAACGTCATACCGGCGAAAGCCGGTATCCAGTGGCGTTCAAGGCAGGCCGCTATTTTCGGCTGGATTCCGGGTCAGGCCCGGAATGACGAATTCATAGTATTTTTTCGGTGGATCAAATAGCGCTATTCTCTCAGGACTGGACGACCACTATCTTGCTTGTTGTCCCAGCGTGATTTGTATGTCCCAACGCATCGGCCATATATACAGGGCTGCCATACTTATTCTCGACGGCCAAACGGAATAATTCTTTAGGCTCTGCATATTCTCCGCTCAGTCAAGCCGAATTTATCAGGCTTAGCGGGGCAGGGGAGTAGCCTAAGTTTTTTAGAGGGAACACTTTAGGCCCCGGGCGGAACTCTTACATGCGTTCAGACGACGCCTATCCGGACTTTCAGTCGGTAATTCCAACCCACCGGCTTTAGCCGGTGGTTGTTGGGTATTACTAATATTTTTGAAACGCATCACAGGAGATTTTGAATTCGGTTCGCGAAATGGAGAAACCGTAAGCGAAGGCCGTTATTGAGTTAGCGATCTTCTCGCGTATGCCAAGGCCGTAGAACGTAAATGACAGATTCTTTAATGTCGTAGCGCATTTCGTAATGCCCAACGAGGATTCTACGCACTTCGCGTGGGTCGAATTCTTCAAGCCTTTCGCCGCACGGGGATTTGCCAGCAAGCTCGCCGGGGCGGTGGCAAGAGATTGCACGGTGCGTGCCGCAGCTGGTTTATTCACGGGAGCCAATAACTCGTACAGCCGCGCCAGATCGGACAGCGCTTTGCTCGTCCACTTCAATTGCATTAACGTGGAAGCTGCACCGGCTGATCGGTGCTCAGGCTATCAGCCCATGCCTGTACGGCCTGGTGATCGATTACGCGGCCGGCATCTACGTCGGCCAACGCTTCTCGCGTCAGACGACTGCGTTCTTCCTCCTGATCGATCCAGGCCGACAATGCTTGTTTCATAATCCAACCTCGGGATCGCTCAAGGCGAGCGGCCATCTGATCGACTTTGTCCGCCAGCGGGAGCGGCACGTGAGCAGTAAGTACTTTCGTTTCTCTTTGGGTCATGGCTTTTCCTTGTACCGTCGACTTCGGAAGCGAGCACCAGATGCGTACTATGGGACACCGTGGGCATTCCCCACGAACGTCGGATCGCGCCAAGCGAAACGTCGGTTTTCATGATGCTCCACTTGGCTGATCATGAGCGCTGCAAAACGCCCCGGCAAAGTCCTTCATTTTCTGCCTATTATGATTCATTACGAATCATATAGATTAATTTTTGATTCAATCAACGTGCTCTGTCGATGGCGGAGTAGGGCGATCCAAGCCTAAAGTCAGGATATATAGGAGCCGTCTTCGCCGTTCACGTCATCAATAAAAAACGCGCCTTGCTGATTGGCTGGGATCCCTGGCCAAGCCCGGAATGACGAGTCATGGGATTTCGCATCGGATCAATAGAGGTGGAAACGCAACAAATCCACGATATGAGATACCGGTGGAATATCGGCGTTATCGTCTTTTTAAGCGGCTGGCGGGAATCAGCCTGATTCCTGTGAGGAATAGGGGGTGTGTTTCCGTGACCACGCGAATAACGTATCGTATGGCTAGCGATGCCGCCGAAGCAGTCACCGCTAGCCTGTCATAGCCGGCGTGGCCTGATGCCTCCCCCACAAGGATTCCGCCAGCTTATCGACACCAACTCGCCTGCCTTATCACTTTCGCGGACCTTCACACGTTGCGCGCCCACGGTGGCGCGCCCACGGTGGCGCCGCGATAAGGCAGCCCTCTTGCGAAACTATTGCCTAACAGTCCTCAGTTTCTTTACGTCACCCAGATTTTGTGCAATCTGATACGACTTTTTCTTTTTCCATACCATTCTGCATAACGGATCGCTGAAAAGGGTTCTTTTTTGCGCCACATTCCTGGCTAATCCGCTTAAAGCAGCGATACTGATTACCGTAAAAACAACAAGAAGTATCAGTGGGAACCATTTCTTTACCAAAAGTATCTCCGCGGCATAAGAGCCAAAACTGTTTTCATTTAATAACCGATTGCCCTGCATTCGTCCTGGTCAGGCTCGAATGCAGGAGAAGTCGCACGAGGAGTCGGTTGCCGAGCCGCTTTTCCGGCAATTGCTACGAGACGAACTGCTTCTCCGGCGTAGCCCGGGTGTATTGAAACTTCAGCGTGTCTCGCTTGACCCAGGTCGAATCCGGATCAATGCTCTGCGCTTCGGCGCAACTGGCGAGCGTGGGCGACATCACTGCCGTACGGCCAGTCACCCCGCCTTTTTTAACCTTGGGCCTGTTTGCGGAACCCGGCTTGAAAATCATTTCAGGCTTGAGATAGGCTGCGGATTGGACGGGCGTGGCATCAGCCATCGCACTGTGGCCCTTGACCAGGAGGCCATGACGCTGCAAGAGCGTATTCACTCCGGCAAGCAATCCCGCGAGCCTGCCTGACGTGATCAAACGATTGCGAAAACGACGCAGCATGGCTTCATCCGGCACATCATCGGATGCACAAAGACCACAGAAATGCATGAAGTCGCTACGCATGCGCAGTGCTTCCTCGAGCTTCGGGTCCGACAGGCTGTGCCACTGGCCCAGCAGCACCGCTTTGAACATGACTAGCGCATCGATGGGTTTTTGTCCCGCCTCCCGGCTGACCTCGCGCCGGTAGAGCTCAACAATCCGTACACGCAGCCCTTCCCAGTCGATTAGCGCGTGTGCCCTCATCAATGCGCTGTAGCGCCTCGCGCGTGCGTCCGTTTCCATCGGTCTTAAATTGGTCTGACTGATCTGCATTTTGTTCGCCCTCCCTTTGTCAAAGTCTCTGCTTCTGAATCATTCCAATAATCCATTTCCCCAGAGGTTCTTCAATTGAAGATAGCTATAATTCAGCCGTTTGCGCCGATGCCTGATTCATGACAGGCTGAATGAAATGGCGCGACGAATAGGATTGCCTTTGTAGTTGTCGATTTGAAGCCTTTAGTTTGCGTTAGTAGTGGCGGCCTCGGAATTCCGCCGGATAGCGGCTGCGTAGCCGTCTCGCTCGCCGCGCGCGAGTTCCGCCGCCTTTTGCCGGTGCGCTGCCGCGTTGGCAAGGCTTGTCTTTACAGCCAGCTCATACCTGTTCATGAGAGCCCACGTATGCGATTGCCGGCTTAGAGCTTGCCGCCCATAGAGGTAGCCCTTTTCCTCGTAATGCTCAAGCAGCTTTCTTTGCTCCTCTGCCTTTACTTGCATTTCCTCGGCCAGATTTTCAAAGTATTTCGTCAAGGCATCATGGTCACTGCGGGTTCTGGCATTCTGGACAACCTTTCGCAGAACGGGACTATTGACAGCCTCGTGAGGGCTCATCGGGGCGCATGAAGCCAGTAAACCGAGGATAGCGACAATCGTTATAACTTTTTTTGTTTCCATAATGTGCTTTGCAAAATTCCTATAGATCAGATCTGCGAAACGGGCTGGCGAGGTGCTTCCGAGATTGCAGACTACCAATTATCCGACACTTTGTCAACATTATTATGTTTAAAGTGTCTTAAGGACAATATCCGGGGTAATAGTCCGACATGCAATAGGGTAGGGCAAAATGATATACTTTGTTTTACGTATATCTATGAGAAGTCAATCATGAGAGTCTCGAAATGGGGTAACAGTCTCGCCATCCGCTTGCCGGCTTCGGTGGTAGAAGCACTCGAATTACGCGAAGGTGACGACATTGAAGTGATGATTGCTGATGAGCGGGTATTCAAGGTAAAAAAGAAACCCGGCAAAGACGCTTTGCTCGAACAGCTACGAAAGTATAGAGGGAAGCTCCCGGCCGATTTCACTTTTGATCGGGACGACGCGAATTCCCGTGCATGAATTCATCGACAGCAATGTTCTGCTATACCTCTTATCGGCTGATCCTGCCAAGGCCAACCGGGCGGAAGAGGTTATGCAGGCAGGCGGCGTTATCAACGTGCAGGTATTGAACGAAATAGCCAATGTGATGCGCTGCAAGCTCTCCATGTCATGGAGGGAAATCAATGACGTATTGGCGCTGATCCGGGCGATATGTCCGGCAGAACCATTGACGGCCGAAGTACACGACCGGGGCAGGCTTGTCGCGGAGCGGTATGGGCTGAACGTTTATGATGCGATGATCGTAGCGGCCGCTCTCGTTACAGGATGCAAAACCTTATACTCAGAGGACATGCAGGACGGGTTGCTGATCGATGGTCAGTTGCATATCCGCAATCCATTCAGCGCAACTGG
Source organism: Nitrosospira sp. Nl5 (assembly GCF_900102495.1). GTDB lineage: Bacteria > Pseudomonadota > Gammaproteobacteria > Burkholderiales > Nitrosomonadaceae > Nitrosospira. The sequence continues at coordinate 266,234 of NZ_FMVQ01000002.1, read as the reverse complement.
CTGATTCTCAGCAGTATCGGCTCCTGAAGCATTTGGTACTTGATGTTGCAATGATTGCCATGCCAACGCCGTATTCTCGCATGGCCAATTGTCGATTGCGAGATACGGCATTCCTGTTCCTAATTTTGATGAAGGCGGGCTTCTCGCCGGAGCGGATCATCGATTCCGAAGCCCATATCGTCATCGAGCATCCCTTGAAAGCGTTGTCGCCGGAGCAGTTCATCGATTGTGAGGCCCACCGGCAGAAAGCCGTCGAATACGGTACCCAGCCTTTTCGTCTTAAAGAATTCCATATTCTTGGTGTAAGCTCTGGGGGGCAAGGGGATGTACTGGATTTCTCTCACCACGGCGGATGCGTTTTTCATGTAGAACTCGATGAACTCCTTGATTTCGGGTTTCTCCGCCGCCTTCATGTTCACGTAAATGAATATGGGACGGGATAAAGGCTGGTAGGTCCCGTTCTCCACCGTTTCAGCGGATGGAATGATGCCTTCGCCTCTACCATTAGCTACCGCGACAGCGCGGATCTTATCCTGATTCTCTATGTAGTATCCAAACCCAAAGAAGCCCAGCGCATTCTTGTCGTTCGCGATCCCCTGCACCAAAACGTTGTCGTCCTCGGATGCGGTAAAATCGTTACGGCTTGATCTTGCCTTGCCGATGACGGCCCGGGTAAAGTAATCGTAAGTACCGGAATCCGCGCCCGCGCCGTAGAGCTTGAATGGTTCATCGGGCCATGCCGGGTTCACCTGGCTCCATCTGGTAATTTTACCCTGGGCGGCTGGCTCCCACATTTTTCTCAGTTCCGCGACGGTTATGGTTCTGAGCCATTTATTCTCCGGATTCACCGCTACCGTTATGGGATCAAACGCCACCGGCAATTCGACGAATTCCACGCCGGCCTTATTGCAAGCCTTCATTTCCTTTCGCTGAATGGGGCGGGAAGCATTGGCGATATCTATTTCACCACGGCAAAATTTCGCGAAACCGCCACCGGTGCCGGAGATGCCGACCGTTACGTTGACTGCGCCTTTTTGGGCCATCTCAAAATTTTTCGCCACCGCTTCAGTAATCGGATGCATGGTGCTGGAGCCATCAATTTTTATTATTGCCTCAGCACCCGCTGCACTGGCAGCGCCAATTAACGTACCCAGCACAACGGTCACACCCAGTACTTTTTTATATGATATCAACATTCTTCTCTCCATTCGATTGGTCGGACAGCCGCCAAATACTAGCATATGGTATAAGACAGAAATATGACAGAAAGCACAATATTAACGGCCGGCAGCGCCAGTATTGCGCGCCGGTTCCATGCGGGTGTCAAAATGGAAATATGGGGAGCCCACGGGCAGTAATGCGCCAGTGCGCCGCGAACCGGGCAAATGAAACTGAAAACAGGAGTCCGGGCAAGAGTCAGGTGGCCGATGCAGGATTATGATGCCAGCCGGCCTTCTTCAATAAACGAAATGTCAAAAGGCATGACGACACGTTTGTCCGGCAGGATCAGCCGTTCATCTTTATCCACGTAGTCAAGACGGCCGAGAAGATCCTTGATGATATTGATCCGCGCCAGCTGCTTGTCATCGGCATGCACAATGGTCCACGGCGAGGTAAGGTTATGGGTGTGGGCCAGCATTTTGTCGCGCGCCAGGCCGTATTCTTTCCATTTCTTGAGCGCATGCTGGTCGAGCGCGCTTATTTTCCATTGCGCAAGAGGGTTCCTCTTGCGATCTTCCAGCCGCTCCGCCTGCTCGGATTTGCTGATGTCGAGGTAGTATTTGAGAAGCTTAATGCCGGAACGTACCAGCATATTCTCGAATTCCGGCACCGAACTCATGAACTCCTCATACTCCGCATGGGTGCAAAAGCCCATTACCGGTTCCACTCCCGCCCGGTTGTACCAGCTGCGGTTAAACAACACCAGCTCCTGGGCTGCGGGTAGATGCGAGATATAACGCTGGAAATACCATGAACTGCGGTCCCTGTCCGAGGGTTTGCCAAGGGCAACGACGCGCGTTTCGCGGGGACTCAGGTGCTGGATAATGCGCTTGATGGCGCCGTCTTTGCCGGCCGCGTCCCGGCCCTCGAAGATGACCAGAATCTTGTCGCCGCACTTGATGAAATGCCGCTGCAGCTTGACGAGCTCGACCTGGAGTTTATACAGGGTATCCTCATAGTCTTTTTTGGATATCTGAGGTACTGGTTCGTCCGCCTCTTTTTTAGTATCTTTCTTGTTCATGGTTCAAAACCTTTTTAGCGGACATACTCCCCCTGATTTGCTCCTGGATTGAATGGCGCTACGACCTGAGCCTCGCCCTACGTTTTGCTGGCCGCTTTCCGCAGGGGCGGCACATTAAGGCAGCCTGCGTAGGATGGGTGGAGCGAAGTGCAACCCATCGTCGGTTATTTTCATACCCTCACAACTACAATTGCGACAGTGTAGTTGAAGGTTGATGGCTTACGTTTCGCTCCACCCATCCTACAAAGCTTCGTCATTCCCGAAGTGGGAATCCAGACGCTGACTGGAACAGGCCGTCATCCCGCTGCGGGTGAATTCGGGCAACCGAAAACCCATGGATTCCCGCTTTCGCGGGAATGACAGGTTAAAGGGAAGCAGGTGTAGGGAATGTGCCTGCATAAAGAAAAAGATCAAAAATATCGTTGACAGCGAACAGAGCATGTACCAGGAACTGATTTGTTCCTGGTTGACTAGCTATCAAACCATAAAACGCGGTTTGCCTAGGTGCGGCGGGACGCTCTCCATTGCTGCACTCGCTTGGATTTCAGGATCTTGTATCCAAACAGGGTCAACAGCAGCAACGCGATCAGGGGGCCTATCGCAGCACGAAAAATATTCGTGTAATTCACCATCTTTACCCGCAACGGATACTGATAGTGCACCGGGGGCACTGCTTCTCCCGTAATAAATACCGTATACACTCCCTGGTCCAGGCTGGTTTCTCCCTTGATCACTCCGTCAGGGTGATAGCTCGGACGCAAGTAGGTCACCGTCTCATCGTCTAACTCGCTGGTTCCCCTGACGACACGCACCCCTACCGGGATATCGCGCAGTGCCTGGTCGACGAGATCAACCACCAGAAAGGTTTCTCCTTCCTTCGGTATTTCGGTGCAGTAGTGGCCGTTCGGCTCGTGTTGCGGCTGATAGGCGCTTAGATGCACCATGCTGTTGTCCCCGAGCCGGCGCATGCATGTATCTTCTTCCATCGCGACTTTTCCATGCGCACCCGCTGCGCCACAGTAAAGCGCTGTGGCGAGGACAAGAGCAGATGCGCCAGCCTGCAGTACTTGCTTGATTATCATGATTACTCCTCTCGATCTGTGTTTGCTTGCTCCGCGCGAACCCGCGCTTGAGTCAGGGTAGCAAAAAGGACGGTAAATTCGATTTTTACCGCCTGTAGAAAAAACGCGTTGTTATGATTTGCCTGCTTGCCTTATTGATTCCGGCGACGCATAAGCACTGTTCGATGTTCGAACTCAAGCCCATCTTACAGCATGCGAGACGGTTTCGAATCCGAAATTCGGCTTATCGGAAGTTGGAGTTCCACCTCCGCTGTTAGTTGCACAATAAAAGTATAATAGATTGATTGCATAATGCAACCGAAGTTAGCCTTCGATATTACCCAATTAAATCCCGGCAGAGTGAGTTGCGAGGAATTGAGGATTACTCCTGCCGCGTCATCCTCAACCCTTTAAACCCTTTATCCCGGCAATCCGGCCCTTGGAAGTTTGTTATTCCTATTCTTCGTAGCGATGACGGCACTGCCACTGAAGAATTATTTGAATTATTTTATTAAACGAACATAACGCCGGAAGGTTGACGGCAATCGCCTTGTCTCACTTGCCAGTTCTTCTGCTATCACGGAGGTAAAAATGGTACAGCTGACGGAAAAAGATAAAATGATCGCCGGGGAATTGTACCGGGCGAATGATGATTTGCTGCGTAATGAAAGAAAGCGGGCGAGGAGACTGCTTAAGCTATTCAACGACTCGCTTCCCGACGAGACCGCGAAGCGTGCCGCGACGCTACAGGAACTGCTGGGCGCGTTAGGGCTGCAGGCCGAAATTGAGCCGCCATTTTTCTGCGATTACGGGTATAACATCAGTATTGGTGATAAATTTTATGCCAATTTCAACTGCATCATTCTGGACTGCGCGAAAGTCATTATCGGCGACAACGTGTTTCTGGGACCGAACGTTCAGATTTACACCGCAACTCATCCATTGACGGCGGAGGAACGCAATAAAGGCCTGGAAGCCGCGAAGCCAATCATCATCGAAGATAGCGCCTGGATTTGCGGCGGCGTCATTATCAATCCGGATGTGACAATCGGAAAGGGAACCACCATCGGGGCGGGAAGCGTCGTTACCCGCGATATTCCACCAGATGTTTTCGCCGCCGGGAACCCTTGCAAGGTAATACGAAACCTGGCGTAATTGCGGTAACAACAGCACTATCTTCCTGATGAACGATATTGACTCAGGCGTAACGGTAAGACTTGCGTTTAAGGAAATACGGAGGACTTCATTTGGCGAAATCTGAAGTTTCCGACGACCTCATCGCTGCTTATCGCGCTGCTGCCTACCGGATAAAACCGGGGCTGGAACCGGGTTGCGACGCCATCATTTTGCGGGTCGGTCATTACTCCGAGCCGCTGTCGCGGCTTTTCGCCGCCTCGGGCCATCAGTGTGCGGCATTTATCACCGCCTGCAACCCATTCAGCATGCCCCAAAGCGATGAGCAAAACGTGGCGGCATCAGCGCGCCTTTATGACAAACTGAATCGCCAGTTGGGTAACGCAGGCCGGATACGTGAGGGCGAGGGTTGCGACCCAGCGGGGGCATGGCCGGGGGAAAAGAGTTTTCTTGCGCTTGGCCTGGATCTTGAAACATCCCGGGCGCTCGGCGGAGAGTTCGGACAAAATGCTATCGTATGGGCCGATGCCGACGCTATTCCCAGGCTGGTTTTGCTGCGATAGCAAATTAGCAGTGCGCGATGCGCGTCGCTGGCACGCCGCTGGTGAAAGCTGCGAAGCTTTCCCGTCCACCGGGCATGATATGATGCTACTTTCGGGCGTGGTTATCGCTCGTTTATCGCCGGGGAAGGATCCGGGCATTCGTATTCCCGCTATCTCACCAGCAAGTCAAACAGAACCATACAATGAATATCGAACAACTGAATACAGATCATGGAATCACCGATCAACTGAAATTCGTTGAAGGTGCGGGAGGACTTCCCTTCATTCAGATCGATAATGCCAAAGCCCGTGCTGTCATCTCCGTCTACGCCGGGCAGGTATTGTCTTTCCAGCCTGTCAATGAGCCGCACGACCTGATGTTCCTGAGTGAAGCTGCGTACTATCAACCCGGTAAGGCCATCAAGGGAGGCACGCCGATTTGCTGGCCGTGGTTCGGGCCGGACCCCGAAGCGTTCGGCCGTCCGGCGCATGGCTTTGTGCGTAACCGCTTCTGGAACGTAATACGTACGGAAACCAAATCGGACGGCGACGTCAGGGTTACACTAGGGCTGACCGACACTCCCGAAACAAGGGCTATCTGGCCGCATTCCTTCGTCCTCGCACTGGAAATTACCGTCGGGGACTCCCTGAACCTGGAATTGATCACGCGTAATACGGGAAAAGAAAGCTTTTCCATCACCCAGGCGCTTCACACCTATTTCAAGGTGGAGCATATCGGTGAGGTCGTTGTATTGGGCCTGGAAGACACCGAATATATTGATAAAGCCGATAATGGCGCCCGTAAACTTCAGAAAGGAGCGGTAACGATCAAAGCGGAAGTCGACCGTATCTACCGGGACGCACCAGATGAGCTGGTAATCGATGATACGGCCCTTGACCGCCGGATTCGCATCGCATCCCGAGGCAGCAAAACCGCCGTGGTGTGGAACCCGTGGGCAAAAATCGCAGCCGAAATGGGTGACTTGAAGGACGATGATTACAAGCGCCTGCTTTGCGTTGAAACCGCCAATGCTGCCTCGGATGTGGCGGAAGTCGGCCCTCGCGGCGAATTCAGGTTGGCGGCAAATTACCGCATCGAGCGGTACGTGCCGGATGTACTGAAAAGGATCAAGGAGCTTTTTTAACCGTTTATCGCTGACCGCTGCGCTTAAAAGTAGATGCTCTGTTCGCTGTCAACGATATTGTTTGATTTTTTCTTTATGTAGGCACATTGCCTGCACCTACTCCCCCGTTTACCCTGTCATTCCCGCGAAAGCGGGAATCCACGGGTTTCGGTTGCCCGATTCACCCACTGCAGAAATGACGGCCCGTTCCGATCAGCGTCTGGATTCCCGCTTTCGCGGGAATGACGAAGCTTTGTAGGATGGGTGAAGCAAAGCGTAACCCATCGGAATCCAAACGGTGAGTTAAACGGCCATGGCTTTGGCGAGGTGTAAATAAGGCAAATGATGGGTTACGCTACGCTTCACCTATCCTACACAGGACCTCACGCGCTCACTTCCTGCCACAATTTCTGTAGCCGCTTGACGGAGACGGGGTAGGGCGTCTTCAGTTCCTGCGCAAACAGCGAGATACGCAACTCCTCGATCTGCCAACGAAATTCGGCGAGCTTGGGATCGCTGATTCCGGCCTTGCGATGCTTCTCCAGACGTTGCTCGTATTGATTCCATAAACCGGCAATAACGGAGCCATGACGCGCGTCGCGCTCCGGGTTGCTGGAATATTTGTCGAGGCGCAGAACCATGCCTTTCAAATAACGCGGCAAATGTTGCAGGCGTTCCCATGGTGTGGCGCTCAGGAATCCCGGATAAACAAGCGCATTTAATTGCCTCTGCAGTTGCACCGCCAGTCCGTCTTTCAATCCGCGGCCATCGGCCGACGCAGCCGGCCCGGCAAAATTTGGCCTGCCCGTCAATGCGTAATGTTCGCCCGCAACGCTTTGCACCAACCGTGTAACGGCTTCGGTTACGGCGGGCAGCCGCACCCTCGCGCGCTGCTTCTGCGCGATAAATTCTTTCTCATTGCGCGGCAGTACATCGTCGCCGATAAAAGCGCGATCGGTAACCGCGTTCAGCATATCTCCCCTGAGCGCATCGGGACTGATGAGACTGTGCAATTGCAAGGTGGCCTGGCTTAGATGCTGATTCTTCCCAGCCAGATTCTTTTCCAACTGCTTCATCTGCTCTTTAAGCTCAAAACGCAGCAGCTCCCGCACGCCGTCACGCATGCCCGCTTGCGCGGCCTCGCGCGTATCGAACAGGCGAATAGCCACTTTATCCTCCCGCTGTACCAGGGCCGGATAACCGGTCAGTTTTTTGCCACTGCGGGTAAAGGCAATTTCTTCGGGCAAGTCGCCAAAATCCCAGCGCTTTACATCGTCGCGCTCGATCGGGTTGCGTTCGCCCGAATCGGGCCGGGAGAATGTGAGTTGCGCCGCCTGACCAAGCTGTGCCTTGAGTTGCGGGAGATCCCGGCTCATTGCCAACTCTTGCCCCGCATCATCGACGATTTTGTAGTTCATCCGCAGGTGCGGCAGGGGCGCTTCATCCTGCCAGGCAGTTGACGAAACCGCGACGCCGGTTTTCTCCCGGATAAATCCGGACAATGCCTCGGTTAGAGGCACGGTCCAAGACTCGGTTTTTTCCGTCTGCCGTCCGGCCAATGCAATTGCTTCCCCATCCCGGCTTTCCAGGAACTGCGTCACAAACTCGGGTATCGGCACCACGTGGCGGCGTATCTGCTTGGGCAGCGCCTTCAGATACCACGTTATTTTTTCGCGGATGAGCCCCGGGACCAGGCCGTCGAATCGCGCTGGGTCAAGTTTGTTGAGCAGCTGCAACGGCACGGTAACGGTGACGCCATCGAGTATGTGTCCAGGATCGAAGCGATACGTCAGGGGCAGCCTGGCGCCATCCACGGTGATGCTGTCCGGAAACCGCTCTTCCGTGATGTTCGCCGCCTCGTGGCGCATCAGGTATTCCCTGGTGAGATACAGCAGGCGCGGGTTTTTTTGTTCCGCCTGCCGGCGCCATTTCTCGAAAGCGGCACCGGTGCAGATGCCCTCAGGGATAATGGCATCGTAAAAGGCAAAAATTTCCGTTTCGTCCACCAGCACATCCGGGCGGCGGGCCTTGTGTTCCAGCGCGGCGACGGCAGCAATGAGTTTGCGGTTGTGCTCGAAAAACGGTGCCTGGGTTTCATATTCACCGGCCGCCAGCGCCGACCGGATGAAAATTTCGCGCGCTTCTTTGGGATTGACGGCGCCGTAATAGACGCGCCGCTTCGGCATCACCGTCAGGCCATAAAGCGTTACTCGCTCAAACGCCGATACCTGTGCCGGCTTCTTCTCCCAGTGCGGATCGAAGTAGTGCTTCTTGCACAGTCCGCCGGCGATTCTTTCCACCCAGAGCGGGTCGATCTTCGCCACGCATCGCCCATAGAGCTTGGTGGTTTCAGTCAATTCCGCGGCCACGATCCATTTTGACGCGAATTTGGATTTGGCCTTCTTGAGCACCGAGCTGGGGAAAATCGAAAACTTGATTCCGCGCGCGCCGAGATATTCGCCGTCCTCCTCGGCCTTGAAGCCGATGTTGCCCAGCAACCCGGCCAGGAGTGCGCGATGAATTTCATCGTAACCGGCGGGAATCTGGTTGGGTCTCAGCCCTGTTTCCATTACCAGTGCGTGCAACTGGCCATGAATTTCACGCCATTCACGCATTCTGCGATGCGACAGAAAATTTTCCTGGCATTGCTCCATCAGCTTGCGATTAGATTTTCTATGCTTCAATAATTCGTCGAAGAAATCCCACAACCTCAAGTAGCCCAGGAAGTCGGAGCGTTCGTCCTGAAAGCGCTGATGCGCCCTGTCGGCCGCTTCCCGCCGCTCGAATGGACGGTCACGCGGGTCCTGCACGCTCAGGGCGGAAGCGATGACAAGCATTTCGCTCAGGCAGTTCTCATCCTTCGCCGCCAGTATCATGCGCGCAATTTTCGGGTCGATCGGAAACTTCGCCAGCCGCCAGCCGATAGTGGTCAGTGCATTGCTGTCATCCACCGCGCCGAGTTCCGCCAGCAACTGGTAGCCGTCCGCTATCATCCGCGGCGGAGGCGGCTCAAGGAACGGGAAATTTTCCACCTCGCCGATCTTGAGGGATTTCATGCGCAAGATCACGGCTGCCAGCGAAGAGCGCAGGATCTCCGGATCGGTGAATTCCGGGCGGGCAAGATAATCCTCTTCCGCGTAGAGCCTGATGCAGACGCCGCTCATTACCCGCCCGCAACGCCCGGCTCGCTGGCTGGCGGAGGCGCGTGAAATCTTTTCCACCTGCAACTGTTCCACCTTGTTGCGGTAACTGTAGCGGTTGAGGCGTGCCAGTCCCGTGTCGATCACGTAGCGAATGCCGGGTACGGTGAGGGACGTCTCCGCCACATTGGTGGCGAGCACGATACGCCTTACGTTAGTGTCCGGCTTGAACACGCGCTCCTGTTCCGCGTATGACAGGCGCGCGAATAGCGGCAGAATTTGAGCGCCTGCACCGTGGCCGGGCCTGAGCCGGTCGAATGCATGCTTGCGCAATAACTCGGCGGTCTCCCGAATCTCCCGCTCCCCGGGAAGGAAGATAAGTATGTCGCCCATGCCGGAGCGGGTGGTCTCGTCCACCGCATCAAGGATGGCCTGTTCGAGATCGCCTTCTTCCCTGTCTTCATCCCTTCCTTTCTGATTCAGGCCAACAGCGTGGTAACGCACTTCCACCGGATACATCCGGCCTGACACTTCGATCACCGGCGCATCGCTGAAATGCGCCGAAAAGCGCTGCGCGTTGATGGTGGCGGAAGTGACGATAAGCTTCAGCTCCGGCCGCCTGGGCAGCAACTGCTTGAGATAGCCGAGCAGAAAATCGATGTTGAGGCTGCGCTCGTGCGCCTCGTCGATAATGATCGTGTCGTAGGCGAGGAGGGAAGGATCGCCCTGCGTCTCCGCCAGCAGGATACCGTCCGTCATGACTTTGACATAAGTCTCCGGCCCTGCCTTATCCGAAAAGCGCACCTTGTATCCCACCGCGTGGCCCAGGGGACTCTTGAGTTCCGAAGCAATCCGCGCCGCCACCGTACGCGCCGCAATGCGCCGCGGCTGCGTATGCCCGATCATCCCCGCCGCCCCGCGCCCGAGTTCGAGGCAGATTTTCGGCAATTGGGTGGTCTTGCCCGAGCCAGTCTCGCCACACACGATCACCACCTGGTTTTCCCGAATCGCGCGCAGTATGTCGTTACGCCGCGCGACGACGGGCAGGTCTTCCGCGTAAACGGGCTTCGGCAGATTAGCCAAGCGTGATGCGACCTCGGCGGCGGCGGCAACGGGAGCTGTGGCAGATGATTTCCTCATCAGTCGCCTTGCAAAAAGGTATGTATTTTAGCGCAGGAGGACAAGGTAGACAGCCCAATTCCAGCTACAAGCCGATGACCTTGCAATCAGCGAGAGAGGCAAAGGGACGCATCACGTTTGGTAGCTCGCGGCTTTTGACGCCCTGGTTTCCCGGTTCTGGCTAGCTTGGAGAGCGGAGCGCAACGACGGGATTGGCCATGGCGCAGACTCATCCGTACGTTGTCGCACAGATATTTTTTTCAAACGACGTCAAAATGAACCCCATGCCATACCGCAATGCATTTCCCGCCCTTGTGAAAGAAGCTGGACTGATGCATCCGATTCGTTAAAGGCGTGCTTGAGTAGCGCAGCCCAATCATGCGCGGGATCGGGCCAGGGCTCCTTCCCTCGCATCTTCCAGATTCAGGGTTATACTAAATATTTCTTTATGCTCAAGCGCTTGCTTTACAGCTATGATTACAAACCCTCGCACGAAACGAATATTGCGGTCATTATCCTTCTCGCTGCTCGTTCTGGGTGGATTACTGATGATCCTGGTGCCTCAACAAATCTGGATCGGCGTGGTGTTTTTCGCTCTCGGTTTTGGTGTAGAAATAGCGCTTATTGTGCTCGGACGCCGCAAATCAGAACCGGCGGACGAATAGGAAGATTACTGGCGAAACGGGCAGGATGTCCACCTGGCGCGCCTGAACCAATGCCGTTCTCAGTCGGGGCCCAAGGGGCAAACTCGTATAATCCATGGATTCATCGCTGGGTTCCACTATTGAAGCCGCCGGTTCGAATACCGAACCTGATCAACTACCCAGCAAGTTGCCGGAAGTTGCCCTATACTCGAAAGCATGCAATCGCAGCAGAGGTAAAAGAGTAATCCACGACATAGACTGCGCGATAACGCCGTCTATCGGAACCAGGCGCGTTGGCGGTACTTTTTCACGATTTTGCTGTTTATCCGGACTTGGGAAGGGAAGGCAACATGCGAGCTACGGTTCAGTTCATCCACCCGGATAGAAAATTCGCCATCCTCACAAAACTGCTGGACATCATTCAAGCAATCGGCAATCTGCGGCAGCATATCCTGACTCACGGGATATTGCTTGAAAAGCTGAGTACGAGTGATGTAGAAACATTAAAAAAAGCACTGACCAAACTGGATTATTCCAGCTATACGGTCACGGCCAGTTCGCTTCGTCTTCTCATTGCCGATGGCGAACTGCACAATCTATTTGGGCTTGTCATCCCTATTCCCGGCAGGCGGAACGATTTCGCGGGAATATTCTGGGAGCGAGGTTTCACCCTCGAAAACCTCAAGCCAAACCAGGCCAACGACCTGAGGCAGCGGCTGGAAACCATCGCCACCGTCGGTATTAGTCCTGACATCCCCCAGCCGCGTATTTACACCGTTAGCGGGCAGGTCAGCAAGGCGGACGGGGTTCCCCTCAGCACGGTCGGCTTTACGGTTCGTCTCTTCGATGCGCTGCCGGCGAACAATTTTGTCCCTTGCGGAAATCCCGCCGCGCTTCAGATCAATGGCGCTTATCGAATCGACTATGTCTGGCAATCCGATGGCAGAAAGGGCCCCGATCTGCTTGTCCGTGTAGTTGATCCGCAAGGAAATATCGTAGCCGAAGGCGGAAAAGCTTCAGCCGCAATGCAGGAATTCATCGAGATTACGGCCGAGGATTTTGCGCCCAGAACCTATACACTGACAGGAACGGTCAGGAATCATGGGACAGGCGCGCCACTACCCAATTCATATGTCGAAGCTGTATTCCGGATCAATACACAGCAGCTGATCCGTTCAGGCACGACGAACAGCAAAGGTGTCGTTCTCTTCCCGGTTGACGAGTCTTTTTTCAGCAGGGGACAAGGCGTGGAGGTTCTCTTCCAGCTCTACCGGGATGACCAGGCTCTTGCTCCCCTGGTTACCGATACCATTATTGCAAATCTGCTGCCAGGAGACCAGGAAGTGGAAATCCTTGTCACCTTGCCTGAACCGGACGGAGAGCGATGCGTCGTTCGCGGTGCCATCCGCCACGTGGATGGCACTCCACTTTCCAACGTCATTGTGCGTGCGTTCGACAGGGATATGCGGGCAGAGACGTTGCTTGGGCAAACGATTGCGGATACTGCCGGAGCTTATGAAATTTCCTACCACACGGGGCAGTTCCGCCAGCCGGAAAAGGCGCAAGCGGATCTGTTCATCCGCGTCTTCGAACCACGGAAGGGGAGTGAGGAACGGGAAGGCGAGGAGGAACTGGAGGGTGGCGAGATCGCGGTGTCGGATATTGTATTCAACGCTGCGCAAGAACAGACCATCGACCTGGAGATTGAATCGGAAAAATTTCGCGGGCCATCCGAATACGAGCGGTATCTTGCCAAACTGGAACCTCTCGTTGAGAGCGTGCCGGTTCACGAATTGATTAATGAGGATTTAGATTTTCTTAACGGCAAAACAGGTATTCCGCTCGAACAACTCGATTACTTGCGCCTGGATGCGCAATGGGCATTTCAGCACGCACTTGCGCCTGCCGCCTGCTACGGTCTCTTTCGCCAAGGGCTGCCGACAGATCTGCTACAGTTATCGAATGAAAGGTCATCGCACCTAGAAGAAGCGCTTCAAGCATCGCTGTCGCACAATATCGTCCCCGCAGCGCTGGCTACGCAAGCCGATCAGGTTATCGAGCAGCTTCTATTTGTGACCGGCTCCAGGGTTTTTGAGTTGGACGCGGACGCCGGATAATCCGGTGAGGATGCGGAACGAAAGGTCCGCCTCCCTGGGTAAATTATCCCGCAGTGTGTCGGAAACAGGAAATGGACGTTTTTCCAGCGGATTCCCTTAAATCGAATCTGCCGAATCTGACGCGCCACTAGTATTTTGCCTGTCAGGGTCTATAGTGATATTGATTTATTCGCGAAGAATTCCATATACCATGATCAGGAATCCTCGTTCCAAGCGGCTCTTATCCGTCACGCTGGTCGTTCTAGGCGGTGTACTGATGTTTCTGGCGCCAGAAAATATCTGGATCGGCGCGATTCTCTTCGTGCTGGGTATTGCTGTGGAAATAGCGGGTCTGGTGCTCGGCCATCGCAAATAATGAAAATTCCAACACCAGCTGCAAGTATTGCATCAATGCGTTGCTCGTCCGCCGCGCAGAAAAAAACCCGAAGGCGACTAGCGGCTTCGGGTTTATAGTTTCCACTTACAAAGGAGAGGATTACTCACACATATGTTAACCCATCTAAAAATAAAGTCAAGTGTTTGTCGCTATGTCTTCTTCGAAATCAGACGCCAATTGGGCGGCGAAGGGGACCAGCGGTACGATTAGGATCACCTAAAAGAACGATACTATTTGCCGACAGTCAAAGATTAAATAGCCGATAGTTACTGGAAGCAACAAGGGGCTGCTTAAGGAGGGGTTATGAATCGACGCGCCGTACTCCAGAGTCTCGCTATGCTGGCGGTGCTGCCAGTGATCTCGGCATGCTCCCGCACCAAAGCAACGGGAAGTCAGCCCGGCGCGGGGACGATCAGTGTAAAACCGCTGAACAAGCCACATGAAGAATGGCGCGAACTGGTTTCGCCAGCGGCCTACCGTGTGCTGTTCGAAGAGGATACCGAGCCTCCTGGCAGTAGCGCCCTGAATCGTGAAGATCGGAAGGGCACTTACCTCTGCGCCGCGTGCTACCTGCCTCTGTTCAATAGTGCCGATAAATACGAAAGCGGTACGGGATGGCCCAGTTTTACGCAACCTATTACAGGGCATGTTACAACAAAGCAGGATTTCAGGATGATTTTGCCCCGCACCGAGTACCACTGCGCGCGTTGCGGCGGCCATCAAGGCCATGTATTTACCGATGGGCCGCTTCCTCGCGGTGAGCGCTGGTGCAACAACGGGCTTGCGCTTCGATTTGTGCCAAAGAACCAGGAGCTGCCCGCACTCAGGAGTTGACCACGACCGGCGCGTCTGGTGACGTCCTCCTTATGCGAGCCCAAACCATTTATACTTAGCAAAATGGCCCTCCGTACTCCCTGCACCCATGTTCACCACCATAGCCATTTGGCGCTTGGCCGCAGGACGCCGTTCCTGGCGTTGTTGCTGGCATTGCTGATGGCTGGGCTAGCCGCATGCGGACAGCCGGATGCAGCCAACAGGTCAACATCCACCAGTGCCAATTCCGCCGAACCGGATTCCGAGGGTATAGCCATCTTTGCCGGCGGCTGTTTCTGGTGTACCGAAGCGGATTTCGACAAAGTGCCAGGTGTGATATCCACCACCTCCGGGTACATCGGCGGTAAGACGGCCAACCCGACCTACGAGCAGGTGTCCGGCGGCAAAACGGGTCATATCGAAGCGGTGCAGGTTCGGTTTGATCCCGCAAAGACAAATTTCGCCAAGCTGTTGGCCGCGTTCTGGCCCACGATCGACCCGCTCACGCCCAACGCCCAATTCTGCGACGACGGCTCGCAATACCGCAGCGCAATCTTCTACCATGACGCCGATCAGCAGCGGCAAGCCGAGGCATCCAAGGCTGAGCTCGTGGCCTCGGGCCGTTTTACGCAGCCCATCGTCACGGAGATACTACCCGCGACGACGTTTTACCCGGCGGAGGAATATCATCAGGACTATTACATCAAGAACCCGGTGCGCTATGCCTACTATCGCAGCAACTGCGGCCGCGATACGCGCCTGGCGGAGCTGTGGGGCATGCCGCAGTAAAGTCCAAATGTATTGTCATTCAGTTAACTGCCCTTAGCGCTGAACCTGAGACGGCTCTGCCGTTGCAGCCGGAGTTGGGCCTCTTGCGTCCTCTTCCTTTATCCGCGGTCCGCTCGTCTTTGATCCTTTCGCTTTAGTGGATTTGGAATTTACTTCCCCGATTGTTTCCTGACCTGCTTCGGTATCCTTTGGCGTATCGTGCCTGGCCTTCAAGTCATTGCTAATGGCGGTGTAGCTGCGGTATTCGTTCTGCATCTGGGATTGCAGTTGCGCATACTGATGACTATACGAGGTGCGCGTGTTTTCCAGCTGACGCAACTTGTCTGCCAACATACGCCGGTTGTGGGAACTGCTTTTGGCCTCAGCCGTTTTTGCCGCTAGGGAGACCTCCTGAATCTTTTGATTCAGTTGTCTGAATAATTGAGCCATCGTTTGGGCAGCAGTGGTATAGCGCCTGTAATGCAGTTCCATGGTCTCAAAGTCTGTCAGCGGCTCACCGGGAGGAAGGAAAGTTTCCACTGGTGCGCCGCTCGCCGGTGGAATTTGTATTTTTTCGTCCGCAAGAGCGCTGGACAAACAGGCGCTCGATATCAACCACGCCAATGCCATGAAGCTGATGTGCCGGGCCGGTGTGCGTCTGATCATGTAAGGCATGGTTGACCTCCCGAATTGTTTACGTTCTGCATGAGATTTTATTACCCATCACGACGAGAGGCAGCGACCGAGGGGCAACGGTAATGGCTTCTGTCGATATGATGCTATACCTGTTTAGCACAGCTTACCAATTCCGGCTGCGATTTTTGGCTGCTAGTGTCTCTTGCCAGTATAAGATAAACTGAACAACAGGCAACAATAGGAGGCCGCTTTGTTCCAGGGGATAGCCAGTATCACGATCAGAATTTTCAGGAAATGACTGTCTCGACAACGGCCAAAGGCAAATTCATCACGCTCGAAGGCATAGACGGCGCGGGCAAAACCACTCATCTCGGCTGGCTTGATAGGGCTTTACGAGATAAGGGTCACAAGGTGATGGTGACGCGCGAGCCAGGCGGCACACCCTTGGGCGAGAAACTGCGCGAACTCCTGCTTGACAGCGGCCGGGCAATGCATGCTGAAACAGAGGCGTTGCTGATGTTCGCGGCGCGGCGGGAGCATTTGGACAAAGTCATTCTGCCAGCCCTGGCGCGGGGCGAGTGGGTTATCTCAGACCGTTTCACCGATGCAAGTTTTGCATACCAGGGCGGAGGCAGAGGTTTAGCTGGGCACAAACTGGATGATCTGGAGCGATGGGTGCAGGGAGATTTTCAGCCGGACCTGACACTTTATTTCGACGTAGCGGTTAAACTGGGAAGGCAGCGCATCAACGCCATTAAACCGGCCGACCGGTTCGAAAAGGAACAGGATGCGTTTTTCGAGAGGGTACGGGAAGCTTATCTGGAAAGAGCGCATAAATTTCCTTCCCGGATACGCGTGATAGATTCAAACCAGTCTCTGGAAGAAGTTAAGAAGTCACTTGATAAAGTTATTTTAGCTATTTGTTAATGAATGCTATTTATCCATGGCAGAAAGACGTATGGCGGATATTGGCGCAAGTAGCCGAGATCGGCACATCCGGTAGCGCGTCCATGAGCCACGCGTTGCTGCTGAGAGGCAGACGGGGTATTGGCAAGCTTGCGTTGGCCACGCATCTGGCTAAATTCCGGTTATGCAAGAATCCATCTATTGAAGGTGAAGCGTGCCTACGTTGCGCCAGCTGCCGATGGTTTGAACAGGGAAATCACCCGGACTTTCGCCTGGTTGAACCGGAAGCAATATCAGTAACGTCGGGATCGGCCAGCGGCGCGAGGGACGAGGGAACACTCGATTCTCCGGCCGGCGTCGGGGAGGAGGGGGCAGACGGCGTGGGTGCAGTGGAATCCGGCAGCGCGAAATCCAGGAAAAAGCCCAGTAAGGAAATACTTATCTCGCAAATTCGTGAGCTTGGCGATTTCATTAATATTTCCAGCCACCAGAATGGCTATAAAATTGTTCTGATTCATCCTGCGGAAGCAATGAAACCCGCGGCCGCCAATGCGCTGCTGAAAAATCTGGAAGAACCGCCTGCGCGAACATTGTTTATTCTAGTCACGCACCGTGCGCAGCATTTACTTCCGACCATACGCAGCCGCTGCCGGCAAATCGCCATGCCCGCGCCTGACCTTGCTACCGCGACTGCGTGGCTTAAACAGCAAGGGGTGAAAGACCCCGCAACGTGCCTTGCTTCCGCGGGGTATGCCCCGCTGGCCGCGCTGGAATTCAACGATGACACTTATCTTGGCCGGCATGAGGCCTTCATCCGGCAAATCAGCGCGCCGGGAAATTTCAATCCGGTTGCGCTGGCTGAGGAAATGCAGAAATCGGATCTGCCCACGGTGGTCAACTGGTTGCAGAAATGGTGCTATGATTTGATGAGTTTTCGCACAACCAGGAAAATCCGCTATCACCTGGAAATGCGAGCTACCATAAAATCGCTCGCATCCGGGATCGATCCGCGTGCACTGGCGACTTACTTACGCGCCTTGAATGCGACCCACCGGCTAGCGCATCATCCGCTCAACCCCCGGTTATTCCTGGAGGAAATGCTGTTTTCCTATGTCATGTCGGTTGCTCCCGCATCCCGTACCCCGGGGCAGGCGCAATGATTGGAGGAACCATTCAGTATCGGCGCAACCAAAACTTGCATTACTTGCCGGTTCTCAGCCATGTTCGTTGATTCCCATTGCCACCTTGATTTCCCCGATCTTGCCAGCAACCTCGATGCGCTGCTGGGTAAAATGCGGGAGAATGATGTCAGCCATGCGCTTTGCGTGAGCGTCAATCTGGAAGACTTTCCCCGGGTGCTCGCTCTGGCGGAAACCCACTCCAACCTGTTTGCTTCTGTCGGCGTTCATCCCGATTATGAAAATCTGGCCGAGCCGCAGGCGGCGCATCTGGCATCCCTGGCCGACCATCCCAGAGTTATCGCTATCGGCGAAACGGGGCTGGATTACTTTCGCCTGAAAGGCGATCTGGAATGGCAACGGGAGCGCTTCCGCCAGCATATTCGCGCCGCGCGCCAATGCGGTAAACCGCTTATCATTCACACCCGCGAAGCCGCTGCGGATACACTGCGCATCATGGCAGAGGAGGGCGCGGATAGCGTCGGCGGGGTGATGCACTGCTTTACCGAAAGCTGGGAAGTCGCGCAGCAGGCGATGGAAATGAATTTCTATATTTCTTTTTCCGGCATTGTCACTTTCAAGAAAGCGCTTGCTCTGAAGGACGTAGCCAAAAGAATTAAACTCGAAAGAATGCTGATAGAAACCGACTCGCCCTATCTTGCCCCGGTGCCGCATCGCGGCAAAATCAATCAGCCTGCTTTTGTACGATACGTCGCCGAAGAAATAGCGGTGTTGCGCGGTATCAGCGTGGATGAGGTGGCCACGGCCACCACCAGTAATTTTTTCAACCTGTTCAAGGCTGCCTGAATGATGAATTCGCCAAGAAAATCTTTTTTTGCGGCTTGCCTGGTGCTTGCCGCAGGTTTGTGCCAACCATCGATCGCCGCAGCGGGCGTCTATGAGGACTTACGCTGGGCAGTGGAAGATAACAATATTCCGGATTTGCGCAAGCTCCTGGCAAGGGGCGCGGATCCCAACACGCCTGATGCGCATGGAAATACGCTTTTGATGGTGGCCGTCCGGCAAAAAAACCCTAATCTCGTCGACCTTCTGGTGGATGCCGGCGCCAAGCTTAATCTGCGCAACAAGTATGGTGAAACCGCTATTATGCTTGCCAGCTACAATGGCCTCGGCGGCATCGTCGAGAAACTTTATGTCAAGGGCGCGGAAGTCAACCATGACGGCTGGAATCCCCTGATTTATGCCGCGACGAACGGGCACGCGGACATCATTCAATTGTTGCTGAGCGGAGGGGTGCAGGTAAATTCAACTTCGGAAAACGGGACAACGGCATTAATGATGGCGGCAAGAGGCAATCATTCCGACGCCGTCAAGGTTCTCCTCAAAAATGGCGCGGATCCCAATATCAGGAATGAATCGGGCGGAACCGCGCTGAAGTGGGCTCTGGCCAGGAAACATCATGAAGTCGCCGAATTGCTGAAAGGCAACGGTGCAAAGGAATGAGAAATAATTTATCCATCCCGGCCTAGGAAGAACGCCGCCGCCATCCGCAACTTGCACGGGGAAATCGATATGGCCACGATTGGTTTCAATCATTACAATCTGCGCGCTCCGCGTGCACTCATGGATGAACTCAAGGCCTTCTATTGCGACATAGTGGGACTCGAAGAGGGACAGCGGCCAGATCTTGGCAACTTTGGATACTGGCTTTATGCCGGCGATCAATGCGTTCTCCACCTGAGCCAGGCAGGGCCGGACGAACCGCGCCTGACCCATGTGAACGCCACCTTTGATCATGCGGCATTCACCTGCACCAACCGCCCGGAAATGGAGGCACGCCTGAAACAGCACAACATCAAATTCGAGAGGGGAGAGGTGCCGATCCTGGGCATCGCGCAACTGTTCATTAAAGACCCCGCTGGAAACGGCGTGGAACTGAGCTTTACCGAACGTGATTCCTAACCTTGCACTTCCAACTTTGTAATTCGCATCGCTGAATATAACGAATACGGCCTGGAAAACTGAAGGATGCCCTTATCGCTCCGGGACAAAGTCGCCATCATTACCGGCTCTTCGCGTGGCATCGGCGCCGAGATTGCGCGCATGTTGGCTGGCGCGGGGGCCAAAGTCGTAGTCAATTATGTTGGAAAGCAGAAGGCCGCGGAGGCGGTGTGCGCCGGGATAGCGGAAGCAGGGGGCGAATCGCTGGCCGTCCGGGCGGACGTCAGTAATTCGGCTGACGTCCGCAAGCTTTTTGACGCCGCGATGGAGCGCTTCAACCGCGTGGATATCCTCGTCAATAATGCCGGCGTGCTTCTTTCCAGAAAAATTGCCGATATTAGCGACGAAGAGTTCGATCGTGTCCTGGACATTAACGTCAAAAGCGTTTTCTACGCCTTGCGCGAAGCCGCCACCCGGCTCGCGGACGGCGGGCGCGTGGTGAGCCTCTCCAGCACCGTAACCCGGCTGATGCTGCCAAACTACGGTGCTTACGCGGCTAGCAAAGGCGCGCTTGAACAATTGACGCGCATCTTTGCGAAAGAAGCCGGGGAGCGGGGCATTACCGCCAACATTGTCTCCCCGGGGCCGGTAAATACGGAAATGTTTACCACCGGAAAGAGCGAGGAAACGATCAGGCGCATGGCCAGCATGTCTTTTCTCGGCCGCATCGGCGAACCGGCGGACATCGCACGCGTGGTGCTTTTTCTTGTTAGCGACGAAGCTGGCTGGGTTACAGGGCAAAACATCAGCGCCAGTGGCGGCGTTGCTTGAATGTCAAATTCCCGCCAGGAAACGAGTCCTTACTGGCCTGAAGCAACTTATTGAGAGTAAAAAGCCCAGCAAGCCCGGGGTGGCTACCGGGACCTCTGCCGGTCCGCGGGATTTACCGGCAAAGTATGGACAGCAGTCGTTTTTTTAATAATTCTTTTCAGGAACGATTACCGTGGTACTGCCTGGTTCACCCTTAGGCCCTTGTGGTCCGGGAGAACCCTTTGAACCGATGGATATGCAGCCGCTTAATGCGGCCATTATTATTACCAGCGTGCACAGCTTCAAGTTTTTCACCTAGCTACTCCTTGTCGTAGATTAATACAAGTACATTACTGTTATCAGCCTGGCAAACCCGTCGGCGTAAATTGCCACGCAATGTGCATCTCGCGCTTCTTCGGATACCGGATGCCAAGTTGTATTCTACGATAATGCAGTAAACCAAAGGTGATCTTAATCCACCATTTTTTAACCTCTCAGGTGGCGCCTGCTCATTTTAACGCATATATACCATATGAATAATCACATAAAAAAAAGAATGCGGAGAGCGTTAACTAGGAATGAGATAATTAACATATAATCAGTGCTGTATTCTGGTATACTAAACTTCAACCTTAATATGAAACATCGCGCGTAGCGTTTTTTGGGATTGGTAATCTCAGGGGCGGTGTAGATCCGACCGGTGAAGGAGATGAATTCCGATTATCTTGTAATTATTATTCATCTTGCCGGGGCGGTGATCGCGGGGGGCGCGATCGGCATTGAAAGAAGCCTTCGCGGCCATCCTGCCGGATTCAGAACCCACACGCTCGTATGCCTCGCATCCAGCCTGCTGATGCTGGTGACGCTTTATCAGGGGAAATGGCTACCCTCCGACATGCTCCTTGATTCCATACGGACGGATCCGACCCGCATGGCCCAGGGGATAATGACCGGCATCGGCTTTCTCGGGGCAGGGGTGATTTTCAAGGAGGGGCTGAGCGTCCGTGGTTTAACGACCGCGGCTTCCATCTGGATCACTGCCGTTATTGGTATTCTGATGGGAATAGGATTTTATTTTCCCGCTATTTTTGGAACCATTCTCATACTTGGGGTCCTTTATCTGTTTCAATTGATTGAAGACAGAATCCCTACCCAGGCGTACGCGCAATATCATATTAGCTTCGATAGGAACAACGTGATGCCGGAGCACCAAGTCAAAACACTTTTGGCCGACCATGGTTTTGAGATTGCCAAGACAGGCTATCGCATCACCGCAGCCGGATTGTTCGAGTATCGCATGGATATTCGAACTACCAATCTCAGCAGGGCTTCTGCTCTTGCGGAAGAATTGCGCAAACTGGAATCTGTAAGGGAATTCCGTATCTCGACGACCGGCGATTAGCATGAAGAAACTAACCGATACGACCAGTCGCTTGCGCCAGGCGGCCGACGTTACCATGCAGGTGTGCTGGTCGGTCGACCCTTCCGCACCTTCTAGCACGGTGCGCTGCTCGTCGGTCAACATCGCGGTAGCAGCTTGAAGACTTGCCGCTGCGCACAAGTGGAGCCTGGGTACACAGGCGCGATCGTCGCCACGGGTGGCAGTACGACGTGGCGCGGCGGCTCGGGAAGCCATGTCTTGTTCGTTAGTCGAGACGCGCGCAACACGCAATGTTCTGCCATTGGGCGTTCAACAATACGTTGCGTAAACGCTCGTTTGCGCTCCGCGTTCGATCCGCCTGATAATGCCGTTTCGGGCTGTCGATTTCCGGGTTTCCCGTTCGACTACGTGTGCATAGTGCTGCAGCATCGCCACTTTTGTGGCCACGATGAATTGAGAAAGGAATCTCCATGACTAAGCTACGCGTTCACAACTTCGCCATCCTACTTGATGGCTACGGTGCCGGCTCCAATCAGGGCTCCGACAATCCGCTCGGCGGGACTTTTCCCTGGTCGGCGGCAAATAGGGGAGAGTAACGATGATGAAGAACACAATCTGTCTATGGTACGACCATGATGCGGAAGAGGCCGCTCGCTTTTACGCCCAGACCTTTCCCGATAGCACGGTCGGCGCGGTGCACCGGGCGCCATCCGACTTTCCAGGCGGCAAGGCGGGCGACGTCCTGACGGTCGAATTCACGGTGTGCGGCGTGCCGTGCGTTGGCCTCAACGGCGGGAACATGTTCAAGCATAGCGAGGCATTCTCCTTTCAGATCGCCACGGACGACCAAGCGGAGACCGACCGTTATTGGAATGCGATCGTCGGCAACGGCGGCGCGGAAAGCGCGTGCGGCTGGTGCAAGGACAAATGGGGCCTGTCCTGGCAGATCACCCCGCGCGTCCTGACCGACGCTATGGCGAGGGGCGGCGATGTATGGAAGCGCGCGTTCGCGGCGATGATGAAGATGCGGAAGATCGACGTCGCCATGATCGAGGCGGCGGTGCGCGGGTAGGCTGCGCTGGCATGAGTCGCCACGCTTCGAGTCCAGCTCTGGCTCGAGCTTCATGTCCAAGCTCAAAGACGCGCGGCTGGCCTACGCTTGTCGATGAGGATACTTCTCGTTCGTCGTACCCGACGGACACCAAGGGGAGACGCCATGGGAAAACTGACTGGCTGAGACTGCTCAACAAGTCTTCTGATATTGCTCTTTCACGACAGCAATGAAATATTTTGCTGCGGGACTTAAATATCGATCTTTCGTAATGGCCAGCACTATTTTCCTGGCAGGGGGTTCGCCTTTACTATCCAGGTTGATATAACGTATGCAAGAACCGGGATCTTTGTCGATCGCGATCGCAGGCAAAATGGAAACACCATAGTCCAGTTCAATCAGCAGCTTAATCGTGCTTAACTGTGAAACCTGAAACACCACCTTCGGCATGAACCGTTCATTGAAACAATACTGTTCGATCTGCCGCGTTAAACAATGAATATTTTCCAGCAGGATAAAAGGCATATCCCCCAGCGTATCGAGAGAAACAAGTTCCATTCCGGCCAGAGGACTATTCCGGTTAACGGCGAGATAGAATGTATCCGAGAATAATGGTTCGACGTTAAGGCAGGTTTCGTCAAATGGCAGGGCTTCGACAAGGATGTCGATTTCGCCACACACAGCGGCAGCGATCAAGGCTTCGGAAATTTCTTCCCGCACCGTGACAATGGCTTCAGGGAAGTTTCTTGAGAGCGCGATCAGCGTCCCCGGCAATATGAAAGGCGCCAGCGTTGGCAAAATGCCTATATTGACGGAACCGCCGCTGCTGCTGTCGAAATCGCTGACTCGGCGTTTTGCATCCTCCACGTTCCTTAAAATATTGCATGCCTGCTCGTAAAATATATGGCCGGGATCGGTAAGAATCAGTTTGCCTTTCACTCTGCTGAATAATTTCCTTCCGATGCTCTCTTCCAGTTTTGCTAACTGCTGGCTGATTGAAGGTTGTGAAATAAAGCATTGCTCCGCAGCTTTAGTGATGCTGCCGGTTTTCACCACGGCGACGAAATACCTGAGCTGATGTAGCTGCATGAGAGTGTCGCTTTAGTTTTCTGGATTGGCAGAAGGCTGATTCCTGATTTTAATACTTCACCCCCTACGTTGGAACCACATGGCCGGACAAGCCGGCCACATTTTTCTGCAAGCTGATAAATATTACCGACCAGGCTTGCTTAGCGTCGGATAGCCTTCGACGTAAATCCAGTCGGTGTTTTTTGCCGGCATATGACAGGATAAGCATTCGGCACGATAATTGGTGGTGGTGTTTCGGTTTGAGCTGTCGGTTTTAATCAGTGCCCAGCCCCATCCGTCGCCCCAGACAGGATTGTCGGCAAAGCGCGCTTTGGTATCCTTGATCATTACAAACCATTGCTTGACGCCACCTGTCGCATGGCTGACATTTGTGCCGGTAGTGTAGTTGCTCGCGGTCGATGGTCGCAATTCTTTGACTAGCGTCGCCCCGTCTGGAAATATCCCCGTTTTACGGTAGGCTCTCACGGTTTCCGGCTCTGTATAGACATCGTGGAAACCGCTTGCCTCGCCCTCCGGCACAAACCAGGAGCCCAAATGGGTCATGGAGAGCCGAAAGTCATCCGGCAAGCTGATGTTGCCTGACTTGTCGACATATAACGAAAAATCCGCCTTGTCGGCCATTGCTGTTCCAGGGTGTGCCAGCAACGCCATCGCAAACAAAACCGCTGTCAACGAAACAGTGGCGGATTCATTTCGAAACAGGTATGTATACCGGGTTGCATTCCCTATCCGTAGTTTCATTTTATTTGCCTCCGACGGCATTCTCCGGATTCGCCTTTCCAGCACGGAGAACAGGATAATATTGCGTAAAAACAAAGTCATCTTGCGCGGATGTTTCATGGCAGCCGTTGCAATTCGCCTGCGATTGCGCGTTGGCAGTCTTTTTTACCGATCTGTGATCCTCGGTAGTGAAGCTGAAGTAAGCCCAGTTGCCGGGCTCACCGGGAAATTCGCGCTTGCTTTTTATTGTCGCTTCCAGGCCTATGAAGTCACCCATGAAATAACCCTTTCCGCTTGTTGCGGCCTTGCTGCCGACACCGGCCATCTCTTTGATAAGAATAGCGCCCTCCCGAAATTTACCTGTTTTTTTCCAGTGTTCCCAGCTCTCCGGATCAATGTAAACGTTATGGAATTCCGGAAAGCTGGCCCTTCCGTTATTCATGTCATCCGGGGTAAGAGGTGTGCCCACGTAAATCCACTCGCGAAATCCACTCGGGCGTTCTAGCACCCCGTTCTTGATAGTAAAGTATTCTTTAGCAGAAACGCTGCCAGACATTAAAAAAGGCCCCAGCGCAGCCAGGATCAACAAACCGGTTAAATATCTGTCAATTCTCATTCAATCCTCCTGTGTGTTTTCAGATACAAACGAAATCCGCCTTTGGAGCCATTTCCGGCGGCGATTCCTCGTGGACCCATTTGCACCGCTTACCGTCCGACGGCGCTCGTCAGCGAATGGGGCTCACGTGAAGCATCATATTGGTGGAAAGATATTCTTTACCAATATTTATTTTCTATTGGCTCTTAGGAATTGCTTATGGGGTATGGAAAGGAGGTCCAGGTTATCCCATGACCTTGAGGGAAAGGCTGCATACTGACAGCATGGGCTATGGCATGAGGATGACTGATAAGGCAGAACCGACCGAACCACAGCGGTGCGTTATTGTCAACGCCGCCTGGGTTCGGACCCTGACTGGAAAACTGACTGTTCGATGGTGTGATGGGCGCACAATCACTTTTCTACGGTAGCGAGCGGCGCTGTTTGCACTATGCTGGTTAGCGCGGGTGGTTCGAGTTCAGCGTAGCGTGCGTGGCGATGCCGGATTTTTATTGGTGGGAAACTTGGAAAGTCATTGTCATCCCAGCGTTGTTTTATCAGTTATCGCGGCTAATGCGCTGAGTTCTCAGCGAGTGAAGTGCCTGGAAAGGAGTGCGTGGCGCTTTACAGCAGAAGCGAGGGGTAACTGGAAAAAATCCTTGTTGATTTCTTGGAAACCTTCAATTTCCAGTCTTTCCTCCACAATATATTGAACGATAACATCGCCGGGAATCGATTACTGATTCAGCCTGTCTTTGAAGCGACATTTAAATTCAGACAATCTTCAGATAAGGAATCTAGTGTAGTGATCGAGATCCTCGCTCAGACTATGCAACAATCTCGATAAGGCCGACAGCGATGCCACCGGAATGGCGTAATCAGATTCCCACCGATGGGCTGAATGCTGGTCGCGGCCGTTTGAAATGCAGGTTGTTACAGATACTCACTCGCTACCTTCAACAATTGATATTTCCAGGGAGGGGAGAAAACAACGCGCAAAAAAAATCACCATCCTGGTGATCACAATCCGAAGGCAAAAAAACGCAGAGGAATCTTCTTGCCGTTCACCCTTCAGCCGTTTATCTTCAGACTTACCGTTTTCACGCTCTCAAAAATATCCGATCTTCGGTCTGCTCCGGCTCTTCGTTCCAAGCCGGTTAATCCCTGGCACTTCACCCTATCCATGGAGATACAGAAGTCTCTCATTTCCAGGCAGTCACGCGCCCATTCTCCAGCCTCAGATTCATTTATCGCATCTTCCATCGTCGACGCGGCGGCATCCCAGTGGCCATGTGCAATCTCTACCATCGCAATTTTGCATCGTGTCACTTGTTCGGGCGGCGCCGTCATCAAAATTTCGTGCATCGTTTTCATGATGACCTCCTTACTTAAAACACCCCCTCCGTGATTTTTAGACCGCGATTCTTTCAAGAAGTGCAAAATTCATACATAGCGGTTTGGCACGTATAGGGAACGGCCTGCAGCAGTCGTTAAAACGATTTTCCCGATATGTGCGCCTGATTCCATCAACGCATGAGCTTCAGCCGCCTCCTCCAGCCTGAATACCTTGAATATAGGGGGTTTCAGTTTTCCCTCGCGGAGTAGCGGCCACACTTGCTGTTCCAGTTCCTGTGCAATCTGTGCTTTTTCGGGGATGCTGCGGGCTCGCAATGTGGATCCTGTATGCGTAAGGCGCTTGGTCAACATGATCATCAGGTTGAGTTCTCGCGCAACTCCGTTCTGGATACCGATCTGGATGATACGGCCATTCATTGCGGCGGCCCGATAGTTTCTGGCCACATAGTCGCCGGCAACAATGTCGACAATGACGTCGGCTCCTCTACCGCCAGTGAATTTTCTGGTTTCCTCGACGAAATCCTGGGTGCGGTAATTGATGGCTAGATCGGCTCCCAGTGCCAGGCATGCCTTCCGTTTCTCCTCCGTTCCCACTGTCACCAGCACCGTGGCTCCAAACGCCTTGGACAACAACGTGGCGGCCGTGCCGATTCCCGAAGAGCCCCCATGAATCAGTACTGTTTCACCGGCGATGAGCTTGCCTCGCTGAAACACGTTGGCCCAAACCGTGAAGAACGTTTCCGGCAACGCGCCCGCTTCGACCATATCGAGGCCTTTCGGCACCGGTAGTGCGTAGCTTTCATGCGCGACACAGTATTCGGCATAACCGCCGCCCGCAACGAGCGCACACACCTTGTCGCCTATGCTGTAGCGCGCGGTTTCCTCGCCCAAGGCGATGACTTCCCCGGCAATTTCGAGTCCTGGAATTCCGGAAGCACCTGCCGGTGGCGGGTATAGTCCCCGCCGCTGCACGATGTCCGGACGATTGACGCCGGCCGCCTCGACCCGGATCAGAATATATCCTTTCATGGGTTGAGGAATCGGATGCAACGCGGGCACCAGCACTTCCGGACCCCCGGGCTGCTGGATATCAATGGCCAGCATGCTCTGCTGGCTATCGGGTTTGAGATCCATGGCGTCCCAGGATTACGATCTCAAGGCTTTTCCGCTTCGAATAGTATGGCTTGCATCGGATAGCGCATGGGATTTGATCCATATTCTCTTGTCAACGCTTCCGCCAGCGCTTCGATTATCCTCTCGGGCTCGACTCCGCCTCGCTCTCTGATTTCCTCGATGAGCGGACTGAATACCAACCCGCGCGCGAAGGCCATCACATCCAGAATATCGTATTCCCGTGGCTGTACCGAGATGACAATCTGCTCAAAGCCGGAGCGAATAAGCGTTTCTTTGATAGGGTCGATTTCGAAACAGGAAACGGGATCCTCAAGGAACCTGGGCGGGTTCGACGGAAAGAACTGCTTCATCACCTCAAAAGTCAGGCTGGCGAAGGGATTGTAGCGCCGCGAATCCCAGACGCTGAAGAGATACCGTCCTCCACGCCTAAGCGTCCGGTGCATTTCGCGAAACGCGGCGTCCTTATTGAAAAACATCACCCCGAACTGGCAGATCACCGCATCGAACGCCTCATTGTCGAAAGGCAGCGCCGTGGCGTCGGCGATCTGGAACGTCACCTGTTCGTGAGGGAGAAACTTTGTGCGCGCGACGTCCATCATGGAATCGCTGATGTCGATAGCAGTCAGCAGCGCGTCCTTGGGGAGCGCATCGCGCAATTTGCGGGTGACTATGCCCGTACCCGCCGCGATTTCAAGCGCGTCGCGGACAGACCTTTCCGTTGCGCGTCGCGCAATGTCTGCAGCATAGTGCTCGAAAAGCACGTGTCCGAGATCACGATCGTAAGCGATGGCGACATCGCCAACATAACCTGCCATAGGATAATTCTCCGGTAAATACAACCATTAGAGAACGAGAACTACAAGAAATCTCGCATTTCAGGGGATTGTGAACGTCACGGTGCCAGCTGTAGATGGTTGCGGGCGCGGAGCACCTGCTTTTGTGGAATCCGCACCGGTATCAAATTGCCCGATCCCGTTAGAAAACACAGGTTTCACCGTCCTCAGGCACCAATACCCGTGGGGTCATGCCTTTTTCATTGAGGAAATCCCGCAGTTCCTTTCTGGAAAGCATGGCATGGTTCACGGATTCCATATGGCTCGCAATAATGGTCGCCTTGGGGGCTGCCTTGTAAACCTCGTAAACATCTTTTTTATCCATGATGATAGGTTCATAACCGAGCACCTGCGCGTCTCCGCTGTTAAGGATGACGACATCGGGCTCATATTTCTTCAGGTTTTCCTCGACTCCCTCATACCAGACGGTATCGCCAGCGATATATACCGTTTTTTCATTGGGATGCTTGAATACGACACCGGATACAAGGCCCAACAGGTCGGCGTATTTTTCAACAGTTTTTTCTCCGCCATGCCTGCCCGGGGTTTTGATGAGGGTGATGTCTTCAAAAACCGTCTTCTCCCCCATAACCCGGATGTTCTTGAAGCCTTGCCCCTGGATTACCGCTGCATCATTCTCGTCTTGCGTAAAAATCAGCATGTCCTTGGGCACCAGATTTATGGCTGCATCGTCCCAGTGATCCATATGAACATGGGTCACAATGACTGCATCGACATCAAGGATCTCGTTCATCGGAATAGGCAGATCCACGACAGGATTAGCTATGTGACTGTTGGGGGTGCCTTCAAATCCTGGAAAAGCTCCCTTTTCTCCCAGCATGGGATCAATGAGGAATTTTTTTCCCGCATATTCGATAATGAGCGTTGCATTGCGAAGTTGTTGGAATTTCATGAGAACCTCCTTAAAGTTTTCTGAAGATATGAAAAACGATTGCCACCACAATCAGAAGCAACAGAGGCCAGAATTGAGCGACATTTTCGTACCATTGCGTTCCCACCGCGATGGGAATTTCCAGCGTGAAATCGGCATGGTTCTCATCTTTCCCGGAGAGATAAAGCTTGTATTCACCCGTTTCGCCGATACGTAATGCCTGAGTGATGGTGCCGGCCCCGTAGATTTCCGCAGGGGTCGTCAGCAGTGTTTTGGAGGGCGTGCCGCCTTCCATTTTTGCAAGCCTCATGGCCAGCAGCCACTCCCGCGCAGACTCGGGGTAAAGAAGATCGATCGTGACATCCAGCGTTCCAGGGGTGGGTATTTTTCCGCACAGGACAGGAACGGACATCGCGCTGTTCGCATTCTCGGGAATTTCATAATTTCCCGGAATGAAATAACCGGAGTACCCTACCACCAGGGACCCCGACTCTATCGTGCATGTGCCGCCGCGAAAGCCCTTCGGATAGGTATTTGACTGATCTCCCTGGGAACTCACGTGAAATTGCAAGCCAACCGCGGAGATAACCGTAAGAGCTCCGGTCAGGATTAGGAAACGCCGCATCCCAGTCGATAAATTTGCCCAGATACCATCCATGGTTTTTCCCTGTAAAAATTCGGCTAAGTCGATTCCATTGATTCCATGGCAGCAACCGATGCCGATGTCTCTGCCTTCGAGGGCAACCATTCGGTGCAACGCAGAACGTCCTCAGCAGCAAGCCGTGCGATGTGGGCTGCCTTGCTGTTTTGGGTGACCATGGCAGTGATGATCGCGCCCTCGATGATCAGCCCCAATTTCTGGACGACAACATCTGGATTCCTGGCGCCGCTTTCCATAACAAGTGCCCCGAGCCGGTCAATTATCTGGTCCCGGTATGTGCCTGCCATATCCCTTACCCAGCCGCTATCCTTTTCGTGCTCCGCCACGGCATTAACGAATATACAGCCGAAAAAATCTTCTTTCTCGAACCATTTCTCGATCAGATCGAACAGTGCGAGGATGCGTTGACTGGGGGAACACTTCAGAGCCGGCAGGTCCAGGTCGAACCATTGAAACCACATGTTTGCTTCCGTATCGAGCACCGCCTTGAGCAGGTTTTCCTTCGAGCCATAGTGCGTATACAGGCTTTGACGGGCCACGCCGGCTTCCTCAAGAATGCGTGTAATGCCGGTAGCATGTATTCCCGCTTGGCAGAACAGGCGGCGCGCGGCAAGAAGCAACTTTTCCTCCGGTGATTTACGAGCTGTCTTCGTCACCCTATTCCTCCACAGTCTGCATTGATTGATGCGGGCCTGGTCGGTCGGGGATGCTGAGGGCGGCCAATTGTTTCCCGACTTTTCTCGCGATCCTGCCTGCATCCAGGCGAATTTCACGCAGATAGCCGCTCAAGGGAACAAAGTGCCCGATGATGTAAAGCCGTGGGGCGTCCGGAAATTCATGCTCCCCTTGGGCCACAGGCCTGTCATCCCCGGTGGTAATGCCGGGAACCTGGATCAGTTTGGTGAGACCGGTGCGAAAACCTGTCCCGGCAACAATCGCATCCGTGTTCAACGCGGTTTCCTCCCGGTATGCGTGAGGTTTCGCTTCAATGGAATTGAAGGCATGCACGGTCTGTCCTTCGATTTTCCTGATCTGCCCAACGACCCGGATACGCCCCGCACGGACATCCTCTGCGAAGGGATCATAGACAATCGGCACGACCTGGCTCCGGGCAAACTGCTGCGATACCGGGGATGCAGGAAAAGGAAGTCCGTAGGGTGTCAGGTCGCCTATGAACAGCCGACGCAGGGCGTGCAGGAGGCCATCGACCCCGGCTGTTGGCAGGGGACGGATCGCCACGCCAATTCCGGCTAATGGAATGCCAAATACACTTTTGGGGAGAATATGGGGCAGTGCCCTGACGGAGAGGGTCACCGATTTCGCGTATTCAGCAAGTCTGCTTGCAATTTCCGCAGCGGAATTGCCGCTGCCGACGACCAATACCCGCTTTCCCGCATAGGCTCGAGCGTTCCTGAATTTCGAGGAATGGATTATTTCTCCAGGAAAGGTTTCCATGCCTTCCCATTTCGGGATGACAGGTGTGCACGCGCATCCCGTCGCGACAACCACGGCTCGTGATTCGAACGTTTCCCCGTCCTGGCTGGAAATGGCCCAAATGCCGCGCTGGCGGTCATACTCGACTTTCTCGATGTTGATCCCGGTTCGAACCTTGAATCCTCCTCGTTCGGGAAACGTTTCAAGGACACGCACCACTTCATCACGCGAAGGCCAGCCGCCGGCCGAGCGGGGAAACGGATTTCCCGGGAGGTGGGAAAAGAAACGCCCAGTGTTCAGGCGCACGCCGTCATAATGATTGCGCCAGACATCTCCCACCGCGGCGGTTTTCTCCAATACCAGCGGATCGAGGCTAATTCTTTTCAGTTCATACGCCACCGACAATCCCGCCGGGCCGGCACCGATTACTGCGACATCATGTGTGCCCGTCATCTCCATCCCCCTCTCCTGCGGTTATGAAAGCTCAGCCACCAGCTCAGTCTGCTTGCAACTGATCTCCACATCGAGCGGGACCGGACGGATGATCGTGTCCGGAACGGGCGCGGTCTTCAGCAGCTTGTCCAGAATCTCCTTCACCTTGTCGGGCGAGGAATCGGTCTGGATATCCACCGCTATCTTGATGCTCTCAAACCCGGGATTGGCGGCTTCAAGGCCATAGGCAGCGCGGAAATTCACCTGGCCGGAAACATCGAGTCGCAGTGCTTTCACCGCGACGCCGGCGGCAGATAATCCGCCAATATAGGTGGCGGCAAGGCAATTGCCGACTGCCGTGAGCAGCATGTCCTCCGGCGTGATGCCGTCCCCGCTGCCGCCGTATTGCTCAGGCTCGTCTCCGATGACTTCCTGACCGTCAGTGACGCGGGTTTTTGTATGATAAGCGTTGTCCCAGACAATAGTCGATTCGTACTGAGGGTTGGCGAGAGGCCCATCTGCATTCGCCTCGATAATATCTCGAGTTGCCCGCAGTTTATCGAGGTCAATTCCATTCACGCATTTCGCCGTCATCGTTCACCTCCATATCGTCACAGGGAATACTGATGGGACTCTTGATTTTCATATATCCACGGGAGCATCAAAAATAGACCGATCAGTCTAATTTCATTCTATACCCCGAAAGGAGACATTACAAGAGGAACGGATATTAATTTTGAAGAGGAGGGCGGAGCACTGGCAATGCGTCCAAATGAAGAAATAGGATGGGAATGGCGGTACACTGCCGTTTGATGGGTTGTTTAACAGAAGGAGGTTTGCCATGAAAATTCTCATTGTTCTCACGTCTCACGATCAACTTGGCAGCACGGGAAAGAAAACCGGTTTCTGGCTGGAAGAGCTCGCCGCCCCCTATTATGTGCTCAAGGATGCGGGAGCGACGGTTACCCTGGCTTCGCCGAAGGGCGGCCAGCCGCCGCTCGATCCGAAAAGCGATCTGCCAGAAAATCAGACCCAGTTAACCCAGCGCTTTCGCATGGATCCTACTGCAAAGGCTGAGCTTGCCGGCACAGGAAAGCTGGACGAGGTGTCGGCGGATAGCTTCGACGCGGTTTTCTATCCCGGGGGACATGGCCCGATGTGGGATATGCCCGACAACGAAACATCCATCGCGTTGATCGAAGCCTTTGTAAAAGCCGGTAAACCAATCGCCGCGGTATGCCACGCGCCGGCCGCGTTGATCAATGCGCGCGGAGAAGATGGCGAATACCTGGTTAAAGGAAAGCGCGTGACCGGGTTCACAAATACGGAAGAAGAGGAGGTGGGCTTGACCGCAGTTGTCCCTTTCCTGCTGGAAGACCGGCTCAAGGAACGGGGTGGCATTTACAGTAAAACGACCAACTGGATTCCCTATGTCCAGGTGGACGGCAAGCTGGTGACCGGCCAGAATCCCGCTTCTTCAGGACTTGGCGCAGCGGAGCTGCTGAAGTTGTTGCGATCCTGAGCTATGCAGCCTCGCGGCAACAACGCCTCCGCAGGAAGTCGAGCTGAAAAATGAGGGAAACTAGCCCAAACTGCCGAATCTAGGATAATCAGCATGAATCAAAACGAATGGTATTTTGAAGTAGGGTATGTGGAACTATTGTATGCGGCGATGGTTGTCGGCATTTTTGTCGCTTTGCATTTTTTCCGCCGCCTTAACCGCGTGTCCGGCCTGGCGGAACATGTCATTGGGGAGCACGGACTATTGCTGGGCTTACTCGCGCTCGCCATCGTGCTCTTCGTGATCAACAGGGTGCTGGGAGATCTGTGGTGAGAATAAACCGCGGCATGTACTGGCTGGTGCTGGCTTTAGCGTTGTCCGCCGTTACGGGATGCAGCGTAGCCCGTTTCGGCTATAACCAGGCGAATCATCTGACTTACTGGTGGCTTGACGGGTTCGTGGATTTCAACGATGCGCAGAAACTGCGCACGCGTGAGAGCCTTACGCAGTGGTTTGCCTGGCACCGGCGTGCACACCTGCCCGAATATGCCAACCTGCTTGCAAGAGCGCAAAATCTCTCACTGGAAGATATTACCGCCGAGCGCACGTGCGGCTTGTGGAAAGAAGTACGCGGTTACATGGACGCCGCGTTCGAACATGCCGTGCCGATGACAACCGAGATAATGTTAACGCTGACGCCGCAACAGATACAGAATATCGAACGGCGATATGCAAAATCCAATGAAGAGTTCCATGACGAAAATCTTAAGGGCGATGCCTCGCAGCGGCTCAAGAAATCAATCAAGCGCACGGTGGAACGGGCCGAGCACGTATACGGAAAACTCGACAATACGCAACATGAGCTGATTACCCGCCTGGCAACCCTTTCACCCTATGATGCCAATATCTGGAATACCGAGCGTCAGCGGCGTCAGCAGGATTTTGTGCAGTTACTGCGGCGATTGAGCGCCGATGGTACAAGCCAGGATAAGGCACAGGCAGCGCTACGAGCCTATATTGAACGCATTCATCGTTCCCCGAATGATGAATACCGGCGATATGCGGCGCAATTGTCGCGGTATAACTGCGCATTTGTCGCGGACCTGCATAACATCACGAGCTCCGCGCAACGGAAAAATGCAGCCGGGAAATTCAAAGGCTGGGAGTCCGACATACGCGCCCTTTTGCCCTCCGTGGAAACAGCCGGGCTCGGTCCGGTTGTTCCATAAACCAGTGTTTGGAGCGAGCTCCGAATGACACGCAAGGATCTGCAAGACCGAAAGCGTCAATAATACCAAAGGGCCAGTTTCTTTAATTCCCGCCACGCATCGTGTTTAGATTGATGCGCCAGCACCGGCCATCAAGTTATCATCTTTTACGCTTGGCTCGAAGGCATCAATCAAGGATGGATTAAAGGTGGTCCGGAACGCGCCTTTCAAGACGGTGTTCGTAATCGATGAGGCAAAGAAGAAATCGATCTTTGCAATTACGCAAAATATCGATTTGGTCAATGAACGTAGAAAAAAAGGTGGCGGCGGGGGAGGCGGGGCCCGTTGCCGCCCGACCCAGTATCAGAATGCTGCGCTACCTGCCTGGCTCGTGAGGCTTCCCGGGTGGCTCCTGGACGAACACCTCGGTTGTACATGCCTTTATGACGACGGGAGTGGCACTGATCCGAGGGACGTAGATACTAACGGAACCCTGGATTCGTTACCGCGCTAGAAAAGATTGCCAAATATTACCTGGTCGGGTGTCGATTTTCCTGAAGTCTGTTCGACAATGGGTGTGCGCTCATGCATGGTCAACTGAGAGGAACCTCTTATGCAAAAGATCACCCCATTCCTGTGGTTCGACAGCAATGCCGAGGAAGCCATGAATTTCTATGTCTCCATCTTCAAGAACTCCAGGGTCGGCAACCTCACCCGCTATGGAGACGCAGGGCCCGGGCCGAAGGGAACGGTCATGTCCGCGGCATTCCAGCTTGATGGACAGGATTTTATTGCGTTGAATGGCGGCCCACACTTCACTTTCTCACCAGCCATCTCATTTTTCGTGAATTGCGAGACGCAGCAGGAAGTGGATGAACTGTGGGAGAAGCTCTCCGCAGGCGGAGAAAAACACCAATGCGGATGGCTCAGGGACAAATACGGTCTGTCGTGGCAGATCATTCCCTCGGCCCTGGGCGAGATGCTGCAAGACAAGGATGCCGCGAAGGCACAGAGAGTCATGGAGGCCATGCTCAAGATGAACAAGATCGAGATCAAGACGTTGCGGCAAGCGTATGAACAACTGTAGGCCAGCAAGCGTCGGATTGTCTTAAATCATCGCCAGTGGTACAGTTTATTGGCTCACGCTGTCTCAGCGCCGCCCATCATACCAGACCGATAGCCGCTTCTTGTCCTGCAACGTCCGGCGCGGGTGCAGAATGACGCGGAGGATCTGAGCGGTAATCTCCCGCCTGGAGTAGAGCAGTATCTTGCGCGGCGACGACTCCAGCGGATGCTTGGTGAGGATGACAAATTGAAGCCCGCGTTGCCGGCCCCATTTCTTTAGTTGCTGGCTTAACGTTACTTCGTCGGCAGCATAAAGCTCCTGGTCGAAGCCACCCACGTCACGAAATGCATCGCTGCGGCACACGACCAGCGCTCCCGCCGCCCAGCGAAACAGGATCGACGTGCCCGTCCACAATTTCAATGTCCAGTTCGCCCACCATGGCAGTCCTTGCATACGTATTGTGCTGCCACAGCCCACGCTCTTGCCGTCTTCAATCACCCGCAGAATATCATCCAGCAGCTCGGGATTTAAAATACTGTCGGCATCCACAAACAGCAGCCAGTCGCCAGTCGCCTCGGCGGCGCCGGCATTGCGTGCACGGCCGATCTGATTGATCGGTTCAAAAACAACCTTGGCACCTGCCTTCCTTGCCAGGTCAGCGGTTTTGTCGGTCGAGTTGTTGTCGACTACAATAATTTCGGATGTAAATCCGGCCTTGCAGTTTTTGGCAAGCGATATGGAAATGGACTGCAGGCAGTCTTCAATCAGGCGCTCTTCATTGAAAGCTGGAATGATAATTGAGAGATGCATGCGAATATGGATTCCGGCTGGTAGACAAGATTCTTATTATCGCAGATATGACTGATACGAAAAGAGCGTAAGAAGCTGGCGTGATTCGAGTGTTCGAGCGAGTTGCGCGAAGAGGGGATTTAACCTATACATATTAACAGCTTTGATTGTTATCTAAGCATTCAGCAATTCCGATCAGCTCCAGAGAGGAGGCGGTATGGGCGAGCTTGGGATCATACAGTGGGTAATCGCAGCTGCAATATTTTTTGTCGTGCCATTCTGGAGAATTTGTGGGCGAGCGGGCTTTAAGCCCGCCTTTTCCTTCCTCGCACTAGTCCCTGGAGGCATTCTGATACTTCTATGGGTTATCGCATTTGCAAAGTGGCCGGCATTCGCGCCAGAGAAGACAGAATATGTGCAAAAAGAGGAATGACTCAAATTTCGTTTGCTTTACCAATCCATCTGATTCTATTCCAAGCATCTTACGGGTTATGGCTTTTATTCAGACACGCCGGTTTCTTCACGATTTAACATAATATACATTATGAGCAATAAAAGAGCCTGTACTATTCGGGATCATTCCAATTCCGGGACGGGTAAGACTTTTGTCTTTTCCTGCGAAGCTGGCTTCCACTTCAAATTACATTAAGGAATTAAATCTGATTCTATGTGCGGACGCGTACAGAGATTTGAAATCGGCTCGAAGATAATATGTTCTGGTGTCTACTTTTTCTCCCTCTTGTAGTAGATGCCACTGGCCCGGCACTGGCCGACTACTCCTTGCCGGGCCTTTTTACGCCCAGGCTCAAGAGTTGTTCAGGAACATTTAATGTTTCAAGGCCTCCAACAGCGGTATTTGTGCAATGCCCAACCTAGCACGCGTAGAATACCTTTTGGTATCACAAACGCCTGCAAGTGGAAAATAATAGATACTCGATATTTGGGGAATAGCGCCTACTCGATAGAAATGAACAGCGCTATGCGATTTCTAAAACTGAATAGAAAGGAGAAGACGTGAAATTCATCATTCCGGCTATCTTCGCAATACTGTTTGCGACCGTCGCACCAGCCGAAGAAACCAATCCGATTTATCGGACCCCGGATGCAGAAAGCAAATTCAAGGAGGCACAACTGCGCGTGAGGGAGTTAATGAAAGCGGGTCAATACGAGGAAGCGGCCAAGTTCATGCCCGTCTATCAAACACTGGCGTGCGAAGCTGCGGAGCAAAAAGCAGGAACAAGCGCAGAACAAGGAGCTGCCATCTGCGCGGGTAAAAACAATCAGGCCGGTATCAGCACCGGCGTCCTCAAACAGCAACCGGCGCACTCTGCGGCGGAATCGCCGCTGGTTCCAGGCGTCACCGTACTGCAACCTACGATACCGGGCTCGTCCACGCTGCTTGATGGCTCGGCACCGTCCATTTTCGTTTTTGATCCCCGGACTGCTCCTGCTCCCCGTACTGATTCCCGGGGTGATCCCTGGACTGGAAACCCTTAATTCTTTTCCCTCGTAAGCAAGCGCTACGGCCGGTTTTTTTCTTCCGCTCCCAGGCTTAGCACAGCCGCCTCCACGGCTTTCTTCGCTTCTTCCACGCTCTTTACGCGCGAAAGATCCACGGCCGGGTTGGGATAGCTATGCCAAAACGAGAAACCAGCCGCCGTAATCCATAGCAGGCCTCTAACGTGCTTATCTATAAATAACTCGTGATGATGCTCGTCGATCACTTTCCATTCAAAATCCATCATTCGCCTCCATGGCTATTACATTAATTTATCAATACCGAATGGTAGCAGCCTGCGGGACGTAAAGGGAAACCAGCTGTACGGCGCCTGTCCGAGGCGGTAGCTCAGGTTGGAACTTCAAGGAATTGAGGTGTATCATGCCCGTTTTGCAAATATACCCAATATCGGAGGCAGTTTTGAAAATATCTTATTTAGCGGCAGTTTTCTCGGTCGGCCTTGCGCTATTAAGCCCATTGCATGCGGTTGCCGCGGAAAACAAGGGTGCGAATACCGCCACCGCGGCAGCGGGAATGCCAGCCAATGAAGGCAAGGTACTTTCCACCCTGGATGCACCCGGCTACACCTACATGGAATTGGCGAATACTGAAAAGCGCTTCTGGATTGCGGCCCCCACTACCCGGGTAAAGGTGGGCGACCGTGTCCGTTTTGAGCAAAGTATGGTAATGAAAAATTTCAATAGTAAAACATTGAATCGCACCTTCGACCAGGTCATTTTTGTCAACTCCGCGACGGTGCTAAATTAAATGTTGCATTACTTTAACTATATTCCGTAATTACCTGATCTAATTGATGTTTAATCTATTTTCTTAATTGTTTTGGCTGAATGCCATTCTCATGATTTATCCCATATTCAGGTTCAACAAAACCTACAAAGAGCTTGTTTTTTAATTTTTTTAGCTCATCCCTGTGTTGTGCCGCCTGTTCGAATTCCAGATTTTTTGCGGCATCCAGCATTTTCTTTTCCAGCAGCTTGATTTCTTTCGCCAACTGTATCTCGCTCATGGAATCATAACGCGCCTGCACCTGCGCAGCCTTTAGGTGCTGCTGAGCGGTTTCGATGTTGTACACGCCGTCAATCAAGTCCTTCACGCGTTTGTGCACGCTTCGCGGGGTAATACCATGTTCCTGGTTAAACAGGATTTGCTTATTACGCCGGCGCTCGGTTTCATCCATTGCCCGACGCATGGAATCGGTAATTCTGTCGGCGTAAAGGAGCGCGGTGCCGTTTATATGGCGCGCCGCGCGGCCTATCGTCTGGATCAGTGAGCGCTCCGATCGCAGGAAACCTTCCTTGTCGGCGTCCAGTATCGCAACCAGCGATACTTCCGGAATATCCAGGCCTTCCCGCAGTAGATTGATCCCTACCAGCACGTCGAATTTACCCAGTCGCAGGTCCCGGATAATTTCCACGCGCTCCACCGTATCGATGTCGGAATGGAGATAGCGCACCTTGATGCCGTGATCGGAGAAGTAGTCGGTCAAATCCTCGGCCATGCGCTTGGTCAGCGTGGTGACGAGCACCCGCTCTCCCTTGCGGGTACGCAGGCTGACTTCCGACATCAGGTTGTCAACCTGGGTGCTTGCGGGACGGATCTCGATTTGCGGGTCCACCAGGCCGGTGGGACGTACCACCTGCTCCACCACCTGACCGCTGTGGACACGCTCGAACTCCGCCGGGGTGGCGGAAACAAACACCGTTTGCGGCATCATTTTCCTGAATTCATCGAACCTGAGCGGGCGATTGTCCAAGGCGGAAGGCAGACGAAAACCAAAATCCACCAGGTTTTCCTTGCGAGAACGATCTCCCTTGTACATTCCGCCCACCTGCGGGATGGTGACATGGCTCTCATCGATCACCATCAGCGAATTAGGGCGCAGATAATCAATTAAGGTTGGCGGAGGCTGCCCCGGCATCTTCCCGGAAAGATGCCGGGAATAATTCTCGATGCCCTTGCAGAAACCGAGTTCATTAAGCATTTCGAGATCAAAACGGGTGCGCTGTTCAAGGCGCTGCAACTCCACCAGCTTGTTATTCTGCTGAAAAAAATTGATGCGCTCGACCAGCTCGGCCTTGATGGTATCGATTGCCCGAAGAGTGGTGCTTCTGGGGGTGACATAGTGACTGGACGGATAAACGGTGTAGCGCGACACCTTTTTCAAAGTGCGCCCGGTGAGCGGATCAAACAGCGTCATGCTTTCCACTTCATCGTCAAACAGCGATACGCGTACCGCGGTTTCGGAGCTCTCCGCCGGAAATATGTCAAGTACGTCTCCCCTCACCCTGAAGGTCCCACGGCTGAACTCGATTTCATTACGCTCGTATTGCATTTCAATCAGGCGCTGTATCGCCTCGCGCTGTGTGATTTTCTCGTTTTCGCGCAAATGCAAAATCATGCCGTGGTAATCCACGGGATCGCCGATCCCGTATATGCACGAGACGGTGGCAACGATGATGGCATCATCCCGCTCCAGCAGCGCCTTGGTCGCGGACAGGCGCATCTGTTCGATGTGCTCGTTAATGCTTGAGTCCTTTTCGATGAACAGGTCGCGCGAAGGAACGTAAGCTTCCGGCTGATAGTAGTCGTAATAGGAAACAAAGTACTCGATGGCGTTTTCCGGAAAGAATTCCCGCATCTCGGCATAGAGCTGGGCTGCCAGCGTTTTGTTTGGCGCCATGATTATCGCGGGGCGTCCAAGCCGCGCGATGACGTGAGCCATGGTGAAAGTCTTGCCGGAACCGGTTACGCCCAGCAGTGTCTGGAATGCAAGGCCGTCCTCTATCCCTTCCACCAGCTTGTCGATGGCTTCCGGCTGGTCGCCGGCTGGCGTAAACGATTGATGCAGCTTGTAAGGACTATTGGGGAAGGTAGCGATCACAGGTATAATTTCCAGCTTGCTCAGCTTGGTTAGGGGCCTAATTTATTTCCTGATTATTTCTTAACTGTTTCATCTGGCTAATTTTATCATACGGGCGCAACCCCATCAGCGTAAGGACATTATCGTGGAACTCTCAAAGCGCGTTCAGGCCATCAAGCCCTCCCCTACCCTTGCCGTCACCGCCCGCGCGGCCCAACTCAAGGCGGAAGGAAAGGACATCATCGGACTTGGCGCCGGCGAGCCGGACTTCGATACCCCGCAGCATATCAAGGATGCGGCGATTATCGCCATCAACAAGGGTTTCACCAAATACACGGCGGTGGGCGGTACCCCCGGCCTGAAAAACGCGATCATCGCCAAATTCAAACGCGACAATGGTTTCGAC
The DNA here is from genome assembly GCF_900102495.1 of Nitrosospira sp. Nl5. GTDB lineage: Bacteria > Pseudomonadota > Gammaproteobacteria > Burkholderiales > Nitrosomonadaceae > Nitrosospira. The sequence goes on along the minus strand of NZ_FMVQ01000002.1, from coordinate 224,795 downwards.
TATACCGCGAAGCAAATCCTGGTTTCGTGCGGGGGCAAGCAAAGCTTTTTCAATCTGACACTCTCCGTCATCAACCCCGGCGACGAGGTCATCATTCCTGCCCCATACTGGGTTTCCTATCCCGATATCGTTCTCATCGCCGAAGGAAAGCCGGTCATCGTTGAAGCCGGCATCGAACAGGATTTCAAAATAACCGCGGCGCAGCTGGAACAGGCGATTACACCCAAAACCAGGATGTTTGTCATCAACAGCCCCAGCAACCCTTCAGGGGGAGTCTACACGGTGGAAGAGCTGAAAGCCCTGGGCGAGGTCCTGCGCAAGCATCCGGATATCCTGATCGCCACCGATGACATGTACGAGCATATCCTGCTTTCCGACAGCAAATTCGTGAATATCGTCAATGCCTGTCCTGACCTGTATGCGCGTACCGTCGTGCTCAACGGCGTATCCAAGGCCTACGCCATGACCGGCTGGCGCATCGGCTATTGCGGCGGGCCGGCACATATCATTACCGCCATGGAAAACATCCAGTCCCAGAGCACCTCAAACCCAACTTCCATTTCGCAAGTCGCCGCGGAAACCGCGCTGAATGGCGATCAGTCCTGCATTGTACCCATGGTGATGGCATTCAAGGAACGCAACCAGTTTGTGACGGATGCACTCAACGCCATGCCGGGCGTCAAGTGCCTGCTGTCGGGAGGAGCGTTCTATGCCTTCGCCGACACGCGCGAGGCAATCGGGCGATTGCATGCCAAAGGGGTACTGGAAGACAGCAGCGATATCGCCTTTAGCGAATATCTGCTGGAACATGGCGGCGTAGCGGTGGTGCCTGGCTCGGCGTTCGGGAGCGAAGGGTATATTCGTCTTTCCTTCGCCACTACGATGACCAACCTGGAAAATGCACTGCAGCGCATTGCGAAGGCTTTGGTTTAAGCGCGCAAGCTGAACGCCCGCCCCCAGGGAATTTTTACCAGTACCCCGGCGGCACCATGTAAAGCCCCGTGTCCCATTTCCATTCACGGACTGGATTTTCAGTCATGGCGTTCTTGTCGTCCGGCTGCGCGGTCCAGTGAAAATCGCAGACGTTTCCGTTGTGCCCCACAAAAGTGTGTATCCCGCCGTTGGCAACACCGACAAAAAATGGTGCGTTTTCCAGCTTCTCCAGCAGGGCTTCGGTATTGCTGTCCGGCGTCACATCGCGGTAACCGCTGATGAGTGCGTCGCAGCGCACACCGCTCGAATCAGGAACCGGCGACTTCCACACGCGTGAACCGGCCTTCGCCATGTTCAGGGCGCCCAGTTTCTCGCGCTCACCCGAATTGGCAAGGTCCTCAGCGGTTCGCGGCGAATAAAACACCGCCGCCCATCCGTCCTTCTGCAATTCTTCGCACAGAACGGTTCCGCGCAGATCGGCGTCCTTCACCTTGCGGTTGATTTCGGTAAAACGCGCGCCATAGCCCGCGCCCTCATAGGCCGCCTTGACATTCTGCATTACCCACCCGATGCATGAACTTTCCTGAAGACGAGCAGCCTGACCTGACGTGTTTTTGATCGCGACGGACCCAGGCTCAACTGCCACCATCCGCCAATTTCCCGCGCTCATGGCATCCAGCTGCGTTTGCAGGGCCGGAAGATTTCCCCTGAGAATATCGTCATGGAAAGGCGAGTGGTCGCCGTAATAGAGGCCCACCCCGGTATTGTCGATTGCGGACTTATGCGCGTTACTATTATCGGTAATGCTCTTGTCACCGAGCTCCGCGACTTTCTTCCAATTCACCGCGCCGCCCGCTGCAGGCGCAGGACTAACCGCCTTGGCGAACAGCCACTCCGCAATGGATAAGGCGGGGGAATCGGATATGGTGTTGACGTTGCCGTCATGGTCATAACTATCGATGGTTTCCCACAATTTCTCAAGATTTTGTGTGGTGCCTTCGATAACATCGTGATCGGCAACATTCGCCACGTTCAAGTCGGGATAAACACTCCTCAATTGGGCGACGTCGATGGATTTTCCCTTGAGGCGGTCAATGAAGGTAGCGTGGTCGAGTTTGGGCATCCTGCGGTTCCCTTGCGGTTACGATAAAGAAAAGCGATGTGGCAACAGAGGCCGTGCGCGTTTGCTTGCATCTCCCCTCGCCTGTTGCCGATCGCATATTAACTTTAGCATCAATTTGGGAAAGTTCAACGTCAACATACGAGATACGAGGCGATCTATCCCGTCCCGAGAGAGCCGGTCATTGCATTCAAGACCTGGCGGATAAGATATTCCTGCGCTTTATTCAGGTCAAAATGGTGAAACTGGAGAACTGCCGCTATGCTGTAATACACGTACTTCCCTAGGAAAACCGCATTCAAGGGGGTGCGAAAAGCCGTGGTGCACCCTCGCAAAAAGTAGCGTTATTTGTTGATATATTTATTATTATTCAGTTGACGCAGACGCGTTCGCCAGTATAAGATTTGCGCGGGCGAGTCGACATCTTTCCGGAAGACTCCCAAAGCGGAACATATCGAGTAATTGACATTGCCATCATGCTTTATGGGGGAATTAACATGAAAATAGCGGGTTTGAATTTCGTGAAGCATAACGTGGCCTCTGTCCTGCTGACTGCGTCAGCTATCGTGTCGGTCACCGCCGCAACGGAGGCGATGAGCGTCCCCTTCACAGTCAATGCAATCATCCATGAGGAAACGGGTCCGGGGAGACCGGGTTGCAGCACGCCGTTCGGATTTGGAGGTACGATTACCGGCACTGGAACAAGCTCTCTGTTTGGAAGGGTATCGGTTGAAGGTAATGATTGCATTACTCCCCAGGAAAAGGGCTTTTCGTTTGAAGGAAAGATGACATTTACCGTGTTAGGCGGAGATCAGATCTTTGCCGACTATGAAGGCATGTTCACGCCGACAGGCATTCAATCCATATTCGCATTTACGGGTTCCACTTTCGATATCACCGGCGGCACGGGAAATTTCCTGCACGCGGACGGTTACGGAAGATTACAGGGAGGTGAAGACATTTCCACCGGGTGGGGAGTGTTGCGGGCAACGGGCACGATAACCGATTTCATAAGAGACCAGGATCACAAGGGAAAGAACAAGGACCACAAGGACAATGACCGCAAGGACAGCGGCCCCGGGCGTAACAATGTCTCTGTGACTGACGGCCTCGATAGCAGCCTGTTCCCCAGCGGGCAGCAAACTCTTGGTGACTATTTTTATCAGGATCAAAATGGACGGCTGCTCGCGATAAATGCGCTGCCGGAATCCGGCTCCCTCGCCTTGCTGGGAATCGGATTGGCCGGTCTAATGGCGATACGCCGGCGCAAGCCGGCCAACTCAGCCTACTGAAAAATACGGATTGCGGTAGAAGGGTCTACTTCCGCTCGGGATGATTCAAGCCTCGCATGCAGATTGTAGTCAAGTTCAACCCGAAAATAGAGGCCGTGGTCTGCCCGACTTAAAGAAAGCGGGATCCAAAAATTCCCATTCTTCAAGCCCACCGTACTATCAGCGTCATGGCGAGGCGCCAGAAGAGCTGGACAAGCTCCTGTTAGCGCCGCGGGCGACATCCATCATGATCTGTAGCGTGTCCGCAACCAGTTGCTCGACCACCGGAACAAAGTAAGGAAGTGACAGCATCAACGCGACCATCCCCACCATTAGCGTGATCGGGAAGCCCACCGCGAAAATATTCAGCTGAGGGGCAGCCCGGGTTAAAATGCCGAGCGCCAGGTTTACGATCAATAGTGCCGTTACCACCGGCAACGCAAGTCCCAAGCCGGCTTCAAAGATTTTGCCGCCCCAATCCGCGAGTATCCTCCAGCCGCCGGCCGAGAATGGCTCGGCGGAAATCGGAAATACGGTGAAGCTTTCCGCCAGCACCGACAGCATCAGCAGATGGCCGTTAACGGAAAGAAATACGAGCGTCGCCAGCAGGCCGAGGAATTTGCCCACCACCAGCGTACTGCCCTCGCTCTGGGGACTGAAAAAGGTGGCGAATCCCAGCCCCATTTGCAGGCCGGCTATTTCGCCTGCCATCTCCACCGCACTGAACACGATGCGCATCGCAAAGCCCATCGCCAGGCCGATGATGATCTGTTGGCCGAGAATCAGGAGCCCTTCGGGAGAAACCGGTTCGACCCCCGGCAATGGGCCGAGAGCGGGTGCGACGACCAGCGTGATGAACACCCCCAGCCCGATCTTCACGCGTTTTGGAATTGCCGTATTTCCAAGCACCGGCGCCGCCGCAAGAAGCGCCAGGATACGCGCCAGCGGCCACAGGAAGGAGACCAGCCAGGCGTTGAGCTCAGCGGAGCTGAGGGTAATCATGGACGGCGGCTTCTATGACAGGATTGCTATCCCACCATCGCCGGAATTTCCTCCAGTATCTGCCGCATGTAATCGACCATGACAGAGAGCATCCAGGGTCCGGCCACCACCAGGGTCGCGAACAGGGCCACCAGCTTGGGGATGAATGATAAAGTCATTTCATTGATCTGTGTGGCGGCCTGAAAAATGCTTACCAGCAAGCCGGTCGCCAGCGCTACCAGCAACAGGGGTGCCGAAACCATCAGGGTCACTTCCATGGCCTTCTGGCCCAGAGTCATTACGCTTTCAGGGGTCATCGTTTCCTCCTCGGTCAATCTATGAAGGATGGCTTGAGTAAAGGTTTTTCACCCTCGCCATGCTACCAAGCTAGTAAAAACTCTCCGCCAGCGAACCAATCAGCATATGCCACCCGTCCACCAGTACGAACAGCATGATCTTGAACGGTAGCGCCACCAGGGCGGGTGATACCATCATCATACCCATCGACATAAGCACCGAAGCCACCACCATGTCAATGATTAGAAATGGAATGAACACTGCGAAGCCAATCTGGAATGCGGTTTTCAGTTCGCTGGTGGCAAAGGCGGGAACCAGTACCCGCAACGGCACGTCCTCCGGGCCAGTCAGTTGCGGACCGCCGGAGAGCTTGACGAATAACGCCAGATCAGCTTCGCGGGTCTGCTTCATCATGAAAGCCTTGAGCGGAGCCGCGCTTCTCTCCAATGCCTGGGCCTGGGTTATCTTGTTATGGGTAAAGGGCTCGTAGGCGTCGGTATAGATCCTGTCGAACACAGGGCCCATGACGAAAAAGGTAAGAAACAGCGCAAGCCCGACGAGTACCTGGTTGGGCGGTGAGGACTGGGTTCCCAGTGCCATGCGCAGCAGCGAAAACACGATGATGATGCGGGTAAAGCCAGTCATCATCAGCAGCGCTGCAGGCAGGAATGAGAGCGCCGTCAATAGCAGCAGCGTTTGCAGGCTCAGCGTATAATTCTGTCCGCCGCCGGGAAGTGGGGTGCTGGTGAACGCGGGTAAGCCGGGAGCCTGGGCCTGGGCTAGCGCCAGCAACGGCGTGGCAAGCAGTGCGATGGCCAGTGCAGCCCGCGATGCCACGGGTACCGTGGGCGGAAGGCTGTCATTTCCCAGGCCGTTATTTTTCATTCCGCCTCTCCATCACCCGCCTGAACCATGCGGAAAAGCCCGCGTCACCAACCTTATCGGCGACCTGTTCGCCGAGAGCCGCGTTCCCCCCCTCCCCCTTGGCCATGGTATGCAACGCGGTTATGTGACCAGGCGCGACGCCGATGACCAGCCAGGTGTCGGCAATTTCCACCAGCACCACCCGCTCACGCTGACCGACAGCCGACCCGCCAATAACTTTGATCGCGCTGGCAGGACTTCGCGATATGCCGCCGAAACGCCTGAGTAGCCATGCGGAGCAGGCGATCACCGCGAGCACCAGCCCCAGGCCAAGCATGACCTGGAACAGGCCTCCATCGGAAACCGGGGAACTGGCTGCTGGCGCCGCAGTTGCGGCATTGGCCGGCAATACTGAACAACCCAATAATACGATGGTGAAAAAAGGCCACAGTCCCGCAAAGTTCTTCCGTTGCAGGGCGCTAGCGCGACGAAATGAATCCCTGGCGATTGCATTCTTACTCAAGATGGCCGCCAGGAATGCGTTGATGTACCGTGATTCATCTATTTTATGCCCGGGGATTCAACTTACCGGTTTAATTTACGGATTCGCTCGCTGGGCGTGATGATATCGGTCAGACGAATGCCAAATTTTTCGTTGACCACCACAACTTCCCCCTGGGCAATCAAACAACCATTGACCAGCACGTCCATCGGTTCGCCAGCCAGGCCATCCAGTTCCACCACCGAGCCTTGCGCCAATTGCAGCAGATTCTTGATGGCAATTTTGGTGCGTCCCAACTGCACGGTAAGCTGGACCGGTATGTCCATTATCATTTCGATGTCGTTATGGATTTCGGCCTTCGGCGTACCGGCGAATTGCTCGAAAATCTGTGCGGGGGCGACATCCGCCGCTGCGGCGGGCTTGGCCATGGTCGCTTCCTGCTCTGTTATACGGGCGGAATTGGCTTTCTTAGCGGGCATGTTCGGTTCCTCTGGTTGATTCGTAAAGGGTCGGGCGGAAAGATTGCGGCGTTCGACGGGCATTATTCACAATCCGCTAGTTGTAGCGAACCCGCGATAAGGTGAGGCAAATAATATTTGTGCATCATGGCGCCGAACTGAGAAGTGAGTAAAAAATGAGCAGCCAATTATCGGAGTTGGAATTTATTCGTTGCTGATGGAACCAAGCATTTTTTCCATGCGTAAAGCATACTGGCCATTGGATATGCCGTAGCGGCATTCCATCACCGGCACCCCATCCACGCTGGCAGTCACAAATTCAGGGATATCCAGGGAAATGACGTCACCCACCTGCATATTGAGTATCTGATCGAGAGTGACCTGCGCATAGGCCAGGTCGACCAGCATGATTACCTCGGCCGCCTGCACCTGTTTCGACAACCGGCCGACCCATCGTTTGTCCACCTCCAGCGACTCACCCTGCATGCTGCTGGAAAGCAGATCGCGGATCGGTTCGAGAATGGAGTACGGAATGCAGATGTGCATTTCTCCCACTGCCGAACCGAAGCTGACCTCGAAAGTGGTGGCGATCACCACTTCATTGGGCGTCGCCACGTTGGCGAACTGAGTGTTCGTTTCCGCCCGCACATACTCGAATTCGATGGGATAGACCGGCTGCCAGGACTTGCCGTAGCTGTCAAACACCAGGTTGAGCAAGCGCTGGATAATGCGCTGCTCGGTCTGGGTGAAATCCCGGCTTTCTGCCTGGGGTTGACACCGCCCGTCTCCACCGAACAGATTGTCCACCACCAGGAACACCAGCGTCGGATCGAACACGAACAGGGACGTACCACGCAACGGCTTGACGTGCACCAGGTTCAGATTGCTCGGCACTACCAGGGTACGCACGAACTCGCTGAATTTGATTGCTCGTACCGGGCCGACCGTGACGTTTGCGCTACGGCGCATGAAATTGAACAAACCCAAGCGCAAAAGCCGCGCGAAACGCTCATTGATGATTTCAAGCGTCGGCATGCGCCCGCGCACGATGCGCTCCTGCGTCGCAAGATTGTAGGGCCGAAAGCCGGAGCGTGGATTGACGTTCCTGCCTGACTCGGTCTCGGCAACCCCCTTAAGCAGGGCGTCCACTTCTTCCTGTGAAAGAAAATCGTTGCTCATGTCTCTACTGGATCACGAATGAAGTAAAAAGTACACTTTGCACCGCATGCTCCGGGGCGTTCTCGCTAAATGGCTGCCTTATCTCCGCGAGCAGCTCGGAAGCAAGTTTCTTCTTGCCGTCAACGGCAGCGACCTGTGAAGCCGCCTTACTGGAAAGCAGCAACAGGACGCGGTTCCGCACTTCCGGCATATGCAATTTGATCAGCTCCGCCGCTTCGGCGTCCGCCATCTTCAAGGTCAGGTTGGTCTGTAAATGCTGGTCGCCGTGTTCCGATTGAAGGTTCACGGTGAACGTCTCCAAGCTCAAAAAAGCCGGTGACTTCTGTTTTACCCCATCCTGCGTCTGGCCCAGATACCAGGCCGTACCCCCGCCTCCGGCCCCGAGCAACAGCATGGCGGAAATGATTATCAGCGTCAGCTTCCCGCCCCGCGATTTCTGATCGGCTGCCCCTGCAATATTGGATACCTTATTTTCCCTATTACCTTGCATATTTGCCTTGCTTGCCATGACGTATCCTGTTAGGAAGTATTGATGCGAATTATCAAGCCGATTGGAAGCTGATGATGCCGCAAACAGAGGGGGAAAAAGTGGCTATCTCGGAACTTGAGCCGGGGCATGACGCCATCCGTGCGAAAGGAATTGGAGAGCAGGCGAAACGCCGCAAACGATCGCAATTGACCCATCGTTGCCTATTGCGGATAAAAACTGATTTTGCCTGTTGCCGGTCGGCGGGCTGGTTGCCCGGCAATGGCCGCTACTTTTCAGGTGAATTGAACGGGCTGGGTGACCGCTCAGGCAAATGTATCCACCAGCCTGCTTCTGCCGGTATCGATATAACCCATGCCGATAGTGGTGCTTTTGGTACTTTTGATCTCTGACGCCCCGATTGCGTCTCCGCCGCTGCGCCGGGGCGTGTCCGCATGGTGTTGCCGCTCGAACCCCCCCTGCTGTTGAGGCGTATCGGCGCTGACAGTCGTGTTGCCCAAACTGATTCCACTCTCCGCCATCATTTCCTTGAGCCGCGGCAGCGCAGCTTCCAATGCCTGACGCACGTCGGCATGCTGCGACACAAATGTCGCGCTGGCCTGATCATCCGTGATGGACAGAATCACTTGCAAGGGCCCCAGATCAGGCGGGTCGAGGTTCAGCTCGGCCACCTGCTGCTGATTGGAAACCATCCACAGGATTTTCTGACCCAGGGCATTATCCCACCCGGCAGCGCCGATACGGGGCTCCAGCCATAGCGCGGTATGGACGGGTGCGCCGGCGGCGGCAGGTACGGCACCTTGCTCCGGTGCGAAAACTGCCAGAGCTGCGGACACATTGACGAGACCCGGGATGTGTACCTCCTTGGGCGTCGCCAGTTCCAGCAAGGATTTTTCGCATTTCTCGCCTTGTCCCGGCACGCTGAAATCCGGCGAACTGAATTCCACCTGTCGCGCCGCGCTCTGCGTGGCACTCAACGTCAGCTTGGTCGCTGTCTCATCCTGGATATCCTTGGTAACGGCAGCGTGCTTCCCTCGCATTGGCGCAACCGCGGCAGCTGCCAAAGTGGCCGCAGTCCGGGACTTCAGATCGCCGGCTAACGCGGGTGTTATCGCCCCCTGAGCGCCAGTTCCGGCTTTGCCTGCGAGTGCACTAACCAGGCCGGACTGTATGACCGCGATGGCGGCTTGCTGGCCAGCGGCAGTGGCCGATTCCGCCTGTGGCACATCTGCTCTGGCATCTACTCCGGCATCAGCCAGGGCATTGCGAGAGACATCCACTCCGGCAGCGGCAGGAATATTCCTTCCGACATCAATACGGGCCTCGGCTCCGGGCTCGGGCGGGACTCCAATCCGCTCTTCCGCCGAGGTCTCCGTTGGGTTCCCGGCTGCGATCCTGATTGAGGGATGATGCGCCACGCTCAGCCCGGGGAGCATGCCCGTAAGTTCCGTGAGCTGGGGCGTAGTGGCAATTATGGTAATGGTGGCGATATCGGATTTCGTTTCCGCTTTTTCCTGCGTCTCCGTGCCCTTCACATCCACCAAATTCTCCAGCTCCTCTAATCCCGCCAAATCCATATCCTTCAAATCTATGGAATCTTTCAAGCCTCCCGAATCTTTCAAATCCTTCAGATCCTCGACGGTAGCTCCCGTATTTTCCGGGAGTTTACTTGGCGCTGTATTTGACGTAGCGCCCGTATTCGCCGGTGTGGCCTCGGCCGCCTCGTACCTGCCATTCATTTCGTCCGCCAACACTTTGTCGAAGCTGGCATTGCCGCGTTGTACGTCTCCGTCGGCATCACCGCTGGATATGGTGTGTTTGATTGGGGAGGGCGAAAAATTGTTTGACGGATTTTGTAACAAGGGGATATTTTGCATGATTGTCTCAGTGCTCGGCTTGGTGTTCAGCGGTGGTCAGCTTAGTGATCAGTTGTGCCAGGTTTATGATGGATAGACACTCTTAGCGTGAGGGATCCTGGCGCGCGGCCGTATTCCCCACATGCTCGTCCGTTTCTTTCTGTTCGCGCCTTGCCAGGTGCAGCAAATCCGCACGCATGTGGCGTTGTGCCAAAGTATCATAGGACTTGAGGGTGCGTCTGGCCGACTGCCATGCAACCTGGCCAGCTTCGACACGACGCCGTGTGGAAGCCAAGACCTCGCGTTGCTGGACGATGGCTGCATCGAGCTTATTGAGGAATTCCTGATAATTACGCCAGTCGGACGCAGTCAGCCCACGCTGCATCGAGGCCTGGAAGCGATCGCAATACTCGTGCCAATACTGGACCAGCAAGGCGAGCCTGGCTTCCATATCCAGGCCTTGCGCATTCAGCGCGCCCAGGCGTTTTGCCGCATCGTCGGTTCGCGTTTGCGCCACTTCGAGCAGCGTGTCCAGAGCAGAGTTTTTTGTCATTTTTTTAGGTCTCGTCAGATTCCAGCTATATCGTGAGAGCCAGCAGCGCACCCAACTTCGCGGCGCTGTCCGCATGGCCGGCGCGCTCGAACATCCCCTGCTGGAGAAACTCCTCCAATCGGGGGTGCAACACGATCGCCCGATCCAGCAGCGGATCGCTCCCGTGCGAGTAGGCGCCGACGCTGATCAGATCGCGCGAGCGCTGATAGCGTGAATAGAGCTGCTTGAAGCCGCGCACCTGCTCAAAGTATTCAGGCGAGATCAGGCCGGACATGGCACGGCTGATGGATGCTTCAATGTCGATAGCCGGGTAATGGCCGCTTTCCGCGAGCTGGCGCGACAACACGACGTGGCCATCAAGGATGGCGCGCGCCGAGTCCGCGATCGGGTCCTGCTGGTCGTCCCCTTCGGTCAGGACCGTGTAGAACGCGGTGATCGAGCCGCCGCCCTTGACGCCATTTCCGGCGCGCTCCACCAGCTGCGGCAGCTTGGCGAACACCGAGGGCGGATACCCCTTGGTGGCGGGCGGCTCTCCGATAGCCAGTGCGATTTCTCGCTGCGCCATGGCGTAGCGCGTCAGCGAATCCATGATCAGCAAAACGTTTTTTCCCCGGTCGCGAAAATACTCGGCGATGGAAGTAGCGTAGGAAGCGCCCTGCAATCGCATCAGGGGCCATGTATCGGCTGGGGCGGCGACCACCACCGAGCGCGCCATTCCTTCCGGGCCCAGGATCTGTTCGATGAATTCCTTGACCTCGCGGCCCCGCTCGCCAATTAGTCCGACCACGATCACATCGGCGCTGGTATAGCGCGCCATCATGCCGAGCAGGACGCTCTTCCCTACCCCGGAGCCGGCAAACAGGCCCATGCGTTGACCACGTCCTACAGTCAGCAGCGCATTGATGGCGCGAACTCCGACATCCAGTATCTGATTGATTGGTTCCCGATCGAGCGGATTGAATGACTGGTTCACAAGTGGCGCGTCGCGCTCGACATTCAGCGGCCCGAGCCCGTCCAGCGGGCGGCCCACACCGTCAAGCACCCGCCCCAGCAGCTCCTCTCCCACCGGAAAATGCCTGACCCGGTCCGACGCGCGGCGGCGGCGCGAGCCTTTGCCGGATACAACCGGCGCGGAGTTGGCGGTGTGCTCCCATGGAATCACCTTGGCACCCGGAGTCAGGCCAAATACGTCATTGGTTGGCATCAGGTAAAGCCGGTCCCCGTGAAAACCCACCACCTCTGCCTCCACCCTGTTGCCATTGGGCATCAGCACGGTGCAGCCGCTGCCTACCGCAAGCTTGAGCCCCACGGCTTCCATCACCAGTCCCGTAACGCGAGTAAGGCTTCCCGAATGCTGAAAAGGATCACCCGCAGCGGCCACAGCGCCACAATCTTTGAGAAAACCCCGCCACTGGCCCAAATGGGAGTTGGTATCGGTATGAGCAGGAGCCTGCATCGTGTTCATCCTGAAATGTGCTGAAAGATAAGTGGTCAGCTGCCGGGTTCGGAATCGTCCAGCCAGCGGCTATTCTGCCCGAACGCCTGGCCGATGCGCTGCCAGCGCGTCGCGAGGCTGGCATCGACCTGGCTGCTGCCTACCTTGACGCGGCAGCCGCCGCGCTCCAGGTGGGGATCAGTACGAATCGTGCAGTCGTTGAGTTCGTGGTTCAAATGTTCTCGTACCAGGGCAGCATCTTCCGGGTGCAGGGTCAATTGTGGCGGCTGGCTGAATGTGGACTCGCACCGGATACTTTCGCGCACCACCGCGAGCACGAGTTCTGGCTTCACGCGTAACGCCTCGCGTACCATTTGCCTGGCGAGATCAAGAGCCAGGGCAAGCAGATCGTTACCGATCGCCTGGTCCGCGTCTGCCAGGGCCCGCTGAAAACCGCTGACCAAGTCTTGCAATTTCGCGGAGGCTGCCGCGCCGCGTTCCTGGCCGGCCTTGCAGCCAGCCTCCTGCCCAGCCGCATGCCCAGCCTCGTAGCCGGCTGCGTATCCGGCCTCGTATCCCGCGGCTTGGCCCTCCTGGTGGGCCTCCTGATGTATTCGCTCGATTTGCTCGACGGTCGGTAGAATGACGGCGGTGGCGGCCTCATCCTCATCGCCCTTGCGCGGCTTGGACCCATGCATCTTGCCGGCTTGTTCGAAAGCACCCATCTCCCAACGGTGATAGGTGGCGAGACGCGCTCTGGGAATAATCTGACTAGTCATGTTTTCCTGTGTCATTTCGCATCCCGGAGGGAGCGAAAGGTTGGGGGATCGTCGTTAAACGTAACTTTCTTCGCCTTTGCCGCGGAACGCGATGGCACCCTCGTCGGAGAGCCGCCGGACGACCTGCAATATCTGCTTCTGCTGGACCTCCACCTCGCTCACCCTCACTGGGCCCATCGCCTCCAGATCTTCGCGCAACATTTCCGACGCCCGGCTCGACATGTTTTTGAATATTTTTTCTCGTACTTCTTCCGCAGCCCCTTTCAATGCCACGATAAGCGAATCCGACTGGACTTCGCGCAGCACCAGCTGAATGCCGCGGTCGTCGATATCCATCAGGTTTTCGAATACGATCATCTGGTCCATTATTTTCTGTGCAAGCTCCGGATCGAATTCGCGCAAGTTGTCAAGTACGGAAGTTTCGGCCGAGCTGCCCATGAAATTAATGATTTCCGCCGCCGTCCGGATACCGCCCACCGGGCTTTTGTTGATATTTTCGCTACCCGACAACAGGTCGGTCAGCACATCGTTGAGTTCCCGCAAGGCCGAGGGCTGGATCCCCTCAAGCGTGGCAATACGCAGCAGTACGTCGTTGCGCAGTTGCTCGGGGAGCTGTCCGAGAATGTCGCTTGCCTGATCGCGGTCAAGATAAACCAGGATGGTGGCGATGATCTGCGGATGCTCACTTTTGATCAGCTCCGCCACCGAGGGCGAATCGATCCATTTGAGTCCCTCGATGCCGCTGGTGTCGCTGCCTTCCAGAATACGGCTGATAATATCTGCGGACTTGTCCTCGCCCAGGGCTTTATGCAGCACCGAACGCGCATAACTCTCCGCATCAATGGCAAGGGCGGTAGTCTTGTCTTTGGGCTGGCTCCAGAACTCGCTGATTACGCTATTGACCTGCTCCTGGCTCAGGTTCTTGAGCTTTGCCATGGCTGTGCCGATCTTCTGCACTTCTCGGGGGGTGAGATGCCTGAGCACCCGCACCGCCTCATCCTCACCCAACGACAGGAGCAGAATTGCACTCTTGTTGATGCCTAGTTCATTCATGGCTGACCCATTGCTTGATCACGCTTGCCACCATTTTGGGATCGTCCCGTGCCAATTGCCGGGCCAGCGCAAGCCTCTGATCATAATTATGATCATGCTCGGGAAGCTGCGGCGTTTGCTGCGGTGCGGGTATTGGCTGCAAGGATTGATCCTCGCTGTTTCCCGCCAGCAACGATGAACTCTCGGGCGGCTGATTCATGCGCTTCAGCATTGGGCGCAGGACGCCCAACACCAGGTACAGAATCAGGGCGCCGACCAGCAATGTTTTTGCAATCTGCTTGGCAAGCTCGATCACTTCCGGTTGCCGCCACAGGGGCAGATCCGGCACGGCTTCTCTCTCCATATCCGTGAACGGGCTGTTGACCACGTTCAATGAATCGCCGCGCTCCCGATTGAAACCCATGGCCTCTTTTACCAGGTCCGTGATCTGGGCTCTTTCCGTTTCGCCCAGCGGCTGAGTGCTGACCACCCCATTCGCATCGGTTACCTTGCGGTGGTTGACCACTACCGCCACCGACAGCCGCTTGACTCCACCCACCGGCCTGCGCACATGTTGAATGGTTTTGTCGACCTCATAGTTGATGGTAGCGTCCTTGCGCGTATTGGTGGGCGGCTTCGCCGGTATGGCAGGCTCCGCGCCGGCCGGGTCAGGTGTACCAGGCACGCCGGGTGCGGGAGGCTGACTGGGAGGCGCGGTCGTGATGGGGGCCGTTGCCGGCAGCGGGGGCTGATTGGAAAGCGCTCCCGGCACGCCGCCCTCGCCATAGCCGGCTACAGTGCTCGATTCAGACGTCTGCTGGCTGCGCACCGCGGAATTTTCCGGATTCTGGTTCGGCTTGTAGAGCTCGTCCATCTGCTCCGAATGCGCGAAGTCCACGTCCGCCGCGACCTGCGCGCGCACGTTCTCCGGTCCGACAATAGGGATCAGGATCGCCTCGATACGTTTCACATAACTCTGCTCCAGCGCCTGCAAGTACTTCAACTGGTTGGGGTCCAGGCCGGCGCTGGGGTTGGATTCATCGGTCTTGCTTAAAAGATTGCCGCTCTGGTCCACCACCGTGACGTTTTTGATGGGCAGATTCGGGACGCTGCTGGAAACCAGATGTACGATCCCGTTCACCTGCTGCGGATCGAGTGAGCGGCCGGGGTAGAGATTTACCAGCACCGAGGCGCTAGGCTTCTGTTGTTCGCGCATGAACACGGATTGCTTGGCCATGGCCAGGTGGACCCTGGCGCCGCTCACTGCCGCCAGTGCCTGCACCGAGCGGGCAAGTTCGCCTTCCAGCGCGCGCTGGAAATTCACCTGTTCCAAAAACTGGCTGGTACCGAACTTCTGGTTTTCCATCAACTCGAAGCCCACCAGGCCGCCCTTCGGCAATCCCTGCGAAGCGAGCTTGAGACGCGCATCGTGCACCTCGCTGGCAGGTACGAGGATTGCCCCACCGCCTTCGGCAAACTTGTACGGCACGTTCATTTGTTGCAGGGATGCGACGATCGCGCCTCCATCGCGGTCCGACACATTGCTGAACAGTACCCTGTAATCAGGAGCCTGGCTCCACATCCAGCCACCCGCAAGCAAGGCAATGATGGCGGACGCAGCCAGCATCAGGCCCATCTTTGGCTGGCCGGATATCCGGCTCAGCAAACCCTGCGGATCGATTAGATTCTGCGGTCCGCTTACCGCAACCGCTTCCGCGCCTGCCGGCATTAATGCCTCCCTAGTGATTCACCATGCATCGATAAAGTACTTTTTGCGATTGTCACCGGATACCTGCGTTTTCATATTTTTGATGAATGACAGCATTATCAATATCCGCGGGAGATTCAAAGCAGCGAAAAGAGGCAAGTTTTCCGCTCATTTCAGGACACGGACTGAAACTCGACGGTGCTATCTTGCGCATACCCAGAAGACATCGCAGCGGAGATAGCATGGATGTATCGAAAATAGATGGAATGCTTGCCCAATTGAGAGCAGGAGCGGCGATCGCCGCCGGCAAGGGCGGGCCCGTCGCGACACCATCGAATGCCGGGGAGAATTATGGAAGCGAAGGTGTCGATTTCACCACCGTGCTCAAGAATTCCCTGAATCAGGTTGACAACTCCCAGCAGCACGCCGCCAAGCTTATGCGGGATTTCGAAATCGGCGCGCCGGGCGCAAACCTGACCGAGACAATGATCTCGATGCAGAAGGCGACTATCTCACTCCAGTACACCGTGCAGGTGCGCAACAAACTTGTCATGGCATATCAGGACATCATGAACATGCCGGTGTAAGGGGTTCTCGGTAGATACTCTGTTCGCTGTCAACAACGATATTTTTGATTTTTTTTATGCAGGCACATTCCCTACACCTACTTCCCCTTTACCCTGTCATTCCCGCGAAAGCGGAAATCCATGGGTTCTCGGTTGCCCCGAATTCACCCACTACAGAATGACGGCTTGTTCCAGCCAGGGTCTGGTTCCCGCTTTCGCGGGAATGATGAAGCTTTGTAGATACTCTATTCACAATCAACAATATTTCGGTTCGGGGCGAATCGTCCACAGCGGCGGCTATATGGAGTTATCATCATCTGGCGCCACCATCGTTTTTCCGTTCGCCGATTTTGTCGGTGACACACCGAATTGCGTAAGCAGCGCGGGCATGCCCTGCTCCCTTGACTGCGTGGGATTCGCCGAAGCCGGGAGCGGAAGTGCCGCGCCTGCTTCCAGCTTGTAGAGCCAGGCAAGCACCTCTGCGACCGCCCGGTAAAGTTGTGGCGGAATATGTTGATCCAGATCCACCTGCATCAGCAGCGAAACAAGCTCCGCCGATTTGTGCACGTAAATGCCGTGGGCCCTTGCCTCGCTGATAATGGTCTCGGCGATCAGGCCGCGGCCCTTGGCGACGACTTGCGGAGCCGCCTGCGCTGCACGGTAGGCCAGCGCCACGGCAACCTCGCGCGGATCAGGCTTTCTCATCAAGTTCCACTCCTATGCCCAGCAATCTGATTCCGGCCGACTCCATCCCATTCGCCAGAGGGATGGCGCTGGCGCGCAGGACGGCCGCGGCCGCCGGCTCCGCCACGGTGACGCGTACCTCCACGCCGCCCGCGCCCAGCCGCAGCCTGGCGGCAACTTGCCCCAGGTTCGGCAAGGTCAGGCTCAAGCAGGTCCGCCAGATACCGCATGGCTGCCCGGCCGCTTCCTGCTCTTTCGCCAGTTGCGGCGCTTCTTCGTCTACCTCCCACACGATGGGCTGCCCCGGCCATGCCATACCCTGCCAGGCCAAATGCCTTGTCTCAAGGACTTCCAGCTGTTGCCGCACCAAAGGCAGGGCATCGGGATGAACCGGCGCATAGGCCCCAGTGCCGGCATTGTTTGCCGGCACTGTCGCGCCCGGCTCGGCGCCAAAATCCGCGAGCACGGCCGAAGCCGGAACAGGGAGCCCGGACAGGCGCGCCTGTGGCTCCAGCAGCAATTCTATTACCGGTTTGGCGCCGGAAATCCACTGCGCCTGGTGGGCTTCGTAAAACAGGCCGCTTCGGCCAAATGCGCGCCCCAGGCTCTGTGCCAGTTCGACGCCATCGACAGGTGGAGCGGCAAGCAAAGGAAAATGGGAGGGAATCGCGCCCTGTAACATAGCGGAGCCACCTTGAAACACCGGCCGCCGCAGCAGACTGTCGAGGAAGCGGCCCGTCTCGCTTAACAACGGGGAAGCCTCTGCTGGTGGTGCGCCGGCCATGAGCGCGAAGGTCGGCCTCGGTTCCCGGGAAATAAAAACCAGGTTCAACAGGTCGCCTGCACGGACGCTTGCGGGCAGCTTCATGTGCAGCATCTGCCCATTTTCCTTCCCCGTTTGCGGCAGATGCAGGGACACCATAAATTCATCACCGGCCAGATTGGCCTGCACCGTTGCTCGCAGGTGCTGCCCCGGTTCCAGCCCCGCCAGGAATTGCGCTTCACCTGGTCGGCGATGGGTCAGCGCCAGGCTCGGGTAGACGCGGGCTAATGCATTTAACGCGTTGAGCCCAAACATTGAGTTCCTCCATCCCTCACCCGCTCCGCCGCCTTCCCCCGACAGCCCTCCTCAACCCTTTAACCTGGCAGCCTGCCGGGTTTAAAGGAAATCGGCTGCAGAAGAGACAGGAGATAGCGTGATTTGAAACGATTCATTCACTGGACGGTCTGGTGGCTGGTCAGGCAGTCATGCGCTGGCGCCGCCCCCGGCGTCTGGGTCATACGCCCGGCGCAGGCGGCGCTCCATGCCCGCATTGCCAAGCAACGTTTGCACACGTTCCATCCAGGGCTCGGCGTGGCGGCGTATTTCCGCATCGTCGGCCAGAATCTTGTGAATCAGTTCGACTTTCTGCCGTAGCACATCGCTTGTCAGCGTCAGCCGCACGGGTTCCACCGCCTCGAATTGCGCCACCAGAGCGGCGCAATGCCGCTCAAGTGCAGTCAGCTTTTCCCACTCGCCGGCTCGGGCCGCTCCGGCCATTTCTCCTGTGATGTTGGAAATGGATCGATATACGGCGAGAGTTTCCATGCTGTTCATCGGCTCACGCTCTTCCGTAGCCGGAGGCCATTGCAGAGTCCGATGGGCCGGAGCGACCATCGCCGGGCGGAGTGGAAGACCCGATCGCTTCCCATGCTTCGCTCAATTCGCCAAGCAGGCGCGCCACTTCCTCGATGTATTCGGGTTTGCCATGCAGGTTGGCCAGCAGCAGGCGGCGGCTCATATACTCGTAGAGCGCGCTCAACTGCTGTGCCAGCTCACCCCCGGCCTCAACGTCGAGGCTGGCCCGCAGACCGGAGCTGATAATCGTAATCGCCTTGGAAATGGCCTGTCCCTTGGCGGTGATCTCACCATTTTTCATATGGATGAGAGCCAGCGACAATGCGACCTTCGCACCCTCGAACAGCATCAGGATAAGCTTGTGCGGGTTGGCTGCAACGACGCCGGTTTCGAGGCCGACGCGGGCGTAGGCGTTTGCGCCGTAATGGGGGGATGCGGTATACATATCACGTCCTTTAAGAATTATTCTTCTGCAGAGCATCCAATTGCTGCTGGAAAAACTCACTGGTCTGGGTCAGGCTGCTGAGCATCACGTCCAAAGCGGTAAACTGCGCCCGATAGCGGGCCTCGATGGCGGTCAGGCGCCGGCTGAAATCTTCCTGGCGGCGGTCGATATCCTCGATACTGGCGGTGATGCCGTCGGTGCGGCCGGCGATAATGCCATCGCTCGTCAGTAAATCTTCCATCAGCTTGTCCAGGCGGTCGGCGTAACCACGCGAGAAGGCCACCGTGCCGCGAGCGCCAGGCAGGCCGCCATTGACGGCGAGACTCAAACCTTCAGCCGCATCGCCGACGGCGGCGGTAAGCACCTGGCCTACTCCGGTGGCTGCCACGCCATTGATGGTGCCGGCCACATCCACTCCGGTCGTCGATACCGGACTCGCTCCCATCAGATCGCTGGCTCCGTTGCCGCCGATGATGGCGACGCCGGAGGTTGGGCCGTACGTCGCGGATGTAATGCTGAGCACGCCGGCAGCCTGTGAAACCAGGACCGAGATACCTGCGTCCGCCAGGCTGGCAGCACCGTTCAGCTTGCTTTGCACCTCCGCAGCCAGCGCATCGGCCGATGCATAAGTTCCGGCGGCAAGTGTGACGCTAGCCACCACCCCATCCGCACTGATATTCAATTGATCGTTGACGCCGGCGGTAATGGTCAGTCCCGCTGCCTGACTGCCAGTGAGGCTGGCCTGCGTTGCCAGTTGCGTTACCGTGACTGCATAGCTTCCAACTGCCGTTTTATCCGTCGAGCCACTATAGGCGATCAGGCCATCTGTTGGCTTGCCGCGCACGGCGAACAGGCCGGCAATATCGTCAAAATTATTATCTAGCGCCGTTTGCAGCTTGACGGAATCCAGCGCCAGTGTGCCATCCTTCTGAAAGGCGACGCCGATTTGCGACAATGAAGTGATGCTGCTGGCGCTATCGGAAATGCCGCTCACGGAAGCCGAAAGTGTACTGCGGATCCAGGACTGGATAGACATGGTCGCCGAATCGCCCTGCAGTATCGCGCCTTGGCCGGTTGCCGCGTTATAGGCACTGAGACTCGTAAGCGTCTGATTGACGCTATTGAATGACTTGACGAAGGCCTCTACCGAAGCCTTGACCCCGGCGCTGTCGCGCGCCACGTTAAGCATGGTCGGGCTGCCGGTATTGGTCTTGAGCAGATTGAGCGTGACTCCCTCGATCGCATCGGTAATCGTGTTCGAGAGCTTGCTGATGGCAATCCCATCGATCTCGAGCTTGGCATCCTGTGCCGTCTGCACTTGGGTGAGGTTCTTGCCGGAACCCACGGCTGCTGTCGGATCGAAGGCGATGCGCGACAGCCCGGCTGTATCCAGGTTGGCGCCATCGTCGTCGCTGGCGGTAATTCTGAAGCTGTTGGCAGCGCCGGTATCCTTGCCGGTGACAACCAGCCGATCGCTGGTGCCGTCATTGATGATCGTCGCGCTAATGCCGATATTCGCCGCATTGATCGCGTCGCGCACGCCGGAAAGCGTATTGCTCGACGGATCAATGGTCACGGTCTGCGCGGATTTTTCACTGTTCAGGGTAAAGGTGTTGGCGCCGCTATCGTAAGTGCCATACTGAATTGTCAGGGTACCGCTGCCGACCGCGCTGGAGGTGCTGGCGAAACCGTCGGAATGGATTTTCTGCTGTTGCGCCAGTTGCTGCACTTCCACCGAGTAGCTGCCCGGCACCACCTTGCCGCTGGCGGCTGCGGTCAATACGGATACGTCCGCCGCACTGGCCGTACCAGCCTGAAACTTTGTCCCATCGGCCAGCCCCTGCATTGCTGTCTGGAACGCCGACAGGGCGCCCTTCAACGTCCCGAAAGCGGAGAGCTTCGCCTGGAAATCCGCTTCACGCTGCGCCAGTAGTGTAAGCGGCCGGCGTTCCACTGCCATCAACTGGCTAACGATGCCATTCACATCGAGATTCGAACCGACGCCCGGCGCGGATATACCCATGTCTTTCTCCCTTATCTTCCTGATATTTCCTGTACTTCCTGTATTCCGCCTGATGCCCTGTATGCGTTGATACCTGTAGGACTGTTGGCGATGTTCCACCGGACCCTTGCTCCATGCCGGTCAAGCTTTTGTATGCAGCAGCAAACCTTTTAACTGGTCGAGCGATTTGGCCAGGACCAGCATCTCTTCCATGGGAATCTGCCGCACCAGGTCGCGAGTCGCGCTGTCGATGATCTTCACCACGGCTCTCCCGGTATCGGGGTCGATGCTGAACTCCAGCGTCGACCTGATCGGCTGGCTGATTTGTTGCGCCGCCGGCGTGCGCGGTACCGATTCCGGCTTTGGGACAATTAGTGCGCCATCCGCTACCGGGGTAACCCTCGGCGCTGGCGTGCTTTGGCCTGTGGCCGCCGCCTGGTTGCCGTTGCCAGGCTGTTCAATTCGCATCGCAGACTCCCTTCAACGGTTAAAATCCAGATAATCCGGGTTAAACTGCAAAATTTGAACCCGGGGGATCGCCCCGGGTTCGTCCATGGCAGCTGGCTCCTGGCCAGTTACCCTGATTAACCTCTCAGCAAGGCCAGCACCGATTGCGGCATTGCATTGGCCTGGGCCAGCATCGCCGTACCCGCCTGTTGCAATACCTGGTTCCGGGACAGCGTAGCCGTTTCGGCCGCGAAATCGGCATCCACGATACGGCTGCGGGATGCTGTCAGATTCTCGGCGGTGGTTTGCAGGTTCGAGACGGCTGACGAAAAACGGTTCTGATACGCGCCCAGGTCAGCCCGGCCCGCGTTGAGCGCGCTCAATGCCGCGTCCATCGAGGCGATGGCGGTATCGGCGCCTGCGGTAGTATCTATCGCCAACGAGGTGAAGCCGGCGACAACGGTGGCTGTTGCGGCGGTCGTGGCGTCGGTCAGCCCGGTTCGCGCCGTGGTGGCGGAGGCGCCGACAAACTCCACGTCGATGCCGGCACTTGACGTGCTGGTCAGCGTCAGCGCACCGGTGCCGCCCACTGTGGCGGTAACGCCGGTGCTGCCGGTTATCGCGTTGATGGCTGCCGCGACGGCGGTTCCTTGAGGAACAGCGCCGGCAACGGCGGTAATGGCGCCCACGGCAACACCATTGATTTCCAGAGCACCCGCGGCGATATCATCCGCCGGCGAGGCGAGCGCCGCGCCGGGGGCGACGCCGACCACGCTGGTTGCATAGGTGGTGGTGGTGCCCAAGGATGTGGTCTGTGCATTGACCAGGCTGCTGATACTGATGGTTTCGCCGACGTTGGCGCCGATCTGGAATGCCTGGTTGGTAAAACTGCCATCGAGCAGATTGATGCCATTGAATGCGGTCGTTGAAGCGACCCGGTCGATTTCATCCTTGAGCTGCTGGACTTCGTTGTTGAGCGCGGTACGGTCGCTTGCGCTGTTGCTCGCATTGCGCGATTGCACCGCCAATTCGCGGATACGTTGCAGATTGTTGCCGACTTCTCCCAGCGCGCCCTCGGCGGTTTGCGACATCGAGATGCCGTCGTTCGCGTTGCGAACCGCCTGGTTGAGGCCGCGGATCTGGGAAGACATACGCTCGGAAATCGCCAGTCCCGCGGCGTCATCCTTGGCGCTGTTGATGCGCAGCCCCGAGGACAGGCGTTGCAGGCTGGTCGCAAGCGCGCCCTGCGAACTGTTAAGATTGCGTTGCGCATTGAGCGAAACGACGTTGGTATTAATTACTGCAGCCATTTGAATCTCCTTGATTAAATTTGATGGAATGACACCCTACAGCTGTCAACTTTGATCAACCTGTTTTGTTTGTAGCCGATCAACCGCTGTTATGATGATTAACGGCGGCCCAGGAGATAAATTTAATCGGTTCGCCGGGATTTTTGCGCAGCTCGAATTGGATAGTATTTCCATCTTCTGTCGCCCCCGTAGGGCTGGACAAATGGCCGGACTGTTATGATAAGCGGGGAGCAGGACATGTTATCCGCCGATTAACGGGGAATCCACACGGTATATCCGGGCTTAGATTGCTGATAGGGGGACTTGATGAGGGCTTGTTCCAGCAATTCAAATGTCATTTACAATAGTAACAACACCGGAGGGATGGAATTTACGAAACCGCGTTACTGCGCCGTCGCGCAGCCGCCATGCCAGCGTTGAGCAGGGCGAGGACACGACCCGCAATGGCGCCTAGCGGCAACTCCTCGTGAACTCCACCAGCGGCAATTGCTTCCTTTGGCATGCCGAATACCACACACGTCGCTTCGTCCTGTGCAATGTTCCGGGCACCCGCATGTTTCATGTCAAGCATTGCTGTCGCGCCATCCTTGCCCATGCCGGTCAGCATGATACCAATTGCATTGGCGCCCACGTGTTGGGCGGCCGAGCGAAACAGCACCTCGACCGAAGGACGGTGATGGTGCACCGGCGGGTCGTCGGAGAGCGTGACGACATAGTTCGCGGCGCTCTTGCGCACTGAAAGGTGCCGGCCGCCGGGCGCAATGTAGGCATGGCCCGGGACTGCCCGCTCGCCGTGCTCGGCTTCTTTGACGCGGATCCGGCACAGGCTGTCCAGCCGTGCTGCGAACAATTTGGTAAATCCCTCAGGCATGTGCTGGGTGATCAGAATCGCAGGACAGTCGGGCGGCATCTGCATCAATACGTCCTTGATTGCTTCGGTGCCGCCTGTCGATGCGCCAATGACGATCAGCTTCTCCGTCAACGCCATGTGATTGGCCAGCTTCGGCAGCAGCGCTTCGATTTTTTGCTTCGGCCCGATTGCGGCTGCCGGGCGCTTCCGGATACGGGCAGTCGACGCGGCGCGAATTTTGCCGGTAATCTCAAGCGCATAATCCTGTAGCCCGGTAACGATATCAAGCTGGGGCTTGGAGACGAAATCGACCGCCCCGAGCTCGAGCGCATGCAATGCCACCTCCGAACCACGTTGCGTCAATGTCGATACCATGATGACCGGTATTGGCCGCAGACGCATCAGTCGCTCGAGAAAATCGAGACCATCCATTTTTGGCATCTCAACATCGAGCGTCAGTACGTCGGGTTCGAGATTGCGGATCATTTCGCGCGCGGCAATGGGGTCGCCGGCGGTTCCCACCACCCGCATATCCGGCTGGGCGTCAATAATCTTGCTCAGCATTTTACGAATCAACGCCGAATCGTCTATGATCAAAACTTTAATTGGCTTGATGGGAATATTGGCGTCTGTTGGAGTTGGCATACCGGTGCCTCAACTGAACAGCTCAATATCCCCGCTGACGCGGGCTTTTGACAGGTTCGAGCCAAAGTCTTTTTCACGCTCGACGATCGCGCTGTTGGGGAGATCGCGCAGTTTTTTTACTAACGCCTTGCCGGTGCTGGGAAAGTAATAGACCTTGCGCGGATAGATATCCACCAGATCGTGGGCAACAACGGGAATGCTTTCGGTTTCCAGAAAATTTAATACGAACTCGGCATTGCGTTCGCCGACGTTCACTTCGACCAACCCGGGCAGCACGTTGCCTCCGCCAAAGACTTTAGCCTCGAGATTGGCGCGCCGCGCACCTATCTTGATGACCTGGTTGATCAATATTTCCATCGCATAGATTCCATAACGCGCCGGCATGCTTGACGGATCGTTTTCGTCTATGCAGCCACGGGGCAGCATAAAGTGGTTCATGCCCCCGATACCGTTTTGCTTGTCGCGTATGCAGGCGGTCACACACGAACCAAGCACTGTTGCCAGCAGCATGTCGCGGCTCGTCGCGTAGTATTCACCGGGTAACACCCTGACCGCTTCCGTCTTGTATTTGCGGTCAAAATACAGATGGGTGGCCAGCGGCCCGTCGCCGCGTTCAGCCATGCCGCACCTGCGCCTTTGCCGCCAGCCCGTATACCGTCTTACCGCGCAGCTTGAACAGGTCGGCGCTCTGAAGGAAACTTTCCGAATGTCCGGCAAACAGCAAGCCATCACTTCTCAATAGCGGCGCGAATTTCTCGAGTATCCGGCGCTGCGTGTCCTTATCGAAGTAGATCATTACGTTACGGCACATGATGACGTCGAATGGCCCCCGCACCGGCCATTGCGTATCTAGCAGATTGAGGCGTCCGAACGTGATCAACTTGCGTAGCTCGGGACGTACCTTAACGTTGCCGGCGCGGCTGCCATCGCCGCGCAGAAAAAAGCGCCGCGCACGCTCCGGCGCGAGCGACTCGATCCGTTCGATGTCGTAGATACCCGCATCGGCCTTCGCCAGCACGTTGGTATCCACGTCAGTGGCGAGGATACGCACCGGCGGCGCGCTGTCGTTCAACGCCTCAATGGCGGCCATCGCGATCGTGTAGGGTTCTTCACCCGTTGACGCGGCACAGCACCAGACCGTAAACGGGCCGCCGCCTGCGCGCCGTCGACGCATCAGATGTTCAGCAAGTATCGGGAAATGATGCGCTTCCCGGTAGAAGGAGGTAAGGTTGGTGGTCAGGGCATTGGTGAATGCCTGCCACTCGTTCGTATCGCCCGCTTCCAACTGCCGCAGGTAATCAGCAAACCTCGTCAGGCCCTTTTCTCGCAGGCGCCGCGCAAGCCGGCTGTAGACCATGTCCTGCTTGCTGGCGGATAGCGAGATGCCGGCGTGCTCGTAAATCAGCTTTCTAACACGCTCGAAATCCTCATTAGTAAAATCATATTCGCGCGTCTTGCGTTCTGCGGCTTCCATTAGGTTGGCCATATTTCCAGTCCCGCGCCCCTTTATCAAGCGCGTCAAAACTCGGACCAATCCTCATCTGTCCCGGTCCTGGCCTTGCGCATCACAGAGGGCTTGGCGAGCGCGGGCCGCGCCCCGGCTTTGCCGGGTGTGCCGCCTCTCACCAAACGTTCGACGTTATCGGGCCGGTTTGGTCCACGCCGCTCTACCGCAGCCGTTAATTGCGTTTGCTCCAACCGGAAGGCTCCTACGGCGCCGCTGAGAGCCTCCGCCTGCTCCTGCAGCGATTCGGCCGCGGCCGCCGCTTCTTCGACCAGCGCCGCGTTCTGCTGCGTCACCTGGTCCATCTGCCCGATTGCCTGGTTCACTTGCTCGATTCCCGCGCTCTGCTCATGGCTCGCCGCCGTGATCTCGGCCATGATGTCGGTCACACGCTTGATCGAGCCGACGATTTCCTCCATCGTCTTGCCTGCCTGGTCAACGAGCTTGGTGCCGGAATCGACTTGCTCGACTGAATTGCCGATCAACGTCTTGATCTCCTTGGCCGCTTCCGCGCTCCTTTGCGCCAGGTTTCTCACTTCCGACGCCACCACCGCAAAGCCGCGGCCCTGCTCCCCGGCACGCGCAGCCTCGACTGCTGCATTCAACGCCAGGATATTGGTCTGGAACGCAATGCCGTCGATGACGCTGATGATGTCGACGATCTTCTTCGAGGCCTCGTTGATCGCGCCCATGGTGTCCACCACCTGATCCACCACCTGGCCTCCCTTGACCGCCACTTCGGAGGCCGACGCCGCGAGCTGGTTGGCTTGCTTTGCGTTCTCCGCGTTTTGCTGTACCGTGCTGGTCAGCTCTTCCATGGAACTTGCCGTCTCTTGCAGGCTGGCCGCCTGTTCTTCCGTGCGCTGCGACAGGTCGGTGTTGCCCTGTGCGATTTCCTTCGACGCGGTAGCGATCGACTCGGTTGCTTCGTTGATCTGGGCCATGATCTGGTTGAGTTGCGTGACCGTCGTGTTCGCGTCGTCTTTCAGCTTCCCAAACATGCCTTGATAGCCGTTGATAATTTTTTCTGTCAGGTCTCCTTTCGCTAATGCGCCCAGCACCCGAACAACCTCACTGAGGCTGGTTTCGTTGACCTGCATCAATTGATTCAGTCCATCAACCATTTGCTTGAATTCATACTGATACTTTGTTGCATCGCAACGTCGGCTGAAATCGCCGGCCACCGCCCCTTCCACCTGGATTCTGATTTCACTGCTGATCGCCTGCAAGCTGGCCTTGAGCCCGTCCATGGCCTCGGTGATCCTGGCTTTCTCGCCCGGAAGGCGCTCCATGTCCACCGACAAGTCGCCACGGCCATAGCGTGCAACCACATCCACTACCTGCATCTTGACAGCAATATGCGCAGCAACGAGATCATTGGTCGCTTTGGCCACTTCCGCGTAACTTCCTGAAAATTTATCAGCTGGAATACGGTGGCTGATCAGGCCGGCATCATGCTGCTTCCGCATTTGGTGCTGTTCAGCAAGAAAATCTTTCAACGTTGTCACCATTTTTTGCATCGAGCGGGACAATTCCGACAACTCGTTCCTGCTTGTGGTGTCGATTTTAGTATCCAGGTGGCCGACGGCAACTTCTTCCATTGTTTTCACAGCGGAGCGTATTGACTGCATGACGCTTTTGATCAATAGCGTACTCAAGACAATCACCAGCAGAACACCCAGTGCAATCACGGTAACCATGACAGTGGAAATGGTGATGGAATCGCTTTGTGCCTGTGCATATTCTTCCGCGGCAACCCGTGCCTGCAATTCGACCAGCTTGAAGATGGTTTCGTGTACGGCATCAAACTTTGGGGTGCCGTCTTTCACCATGAGTTCTTTTGCAGCCACGAAATTTCCCTGGACGGCCTGGGTGAGGACGACATCCCGTATCGCTTGATATGCCTTCCATTGCTCCTCGAATCGATCAATCAATGCCTTCTCTTCAGGTGTCAGCGTCGTCGTCAGATATTTTTTCATACTCTCGCCGATTTCCGAATCCCGCTGTACAGTCATCGAAGCCCGCTTTTTCGCTTCCTCGATATCCGTGTAACTGGAAGCAATCACGGCATTGAGGCGCGAACGCTGGGCACGATCCAGAATTAACGCGATATCCGACAGGGGTACAGTACGATCCACATAAACGGATTGCAGTTTGCTGTTCGATTGCTTCACTCCATAAAAACCGTAGCTACCAATTGCGATGAGTAGCAACGATGACACGCTGGAGATAACAATCAGTTGCGATTTAATGGTCAGATTTTTGAACATTGGATTCTCCCGGAAAAATTTGAATGAGATCTGTTAATGAATATCAGGGCCGGTCAGGCCGATTTCAGCACTGCACATAAGCGCCTCGATATCCATCAGGATAAGCATGCGTTCATCGACTGTTCCCAAGCCGATGATGTATTCGGTGTCGAGATCGGCGGCAAAGTCCGGCGCAGGTCTGACCTGCTCGGCGGCGAGCGTAATCACGTCGGAAACGCCGTCGACCACGATTCCCATCACGCGTCCCGATACGTTCAGGATAATCACCACCGTGAACTGGTTGTATTCGACCGTGCCGAGATTGAATTTAATGCGCAGGTCGATAATCGGCACGATAATGCCCCGCAGGTTGACGACCCCCTTGATGAACTCGGGCACGTTGGCAATGCGGGTAATGGCATCGTAGCCGCGGATTTCCTGCACCTTCAGTATCTCGATACCGTATTCTTCCTTGCCCAGCCGAAAGGTGAGAAATTCATTGGCTATCCGGCCGGCGTGTGCGGCGGATGGGTTGACGGGGATTGGGTTTAGCGGTTGCGACATTTCTCATACTCCAGTCGTTGGTAATAGTCTTACGGTTAAATTGACAAGCGTTCAGGAACCCTTGGCGTATTATTTCGCCGTTGCGCCTGCGGTGGTGCCCACGAGCTCCGCGACGTCAAGTATCAGCGCCACCCTGCCATCGCCCATGATGGTGGCTCCCGATACGCTTTGTGCCCTCCGAAAGTTGCGCTCCAGACTTTTGATGACGACTTGATGCTGGCCCACCAGCGCATCGACGAACATCGCCGTCTTGCGCCCCTCGCTTTCGAGAATTACCACCATGCCCTCGTGCACCTCAGGCGCGTCGGGCCGCAGGTTGAATACTTCATGCAGCGAGATCAACGGCAGGTATTCGCCGCGCACCCGGACCACCTTGCCTTTACCGCTAACGGCCTTGACATCGGCAGCCGTTGGCCGCAACGATTCGATGATATAAGTCAGGGGAATGATGAACACTTCCTTGCCCACTGCCACCGACATGCCGTCGAGAATGGCGAGTGTCAGCGGCAAGCGGATTGAAATGCAGGTTCCCGCGCCCAGGTTCGAGCTGATCTCGACATTGCCGCCCATCTCGCGGATATTACGGCGCACGACATCCATGCCGACGCCGCGTCCGGAGACGTCGGTGATTTTCTCCGCGGTCGAGAAGCCTGCCTCGAAAATCAGCTGGAAAACTTCCTGGTCGCTCATCGAATCGGATACGCTTGCGCCACGCTCGCGAGCCCTCGAAAGCAAGCGCTCCCGGTTGAGCCCTGCACCATCGTCACTGACTTCGACCATGACATTTCCGCCACGATGAAATGCGCGCAGCGTGATCGTTCCCTTTGCCGGTTTGCCCGCGGCCTGCCGTACCGCGGGCAGTTCGATGCCGTGGTCGAGGCTATTGCGCACAAGGTGCGTAAGCGGATCCACGATGCGTTCGATCAAGCCCTTGTCGAGCTCGGTCCCCTCGCCCTCGGTTTTCAATTCCACCTGTTTGTTGAGCTTGTCGGCAAGATCGCGAACCACGCGCGGAAAGCGCCCGAATACGAACGACATCGGCAGCATCCGGATCGACATCGCGGATTCCTGCAAATCGCGGGTATTGCGCTCAAGCTGGGACAACGCCTGGTAGAGCTTCGGATCGGCCCGGGACGCCGCCTCCGCGAGAATCGCCTGGGTAATGACGAGTTCTCCGACCAGGTTGATCAGTTGGTCCACCTTCTGCACGCTGACGCGAATGGACGAAGCATCGGTGGCGCTGTGGGTTGCTTCGGCCTTGGTCACGCCCTTCAATTCGTCGATCTTTATGTCGCCCGGTCTCATTGCGGCAGCTTCGGGCAGGTTTGCCGGAAGCGTCGCGGGATCAACGAAAAGGCCGAAATCATTTTTCTCCTCTACCGCGGACGGTGAAGTCAATGACGACGGTACGGCTTCATTGCCGCTCACCTTGACCTGATCGGCGGGTGCGATGGTGGAAATCTCAGCGGCAACGGCTGATAAACTTTTCTCGACGCCCTTTTTTGTTTTACGTCGCTTGACCGTTGCTTCCGGCACTGCGGCGCTGCTCTTCCCCTTCGCTAAAGACGACGGCGGGGGCGCTGCCGATGCTGCCTGGACGGCATCACTGCTGCTGACCTTGACCTGATGCGCGGCCACCGTCACGGAAATCTCATCGGCAACGGCCTCCGGTTCCAGGAACAGCCGCAGCCTCACGCAAAGGGCAGTGACATCTTCTTGAGGCACTTCGTCACCATCATCCTTGCGCACTGCCAACATCGCCCTCAGCAAATCTCCGGAAATGAGGAAGACATCCACCAGATCTTTGGACAGCGGCATCTGTCCTTTACGCACCCGGTCAAATACCGTTTCCATCTCGTGTGTCAGCTCGGTGATGTCCTGGAAGCCGAACATCGCCGCTCCTCCCTTGATCGAATGGGCAGCGCGAAAGATGGGATTCAGTTGCTCCGTGTCGGGTGCGTTCACATCGATGCTGAGCAGCAACGACTCCATGCCATCGAGGTGTTCGGTAGCCTCGTCGAAGAACACATCATGAAATTCGGAGAGATCGTCCACGGCGGCTATCCAATTACCTTTCGTACCACGTCGAGCAGCCGGCTCGGGTCGAAGGGCTTCACCAGCCATCCGGTTGCGCCGACGGCACGCCCCTTCGACTTCATTTCGTCGCTCGACTCGGTGGTGAGCATGAGGATGGGCACCGCGTGATAATTCGTCAACTCGCGCAGCGAATGGATAAGCGTGAGTCCGTCCATGCGGGGCATGTTCTGATCGGTGAGCACGAGGTTCACCTGGTATTTGAGCGCTTTCTCCAACCCGTCCTGACCGTCCACGGCTTCGACTACGTCGTAGCCGCCGCGTCTTAGCGTGAACAGGACCATTTTCCGGATCGAAACTGAGTCGTCCACGGCAAGTATCGTCTTTGCCATTCTTTTTACTCCTTGGGCGTCAGAAAAACTCCATTGCGCCGACTGACATAAAAGTCTGCCCGGCCGGGTTATGGCCCCGGGCGGCACAGGCGTTCCTTAGTACATGATCCAGTTCCTCGACCGTGGTGTCGGGTAATTGCCCGAGCTGCCCGGCCATTCGCTCGAGAAGTTCGATTCGCCTTCCCGCGTGCGCGAGAATCTGAGACGCAATATCGTAAAACTGTAGCGCTGTTATCGCCTCGTTGACGCTGCTTTCGATACCCCCGGTAAGCATGGCTGGATCCCGCTGATTCGCGCCAATAGCGCTAAGCGCGGCGACAGGAATGGTCTCTCCATCGTCAACGCAGTCGTTCACCGTCCGCCGCGTGGCGCGGGTTGAATAGGCGCCGATTGTCTCGAAGCTTGATGTCAGGCGAACCACCGCCTCGCCCAGTATTGTTTGGAGCTGATCGAGTTCGATACGCACGCATTGCGTCTCCGCGCCATGCGCTTCCATATATCGCAACACGAATGACCGCACGTTGGCCGCGGCGGCGGCGTCGTAGTCTTTCCCCACTTAAAACTCCTATAGCACGGTGGTCCGGCAGCGATTCCAATACCATCGTTTGCTTTACGGCTAATTCCCGGGGAACTTGAAGACGGGTCCGATTGTGCAGTGCAGTCTCTCCAGCCACCGACAGATCCGCCGAAATACCGATACCGCCCATTACCACCCCGTTGTAGCGGCTGTATGACACGTAACACGTATTGATATGCTCGAACCGTATGCGCTATCACCCAATGACAGCGATAGTGCCACGATGTGTCGGCCGCCAATCTGGAAATAAGAATCGGTTTCCTCGCGTATTTCGGGGTCTTAGCGCCATTCAGTCCGAGTATCCGTACGGGCTTCCAGTCGTCTCGGTTCGGGTGCCTGGAATACCCGATTTAGGACATTGCACTCAAGTTGCGCCACTGCCCGCCGTTAAGGTATCCAATTGAAGCGAGCCGGCCTCTTATGCGGACCATTTGGGCACGCGGTATGAATGCGCAGGATGATCAACACAGGCCTTGGAAGAGGGAGATATTATGCAAATTATGGTTGTGGACGACAGCAAGGCGATGCGAATGATCGTGATACGAACTCTCCGGCTCGCCGGTTTCCGCGATCACACGTTCCTGGAAGCGGGCGATGGCGAGGAAGCGCTCGCAGCCATTACAGCCAATCCGCCGGACCTTGTGCTTTCCGACTGGAACATGCCGAAGCTTTCGGGCATTGATCTTCTCAAGGGAATCAGGGCCGCAGGCTGCAAGGTGAAATTCGGCTTCGTCACGTCGGAATCCACTCGGGAGATGCGCATGCTATCCAACGTGGAAGGCGCCCTGTTTTTGATCGCCAAGCCGTTTAACCAGGATACGTTCAGAGAGACCCTCGACCCATTCATTGATTGACTAGACACAACTAACCTCGGTGGCGAG
This sequence comes from Nitrosospira sp. Nl5, assembly GCF_900102495.1. Taxonomy (GTDB): domain Bacteria; phylum Pseudomonadota; class Gammaproteobacteria; order Burkholderiales; family Nitrosomonadaceae; genus Nitrosospira. The sequence goes on along the minus strand of NZ_FMVQ01000002.1, from coordinate 192,572 downwards.
TATCGCCACCATCAAACGAGGAATTGAAATGCTAGCATCACCAATTTCCGCAAACTTGTCAGTACGGCTACCTCCCGCAAACGCCGTGGCCAGCATGCTCGGCGAATTGATTGGACGAGCGGTGACGGCGAAGGTCGTGCCAGCCAAGCCCATGGTGCCCGGCACCCAGGCTGTTGGAGCGTATTTCGGGGAATGTGAAAGCCTGCGGGTAGTGGTCTGCTGCGATCTGGCGGTAGGCGGAAGCCTGGGAGCGGCACTTGTGATGGTGCCGGCAGCGCGGGTGGACGAATGCGTCAAGGAAAAATGCCTCGATGAAATACTGACCGAGAACCTGTACGAGGTATTCAATGTACTGGCGGCCGTATTTCCGCAGAACGGCGCGCCCAGAGTCATTTTTCGCAGTTTGTATTGCGCCAATGTTCCTGGGGAGGTAAAAGCTGTGCTCGCCAAACCTCTCGGGCGGCTCGATTTGGAGATCGACATCGCCGGATATCGTTCCGGCAGGCTCGCGATCCTGGCAGCTGGCCGGACTTGAAGAATTGAGCTTTTGCAGCTGATTGCCTTTAAATCCGGCAGGCTGCCAGCTTTGCGGACAGTAGGCTGGACTTTCGTTTTCAACCCAGATAATCCATTAGCACGTGAGATGATGGCAAGGCAGTTGCAAGACAGCTTTGCCGATTGAGAGAAGCCCATAGCCTGGTTTATGGACGCCGGGCAAGCGGCGAAAATGGCCGCAAACTGACCGCCAGCACTCGCGTAGGCGCGGAGAGCTGCCTGATGGATTATCTGGGTTCAATGCAATCACTGCCGGTACGCAAAGTCAGCAACGAAGCTGCGGTTGCTCGATAAGTATAGATCTTGGATATCCGGCTTTCCGTATAACGTTTCTTCATCGCAACATACCTGCACGGCGCTTACCCCCGGTAATGTTTACGTGCTTGGTCCGCAAAACCAGAGCGAATCACAATTCTGCCAACGCCGATAAATCAGAAGTAGAAGTACTATTTACTTTTACCGTGACCAGGTATAGGTTGATCAGACGATCCTTAATCTCTTACAGGAGCGCTCTCCCATGAAAGTAATCCGCACCTTTGGAACCCGCGGCTTAATCCTTGCGACAGCCCTTGGCGTGAGTATTGGCATTGCGTCTCCGGCCTTCGCCCAAGCCGGTCCAGACCCAGTCATCGTGAATCCTGGCGGCGAGGTGACATATCTTGGCTCGCTGGGCGGGCCTTCCGGCGAAGCTCGCGGCATCAACGATTCCGGACAGGTGGTAGGATGGGGTCACACCGCATATGGATATAATTCCTCCGTTCACGCCTTCATTACCGGCCCCGATGGCATGGGAATGACCGATCTTGGCACGCTAGGCGGGTCTGACAGCTACAGCGACGCTTTTGGCGTCAACGATTCCGGACAGGTGGTGGGATATTCCGAGACCGGAGATTTTTCTCAGCACACCTTCGTCACCGGTCCCGATGGCATGGGAATGACCGATCTTGGCACACCGGGCGGGCCTTTCAGCATCGCTCACAGCATTAACGACTCTGGACAGGTAGCGGGATCTTACGAGAACGTAGATTTTTCTCAGCACGCCTTCATCACTGATCCCGACGGCATGGGGATGACTGAGCTCGGCACGCTGGGCGGGCGTAGCAGCACCGCTCGCGGCATCAACGATTCCGGACAGGTGGTGGGACAAAGTAGTACCGGAGATGGTTCTTCCCACGCCTTCATCACCGGTCCCAACGGCATGGGGATGACCGATCTTGGCACGCTGGGCGGGTCTGACAGCGTCGCCATCGGCATTAATGATTCCGGACAGGTGGTGGGATATTCCGAGACCGCAGATGGTTCCCGTCACGCCTTCATCACCGGTCCCGACGGCATGGGGATGACGGACCTCGGTACGCTGGGCGGGTCTGACAGCATCGCTTACGGCATCAACGATGCCGGATGGGTGGTGGGAGATTCCGAGACCGCCGATTTTTCTGAGCACGCCTTCATCACCGGTCCCAACGGCATGGGGATGATCGATCTTAATTCGATTGTGGATTTCCCAAATGGGCGCTATCTACACAATGCTCAGGGGATCAATAATGAGGGACAGGTAATCGCTACCGCTAGCGTTTCCACTATCCCCGAACCCGCGTCCTACGCCCTGATGTTGGCCGGCTTGGGTCTGGTCGGTTTCATGGCGCGCAGCAAAAAGCAAGTCGCGTAAGTTTCTTGTACGCCAGCGCCGATTTGATTCCATCATTCCGCATTACGATGCCCATTGACGCGCTACGAGGACCCCTGCTGCGCAGTAATGCTCCGATTCAGCTTCATTGAACGCAGGAATGCTCCCGCTCAGACCAGGCCATTTTTAATGGCGTAGTGAGTCAATTCAGCATTGTTCTTGAGCTTCATCTTTTCCAGGAGCCGTCCACGATAGACACTGACGGTCTTTACGGATAGACACATTTCCTCCGCCACATCGGTGAGACTTTTGCCCGAAGCGATCAAGCACAGGGTCTGGTACTCCCGGTCGGACAAGGTCTCGTGAAGCGGCTGCTCATAATTGGTGCCAAGGCTATCCGCCATCGCCTCGGCCAGTGTCGCGGTGAGATACTTTCGTCCCCTGGCCACCTGATGAATCGCGGCCATTAGCTCTCCCGGCGCACTCTGCTTCGTAATATAGCCGGACGCACCGGCCTTGAGCGCCCGGATCGCGTATAAACCTTCTTCGTGCATGCTGAGCATGAGTACAGGAATTTTTGGATACTCTTTCTTGATCTGCTTCAGAGTATCGATGCCGTTCCTGTCGGGTAGCGATATATCCAGCACTACCACATCCCACACGCCCTCGCGTATCTGACGGATGGCTTCCGCGCCGCAATCCGCTTCCTTGATCACAATGGCCCCATCGCTTTCCGTCAGGATCTGCCTCAAGCCCTGGCGGACAATGGCGTGGTCGTCGACGATCAGAATTCTCATGACCGCTGCGCGGCCGATTGGGCATCAGCCGGATCTGCCGCCCCTCCCGCGAGTGGAATCGACAAGTGCACCGTGGTTCCCCTTTTTCCCTGCCTGTCCTCTTTTCGCTCACCGCTGATGGTCAGCTTGCCGTCGAGGAGACCCGCGCGTTCGACCATGCCGCGAATGCCGAAAGAACCGCGCTTCGCGGTGTCTCCCGCCATGATACCGCCGCCGTCATCGCGCACTTCCAGCTCCAGCCGCCCCTGCACTTCCTCCAGCCGGACCCACACGCGCGAGGCACGGGCATGCTTGGCAATATTGGTCAAGGCTTCCAGAAAAATCCGGAATACGGCAACCGCCACATCCTGCTTCAGGTCGATATCCTGCTGGGCACATGCAATCTCGCAGGGAATGCCGAGACGCTTGCTGAATTCCTTCGCCTCCCATTCGATTGCCGCAACAATGCCGAAATCCATGATGCCGGGGCGCAGATCGCGGGACATCCGCCGTATCGAATCGATGGTACGGTCGACCACCTGGTCGATAGTATGGACCTTCGCCAGCAACATCGCATTGCCGGTAGTATCACGGCCATCACCACCCCCGCCGCCATCAATATGGCGCGCCAGCCAGTCGAGGTCGATCTTGATCGCTGTCAGGTTGCCGCCGAGATCATCGTGGATCTCCTGGGCGATCCGGATACGCTCGTGCTCTCTTGCCGCCATGACGTGCGATGATACTTCCCTCAATCGCTCATGGGATTCCAGGAGTTCAGTCTCCCTGCGCCTGCTTTGGGTAATGTTGAGCATGATGCCTTCCCATATCACGCCAACATCCTTCTCACGGCGGGGACTGGCCCGCAGGCTCACCCACTTTACATCGCGGTATGCCTCGATCCACAGGCGGCCTTCCCAGTTCCATTTGCTCAGACTCTCTGCTGACAGGGCCCTGGATTGGCGCAGGCTCTCCCGGTCTTCCGCCAGAACAAGATCCAGGAGCAAGCCGGGATTCGCCTGCAACGTCTCAACCGCAATGCCGAGCACGTTGACGCACTGATCACCGACAAACGGCATGCTGTAGCGGCCATCGTCACACTGCACGTACTGGAATACCATGCCGGCGGGATTGGAGACGATGGCATGCGAGAAAATTTCCCCCTCCCCCGCCTGCGCTGGTTTCTCTCCTGCGTCCTCTCGCTTCTCCTCTCGTTCCGCCGATGCGCTGATGTCGTTGGCAACAATAATAAGAACCGATTTTCCCGCGCCTCGCCACAAATGTAGGCGCACCGCCACCGGGAAGACAGAGCCATCCTTGCGCCTGAAGCATGTTTTACCCTCCACTTCCTGCCTTTCGCCCGCGCGCAGCGATCCCAGCAGAGGCGCGAAATCCTCCGCGGAGAAGCCTGGCTCGCCGTCAAACGGCATGAGGTCGCACAATTCGGCCATCGAGTATTGGAGATCGCGCTGGGCCGCTACATTGGCATATTCGCACCTGAGCGTCTCGGCATCGAGCAGGTACAGCGCGGCATCGACGTTAAAAAAGGCGTAAGCGCTAGCGTTCATTTTTTGATTCTCGGTTTCGATGCATACAAGGTAATCGAGACTTCGCCGATGTCAACAACAAACTTGAGAGTCGTGTTCAACTGGTAAGCAAACAACACAGCTTCCGAATCCCTGTTATCTATTGATCCAGCGAGAAAATAGTAGGAATTTCGTCATTCCGGACTCGATCCGGAATTCAGTCTGACCAAACAATGGCGTGCTTTACCGAGTTTTAAACAGCATGACAACTTCGTGGGGTGCTGCTGTAGAGACGGAGGGAATCGAACTTTCGATTTTATCGTTATGGAATCCTATCATATCCGCCAAAAAATTCTAACGGAATGAAATAGAATCCTGTCCCAACGCTATTACTTATATATCGCTCAATTCATGGCGCCTGGAAACAACGGAGAATTCGACACTGAAGATTAAATCAGCAAATCCTCACCGAATATAATCAAACAGCGACAACCCCTGTACCTTCAGAAACGCCTTCTGCGTCGCCTCCAGGTAGGCTTGCTGTTGCGTCAGGTCACTGATGGCCTTGGCATAATCGACATCCCGCAAATCGGAAAGCTGCTGCTTGTACTGAATGGTTAAGTCATCGCCGGCGTCGTTGAGCGTATCCACTTCATTCATGCGCGTGCCCACTGCTGAGCGAACTTGCAGCACGTTGTCCAGCGAGTTGGATAAATTACTCTGCGCGGCGCTCAGGCTGCTGGCAAGCGCGGCCTTGTCGGCGTCGGTTGTCACCGGCGTTTCGAGAACGTCAATCAGGTCGGAAAGCGTCTTGAACAGGCTCTGGTAACCGCCTCCGGAAGCCGGAATACGCTCGAATACGTTCCGTCCCGATTCGTTCACCGCGAGCTGGCGCGACGCGCTGGCCTGCACCAGCCGCTGCCCATCGTCGCCAAAATACTGCACGCCGGTACCCGTATCCACGAAAGGCCTGGTCGATCCCTGGAAACCGGAAAACAGGTATTGCCCGTTGGCGTCGGTACGATTGGCAAGCGCCACCAGTTCCTCCAGGTTGCCGCGCAATTCGGTGGCAATAGCGTCGCGGCCGCTGTCGGTAAGCGTGCCGTTACCCGCGTACACGGCAAGTTCCTGCGCATTCTGCACCAGGTTCGTTACGTTCCCGAGAGTTCCTTCCAGCATTCCGAGGTTGCTCATGGCAGTCTGCCGGTTTAGAGCATACTGCGTATTGCCAGCATCGGCCTGGGAGACTTCAAGTGCCCGGACGTACGCTGCGGGATTCTCCGAGGGCGTGAGCATGCGCTGGCCGGTGCTCATCTGTTCCAGGGTCTTGATCTGCGCGGCCTGCTGGCGATGGAGGGCGGCGATGCCTAATTCATAGCTGGTATTACTGCTGATGCGCATGATTACTCCTCCTTGTACGATTTTCGTAGGATGGGTGGAGCACAGCGCAACCCATCATCTGGTTATTTCCATCTCACCGGCCGCAAATCGTGCCAGGAGTTTGATGGGTTACGCTTCGCTGCACCCATCCTACGCGAGCTGTCGCGTAGCTGCTCCTTTCTATTTATCCTGCTACCTATCTGCCCAATTCAAGCAGTGTGTCGAACATCAGGCTGGCCGTCTGTATGATCTTGCTGGCTGCCTGGTAGGCCTGCTGGTAGCGCAGCAAATTCGCCGCTTCCTCATCCAGGTTGACGCCTGACTCGGATTGCTGCAAGGCCTGTGTCTGGCTCAGCAGATTAGCCTGGGCCGCGCTGGTCACTTCCAGTTCGCGGGTTTTATTTCCCATGAGGCTGACCACCTTGCCATAAGCGTCTTGGTAACTTGCCGTGCCACCGGCCAGGGTCTTGCTGCTCTGCATGGCTCCCAGCAGCAAAGCGTTGCGGTTATCGCCCACGCCATTGGTATTGGGACCGATACTGAACGTATCCCCCGGTTGGGGCGACCCGGTGATTTGCACGGTCCATCCGTTGTAGCTGATTGCGCCCCCGGGCGTGAATGTAACACCGGACGGATTGCCAGTCCCGATGCCGCTCACATCGAAAGTGGTGGCGCTGGTGAAGGTAAGGGTTACCGGCTCTTTCAGGTCAGGATCCGGGGGGGGCGGTGCGTTGACCGACCCGGCGCTGATGCGGCCGGTACCGGTATTGGCGAGGGGCGCATCAGTACGGATCGGCGCGGCGGCTGCAACCAGGCTGGTATCCTGAATGGCGACTGCGATTTGAGCGGCGCCATTCAGGGTGGGACGAACCAGGAATTCGTCTCCCATGGCAATGGTGCCGGATGCCAAGCTCAAGCTGACGCCATCCACAGTTTGCGGAAATGACGCGAAGGTCTGCGCGACTCCGTCGGATAGCCGGGTGAAGGTGTAATTGGCGCCATCGTAGCGCAGGCTATAGTCACTGGCGGTGAGGGAACTGAAGCCGGTAATATCGGCGGCGATGACCGCGCTGCCGATATTTCGCGTGGAAGCCGTCACCGATGGTTCCGGGACGGTAAAAAAATCGCCGCCCGGATTACCCAGCATATCCTGCCCCAGCCGGTGTTGTTCATTGAAAGTGCCGGCCAGCCCGATGGCGACGCGTCCCAGGCCGTTGCGGGCTGCGTCGAGCGATTCGCTGCGGAATTGCAGCAGCCCGCCCAGTTTTCCGCCATCGAGACTCGACTCCCTCATCGGCACATTAACGCCGTCGGTAACAAATGTTACCTCGATGCGTTGCGCATCGGTCGGCGATGCGGTGGCGGCGAGCTGAAAAACCTGTGTGCCGACCACCAGAGGCTGGCCGGAGCCAATGAAGATGCTGTATGCGCCATCGCTCTGCTCGACGACATTGGCACGGACCTCATGGCTAAGCTGCGCCACCAATTCGTCGCGCTGGTCCCGAAGATCATTCGCCGGCTGGCCCCGGGCAACGCTCTCGGCTAGGCTGATGGTTTCGTTCAGCTTGCCGATCTGCGACGCGAGGGTATTAATCAGCGAAATACTGTTCGTAATCTGGGTATTCACCCCTTCCTGAATCTCATCGAGACGGCCGTCCAGCGACTGGAAACGCCGTACCAGCACTTCCGCGCCGGACAGCATTGATTGGCGGGAGGTAACTTCCGATGGGTTGGTGGCGACGTCTTGCAGCCCCCCGAAAAAGTCCTGTAGCGCGGGCGCGAGGCCAAGACGGCCGCTCGGGTCTGTCAGCAGCCGGTCGATCTGCTGCATCTGGGAAAAATACGTATCGAGCTGGCTTGATTCGGTTTTCGCCTGCGTCACCTGGCTGACCAGGAACTGGTTGTACGCGCGGCTCACCGTATCCAGCTGGACACCCTGGCCAATGAACCCATTGCCCGTGGCCTGCGCCGGGTTGGTCGACTGAATTGTTTGCTGGCGGGTATAGCCGGGGGTGGCTGCGTTACTGACATTATGGCCGGTAACAAGCAATCCCCTCTGTGCCGCGCCGAGCGCGCTGAGTCCGATACCAAAAATACCGCTACCCATGTAATGTTCCCCTAACCAAACTCATCGCCATACCCAGTGTAACGGCTGCGAGCAGAAAATATTTAGCGCCACACGGGAAGCGCAAACAAGCAATTCGCGGGCGCCGCAATACGGCGTTGGGCAGCGGCATTTTTCAACCACTGCGATCAGGACCACTGTGTGGTCTTGATGATCCGGCTCAACTTATCCGCATAGTTGGGATCGGTGGCGTAGCCTGCCCGCTGCAAGCCATGTGCGAAGCCGTCCGCATTCAGACCGTGTGCCACCTGTGCCATCACGCCGGCGTAGCGGGGGTTGCCGCGCAACAGATTGGCGTAATCGCGGAAAGCATCCGCATAGGAGTCATAAGCACGGAATCTTTCAACGCTCTTTTGGGCGACGCCATTAACATACTCGGTCGTCACCGTTTCCACTACCGGCCCCTTCCAGTTGCTGCCGGCCTTCACGCCGAACAGGTTATGACTGGGCGTGCCGTCCGCCCCCCGGATCTCGCGTTTGCCCCATCCACTCTCCAGCGCCGCCTGCCCAAGCATGAACTGGGCCGGTATGCCCGTCGCCTGGCTGGCCTCACGTGCGTGCGGCATTAACCTGGCCTGAAACTCGGCTACCTGCGATTGCGGCCTGGATAGAGATGCGCCCGTTTGCGGCGCTTGCGGCGGCGCGACGGGGCTCGCCTGCGGCGGCTGTTGCCGTGGCGGATTCATGGGGGCGCTCGGTTGTACCGGCTCCGGCTGGCATGCGCCGGCCTGCGGTGGCGCCGGCGGCAAAACTTCGGCTGAGGATTGCGCGGGAAGCGGGAGTGGATCTGAAGCGGTGGCTTCCTGGGGCAAGTCCGCGGATAATCCGTGGCTCAGTTGCCGCACCATCACATCCGCCAAGCCGATCCCCCGGGAGGCCATGCTCTGCGACAATTGCTGATCGAGCATCGAAATGTAAAGGCGGCTCTGGTCGCTGTCCAGCAGGCTGTCCTGGGACGTGGCCTCGCGCATCCTCTTCAGCATCATGTTCATGAACAGCGCCTCGAACTGCTTGGCGGCGGCTTCAAGTCCGGCCCGGCCGTTTTTTTTTGCCTCGGTCCGCAAGCCATTGACTGCCTGCACATCAAGAGCAAATTGACCGGAAAGATCAGCCGACGTCACCATTATCCTAAGTCCGGAAGTTGTGGCGAACTAGCTGGGAAGATAGCAAGTAAATACGTAGAAACCATATGATAGATCATTCTCGTAAACTAAAACATGAGGTATGGTTGCCGCATCAGGATCAGATGACCTCCAGCTCCGCCCGCAGCGCCCCGGCCGACTTCATCGCCTGCAGAATCGCCAGCAAATCTTGCGGTGTCGCACCGATCGCATTTAATGCCTTCACCACTTCGGCCAGCGAAGCGCCTTCGACCATTGTAAGCATGCCGGACTCCTGCTTGATCTCGATGGTGGAACGTTGTGCCTGCACCGTCTGCCCGGTGGAAAACGGTCCGGGCTGGCTGATTACCGGTTCGGTGCTGATGACGACCGAGAGGTTGCCGTGGGCAACCGCGCAGGCATCAACCGTTGCGGCCTGATTCATGACCACCGAACCTGTACGGCTGTTGACAATCACCTTGGCGTTGGCCGGCACCGGTTTGATGTTCAGGCTTTCCACTTCCGCGAGAAATGCGACGCGCTGGTTGCCGCCCTCCGGCGTGCGCACCTGGATCGCCCGGCCATCCAAGGCTGCGGCGGTGCCCTCGCCGAACTGTCCGTTGATTGCGTCCACGATCCGCTTGGTGTTGGAAAAGTCGGTGTTGTTGAGCTCGAGCCGAACAGTGTTGTCCTGACCCAGAGCGACGGGCACGGCGCGCTCGATGGTCCCGCCACCGGTAATGCGGCCGACGTTCATATGGTTGACCTGCACCTGGCTGCCGCTGGCGGCGGCGCCGAAACCGCCCACCAGCAAATTGCCCTGGGCCATCCCGTAGACCTGTCCGTCGGCTCCCTTGAGCGGTGTCATCAGTAAAGTGCCGCCGCGCAGGCTTCTGGCGTTGCCCATGCTGGATACGGTGACATCGATGATCTGGCCTGGCTGGGCGAAGGAAGGCAGTGTGGCGGTGACCATTACCGCGGCCACATTCCTCAGCCGCGGGTTGGTGCCCGGCGGCAGATTGATGCCCAGTTGCATCAGCATGCTGGTCAACGTTTGTATGGTGAACGGTGTCTGGATGGTCTGGTCGCCGGTGCCATCCAGCCCCACTACCAAGCCGTATCCAATCAACTGATTGGCCCGCACTCCCTGGATCGAAGCGAGGTCCTTGATGCGTTCGGCTTGCGCGGGAGCGGCGATGGTGCAGAATCCCAGCCATAGCGCGGAAAGCGCCAGGCAGACATGCTTAAGAATTGCGATGCAAGGCATTTTCGGCATCTCCCAGACTCTTAGAACGGCGAGACCGTTAGAAAAAAGCGCGAGAGCCAACCCATCGTCTGCGCCTCGTCAATGTAGCCATTGGCCTTGTACTCAATGCGCGCATCCGCCACCTGGATCGATGATACCGTGTTGTTGATCACGGTTTCAGGCCGAACCACGCCTGAGAAACGGATGTACTCGGTACCCTGAGTCATGGCCAGCTGTTTTTCGCCGCTCACTACCAGGTTGCCATTGGGCAGGACTTCAAGCACGGTGACGGTGATCGTTCCGGTAAAATTGTTGTTGGAAGCCGCCTCGCCTTTGCCCTCGAATTCATTGGAAGATGATGCCCCCAGATCCACATTCTTCGTGATGGGCACGCCAAATATCGCCGGAGGAACAGCAAAATTCACGCCGCCGTTCTTGTTGGCGCTACTGTTTGACTTCTTGCTTGCGTTGGTTCTCTCGTTGAGGAAGATCACCAGCGTGTCACCTACCTGACGCGCGCGGCGATCCTCGAATAGCGGCCGGTGGTAAGTTGTCGCCTGGTAGATGGCGCCATTGGCGGGTGGCACCCCCTCCCGCGTGGTGCGGGCCGACATCGGCTGCAGCACGATCGGCGCCGGGGCCGGCAGGCTGACACAGCCGGAGAGCGTGAGCAGCATGGCTGCCATAAACATCATGAATGCCGCCGGCCGCCCGCTTCGCATCGGTGAAAGGTCCGGTGTCCTCAGGCTGCCTTTCGCCCCCTGATACCCGACGTACTTCCGGTGCATTGCTTGTCTCACTGTCATTCTCATCTTTGCTTGTTACATTTGCGACAGGCGCTGAAGCATCTGATCGGACGTCTGGATGGACTTGCTGTTGATCTCATAAGCGCGCTGGGTCTGGATCATGTTGACCAGCTCCTCCACCACGTTAACGTTGGAGGTTTCCACATATCCCTGATTGAGCAGGCCGGCGCCATCGACACCGGGAGTATTGAAGTTGGGGGGGCCGCTGGAGGCGGTTTCCACAAAAAGGTTTTCCCCGACGCTTTGCAAGCCCACGGGGTTGATGAACGTGGCCAGTTGCAGCGAGCCCACTTCAACCGGGACGGCAGTACCGGGCTGCGTAACGGAAACGGTGCCGTCGCGGCCTATGGTGATGCTTAGCGCATCAACGGGAATGGTAATGTTCGGCTGAATCTGATAACCGCTGGACGTTACCATCTGCCCCTGGGCATCGGACTGAAACGAGCCATCCCGGGTGTAGGCGGTGGTGCCATCCGGCATCAGCACCTGGAAGAATCCCCGGCCCTGAATCGCCACATCCTTTGAATTCCCGGTCTGCTGCAAATTGCCCTGGGTAAATACGCGCTCGGTGGCAACGGGCCTTACACCGGTACCGATCTGCAGACCGGACGGCAATTGCGTCTGCTGGGAGGACTGGGCCCCAGGCTGGCGCAAGGTCTGATACAGCAGATCCTCGAACACAGCGCGCGAGCGCTTGAATCCGTTGGTGCTGACATTTGCCAGGTTGTTGGCAATCACGTCCATCTGGGTCTGCTGCGCGTCCAGACCGGTCTTGGAAATCCAAAGCGAGCGGATCATATAAATCTCCTGAAAATAAATCTGTGCTGGTTAATCTTTACTAGCCTTGGGTAGAACGGGGTGGAGCAAAGCGCAACCCATCATTCATCATATCTCGGGTGACCGAAATCAACGCTTGGAATAGAGGGGCCAATTCCTCGTTCTTTCCGCCTTTCTCCGGGTTCGGCATTCTTACGGCGCGTGGCTTATCCATCAGCTCATACTAAGCAGGGCGCTCGCGCGTTGCGCGTTGCCTTTGGCGTTTTCCAGCAGCTTCATGTGCATTTCGTACTGGCGGGAGAGGGAGATCATGTCGACCAGCGCCTCGACTACATTGACATTACTGCCTTCCAAGGCGCTGCCGATGAGCGTGACATTTGCATCCGCATCCGCCGCCTTGCCGTTGGCGAGCCGAAACAGGCCGTCCGGACCGCGCGTGAGCTGCGCTTCGGGCGGATCGACCAGTTTGATGCGGCCGGCAACCAGCGTGACATTCGATTCATTCGAACCCGGCCGAACGGGAACGGTGGAAACGGTACCATCCTTTGCAATTGTGATGGTCGAGTTCGGGGGGATCGTGATCAGCCCCTCTTCACCCTGGATGTTCATGCCATTACGCGTCTGCAAGATGCCATTGGCGCTGACGTGCAGGTCGCCATTGCGGGTATACGCTTCGCTGCCATCTTCCAGCCGCACGGCGATCCAGCCCGGTCCGCGCACTGCCACATCGAGATCGCGCCCGGTTTGCTGGGTGGTGCCTGGACGAAAATCGGCGCCGGCACTCGAATCCACCACGAACGCCCGCGTCGCCATTGCCTCGCTGAACACCGGCACCGCGCGCAGAGCACTGGTTTCGGCACGATAACCGGTCGTGTTCGCATTCGCCAGGTTGTTCGCCATTGCGGCTTGCTGCCCCATCGTATGCTTGGCGCCGGTCATGGCGGTGTAGATCATGCGGTCCATTTTTAACTCCTGTACTCGATTGATAGCGGAAATGGGAGTGGATTATCTATCAGCCATTTCCGTTATTTCATCACCTCAGATTCACTAATGTCTGTAACAACTGGTCCTGCGTCTTGATGGTCTGGGCGTTAGCCTGGTAAACCCGCTGGGCTGTAATCATATTGACCAGCTCGGAGGTCAGCTCCACGTTCGAGTCTTCAACCGCGCCGGATTGCAATATGCCAAGGCCGCCGCTTTGCGGTGCGCCGACGAGGGGAGCGCCGGAAGTCGTGCTCTCCGCCCAGGTGTTATTGCCGCGTAACTGGAGACCCTGTGGATTGGCGAAATTGGCCAAAACGACCTGGCCCAGGGTTAAAAACTTGCCGCTCGAGTAGCTGCCCTGTAGCATGCCATCGGGGCCGATGTCAAAACCGATAAGCCGGCCGGACGCATAGCCATCCTCAGTCAGCGTGTTGACGCCGAAGCTGGAGCCGAACTGTGTAGTGCCCGTAAAATCCAGATCGAAGACCATAGGGTCCGTCGCGCCGGTAGTCACGGTTTTCGTCACAGGGAATGTTGAAATGCCTGCCGGATCAAGACTGCCGTTGGACAGAAACGTCAGCGGGCCAAACGCCGCCCCGCCGTTGAGCAGAACGCCTTCACTGGAGGCGAACACATCCCAGGTATTCGCCGCCGTCTTGACGAAATAGGTCGACACGGTACTCGAGTTGCCCAGGCTGTCGTGGATCGGCATGGAGGCAAAACTGTGATAAGTGGTTGGGTCGGTGAAATCGAAAGGGGCCGGAAGCGGAGCCGTCTCACGCGAGTCCAGGTTAAGCACAGTACTCACCAGGGTCGTTGCCTGCGGCGGCAGATCAGCCGAGGAAATCCGCAGATCGGTTGGTGAGCCCGCGGTAATCTGGCCGGTGGCGTTCGCCGAATAGCCGGTGAGGCGCAAGCCGGTACTGGAGACAATGTACCCGTCCTTGTCCGGATGGAATTGGCCGTTGCGCGAGTAACTGATGACGCCCTGATCGCTGAGGCGATAAAAGCCGCTGCCATTGATCGCAACGTCGAGCGAGTTGTTGGAGGCCGTAATGCTGCCCTGGCTGAACTGCTGAGCAATATCGGCCACTTTCACGCCGATGCCGGCCTGATTGCCACCGCTGCCCGAAAGCGAGTTGGCGAACACATCGGCAAATTGCGCCTGCGACTGCTTGAAACCCACTGTATTGGTATTGGCAACGTTGTTGCCGATTACATCCAGGTTCTTGGATGCCGCATTCAGACCGCTTAAGCCTTGCTGGAAACTCATCATGCACTCCTTGGGTAAGCGTCTCTCTCGGTAAAAATGGATTGGAGACGAAAATATTTGATAACTTCTACTTAAAAAATCTGCCTGACGTCCGCAATTCCCACCGATCCCAGGGTACCGACGTTCAGCTGAACGCCCTGGCTACCTTGGGAGACCCCATGGACGGTGCCAAAAGCAAGCGTTTGCGCGTCAACCTTCTGGTCGCCGCGCAGGGCGCTGACACTCACGGTATAGCCGCCTTCAGCCGCCTGGGCTCCATCGTTGGTCCTGCCGTCCCACTCCAGGGTCAGGGAGCCGGCCGCCTGCGCCCCCAGATCCATGACCTGAACCGCGCGGCCCGAAGTGTCGTGGATTGTCACCTTCACCTGATCCGCAGGCTTCGCCAGATCAATTCCGAACACACCGCTGCCACCGGCCAGGTGCAACGTCGAACCGGGTATCAATACGCTGTGCCCGATCATGCCAGCCGCCTGCATAGACTGTCCGGCGTTAAAGCCGCTCGACATGGCTTCCATGGTGGCGTTCAGTTTCTCGATGCCGTTTACGGTACTGATTTGCGCGAGCTGTGAAGTCACCTGGGCGTTATCCAGGGGGTTAAGGGGATCCTGATTCTTCATCTGCGTGACCAGCAGCGTGAGGAACCGGTCCTGGGGATCGTCCGCGCCCGGCTTGGCGGCAGTTTTGGCGTTATACGCTGCAAACAGGTTTGAAGCAGGTCCGGCTTCCCGAATAGAGCTCATTGCAATTTCCTTATTGTCCGATGGTTAAAGTCTTCAGCAGCAGAGTCTTCGCTGTGTTCATCATATCCACGTTGTTCTGATACGAACGTGAGGCGGAAATCATATCGACCATCTCTTCCACGACATTCACATTGGGCATGGTCAAAAAACCTTCCTTGTTTGCCATTGGGTGGCTGGGCTCGTAGACCATCTTCATCGGGGACTGGTCCTCGATCACCGAGGCCACCTTCACCCCGTGAGTACCGTTGGCACCACTGGCGTGGATACCGGCTTCCGGCTGGGTGCTCATGAATATGACCTGCTTGGCCTTGTAAGGCTCGCCGTTGGAGCTCATCGCACTGTCAGCATTGGCCAGGTTGCTCGCGACCACGTTGAGACGCTGATTCTGGGCCGTCATGGCGGATCCGGCGACAGTGAATATACTGAAAAGTGACATAGTGCGTTTCTCCTTAACCCTGAATAGCGGCCAGCATCATCCTGATCTGGTTGCTGACAAATGTGAGGTTGGCTTCGTAATGGATTGCGTTATCGGCAAACTGGCTGCGCTCGATGTCCATATCGACCGTGTTGCCGTCAACACTTCCCTGTACGGCGGTGCGGTACAGTAATGGCGCGGCAGGCGTCGTGCTGGCGGGCGGAGCAATGTGATTCGGCACGCTGGTGGCCAGCGTGACGGCCCCGCTGCCGGCCAATGCGCCCTCTAGCGCGCTGCTGAAGTTAATGTCGCGCGCCTTGTACTTCGGCGTATCCGCGTTGGCGATATTGGAGGCGATCAATTGCTGCCGATGGGCCCGCAAATTGGCGGCGTCCTGGTAAAAACGGAACGTTGAATCAAGTTTGTCGATCATGATTGCTCCTCAAGCAATGGTATTTCTTGCCGTTAGTACACGTATGAGCCATCGTATTACATGACGGCGACACCCAAAACACAGAGTAGCGGGATAAAATCCCTTCATTTCGGGCTTTGAAGTTCCTGCCCTGTCCCGCTCCCTGGACAAGGCGCATTGGCTTGCCGCATCTTCTCCAATCATCAGGGTGACAACAGCATGATAACGGGGCTGCATGAGGGCAATTCCATGAATAACGGACAAAACCTGCCTCATTTCTCGCGGTTGCCAAAGGCGCCGCCGGACTAGAATTGCCGTCACCCTCGGCTCATCCCGATCCGGGAGACATCGTTAGAGGAATTCGTCATGTCCATTTCGTATCTGCGGCTGCTGTCATTCGGCATGAGCCTGATTGCGCTTTTTTCCGGTCCCGCATTTGCGTCGGCGTTGGCGACGGCAAACGGAAAACAGGACCCACGTCTTATCCAGGAAGCTGTCACGAACTTTTTACATACGCAGTCGGCTGGCCTGCCCGGCCAGGCCGAGATCACGCTTGGCGAAATCGATGGACGGCTCAATCTCCCTTCCTGCGCTGCACTTGAGCCGACGCTGCCGCCCGGCAGCCGCGCATGGGGCAACACAACCGTGATGGTGCGTTGTGCGGTTCCGCACCCATGGACTGTTTACGTACGCGCAAGCGTGAAGGTGGTAGCGGATTATGTCGTCAGCGCCAGGCCGCTGGTTCAGGGCCAGGTACTCACCGCCGCGGACTTGGCTGCTCGTCGGGGAGACCTGACCCAACTCCCGCCCGGAATCGTCACTGATCCCCGCGAGGCTGTCGGCAGGGCAATGGCCGGCAGCATTCCTTTCGGCAGCCCATTGCGCCAGGATATGCTGCGCACACGGGCTGCGGTGATACAGAACCAGAACGTGAAGCTTGTTTCGAGCGGACGCGGATTCAGCATCAGCGCGGAAGGCAAAGCGCTCGCCAATGCGGCCGAGGGGCAAACGGTACAGGTTCGCAGTGTGTCGGGGCTGGTCGTGAGCGGGACCGCTCGCGCTGGCGCAATAGTGGAAGTGAGTTATTGATAATCTGCACGTCTTTCCCGCGAAAGCGGGAATCCAGAGCGTGCTTCTCTAAACTATTTGATGGCCGGTTCGACAGTGCCAGGCAAGGCGCGCGGGTGCATAATATAAATGTTTGACGGCGAGCAATACAGGGACAGCGGCCCACGATTTTTTTGTGGATTGACCTAAAGTTTCCCCGGAGATTGCCGTTAAGCTGTTTACGGTCAATAGGAGGTACATTGTGAAAATAGATAATTCCATCAAGACTGCTGTTGTCTCACCCATGGGGGAAGCACTGGCGCGTCCTGACAAAGCCGGCCAAAAAACCGAGGGGGCCACGGCATCAAACGATGACAACGTTCAGCTGAGTGCGCAACTGCGAAACATCGAGAAAAATTTCGCCAGCGGCGAAGTGTTCAATGCCGCGCGGGTTGAAGAAATCAAGAAGGCGATCAGCGAGGGCCATTTTGTCGTGAATCCCGACAAAGTGGCGGATCGTTTGCTGGAGACTGTGCGGGATCTGATCCAGACCAGGCATGGCTGATTCTGACGTAAAAGCACCTTTGGCCGAAATGGCTTTCGATCCGGCCGCGTGCATCACTCGTGAACGCGATGCGGCGCGGGACTTTGTTGACGTCCTGAAACGGGAGCAACACGCGTTGCAGCAGGCGGATGTATCCCTGCTGCCGCTGCTGGAAAAAGAAAAAGCGCAACAGGCCCAACAGCTCGCCCAACTGGCTGACGCACGCAATTACTGGCTTGCAAAGCTGGGCCACACACAGGATCGCCTGGGTATCGAGCGTGGACTGGAAACTTGTCCAGCTGCCGCGGATGCCTGGCGGGAATTGCTTCAACTCGCGGAGACCGCCAGTCAGCTCAACAAAATCAATGGGATTCTGGTCAACCAGCGGCTGCGCTACAACCAGCAGGCGCTCTCGGTACTGCAAGCCGCAACCCACGGTACCGGGTTATATGGCGCGGATGGCCAGCCAAGGCTTTTTTCCGCCGGGCGGCAGCTTGGCGAAGGCTGATCCACCGCACCGATCCTGCCTCCATCCGCAGCTGTATCCACAATCCTGAATCCGGCAGTTGAGCACCATGACAAGCAGGAGCCTTGCGCCTTCCAGCGTGCATCGTTTTGCTAAATTCACCACAACTAAATTCACCACAATCGGGGAGCTGGAACAAGGGTCTTCCCTACTCCGCTCATGGGTTTCTTCAAGCCGAAAATTCGTTGGGGGAGTCTAGTAAGACGTCGGTGGATGCATCCCCCGGTATCTCCGGGGTCCCGGGTAACGTCTCCGGGAAGACGTCGGGCACGGTGGATAAGATCATCAGCGTAACCCGCCGGTTGCGTGCGCGGCCTTCCTCGCTATCATTCGATTCCACCGGCCGGTTTTCACCATAGCCCAGCGCCGTAAGCCGGGTAGCCTGCACTCCGTTGTCGATCAGCAATCGCACCACGCTGCTGGCGCGTACCGCCGACAGCTCCCAGTTGGAGGGGAATCTTGCGGTGGTGATCGGGATGTCATCGGTATGGCCTTCCACGTGAATCGCATAGTCTCCGTTCTTCAATATCTCTCCCACCGCCCTGAGCGCCCTGCTGGAGTCCTCCTGCAACGCCGCTTCGCCGGGCGCGAATAGTACGCTGGCATCGATCTCGACCCGTACGCCGCGCTCGCTTTGTGTCACGCGCACCTGCCCTTTTTCCACAAGAGGAGCGAACGCGGTCATGATGTCGCGTGCGATGCGCTGCATCCGTTCCTGCTTGCGAAGCTGCGCCTCCGCAAAATGGCTCGCTTTTTGTGCCGCCAAGTCGAGCGCAGACGGCGGAGATGCCATCGGTAACGGTTGGGGATCAGGAGCCACGATCACCGCATCGCTCACGGGATCGCGGCGGGCCAATTCCTTGCCGGCCGTATTGATGGATGAACGCGCCAACGCCCGATATTTGCCCTCATTTACCTGGGACACCGCGTACATTACGGCGAACACCGCCAGTAGCAGCGTGATGAAGTCCGCGTAGGATACCAGCCAGCGGTCGGAATTTTCATGCTCGTCCAGCCTGGATTTGCGCCGCATTTTGAGCTTGGGGTTTTTACCATACAGGGGTGGTGACAGGACAGGCAGCGGGTATCTAAGACGCATATATCCGCCGCTTATTCTTTGTCACCGCTTCTTCTGTCGCTCATACGTCACTCCGGTCCGGATTTCTCCTGTCAGGATTACCTGCTCTTACACTATGGGGATCACGACGTTCCGTACGGGAACGTGTTGCGCCTTGCCGCCTTTCGCCAGGCTCCATATCTTGCCTTTCGCCAGGTTCCATATCTTTCACCGACGCTTCCTTGCCGTCCGGATCCGGGCTAGCTGTATCCGAGACGCTGCCTCTTGTCGCTACGCGGTCATTGCCTTTCATTATTATGCCCCTGTGTTTTTCGGTAAGGATGAATGGAGCAAAGCGCAGCGCAACGGCTTAGCCCAGCCTTTGGGATGAATATCGCCCGACCTCATGTAACGCTCGCCGGTTACTTGTCATACCATATACCCTTTCAACCGTCCGGCGATGAGCCTCGGGTTTTCACCATTGGCGATTCCTACCAGTCCATCCACCAGCATTTCACGCATCAACACCTGGCGGGCAATCAGGGTCTTCAGTTTGTTGGCGATCGGCAGAAAGGCAAGGTTGGCCAGTCCGACACCGTAAATGGTGGCAACGAAGGCGACCGCGATGCCGGCCCCCAGGTGAGCGGGATCCGATAAATTTTCCATCACCTGGATAAGCCCGATCACCGCCCCCAGGATGCCGATGGTCGGGGCGTATCCCCCAGCCGCTTCCCATACCTTGGCGCCTTGGTGATGCAAGTCCTCGAAAGTCTCGATCTCCACTTCCAGTACCCGTTTCAATACCAGCGGCTCGGTGCCGTCCACTACCAGTTGCAGCCCTTTCTTCACGAACGGGTCATCGATGCCGTCAATATGCGGATCAAGCGCCAGCAAGCCCTCTTTGCGCGCAGCGGCGCTCCAGGTTGCGATATGCTCCACCAGCGCGGTGGCGTCGAGCAGCGGCGGAACGAACACCCAGCGGCCCATTTTCATGCCGAGCAGGAACTGGCGCACAGGGCTTTGCAACAGCACCGCGCCGAGTGTACCCCCGAGCACGATAGCGAAGGCGGTAAGCTGGAGAAGCGAGCCGAAGTGGCCGCCTTCCAGCGCCTGGCCGCCGAATACGGCGATTAGAGCGATCAGGATGCCGATTATGCTATTGAAGTCCATGCGCGTTCCTTAAGTTTGGCGCGTAACCGCGCAACCACCTGGTTATGTATCTGACATACTCTCGACTCTGATACGCCGAGAACCGCACCGATCTCCTTGAAATTCATCTCCTGCTCGTAGTACAGGCCCATCAGCGTTTTTTCCCGCTCCGGCAGGTCCGCGATCGCGTCGACCAGTACTTGCCGCAGATTATTGTCCAGCAGGCTTGCCAGTGGATCGCTACCGGTATCGGCGCAATTGCGCTCCAGAAAATCATCATCGCCACCCTCCACGAAGTCTTCATAATGGATAAGCTGGGTTCCGCGCGCATCCAGCAGCATCTGGTGGTAGTCGGCAAGTGGCACCTTGAGTTCTTGGGCTATCTCGGCTTCGTTAGGCGAACGCCCAAGACGCTGCTGCAACGCATGCACCGCCGCCTCGATTTGACGCATACTCTTGCGCGCCCCCCGCGGCAGCCAATCCGTCTGCCGCAGTTCATCCAGCATTGCGCCGCGGATGCGCTGCGCGGCATAGGTCTCAAACTGGGCTCCCGGAGTCTCCTCGTAGCGGCTCAATGCATCCATGAGGCCGATCATGCCAACCTGGACCAGGTCTTCCACCTCCACGCTCGCCGGTAGTTTAGCCATCATGTAATTGGCAATGCGTTTAACCAGCGGAACGAATTCGTCGAGTGGACGCTGTTTGGCGACGATACCTGCCGCGTTATACATGGTTCACCTGCTGCTCTCGCCGTCCATGCGATCCTGCGGACGCCGGGTTGGTATCGCTGCCTTGCCCGGCTTGGATCAGGCATTGCATGAAACCCTTCAACCCCCCACCTTCGCTGTTATTTTCACCCTCACGGTACGGCCAGCGAGTGAGTGATTCCGCTAACTGACGGAATGCGGATACGGACGCGGCCGCGGGGAACGATTCGATTACCGGACGCCCTAGATGAACTGACTGCCTGAGTTTGTCATCCGGCGGAACGAAACCCATAAAGTCGAGCGATACCGTCAGATAGCGATTTGCCGCGCTTGCCATATTGTCAAAAATTATCCGCGCTTCGGTTTCTGTCCGGGCCTTGTTGACCAGTATGCGGAATTGTCTCTTGCCGTGTTCGCCGCTGATATGCTTGATCAATGCATAGGCCGCAGTAATCGAAGCCGATTCCGGTGAGACCGCTACCACGACTTCATGGCTGGAACAATTGAGCGGCAGCAGTCGGCTGGCCCGGCCCGCCGCCGCGTCGACCAGTACTACGTCCGCCGGCGGGGCAAAACGTGCGAAACAATCGATCAGATGCGCCTGGTCACGTGAACCAAGCTTTCCGAGCATGCGCATGCCGCGTCCTGCCGGCAGAAGACGGAAGCCTGGGGGGGCAAGGATGATTACTTCATCGAGCGTTTTATCGCGCCGCATCACATCCAGCAGGTCACGGTGTGCGCGGAGGCCCAGCGTACCGCCAAGATTATTGGCACCCGTATTTTCGTCGATCACCAGCACGTCCTTGCCGTCACGCACCAGGGCCGTGGCCAGGTTGATCACCGCGGTGGTCATCCCTACACCCGCACTGCCGGAAGCAACGGTGACGATACGCGGAAAATCCCGTACCAGCAGGCGGCGCAGCCCCTCGGCCTGATCCTGGACCGGGTTAGCCAAGGCGAGCCCCATTCATATTCAGTCTGGCCGCACCACTTTTAATGCCTGCCATGAGCAGCGGGAGTGCCTCCTCCGGCACGGTGAAGGGAGACGCGGCGGGAAGATTGTTGAATGCGCTGTCAACCAGGTAAGCGGGATCCGCCAGATGCAGATCTTCCGGAACGCGCTGCCCAGTGGCGACATAATAGAGCGTTAACTGATGGCGGATTGCGATATCCAGCGCGCAACCCGGCGTAACCGCTTCGTCCAGCTTGGTGATGATGGCTCCGGCCAGGCCGCCGCCCCGGTAGGCCTGAACCACCTCGTTCAGCGTGTCCCCACTGGATGCGGCATTGAGCAGCAGCAAACGCTTGACCTCGGTTCCGCAGCCGGCCAGCATCGCCGCCTGCTCGGCTACCATTTTGTCACGCTGGCCCATGCCGACAGTATCGATCAATACCATATGCTTGCCCCGCAATTCCGCCAGCGCCAGAACCAGATCCTGCGTGTCCTTTACCGCATACACCGTGACGCCCAGGATTTTGCCATAAATGCGTAGTTGTTCATGGCCGCCGATCCGGTAGCCGTCCGTCGTCAGCAGCGCCAATTTGTCCGACCCGTGACGTACGACGCAACGCGCCGCGAGTTTGGCGGTAGTGGTAGTCTTACCCACGCCGGTCGGTCCCACCAAGGCGTAAACCCCACCTTTTTCAAGCATTTCGTTCTCGCTGCCGATCGTCGGGAGATTGTCCGCCAGGACGGTCTTTACCCAATTCATCGCATCTTCCCCATGCCCATCTTCCTGCCGTCCCTCCTGCCACCCTTCCGGTCGCCCTTGCTGTGACGGGGGCAGTTTGTCCAATAGTTCGTGGGCCAGGGAAGTGCTGAAACCTGCCGCCAATAGCTGGCGCAGCACCTGTCCGCGAGCCGGGTCGCGCCGTTGCCGTTCGTTCCAGGTCAGCGCGGCCAATTGTTGTTCCAGGTTGCCCCGCATTGACTTGATCTCGCTAAGCACGCTTGCGGCGACTTCGTCGGCCACCTGGCGAGCAGCGGATTTCTGTTTATCGACGCCGATCCCGGCCTTCGACACCGTCCGGCTGACTGCTTTGCGCGCGCCGGTTGCAGTCTGCCGCTTTTTGACCCCTGTCTTGCCGTAGACAGTTTCCGCCGTTACCGCGTCCTTCGCCGACTCCGCCAGCGTGTTTGCCACCTGATCCGCTATTCGCCTGATTATGGAATGCTCCGTTTTGCGGGCATTCATTGCGGGCTGTCTTTTTTTACCCCCACTGGCGGAATCCTGCTCCTGCTGCCCCCAATGTCCCATATCGATCTTCGTTTGACGGGATTCAATGGCAAGATCGGCAAGTGCCCGCCGTTTTACCAATTGCCCATGCTTCCCGTCGAAAACGGGCAACTTGAGCCGGGGCAGATCTTTGAAGCCTGCCCCGGCCTCCACTTCAGACCCAGGGAAATTTTTTCCAGTGGGAGAATCAACGGCTTTGACCTGGTCCCCAGGCTCGGTTCCATGCCCCTCACGGAGCGGGTGTGCAGTGGCTACGGCTACGGCTTCGTCCTTCACGGCCGCCGGCACCAGTGCATTCATATCGTCGGAACGCAGGGCCAGTATCTCAACGCCCCCATCAACGGCACGATTGGACAGAATCACCCCATCCGGTCCGAGCGCCTCGCGCACCAGATGCAATGCGTCACGTGTTGTTTTAGCCAGAAATCGCTTAATGCTCATGCTCTTGCTCCTAGGATAGAGGTAACTTTAATGTTGCTGGAATCGGGTACTTCAGCATGCGATAGTATTTTGAGCTGTGGCAGAGCCCGGCGCAGGAAGCGTGCGAGCAATATTCGCAGCGGCGCCGGCACCAGCAGTACCGGAACGAGGCCCACTTGCTCCTGGCGCTGGCTTGCCCCCGTCGCTTCACGCAGCAGGGTATCAGCCAGTCCCGGCTCAATGCCGGGGCTGTTCGGACTGGCTAGCAAGGCTTGCGTCAGCAATCGTTCAAGTCCGGCATCGAGCGCCATGACCTGTAACTCGTCAGCCTGGGGCCAGATCTGCTGAACGATCGCACGGCCCAGGGCGATGCGAACCAGAGCAGTCAGCTCATGCGAGTCCTGCACACGGCCGCCGTGCTCGGCCATGGCATCGGCAATCGTTCGCATGTCGCGAATGTGCACGCTCTCTTCGAGCAGGTTCTGCAAAACTTTCTGCACGGTCGAAAGTGGCAGGAGCTTGGGAGTCAGGTCTTCCACCAGCTTGGGCGAATCCTTCGCTAGACGGTCGAGCAGATGCTGCACTTCCATGCGACCGAGTAATTCCGACGCATGGGTGTGCATGACGTGATTCAAATGCGTCGCCACCACCGTGCCGGGATCGACTACGGTATAACCCAGTATCTGTGCCTGCTCGCGATGGCTGGCCTCGATCCAGATTGCGGGCAGTCCGAAGGCGGGATCGCTGGTGGCAAGACCGGGCAAACTGCCTGAAACACCGCCCGGATTAATCGCCAGGTACTGAGTGACGTTGACCTCGCCGACGCCGACCGCGACGCCTTTGAGCGTAATGCGATAGCCATTAGGTCGCAATTCCAGGTTGTCGCGAATATGCACCGAGGGCGGCAGGTATCCGAGCTCCTGGGCAAACTTCTTGCGCACGCCCTTGATACGCCGCAGCAATTCACCGTCCTGCGCCTTATCCACCAGTGCGATCAGCCGGTATCCCACTTCAAGCCCGAGGATATCCACCGGCGTGACGTCGTCCCAGCTGGCGTCCAGCACTTCAGTCTGAGCGGAAGATGCGGCAATCACTGGGGTGGCTGCCTGCTTCTTGCGCCGCGCCATCAAATATGCACCGCCCCCCAGTACAGCGGCCAGCAGCAGAAAGGCAACGTGCGGCATGCCCGGAATGAGGCCCATGAGACCGACAATCGCGGCGGTCAGAATCAGCACCTGGGGCCTGGAAAAGAGCTGACTCGCAAGTTGGCCGCTGATATCCTCGTCGGTGCCGACTCGGCTCACCACCAAGCCCGCGGCGGTGGAAATGATGAGTGCCGGAATTTGGGCGACCAGGCCATCGCCGATGGCGAGCAGCGTGTAATTGCTTGCCGCGGTGGAAATATCCAGGTCATGCTGTAATACGCCGACAATGAGGCCGCCGATTACATTGATGAACAGGATCAGGATCCCGGCGATCGCATCGCCCCGCACGAATTTGCTGGCGCCATCCATCGAGCCATAGAACTCCGCTTCCTGGGCGATCGTGGCGCGCCGCTTGCCAGCTTCCTCCTCGCCGAGGAGGCCGGCGTTCAAGTCGGCGTCTATGGCCATTTGCTTGCCCGGCATCGCATCCAGGGTAAAGCGCGCCGCGACTTCCGCGATGCGCCCGGCACCCTTGGTGATGACGATGAAATTGATCACGACGAGAATAATAAACACGATGATGCCAACCGCGTAGTTGCCGCCCACCAGGTAATGTCCGAATGCCTCGATCACCTTGCCGGCGGCATCCGGCCCGGTATGGCCCTCCATCAGCACAATGCGGGTCGAGGCAACATTGAGCGACAACCGCAATAACGTCGTAAGCAGCAGCACCGTGGGAAATACCGCGAACTCCAATGGCTTGTGGGTATGAATGCTCACCAGTAACACCATGATGGACAAGGCAATATTGAATGTGAACATGACATCGAGCACGAAGGCCGGCAACGGCAGCACCATCATGCCCAGAATCATGAGTATCAATAACGGCCCCATGAGGCTGCGCGCATTCACGCCGTTGAATAGATAGTTGAGCCTGGTGATTGCGTTCATTGGTTATTCGGTCCTTTCTCCGCCAGGCATCGCATGTTCCGGATCCAGTTCGGCTGGCACCGCTGAGGCGTCAGGCATGTGAGGAGCTTTGCCGCCGTATTCGCGATGGCGGCGCAACTGATAGACGTAGGCCAGCACTTCGGCCACTGCGTTGTATAAAGTTTGGGGAACCTCATCGCCCAACTCGGCATGGTGATACAAGGCACGGGCGAGCGGCGGCGCTTCCAGCAGAGGCACCTTGTGTTGCTCGCCCACTTCCCGAATTTTCAGTGCCAGGAGGTGCGACCCCTTGGCGACGACGCGCGGCGCGCGCATCTTGCCCTCTTCGTATTTGAGCGCAACCGAGTAATGCGTCGGATTGGTAACAATCACGTCGGCCTTGGGGACTTCGGCCATCATGCGCTTTCTCGACATCTCGCGCTGCTGGGCGCGAATGCGCGCCTTGATGTATGGATCGCCATCGGTTTCCTTGTTTTCCTTGCGCACTTCTTCTTTTGTCATCCTCAACTTGCGATGGTGATCCCAGATCTGGAATGGCACATCCACCGCTGCGATCAATATCATGGTCCCCGCGATAGCGAGAAAGCTCATGACGACCAGGTCGCCCATATGACCGGCGCCCAGGGCGAGTGGAGCCGCGATGAGTGACAGTACCGCTTCCTTGTGGTGCCAGATGGTCCAGGCGCCCACCCCCCCGATCAGCGTGGCCTTGAGAAGAGCCTTGGTCAGTTCAACGAGACTGTTCCACGAAAACATGCGGCCCACCCCGCTTACCGGGTTGAGCCGTTTGAAGTCGGGTGCGAGAGACTTCCAGGTAAAGAGCCAGCCGGAAATCAGCATCGGCGCGGCCAATGCCACCAGGAACATCAGGATCAGGAAAGGAGCGAAGGCAAACAGGGTATGCAGGGATTGACCGAACAGCCGCTCGAAAAGCAACCCCGAATCGAAGGCGACGTCGCGCGGCACCCGCATTCCATCTCTCATCAAGGATGTAAGCTGAGCGGTGAGGTGATCCCCCATCAGCCACAGACTGCCGCCGGCCGCGATCAGGACCGCGAACGTGGATAGCTCCGCGGAACGGGGGACTTGCCCGTCGTCGCGGGATTTCTCAAGTTTTCTCGGCGACGCAGGTTCCGTTTTTTCCAGATCACTTTCTTCGCTCACCGCTGACCCCTGCAAATGCGTTCATAACCGGCCCATCTGCTGCATGGGAGCGATTATCGAACGGTTCAGGAACCGGCTATCGAATGAAAAGAGCGGAATTCGTCCCGCAATTCTGCTTTAAGAATAAAATTATTGTTGGATGGCTGCTTTAACTTGAAGCCGCTCCGTTGGAGCTGGCGGTGGACAGTCGGCTGTAGCGAACGCACCAAAAGGTGAAACAGCGGCACAAGAAAGCCGGATTCGAGTTTAACCGGCTTCGGGAGGCAGCAAGGTTTGCGTATTAACGGTGGCGTCGCTTCTGACTTCCCGCGTTGTACCGCCTTCCTTGCTCAACGCATCCGCCGCCTTGTTGCTCATCACGATAATGCTGATACGCCGGTTAACGGGATTGGTCGGGTCGTTCTTGTCGAACAGTACTGCCGAGCTCAAGCCTACTACACGCATGATTTTCTGCTCGTTCATGCCGCCCATGATCAACTGGCGTCGCGAAGCGTTGGCCCGGTCAGCCGACAGTTCCCAGTTGCTGTAACTCTTCTCACCGTTTGCATAGACTGTAGCGTCGGTGTGGCCCGAGAGGCTCACCCTGTTTGGCATTTCATTCAGCACCCCGCCTAGCTTTTGCAGAATATCCTTGGTATAGGGTTGCAATTCAGCCCTGGCGAGCGCGAACATGGGTCGGTTCCTGTCATCGACGATCTGAATACGTAGGCCTTCAGAGGTAATATCCAGCAGCAGCTGCTCCTTGAAGTCACGCATGGTCGTGTGAGACTCGATCAAGCGCTCCAGCCGTTTTTTCAAATTTTCGAGCTTGAGTGTATCGAGCGCCTCCAGCTCGGCTTGCGCAGCCTTGAGGCTACGATTTCTTTTACCGGTTTCGAAATCGGCCTTTCTCACCTGCCCTTCGCGCCGCGTCAAGTCCTTGCCGCCCCCCTGGATCAGGCTGGTTTTATCCTCATTACCAAAGCTTCTGGTCGGAGAGATCTGAAGCGGGGTCCGGAAGTATTCGGAGACGCCCTCCAATTCCTCCCTGGTGGAAGAGCTCAGCAGCCACATGAGCAGGAAGA
Source organism: Nitrosospira sp. Nl5 (assembly GCF_900102495.1). GTDB lineage: Bacteria > Pseudomonadota > Gammaproteobacteria > Burkholderiales > Nitrosomonadaceae > Nitrosospira. The sequence goes on along the minus strand of NZ_FMVQ01000002.1, from coordinate 164,822 downwards.
ATGCCATCATTGCGGTAATAAAGTCAGCGTAGGCGATCTTCCATTGGCCGCCGTGGTCGGCACCACCTTTTTTAATTTTCTTGACAACGATGCGGCGCAGATCATTAGCCATGAATGGGCTCCGCTTCGATCACTTGTTCCTGGCCTGCCTGACACGGTCTTCCAGTTCAATGAAACTGGGCCGTTCGGTCGAGTACAACACCTTGCGGCCGAACTCGACCGCCAGCGCCGGCGCGTAGCCGTTAATACTGGCAAGCAGGGTAATCCTGATGCACTGCAGCATTTTGGTGGACTCTTCCAGCTTCTGCTCCAGCACGGCGGCAAGCGGACTGACGAAACCGTAGCCAAGCAGGATACCGAGGAAGGTACCCACCAACGCCTGGGCAACCAGAATTCCCAATTCAGACGGCGGCAGGCCTACCGACGCCATGGTATGAATCACGCCCATTACCGCCGCGATAATGCCGAAGGCCGGCATGCTGTCACCCAGTTTGCTCATGCAATGCACCGGCATTTCCCCCTCCTGGTGATGAGTCTCGATCTCGTTGTCCATCAAATTCTCGAGCTCGAATGCATTAAGATTGCCACCCACCATCAGACGCAGGTAATCTGTCATGAACTCGATCACCTGATGGTCGGCGAGAATATTGGGATAGTGCGCAAATATGGGACTTTCAAAAGGTCTATCCACGTCAGCCTCGATCGACATCATTCCGTCCTTGCGCACCTTCGCGAGGAGATCGTAAAGCAGCGCCATCAAATCCATGCATAGCTCTTTTGTGTACCGGGGCCCCTCCAGAACTTTCGGGAGCGTTTTGAACGTCGCTTTTTGCGCCTTGCGCGTATTCCCCAGAACGAAAGCGCCCACCGCCGCGCCGCCAATTATCAATAGTTCCAGGGGCTGGTACAGGGCAGCCAAATGGCCACCGGCAAGAGCAAACCCACCAAATACCGACCCGAGGACAATGAGACATCCCACTATGACCAACATCTTTCCGATACTCCCCGACTTAGGTTATTGCGTCGATTACACAGGCTTCGCCTTGATCCGTGGCTCTTGCGCTGTAAATATGATCAAGCGCAGATGCGGCGACGGGATTAAGGGGCAAAAACACGCACCTGTGTAACGGCCGGAATCCGGCAAACTTTAGGTAACAAGCAAGGAAGGACGGCCAGGAAAGAAAAACCGATGGAGGGAAAAATCCCAACCACCGGTAAAGAGGGTAATCGGACTGGCGGACGACTGCCGGAGCTGCTACGCCGCCATGGCCGCGAGCGTGACCGCCCGTGATTTGTTGGTTTTTCCGGCGCGGGAGGGAGTGTGGCATAAGCCGCACACATAGCGGTGATAAAGATCGTTGCTGTGCACTACAAAATGTCCGCTGCACTGCGTGCAGGGCGCCGTTTGCAGCATGCCGCCTTTGAAGAAGCGTACCAAGGTCCAGGCACGGGTCAGGCTCAATATCGGCTCCAGTTCGCTCATCTGGCAGTGCTCCAGATAGAGCTTGTAGCTTTTAACAATTGCGCTGATACCGCGACAGTCGGCATGCGCAGTCAAATAACGATAAATATCGATAAACACCGAGGAGTGGATATTGGGTTGCCAGGTCAGGAACCAGTCGGTGGAAAACGGCAGCATTCCCTTGGGAGGGGAAACGCCTTTCAATTCCTTGTATAGCTTGATGAGCCGCTCGCGGCTAAGGCTGATTTCGCTCTCCAGCAACTGCAGGCGAGCACCCAGGCCGATCATTTCGATTGCGGCCTGAATCTCTTTAGCTTCCGACACCACGCTTTTTTTACCCATTATGATGCTCCCTCTTTATCCCGCGATCCGGAAAAACTCCTGGCTCCCGGAAACTTTTACCAGCCTTCAGAAAATTTTTTCGACTCTTTGGAAGTCTTCCTGATCTTCAGCAGATTTCTTCGACCGGTTGGCCGGCCATGAGGATAGCGGCATGAGATTGCGCCATCATCTTTTCTTTACCGTAATTGGCGAGCATGCCGAACACCAGGTTATCGTCGAAGCGTATGCGGCACAACATCATATTGGAATTTGACATCTTAAGAATCTGGCCCGGTGTCAGGACCGCCAGTATCTCAGCAATATCCTTGCTGATTCCCAACCGGAAAATCGCCATATCCTTATCGGCATGCACCATCTGCCTGGCCAGCATCAGGTAAGTCAGGTTGAGCTCCTTGATTTCGGTCGTCAATTCATTAGCGTTCATTTTTCACCCCCCATTTGTGTGAGGAGTTCATTGTGCGCATTCGAGCAGCGCGAAAAAACCGGAATCCTTCCGATTTACGCGTAGGAAACGGTCATACCTCCGTGTAGGAAAACTTCCTACACGGAGCGCTCAAGAACTGTAAGAGACGATCTCCCCTGGTAAATCGAATGTCGCCCTGCTATTACAGCCATATTATGAAAGCATGTTTCAATCAACGACGGCATCGCGGGGAACTTTAGGGCGGAACATAAATATTTTTTATTATGCGCGGATACTGGATTTGTCATCCTGACAGGCGAAGTCTGCGCCGAGTTAGTATGGGACTGATGTGTGGCAGAAAAAAACACAGGCCAAGAAAATACTTCTAGAAGTAGAATTAAGAGTGCACCATAACATGTTGTTTTATTGGTGCCCGGAGCCGGAATCGAACCGGCACGGGCGGTTAAGCCCGAGGGATTTTAAGTCCCTTGTGTCTACCAATTTCACCATCCGGGCACTTTAATCGAAATTCATCCCTATTTATCAGCATGTTATGTCAACATTCGGTTGGATAATTGTAACCAATAAGACGACTGCTGTACACGATTAATATTCCTACGCTCCAAGGGCCCCCTGGAGTATCAATTACTTTTGACCTACTTTCCTCCTCCCTCCTCTTCTACATCGCAGCAGATTGTAAACAATCTGTTTATTATATTAAACAAATTGTTTAATATAGCGACATGGTATGTGAATGGATTGAACAAGATGGAAAACAGCTACGCGCGCCTGCTGAAAGCGGCGAAGGAATTGAAGGGGGCAAAGAACGAATCAGCCGTTGCTTTGTTGCTGGATATTTCGGGACAAACGCTACACAACTGGAAAAGCAGAGGTGTGCCGCGCAGAAATCTGGTTGAAATCGAAGCCAGGATCGGCGCTAGCCCCATGTGGATCGCTACCGGCGATGGGGACATGAGCGCCAGAATGCGATCTGGGCAGTCCCATGATTCTCTTATTGTTGATGTGATGAACGCGATGCGGTTCATGTCAGCGGAAGACACGCATCTTATAGCGGAGCTATGTAAAAGACTGAGTAAAAAAAGACCCCGCCTCAGTACTCCCAAGGACACACGTAAAATCCGGCAACGCACTCCAGCTAGTGTTTCTGCCCACCGCGCTCCCGCTGCTTCCCTGTCCTCCTGGTCAGATCGAAGGACAGTCGAGCAGCGAAAGATCGATAACCCGCGATGGTACGGAATAAAAGACCGGCGCAAACATGAAAGGCGTGCAAGCAGCCGCTAACAGCATGCCGAGCTTCAGGATTGGAGCAACAAATCAGGGGTAACTCAGGATTTTGAAGGCCGGTAGCTATTCTATTGGCAAAAAAAGCCGTGAGATATGGACCGGCCGCTAATTAAACGGCTCGGACGACAAAACCAGGAGGAAGCCAGACAATGGAAGTTATTGAACAACCAGCAACGATCCCTTCGCTTGAGGAATTTCAACGCTCTCATCACATCCTCGAGGCGCTCATCGCACTGCTGCCCCCCAATACTCGGAAAGAGCTTGTTAAGCTCCTTCAGACTCTATCTGAGGGGAATGTATCTCAAGAATTATCTGAGTCCATGCGGCGAAGAGCTCTAGAGATAATATCCGGGATTTGCAAGCCAAATTCGGCGCAGGAGCAGATTCCGGCGGAGACGGCGCCGCGAGAGCATCAAAAAAGATTGGGTGAAAGACGACAGCGCGATAGGCGGGGGCAGCCGGTCAATTCCGGTAAACCCTGGACAACACAGCAGGAGCAGGTTTTAAGAAAGCTCGCCGAACAAAATACGCCAATAAGACGGATCGCACTAAGGCTGGGCAGGACTTCCACAGCAGTGCAAACCAAAGCCAGGGAAATTAACCTGCCATTAAATCCACTCAAGATGTCTTCCAGCTAGCATATAGCGGCAAGCGGTAAAAATGTTGAATAAGGAATTCCACGGAACAGTCCGGGTGCGGGTGGTCCTTCCAGCATTCTTCTTTGCACCCCGACAAGATGAGGCGCGCTGTTAAAATACACCGCCGTAATTTTTAGGAACGGGTATTATGCGGATGAATAAGGGTTTGCGTCATCCTTTAATAAAGCAACGAATAATTTTGTTGCCAGCTTGCTCGTCTGTTCATTTTTGGCCGGCTAAAAACAGTCTTAACCCCTTAAAGCGAACACGAAAAAAACAGGGGCACTCAGCCCCTGTTTCTCCCTGGTCGTCACGCACCCTGGTCAAACGCGACGGCGGCGAGCCATCAGGCTTACCATAGCAAGGCCGGCAAGCAGCATCCCGTAAGTCTCAGGTTCGGGTATGGGTGCCAGGAAACCGCGGATCTCCCCGGCGGGGAACGCAGTGGTGTGAATGTTCGCATAAGCGGTACCCGCATCCAGTCCTGCCACAAGTGCACTGAAAGCGCCACTCACGGTTCCATTTGCCGCGACAAAGGTTGGGTTGTAGCTCGACGCGAGTGTCATGTCGAAAGTGTGGTCATAAGTACCAGAGGTCACACCGGACGGAAAGTCCGTAAACGTGGGAACCGTGGTCGCCACACCGACGGCGCCGGTTCGAGGTTCATCCGTACAACAGTGGATGTGTGAAGCTGTGACATCATACAAGAGGCCGCTAAAACTCTCCTGAACACGCATGGTGGATGCATCAAGATCAATGGTGACCGTTGCCGTACCGAGTCCGGGAGAATTATTCGGATCGTCCTCGCTTGGACCATTGAGCACTGCTGTATATACTGTCTGCTGAGCGGCCGCCGGCATGGCGAGTGCGGCCGCGAATAAACAACCTGCAAATAAGGCGCTGAGTTTCATGATCGTTATCCTTCAAGATGGGTTGGACTGCCAAGCGCTGCAAAACAATCAGCGAACAAACTACCAGGATCGACGGAATACAAAGAGCTAGTTCATTTTACTCATCGAGATCGGTTCTTCAATGGTACTTTCGGACTGATCGTGGGGGGTGGTTGACTGACTCCGCGGAGCGGTGCCGTTCAGTACACAGAGCTGTGGACGCATGTTGCACCGGTGCTGAAGAAATTCCCTGCCCCCTTGCAAGCTTCACCAGCCCATTCTGACGAGTGTTTCTTAAGTAAGAAGTTTTCCCACTTCGCGTCATGCGGTAGTATTCGGGACCAAACAAAATTACGGATGTGGAAATTGCGGATCCTCGCCATTTTGGAATCACTCAGGTCGATATGCTCAGAAATTTGACCATCAAGTCGCGCCTGATCTTTATTTTATTTTTCATGGGCGCGTTCCTGCTGGGAATCGAACTGCTCGGCTTGTTCGGCATGAGTAACGCGATTGACGGCTTGAAAACGGTTTATCATGATCGCGCCATCCCCCTCAAGCAGGTCGCCGATATTGAATCGCTCCTGCTGCGAAATCGACTCGCCATCACCTCGGCGCTAATGATGCCAACGCCTGAGACTATTCAGAGCAAAACCGCAGCGATCGACCAGGATATCGAGGAGCTCACGCGTATCTGGGAAGATTACATTACAACTTATCTTACCCCGGAAGAGAAAGTGCTGGCCCTGCAATTCGCTGAAGACCGCGACAGATTTCTTACTGAAGGCATAAAGGCGGCGGTAACCGCGTTACGCGCAAATGAAGTGGGGGAAGCGTACCGGATTCTGGTAGAAAAGATTCGCCCCCTCTATGATCCGGTGAATAGAAGCATCAAGTCGCTCTCCAAGCTGCAACTGGATGAAATCGGCCGGGAATATAACCGGGAACAGAACCGCTTCGAGGCCATTCGCAACCTTCTCATCGCATCGGTAATTATTGCGCTGATGCTGGCTGCACTGATCAGCATCATGGTCAGCAGGACAATTTTCCGGCCTCTGGAACACGTAGTAAAGATTTCACGAGGCGTCGCCGCGGGAAATTTTATGCAGGAAATCGAGGTTCGTTCCAAGAATGAAATCGGACAGCTCATGCAAGCCTTGAAGGAGATGCGGGACAGCCTGGTGGATACCATTCGCCAGATACGCGAGAGCGAGGCACATACCAGCGCCCTCCTGAGCAATCTGATCGATGGCGTCGCCTCGATTGATGAAAAGGGTGTGATCAAAACCTTCAACCCGGCTGCAGAGCGAATTTTTGATTATGCGGAAAGCGAGCTCATCGGGCAAAATGTCAATTTGCTGTTCCCGCAACCGGAGCCCGAGCAAGGTCAATATGCTGACTATTTCAGGCAATATCTGGAAGCGAAAAAATCCGCAGCGCTTGGAATGACCAATGAGGTAACCGGTCTGCGTAAAAATGGCACGGCATTCCCCATGGACCTTGCGGTGGTCGAGATACACGGCAGCGAACACCGCATGTTTGTTGCGATGATGCGCGACATCAGCGAGCGTAAACTGGTGGAGGAACAGAAATCACGTTTAATGGCTGAGCTGGAAAGCGCCAATGAAGAATTAAAAGATTTTGCTTATGTCGTATCTCATGATCTAAAGTCGCCGCTGCGCGCCATTGGGGCGTTAGCGGATTGGCTTTCCACCGATTACGCGGATAAATTCGATGACGAGGGAAAAGAGCATATGCGCCTGCTCGTCAGCCGGGTGCATCGCATGAGTAACTTGATCGACGGTATTTTGCAATATTCGCGGGTTGGCCGTGTGAAGGAGGCACTGATCAAGCTGGATCTCGGCCAGGTTGTGCAGGAGGTGATTGATCTCCTTTCCCCGCCTGTAAATGTTACCATCAGCGTAGAAGCTCCTCTGCCGAACATCATCGCGGAGCCGACCCGTGTCCAGCAGATATTTCAGAACTTGCTCTCCAACGCGATTAAGTACATGGATAAGCCTCGCGGCGAAATTCGTATCGGTTGCAGCGCCGAGGGTGATCAGTGGAAGTTCAGCGTGTCCGATAATGGGCCCGGCATCGAGCCGCGCCATTTCGAAAAAATCTTTCAACTATTCCAGACGCTCGCCCCGCGCGACCGGATAGAAAGCACAGGTGTCGGACTGGCGCTGGTGAAAAAAATCGTGGAGATGTACGGCGGGCGTATCTGGGTCGAATCCGTACCCGGCGAAGGCAGTACATTTTTTTTTACCCTGCCTCAAATTGCGGAAGTTATTAACCTAACTAAAGGAAAAGAAGCGTGAAAATTACTAACAAACCCATTCTCCTGGTGGAAGACGATCAAGTGGACACGATGACGGTCACGCGTGCGTTGAAGGAGATCCACGTAACGAATCCGCTGGTGCATTTGGAAAACGGCGAGGAAGCGGTAAATTACCTGCAAGACCCGGCAAGCGAAAAACCGTGCATCATATTGCTTGACCTGAATATGCCAATCATGAATGGCATCGAATTTCTGCAGGTGGTGAAAAATGATGATCAACTAAAGCGTATTCCGGTAGTGGTATTGACTACATCGGAGGAACAGCAGGACAAGGTAAACAGTTTTAATTTGGGAGTAGCGGGCTACATGGCCAAGCCCGTTGACTACCGGCAGTTCGTCGAGGTCATGCGTTCGATTGACGCGTATTGGACCATTAGCGAGATGCCCTGACAGGGCGAACCATAGGAATATTTCGGGATTCTTGCCACCACCTGATTCTTTTATGACTAAACCGTTGATTCGCGTACTTCTCGTCGAGGACGACGTAGTGGATCGCATGGCCTGCCGCCGCACTCTTGCGCAGGATCCGGACTATGAGTTCGTGCTTTCCGAAGCCGAAACCGGCAGGGAGGGGCTGGAACTGGCTCATGCGGAACAACCGGACTGCGTTTTGCTCGACTACCATTTGCCGGACCTGAACGGGTTGGAGTTTCTGGCTGCATTGAGCGATGTCACGGGTAATATCTCAATACCCGTAATGATGCTGACAGGGGCGGACAACGCCACAATCGCGGTGGCAGCCATGAAGCGCGGCGCGCGGGATTACCTGATCAAGGACACGGACCGGCAATACCTCGAATTGCTGCCCGCCGTCATTCAGCGCGTGCTGGCTGAGCGGCGGATGCTGGCGGAAAAAAAACAGGCGGAAGACAAGCTGTTTCAGGCAGAGGCCAAATACCGTTCCCTGGTCGAGAAAATTCCCGCCATCGTTTATATCGCCGCGCTGGATGGAACGAACCGCTTTCTCTACGTCAGCTCCCAGATCGGGACGCTCGGTTTTTCCCCCGAACAATGGCTGAACGATCCGGATATCCACCTCGCCCAAATTCACCCCGAAGATCGGCCCCATGCCCTTGAAGAACGCGCAAAAAGCCGGGCTACGGGTACTTCATTGCGTTGCGAATACCGTCTGCTTTCCCGTGACGGGGCAGTTTCCTGGTTCCGGGATGAAGCAAGCGTGGTACGCGATGAGTCGGGACGCTCGCTATTTCTTCAGGGCATCCTGGTGGACATCAACGAAAGCAAACAGGTGGAGGAGGAATCGCGTCAATATCGCGACCGTCTTGAGGAACTGGTCGCCAAGCGCACAAATGAACTGGCGAAGCTGAACGAGGAATTGCGCCGGGACATTGCCGAACGCAAGCTGATCGAGGTAGAGCTGACTAAAGCCAAGACCGATGCCGAAAAAGCCAATCTTGCAAAATCGGATTTTCTTTCCAGCATGACTCATGAGCTGCGTTCTCCGCTGAATGTCATGCTTGGTTTCACCCAATTGATGGAGTCCGGTTCCCCCGCGCCGACACCTACCCAAATGACGATGCTCAAGGAGATTGCCGGCGCGGGATGGTACCTGCTGGAATTGATTAACAAAATTCTTGATCTCTCGGCGATCGAATCGGGCAAACTCGTGGTTTCGCAAGAACCGGTTTGTATGGCAGAGGTCTTGTGTGAATGCCAGACCATGAGCGAACCGCAAGCGCAGGAGCGCGGTATTCGTGTGACTTTTCCGCCGCAGGATACACAGCTATATGTTAAAGCCGATCGAACCCGGGTGAAGCAGGTACTGATCAATCTCCTGTCGAATGCGATCAAATACAACCGCGACGGGGGGACTGTGGAAGTGGGCTGCCACGCGTTGGAATCGGGACGTATTCGTATCAGCGTCAAGGATACCGGACCAGGGCTGCCGCCGGAAAAACTGGCGCAGCTTTTCCAGCAATTTAATCGTCTCGGGCAGGAAACCGGCTCTGTTGAAGGCACAGGCATCGGCCTGGTGGTAACGAAGCAACTCGTCGAACTGATGGGCGGGACAATCGGCGTGGAGAGCACCGTCGGAGTGGGTAGCATGTTCTGGTTCGAACTGATCCTGGACGATGCTTCCAGACTTGTTACGAAGGAACATAAAGCCGAAGCGGTTGGTACGAAAAACTAGGATTGCCATTCCCGCATCCACCAATTTCCTGACCATACCAGATTTTCCTAAGCTCTTCTATTTGTCTTCTGGCTGTGCGCGTGAAAACCTCGGAATGTGTGTAGGCAAATCCACCTTGCATTCCACGAACTCCTCGAATACGCATCCCTTTTTTATGCCGCTACCCTCTTCCCCGATCTGTTAACATTATATACAACAGTCCCATAGCTCATCAGTAACCCATGGAATAGCAGACACTCCCCAAGGTCTAACTATGAGGTTCAATCTTGATGAAGACTAAACCAGCAATTGTTAAACCAGCAATTGTTAAACCAGCAATTGGATCACATCCGGCGGACCGGGCGGGCGAATCCATTGAGGCCCTGCGAAAGGCGGCCGTGACTTGTCGGGCTTGCCCACTATGGAAGAACGCTACGCAAACTGTTTTCGGCGAAGGCCCCGCGCACGCGCCAATCATGCTCGTCGGCGAGCAACCTGGAGACCAGGAAGACCTGGCGGGCCACCCATTCGTCGGCCCGGCCGGCGGGCTTCTGACCCGGGCGCTGGCGGCGGTCGATGTTCCGCGCGAGCAGGTGTATGTGACCAACGCCGTCAAGCACTTCAAATTTGAACTTCGCGGCAAGCGCCGTCTTCACAAGAAACCCGTTGATGCGGAAATTGCCGCGTGTCACGACTGGCTGAGACGTGAAATCGAACTGATTGGCCCCAACCTCCTTGTCGCACTGGGCGCAACAGCCGCTCGCTCTATTCTCGGTCGCGCAACACCCATCATGGTGAATCGCGGCAAGCTGCATCAGTATGCGCCAGGGATATCATTATTGATTACCGTCCATCCATCGTTTTTGCTGCGCGTGCCCGAGCAAGACAAAGATAATGAATACCGCCGGTTTGTAACCGATCTCGAGCTGGCAAAGCCGTTCCTGCGCGCCACGTAAAATAGGGCGTTGCTTGCCTTGAGAGCGATGACAAATCTTGTGGAATCCTCCGCAAGCATCAAGCATCGCGAAACCGCTTATGTTCCCATGGTTCAATTATAGATTGACACAGGAGGCATAAATGAAATGGAAAAATCTACGGTTCGAAAATGGATTTCGCGTGGTCCTCGGCAATCGCGGCTCCCAGGCAGCCGAAATGGTTTTACCGCCCGGGAGTGCGGAAGGCGGTTCCGGCAATCGCCACCGCGGCGCTGATCAGTGGCTCTATGTATTGTCGGGAACCGGTATCGCGACAGTGAATGGTGAACGCCACCAGCTGGAAGAAGGCGCGCTCATGCTTGTCGAACGGGGCGACGAGCATGAAATTCGCAATACGGGCCAGGACGCCTTGCGAACGCTCAATTTCTACGTACCGCCCGCCTATACCCCCGGCGGCGAAGCATTGCCGGGCGGACAGGGCTGATAACAAATGGGCGAAACGCGAATTGGAATTTCCGGCTGGCGCTATCCGCCATGGCGGGGGGTCTTTTATCCTCCCGGCCTTCCGCAACATCGCGAACTTGAATACGCCTCTCGCAAGTTTTCCACAATAGAAATAAACGGGACGTTTTACTCGCTGCAAAGACCGGAGAGTTTCGAGCGCTGGTATCAGGATACGCCGCCAAACTTCGTTTTCAGCATCAAGGGGGCGCGCTATATTACGCATATAAGACGTCTGCGGGATGTCGAAGGCCCGCTCGCCAATTTTTTCGCGTCCGGAATATTCAACTTGCGGGAGAAAATCGGCCCCATCTTATGGCAGTTTCCCCCGAGCTTCCGCTACGACGCCGGAAGAATGAAGGGTTTCTTCGAGATTTTGCCGCGTGATACCAAACAGGCGCTGAGCCTTGCCCGCCGGCGCGAGAAACGCATGACCGGGCGTGCCCGCCTGGCTATCGATGCCAACCGCGTATTACGTCATGCGATCGAGATCCGGCACGAAAGCTTCGTCGACGAGTCTTTTGTGCAGCTGCTGCGTGAACACAACATTGCGCTGGTGGTCGCGGATACAGCAGGAAAGTGGCCCTACCGGGAAGACATTACGGCCGATTTTCTCTATCTCCGCTTGCATGGCGACAAGGAGATCTATGCAAGCGGCTATTCCCCCGAAGCGCTGACGCGCTGGTCAGACCGGATCCACGCCTGGCGCATCGGCTCTCAGCCGGATGATGCGCACCTTATCTCCACGCAACCGCCGCCGCAACGGCATTCCCGCGACGTCTATTGCTATTTCGATAACGATGTCAAGGTAAAGGCTCCGTTTGACGCCCAGGATCTGATAGCAAAACTCTAAAGGAGCGCCCCGTCTAACTCCACAGGCAGAGCCTGGAAAGCCTTGCTGCATGAGGTGTAACAGCTGCGGAAGAAGACGTTCTTTCTGTCTTCTTCGCGCACCGGGCTGTTAGCGGTTTTTATGGCTTTGACTACCTGCCTTTGCATGCTGTCCGGAACCCCCGCCCCTGCTCGAAGACGAAGAGTCATTATTGTCCGCACCGCCTTTTCCGCGAGATTCCCCGCCCTTTCGTCCAGCTTCCCGAGCCTCCTGAGAACTGAATTCGTGCGCCCTTCCTTTCTCATGCGCCGCTTGGCCACCTTTTCGGCCGGCTTCACGAGCTTCTTCAGAATCGAACTCGTGCGCAGTTCCCTTCTCATGAGCGGCTTTACCACCCTGGCTGGCGATTTCACGTTGTTTATTTTCATCCATCGAAGCAAAGCCACGTTTACTTTCGTTACCGCCGCCTCTGTCATTACTGTTTCTTTCCCTGTCTGAAGTCATGATGGAAAACTCCTATTTGGAATATTTGAAAAATTCTTCCGCTGACACGTTGTTGAATTCAATTAAGCACATGGATGTCATTGGAATCCTTACCTCATTATAGGTATTAAAAACAGAGGACGATTTGATGCTAGTGAACAAAATCACTTCCTTCTGTTCGGAATCATACATAGTCGGATAGGACTAGCAGGGATAGCAATCAGGCCGTCTTGCCGCCACCGAGCCTTCTCACAAATAGCATGCTCAAGAATTGGGCGGCGAATGTGGGTTATCGAACGGAACCTGAGAGCGCCACGGATTATCTTGCTTGCAACGAATGCATGGCCCATCTGTTATGGATTCGAGAAGAAGCGAAGAAGCGATTTGCGGTCTTCGACAAATCACCCAATTTATCGTTATTGACACAACTGGAGATAATCATGCCGACAACACAAAGCACAACACGGAAATCCGCAACACATGCAACGGGCAAAAGCAAAAACGATGCAACCAAGCTCTTGACTGATGATCACAACAAGGTAAAAAAGCTGTTCAAGGAGTACGAAAAGTTATGCAAAAAGAATGACGAGGAAGGAAAAGAAGAACTGGCCACACAGATCTGCAAGGAACTTTCCATCCATGCGCAACTGGAAGAGGAAATATTCTATCCTGCCGTCCGCGAAGCGATTGATGATGATGATCTGATGAACGAGGCAGTAGTGGAGCATGCATCGGCAAAAGATCTGATCGCGCAGATTCAGTCGATGAATGTTTCCGATCCGATGTATGACGCATTGGTAACTGTATTAGGTGAATATGTTAATCACCACATAGAAGAAGAACAGAATCAGATATTTCCCAAGGCACAAAAATCCAAAATGGACCTTGAAGAGATTGGTCTTGAAATAGCCAGGCGCAAAGAGGAATTAATGGAGGAATAACGAAACGATACCAAAGTGGGGCTGGAGACTCCTGCCGAAACTTCCCGCTGGAAACGTGCCTTCGATAATTTATCGATATCGATGCAAGCAGGAGTCGGTCTTTAAGAAATGACGCTCATATCAGGTCATTTTACTTTTTTTTTATTGGCCCCACTGGATGTTCACGCGAGACAGCAGGACCGCATATGTTGTGCCTGAATACATTGCCATGTCCTCATTCCAGCAAAGCAAATCGTCCCTCTTGGAGACTCAATGCAGACCATTATCGTCATGTCACACCTCCGGTGGGACTTTGTATTTCAACGGCCTCAACATCTTTTGTCCCACCTGGCGGAGCATTACCAGATCCTTTTTTTCGAGGAACCGGTATTTCATGAAAAAGAACATTTGGCGGTGGTTTCTACGCCGCATCCAAACATTACCGTCCACACGCCTCATACCCCGGTAAAAGCTGCCGGCTTCCATGATGCGCAACTGCCCTATTTGAAGCCGCTGATTCGCCAATTGATAGCCGAACACGAAGATCATATCGCCTGGTTCTATACGCCTATGGCAATACCGCTGCTGGACGAATTGCATCCACGCTTGATTGTATATGACTGCATGGATGAACTGGCCGCGTTCAAGAATTCTCCCAGGCAGTTGCTGCAACGTGAAAATGCATTATTCAAGAAAGCTGATATTGTCTTTACTGGCGGCCCCAGCCTTTTTCGGGCCAAACATGAGCGTCACCCTAACGTCCACTGTTTCCCCAGCAGCGTGGATGTCGCCCATTTCGCCCAGGCACTGGATCGTACCCGTATTCACCCCACGCACCGGGCGATATCCCGGCCGCGCCTGGGATTCTACGGCGTTATTGATGAGCGCATCGATACAGGGCTCATTGCGAACCTTGCCGACGCACATACCGATTGGCAAATTATATTGGTCGGCCCGGTGGCAAAAATTGATGTGGCGGAGTTGCCGCAACGCCCAAATGTTCATTACCTGGGCCAGCAGCCTTACAGGGAACTGCCACAATTTCTGGCAAGCTGGGATGCCTGCCTCCTCCCATTTGCGCTTAACGAATCGACCCGCTTCATTAGCCCTACCAAGACCCTGGAATATATGGTGGCGGAATTACCCATCATCAGTACGAATATCACGGATGTCGTCGAGCTCTATGGAAGTGCCGTTTCTGTTGCCGCCCGAACGGAAGAATTCATTTCGGCTTGCGAAAGAGCCTTGCGGGAAACACCACGGGAGCGAGCGGATAGAATCAGGATGATGCACGCTATCGTATCTTCCGGTTCGTGGGAAATTACGGCGGCGAGAATGCATCGCTTGTTGTCGGAAGCGTCACCGAACCCCGGATTTATGGAGTACTTTCAACCTGTGGAGCGGCGCGAGGCTTTGTATCCGAATAAAGCGAACGCGTCCAACGTATCGGACTTCGACTGCATCATCCTGGGAGCGGGGCCAACAGGGCTCAGTGCCGCGTATCATCTGGGAAAAAGCACACTCTTGCTGGAAAAAAATCCGACGGTGGGAGGATGGTGCCGCTCCATCGAAGATAAAGGCTTTACCTTTGATCATGCCGGCCACATCATGTTTTCCAATGATGACTACGTCCAGGAGCTTTATAAGAAATTGCTGGGTGAAAATGTTCATTGGCAGAATCGCGAGGCATGGGTCTACAGCAAGGAGGTTTATACGCGCTATCCCTTCCAGGGCGCGTTATATGGGCTGCCGCCCAAAGTGATCAAGGAGTGTTTGATCGGAGCGATCGAGGCCCGGTTTGGAAATGTCAAAGCAGAAACGAAAAATATGCCAAGCTGTGCCACGACGGCTTCACCGGCCGGTATAGGCAACGACTGCTGTGCGGATGGCACGGTAACCGTTCCATCCAATGCGATATCCCTGGATAGGGGTGCAGAAAAAAAAGAGAATAGTCAGGACTTTGAAGAATTCATTTATAAGATGTGGGGCTTTGGAATAGCAAAGCATTTTGCAGTTCCGTATAACCGAAAGTTATGGACGGTTCCCCTTGAGGAGATGGAAACCTCATGGCTGGGGGGGCGGGTTCCGCTGCCTGACCTTGAGGAAATAATCGAAGGGGCGCTGGAGCCTGTCGCAAAGCCGATGGGACCCAACTCTCGCTTCGGCTATCCTCTGCGCGGGGGATTCCAGGCAATGATGTCAGGCTTCCTGCCTCACATCAAAGGCAAAATTGAACTGAACGCGCAGGTTATTGAGGTTTCGCCCGGCAAACGTCTCGTGAGACTTGCAAACGGGAGCTGTTTTCGTTATGACCAGCTGATCAGTACGATGCCTTTGCCTGAGCTCATCAAGACGATGGGTGAAGAGGCTCCACCCAAAGTACGGGCAGCGGCCCGCGGTTTACGCCACGTATCGGTACGCTGCATCAACCTGGGCGTGGCGCGTGAAAAGATTACCGATAAACATTGGGTTTATTATCCCGAGGACACAATTTTCCATCGCATCTTTTTTCAAGGAAACGCGAGTCCGGAATGCAATCCGCCCGGAGGATTCGGTCTGACCTGCGAAATCACCTACTCTCCCTGGAAACCCTTACCTGTTGACGGACAGAAATTGATCGACCGCTGCCGGCAGGACTGCATTAGCGTTGGTGTGCTGAGGGATGACGACGAGATTATCGCTGCGAATGCCGTGGACATGCCTTACGCTTATGTCGTCTATGACCACCAGCGAGCGGATAATGTCGCGGTGATAAGAAATTGGTTGGCCGGAAATGACATTATTTTAGCGGGCCGCTACAGCGAGTGGGAATACTATAATTCGGACCATGCCTTTATAGCCGGGAAAAAAGCTGCTGAGGCGCTGAAACGTTCGGCTCAGGCGACAGTACAGCTGATTTAGAGGCAAGGGCAGCCGTAGTAAATCCGCCCGATTGGTGCCGCCATAGTGCAGCATAATGACCGCCAAAGCGCAGCAGTTCATCATGCGTGCCCTGCTCGACGATATGGCCCTCGCTCAGCACGAGCAGCCGGTCCATGCGCGCAATGGTCGATAGCCGATGCGCGATAGCGATTACCGTCTTGCCTTCCATCAGTCCAAGCAACTGTTCCTGGATCACGAGTTCAACTTCACTATCCAGGGCCGACGTCGCCTCGTCCAGTACCAGGATCGGGGCATTTTTCAGCACCACGCGTGCAATCGCGATGCGCTGCCTTTGGCCGGCGCTGAGCTTCACTCCTCGCTCGCCTACGTATGCTTCATAGCCAGTACGTCCCTTCCAGTCCTTCTGGCCCAGAATGAACTCGTGCGCCTGCGCGCGCCGCGCGGCGAATTCGATTTGCGCCACGGTTGCCTCCGGGCTGCCATAAGCGATGTTTTCGGCGATGGAACGATGGAACAATGATGTATCCTGCGTTACCACGCCAATTGCCGCACGCAGGCTTTCCTGCGTTACTTCACGGATATCATAGCCGTCGATCCGGACGGTTCCTGCTTCGGCCTCATAGAAGCGCAATAGCAGGTTGATCAGCGTGGATTTGCCGGCGCCCGAGTGCCCCACCACGCCGACGCGTTCCCCAGGGCGAATGACCACGTTGAGGCAGTCGAGCACTTTCCTGTCGTCGCCACGGCTGTAAGCGAAGGCCACGTTTTCGAAGCGAATTTCCCCTCGTACCTTGCCAGTGTCTACGCCCAGCTTGATCGCCCTGGGCTTGTCAATCAGTGTATGAGGCACAGCAATCGTTTCCATGCCCTCCTGTACTGCGCCAACGTTTTCGAAGACGCTGGCCATGTCCCAACTTACCCAGCCTGCCGAGTTGGCAATCGTCCAGACGAGCGGAATCGCCATTGCCACCGCGCTCGCATCCACATGACCCTGGCTCCATAACGTAACGCCGATCGCTGCGGTGCTAACCAAGAGCAGTGCGTTAAGCATGGATAGCGCGACGATAAAGCTTGTAATGACGCGCATGTGGGCGGCGACCGTCGCAGTATGGGCGTCGATCACCTCGCGCACGTATGCGTCTTCGTCAACGGCACGAGAGAACAATTTGACAGTGATAATATTGCTATAACTATCCACTATCCGGCCCATCGTCACAGAGTTCAATGCGCTGCTGGCATTGGCTAGATCACGCATGCGCGGTACGAAATGCCCCAAAAAAAGAATATAGCTGATAAACCATAATGCGGTCGGCAGTGCCAGCCGCCAGTCCGCACCACTCATCAGCAACAGCGAGGAAACTCCGTATACGGCAATGTACCAGACTGCATGGATGCTTTTCATTACGCTTTCGCGTACGGCATGGCTGGTTTGCATGACACGGTTGGCGATGCGCCCCGCAAAATCCTTCTGAAAAAACGGCCAGTTCTGCCGCACGACATGCCAATGACTCTGCCACCGTATCAGGCTCGTCACGCCCGGCACCACAGCATTATGGCGCACCAGGCTGTCGATCAATATTGCGAGGGGTCGCCCGATCAGCACCAGCAACGCCATCCCGACAAGCATGGGCATGGCATCATGAAATGCGATAGCCCGGTCCGCCGCCTCCATCACATGGACGAGACGTCCGATAAAGACCGGGATCAGAATATCAATCAATGCCACGATCAGGCCGGTAACAAATAACGCGACATACAGGCCTTTTGTCTGGCTAACAAAATGCCAATAAAACGCCAGCAACCGGGGGGGTGGCGGCGCATCGGGCACGGCAGTCGGCTTGATGCGCTGCTCGAAGAATGCAAACATGAGGTTTGTGCGCTACTGGAATCGGAAGAGCGGCCGGCCTACGCTGCCCGCATGAAAGATATGGAGCCCGAGGTAATACCAGGGACTGTTACAGCCCGGAGACCTCCGGGAATCAGGAAGAACCTGGACAAAAATATATCCATGGGTTCCCGCTACTTTTAATGCTTTTTTCTTCTACTGTTGCACGATTGGCCAACTGGTTCAATTTGTCCCACACGTTTATCAATTTGCTTATTTCCGGTGTGCAGTTTTCCTTGCGGGTTTCCTCAATATCAGTTAGCTCGTCAGAAGCGGCATAGAGCGGCATAGGCCCTTCTCACCCGGTTTATCCCTTTCAGCCATGGACAGCTCAAGAGGTGGGGTCTACCCGGGACGAGCATAATTCCGATAAGAATCCTCCTACATCTCTTTGTGTTCTGTTCGGTGCACAACATTAGTTCGCTTTTAAACATGAGGAACCCATTCAGCTAAAAGAGCGAGGGCCAATCTGACCAGTATGGGACGTAGATTTCAGTAATGAATGGAAAGACGTCGGGGCGAGACAGGAGGGGTCGGGATAAATGCGTCCCAAGAATATCAGCTTGGCGCCAAGCGTAAACTTTCTTACGCATCTGTTTGTTATCGCACAGAAAATTCCTGTAAAAAGGATCAGCATGACCTACGCCTTGACCTGCTTTATCAAGCGCGTAACCACCCATGTTTAAATATAAGGAGCTCTCATGAAGAACCTGTTAATCATTGCCCTCGCTCTGATGGCGCCTACCATTGAAGCCGTTGCTCAGGATAAAGGCAGCCTCAATGATACACAAATTATTGGTATCTTGATTGCCGCCAACGAAGTCGATATCCACGCTGCGGAGCTTGCAGAATCCAAAACCACCAACGAACAGGTTAAAGCATTCGCTAACACCATGATCAGCGAACATACCGACGTCAACCGGCAAGTAGTCGAACTGGCAAAGAAACTCAACATCACGCCCGAAGAAGGCAAGATCAGTAAAAGCCTAAAACAGGATCGCCAGAAAAATCTGACCCGGCTCAAGAAAATGAGCGGCAAGCGTTTCGATAAAGGTTACGTCTATCAGGAAATCGTTCTCCACAAACAGGTTATCGACGTGATAAACCATAAACTGATGCCTAACGCCAGGAATGACGAACTGAAAGCCTTGCTGACTAAAATAAAGCCCGCGCTGGTGTCACACCTTGCCGAGGCCGAGCGGCTTGAGGTAAACGTGGATCAAATGCACTATCCGAAGTAACCTTCCTCGGCGAGGTGCTGGAGAATAGCGGTTTCCCCGGTCAGCCAGGAGTAGCCAGGTGTCAGTTTGGATCAGTTCCAGGGGGTTCTATGCCACCTTCTCCGCTCGCTACGGTTCTTTGTCCGGTGGCCATGCACCGTCATTGCTCTGTATGGTAGCGTACAGAAAAAGCGCGGCTTTTAGCCATATCATCACGACAAACTCATCAAGCACCTCATCGAATTAGGAAGCTGCGCGTCCACGGCGAATTCGTAAAAGACAAGGGATTTGGCGTAGAAGAGTGCGCCCCTGCCAGGGGCAATGAGCTTTGCATAAATGGCGAAGATCTTTATCACGGAATGCACTGACAGCGTACTCTCCCAGGTTCCGTGCAAGTGCTGAAATATTCGCCTTTACCCTGACTCGACCGCCTCCGAGGGGAACCACGCATTGCAATTTGCCTACCCCCGCCCTCAAATGCAGCGCTCCAATTGGACTTCGCTCAACGGTGTCTGGCGATTTTGCTATGACGACTCAGGACAATATGCCCTGCCATCCCAAATCAAATCCTGGCCAATGGAAATTGTCGTGCCCTTCGCGCCCGAGTCGGAGGCCAGCGGTATCGGAAACCGGGGATTTCACCCATTGTGCTGGTATCAGCGCAACTTCAACTTTAAACCGGCCCCCGGCCGGGTAATCTTACGCTTCGGCGCGGTTGATTATGCCGTTCGGGTATGGATCAACGGTTGCCTGGCAGTTACCCACGAGGGTGGACACACTCCATTTTGGGCCGATATCACCCACATGCTCAAACCGTCCGGCCATCAGACAGTGACGGTGCAGGTGGAGGATGACCCGCATGAACTGGCCAAGCCGCGGGGCAAGCAAGATTGGCAATTGGAGCCGCACTCCATCTGGTATCCGCGAACAACCGGAATCTGGCAGACGGTCTGGCTGGAACGGGTGCCACACACCTACTTCGAGAAAATCCGATGGACGCCCCAGGTCGAGCACTACGCGATTGGCTTTGAAGCCCGCGTCCTGGGAGACCCGGCCCAGGGCTTGAGCGTGGACGTCTGTTTGCGCCACGGCGAGCGTCTGCTTGCCCATGACCGCTACCAGGTGGTGGACCGTGAAACCGACCGGTTGATAGTGCTGTCGGACCCAGGCATCGATGATTATCGCAACGAGCTACTGTGGAGTCCGGAACGCCCTACGTTGATTGATGCCACAGTGCGGCTCATGCG
Organism: Nitrosospira sp. Nl5; assembly: GCF_900102495.1. Taxonomy (GTDB): domain Bacteria; phylum Pseudomonadota; class Gammaproteobacteria; order Burkholderiales; family Nitrosomonadaceae; genus Nitrosospira. Next base: position 144,404 of record NZ_FMVQ01000002.1, on the reverse strand, counting down.
AGGTGAAGAGGTTGTGGATGAGTTCATCTCATACACCGCGTTACGGTCGGTTCACATTCTGCGCGATCGCTTCATGCTCAACGGAAGACCGTACACGCTCAGGCTTGTGCTCGATCAAGGCTATTGGCCGGATACCCTGCTCACCGCCCCCGGCGATGATGCCCTGCGCCGGGATGTGGAGCTTGCGAAAGCCATGGGTTTTAACGGCGTGCGCAAGCATCAAAAGATTGAAGACCCGCGATATCTATACTGGGCCGACCGGCTGGGACTCTTGGTATGGGAAGAAATGCCCTCGGCTTACCGCTTCACGCGCAGCGCCATCAAGAGGACCGTACGCGAATGGACAGAGGTGATCGAGCGCGACTACAGCCATCCCTGCATCATCGTTTGGGTGCCCTTCAATGAATCCTGGGGCGTGCCTGAACTCACTGTCATGGGCAAGCAGCGCCATGCTGTCGAAGCACTGTACCACCTGACGAAAACGCTGGATGCGACACGCCCGGTGATCGGCAACGATGGCTGGGAAAGCAGCGCCACCGACATCATCGGCATTCATGATTATGACGCCAACACGGAACATCTGCGCCAGCGCTATGGCCCCGAAATCCGCTTGGACCAGCTATTCGACCGGCGGCGGCCTGGCGGGCGAATTCTTACACTCGATGGTTATCCCCATCGGGGGCAGCCGATCATGCTGACCGAATTCGGCGGCATCGCATTCGCCAAGTGCCCCCAGCCGGGCATAAAGCAGATTTGGGGCTACAGTACCGCCGAAGACGTTGACGAGTTCGCGCGGATGTATGGCGAACTGATGGATGCAGTGATTCACACGGCGCTCTTCAGTGGCTTTTGCTACACCCAGTTCACCGATACGTTTCAGGAAGCGAACGGATTGCTCTGCGCCGATCGCACACCCAAGATTCCCATTGAAGACATTGCAAAGATGACGCTTGTCTCGCCCACGCACATACCCGGCGGCGTCTAATGCATACACTCGATCTCACCAAACCGGATGGGCGGCAACTGACTCTTTACGCCCGTCAGGCGATCGATCCAAATATCATTGCGCCAAGTCCTTTCGCCGAACCCTTGAATAAGCACCCTCACTTGCGTTGGCATCCACTGCGCGGCGAATGGGTGACTTATGCGGCATATCGGCAAGGACGCACTTTTTTGCCACCCCCGGAGTACAACCCGCTGGCGGTAACCTCTGATCCGGCTTTTCCAACGGAAGTGCCGGCTGGGGAATGGGACGTGGCGGTGTTCGATAACCGCTTCCCCTCCCTCGACAGAACTAGCGCCGAGCCGCCTGCCCTTATCGTGCCGAGCGCACCCGCGGCGGGCCAATGTGATGTGGTGGTGTTCACGCAGAACGCATACGCGTCGCTTGGTTCGCTGTCTCTCGCCCACATTGAGTTGCTGCTGCAAGTATGGGCTGACCGGACCGCCAGGCTCGCCCGGCGTGGTGACATCGCCTATGTATTGCCGTTCGAGAATCGGGGCGCCGAGGTCGGCGTAACCTTGCACCACCCGCACGGACAAATTTATGCCTACCCTGTCGTGCCGCCCGTGCCGGCGCGCATGCAGCAGGAAGCGCAATCACACCATGCCAGGCAGGGCCGCGGGGTACTGCAGGAACTCATTGCGGACGAACGGCGCGTGGGTGTGCGCATGGTTTATGAGGGCGTCCATGCGGTGGCGTTCGTACCGGTATGCGCCCGCTATCCCTATGAGGTCTGGGTCGCCCCGATCGAGCCGGTGGAGAGCTTCATCCAGCTCGCCGTCGAGCAGCGCGCCGACCTGGCCCGGGCACTGAAGACCGTACTGCTGAAATATGATGGGCTCTGGGAAAGGCCTTTCCCGTATTTAATGGCCTGGTACCAGGCGCCTACCGATGGCAAGCCCCATCCTGAATCGCATCTTCACGCGCAATTTTATCCCCCCTACCGCACGCGCGACCGGCTCAAGTACCTGGCCGGGACGGAAATCGCCGCAGGCTTCTTTGCTATGGATGCGCTGCCGGAAGACAAGGCTCGTGAACTACAGCAAGTAAGAATCAAAATCGAATGATTGCCTTCCTACGCTGGAGCCAGGCCGGTTCCACTCCTTCCGCCGAGACATTCAATGAGTAGCTTCCAGGAAATATTTGGAATGTCCCCCGTTGCAGTGGGGCGAGCCCCGGGCCGTGTCAATCTGCTAGGGGATCATACCGACTACAACGACGGCTACGTATTGCCGATCGCCATCGATCAGCACACGCTGGTGAGCATGCGCCCCAACAACAAGCATGAATACGTCTTGCATGCCGATGCGCTCGACGTCACGGTTCGCTTTACGTTGGACCACCCGCCGTCCGAGCACTTCGCCACCTACGTGTATGGCTGCCTCGTGGAAGCCCGCGCAGCGGGCGTCAAAACGTCCGTTCTCGACATCCATGTGTGCTCCAGCGTTCCCATCGGAGTAGGTCTTTCATCAAGCGCGGCGCTCGAGGTCGCAACCCTCCGGGCCTTGCGCTCGCTGACGGGCGTGCAGCTCGATGATGTTCTCATCGCGCGACTGGCACAGCTTGCCGAGGTAAAGCACGCGGGCGTGCGCTGCGGCATTATGGATCAGATGGCTTCAAGCCTTGCCGACACCCGCAACGCATTGTTTCTCGACACCCGTACACTGGAACGGCGGCTGATCCCGTTACCCCCTGTATCGGCGGTCCTGGTCCTGGATTCGGGAGTTCCACGCAGTCTTGCGGATAGCGGCTACAACCGGCGCCGCGCCGAGTGCGAGGAGGCAGCGCGTCGACTGGGAGTGACCGCACTGCGCGACATCCACGACAGCTCCGCCTCCCGCGCCCTGCCTGAGCCGTTGCAACGCCGGGTGCGGCACGTCGTCAGCGAGAATGACCGTGTCCGGCGTGCAGCAGCTTGTAAAAACGCCGAGGAATTCGGCGAACTGATGAACGCGTCTCACGCGAGCCTTCGGGACGACTATGAAGTCTCGATACCTCAGCTTGATTATCTGGTGGCATTGCTGCAGGCGAACCCCCATGTATATGGGGCCCGATTAACGGGCGCGGGATTTGGCGGCGCTTGCGTAGCGTTATGTGAACCCTCCAGGTTGAAAGACGTCGCCGCAGCTGTTCTCTACAGCTACAACGACGCGGGTCACCCCGGAGGATCCGTGCTAGTGCCTTTTACCAAAGGCAGCGCAAATCCAGCCTAAGCGGCAACGGCAGCATCATCCAGCACAGACTCCTTAAACCACTGGCGTATGTGTGCCAGATGTACATCTTCCTCCTGCAAGGCGGTCTCAAAATCCCGGGCCATGTCATCCATGCCCATCTTGGCAGCCAACTGAATAAGCAGTTGCCAAGCGTCGTTATCCGCGAGCTCGGCAATGAGAATAGCTTCCAGACAGTGCGACAAGGATGTGCGAGGATCGGTCAGTACCTGCATCAAGCCGAGCGAAGCCATGCCGTCGACATCGGCGGACGGCGTTTGCGTCGTAGGGTCGGCGCCAATTGAACGTATTGCTCCCTCCAGAAGCCTGAAGTGCCGCAGCTCTTCATTCCGGAATTTCCGCAATGTATCGAGCGGAATCTCGGACGGGGCTCCAGGAATGGATGAGGCCTTCACGATGAGGGCGTCGTAAAGACGCACGCCGGCGCGCTCGAAGGCAAGCCGGCAACCAAGCTTGTCGATGAACGCTTCCGGGTTTTTTCCTGTCAGTTTTTGCATTGCGGTACTTGCCACCCCCTTCAGGGAGCCCGGGGGTGGAACTGAGCCGATAACGCTGGCATCGGCAATGTGCCGGCTACGCATTTCTGCGATTGCTCGTTCGTCTCCGTTTGAGCTGGGAGGCGTGACGTTGGTCAGCGCCAGCATTTTCTTGACGTCAACGGGGGACATATCGATACCTGTGCGATTGGTTCCTAAAGCGGTGCTTTTTTCCATGATTTGATCTCCTGTTGTCTGTATCTGTCGTCCTAGCGGATGAATTCTGTATTCCGGGCGGACTTCGAATCGCGGGTGGCCTCCATATCGCCGGTATACTCGGTTCCTCGAGCAAGCTCTGTTCCGGGAGACCACTGATAGCCAGCCGCAACCGTCTGGGTGGGTGAGCCTCCCGAGTTCATATGTGCCCGGTATTCCTGTGATTCCGGCCCTTCCCGGGATTTATCCACGAATTGCTTGCCAAGAGCGCGTAAATCGACCTCCTGGCTGAGTACGCGGCGTACGAATTCCCGCTGACTTTCATAATGGATGGGCTCGGGTAGTGTCTGGGGCAGAATCTCGGCTGGGTCACGGCGCTCGTACTGCTTGAATAAATCCATTACGACGTTGAGATGACCCAGCTCATAGTCAAGGCACCGCTCCCAGATGGCTTTGACCCGCGAGTTGGATTCCTGCTGTACACATCCGTAGTAGTTGTAGACCTCGTTGGCTTCATGCAACAGCCACTTTTCCATCCAGGTCTCATTCGGATCGATGATCGATTCGTACTGGGTGACATGCTGCTCCTCTATCGACGCAATCTCGGCGTACAACTGCCGCGCCACGGGGTCGGCATAAAGAGGTCCGACATTCATGTAAAAATTATGCGTTTGCTGTTCCCCGGACAGGATGGTCAACGCATTCATTTTTGAAATTGGGGCGGCGCGCGAGCGGTCATAGTGTTCGCGGAGATCGTCCTGGGGGGCGCGGTGCTCCACCCCCGTGGGACGACCCGGAACGATATCCGTGTAGCACTGCGTGATATTATTCGCGTCCTTGCCTTCCAGCCGGTCCAGCAGCGCGCTGTAACGGTAGAGATGGTCAAAATCCTCCAGCATCCCGAAACGGTACACCTGGGCCAGGTACTCATCCGGTTCATTTTGTGCCACGACGGCGGTGACTTCGATCGCAACCTGTTCATAGCCGATCGTTGTTTCCAGCGTTGAGTGGTCGGCGCCGAGCAATCCATTTACCATGGTAGCCTGGTGTTGCTCGACACGGCGGAGCTGTGCGAGCGGGAGTTGCAGCGCCTGGTTCATGCGCGCACAGGAATGCGAGAAACGCAGCGCTTCCATCTCTATGCCGTTCATCAAAATGATCCGGACCCGAGTAAACGCGTCGTCATCGAGCTTGCTGATGGGCGTCTGTACGAGTTCCTTCCAGGTAAACCGTTGCCTATCAAGGGGGCAACCCTTCTCTTCAAATAAATTAAGCGCCATTTTGGTCTCCTCATGGGGATTACTTGCGTAGCGGATGGGGGATGAGGTAAAAGCGTGCAAAGCGTCAGCCTATGCCGGCCCTGGACTCTGTTTACCTCGACTTTTTTCAAGTTTCCTGAAGCAAGTCACGCTTTCATTCTAATAGGCGAGGCTGGATATTCCGTTCGGAATCAAACATAGGGATAAAGAAAGACTCGCCGCCGCAAGTAGGAGGCCGATCTGGAAGCGCGGCTCAAGAAGGAATTCAGCTAAGCACGGAGCCCATTACTTCCGGCAAAAGTTTGGCGATGATGGGTGGCCCATGGCGTCCCAGCATGGAAGTAATGCGAAGCGTGGCATTGCCCTTCTCAACGCCGAGTGAATCCCATGTCCTCAGAGGGTAGCGCTTCCGGAACCCCATTTCTTTCAGCATCCCGGCTGATTCCTCAGTTGTCACAATAGGAATATCCCGGTCCAGATTCTTTTGCACGAACCGGTCGAAATGGTCCTCGTGCATGTGGGAGAGCACGATCAAGTCAATTGGCGGCAAATTCGCCAGCTCGATAGCCGGATTGGTGAGCCGTTTCGAAGTCAAACCATATCCAAGGTGGACATGATCCCCTTCATGCAGAAAATTGGGGGCGGTAAGGATAATCAACCCACCGAAACGTATCATTACGGTTGCAGTTCCAACGAAGGTAACGGAACCCGTTGCCTCTGCGGCCCGCTCCCCCTCGTCCGCAGGAGGGAATGTCAGTAGATATTTGGGTTCCGATTTTCCGTCAGGGTTTTCTGCTGTCGTGGCGCCAGGGAGAATCAGTAGGCATCTTCCCTCCTGTAGGCCGTCAACGCCGGACGCGAACTGAAGCGGACGCGAAGGCCATATCGTCCCGCAAGGGAGCGGGAGATATAATTTTCAGTTTGCGCGGGGACGGTGCCTGGATTTCTGTGAAATGGCAATCACCTTGCCTCCGCTGCGCTCGGACACGTCGTCCAGAAAATTTCGTTCTTTCTTGTGGCGTTTAAACATTTTTCGTGAGCTCTTTTCCGCCCAATCCTCGAACTGGGCAAGGGTGAAGCCGAATATATCCCTGTCTACCGGTTTTTTCATTTTCCACTCCGTGAAGATCCATTGACAAAATGACTAAGCGGCTGCCGCCACTGTCGCGTTTCGAATTCAAGAATTGAAGAGAATCAGAAAAATTTCTCACGAGCACCTTCTCGCATTTCACTAGCTGAATCTGTACGGTAAGCCACATAAAAGAATAGCTCGATCAGCTCATCCCGAAATAACCGCGTTGAGCGCTATGGGTACTATTTATGGCTATCTGGGCTACAGTGCTACGTGACTTGGGAGGTTGACAAAGACATTGGCGCAGCGGCGACCTGCCGGGCCGGCCGAAGGGCCGTGCGGGAAGTGATATCCGGGAATAACAGGTAAAAGGCTTTCCTGGCCCCCGATAACTACCGGGGTCAGGAAAGGCCTATGGATGGGAGTGGAAAGTATGGAAAAAATGCCGACGAAAAAATATGACGCCGTTTTGCTTTTATGTTTACTTCTTGCTACTGAGTGTCGACTATCGGGACGAGAAGTCTAACAAATCGCCTAGCATATCCAGCGGTTCGCTCCGCTGATGAAAACCTATCGTCCGTCCAAGCTGGGATCACGAAGTCACGCTTATTACACTCTCGTATAATTCCGGCTTGAATCCCACCAGCAAACGTCCATCGAGGTCCAATACGGGCCGCTTGATAAGGGAAGGATGCGCAAGCATCAAGGCGGTAGCCTTTTGCGCATCCAGTTCCTGTTTGTCGAGGTCCGGAAGCTTTCGAAACGTCGTACCTGCGCGATTCAGCAACGCCTCCCAGCCGAGCTCCCTGCACCAGTACTCCAGATTACTACGCTCGATCCCAGCCGTTTTGTAATCATGGAAACGATAAACGACTCCCTGGCCTTCCAGCCAGGAACGGGCTTTCCTGATCGTATCGCAGTTCCTGATGCCGTAGATCGTAATGGTCAAATTCAAGTTTCCTCGTTGATACCCTTTATTTCCATATCAATCAGGGTAGTGAGTCCACCTGTCTTCACCACCGATCCGGCGACTTCTTCACGGTCCCTAAAAGATCTCTTTAGTCAATGACATTCAAGGAACCAGGTAGATGGATATTCTTGGGGTGGAGTTGGCACCAAATTGTGAAAGCGCCAGCCTTGTTAGCGACAAAAGAGATGGTCTTGGTTTCTCCCGCCTTCAGTACTTCTTTAATTCCATAGTCATCAATGGAAAATCCCTCGCTGATGGGAGATTTGTTCTCTACAGTAATCTTTACTGAGGTCCCTTTCTTGACGGTCAGCGTCTCGGGTTCATTGAGAACATTGAAAGCGCGAATATTCTTAACTGTCACGCCTTCGACGTTGAGCTCAGGAATATTGGTGTCATAAGCATTAATAACCACGTGAAATTTTTGTTCCGCAGCCTGCGCGCTCCCTATCAACAGCAACCCAAGAGCAAAACCCGCAAACGCTGACATTGTTTTGGTTGTTTTCATCGTTACTTTCCCCTTTACTCAAATTTACGTTTAATGAAATAGCATCCTTGGTTGACAAGCCTTACAATTTCTTACACTGAATGGACTGCAAAAACAGCACCTTGGATATTTACTAAATAACCCATGGGCTTAATACTCTAAATGGGATAATCGCGGATGTCAATCGCAAGCTTTTCCCGACGAATTTCCTCAATAAAAAATAACCGAAGGAGTGTCACAGAAGATACGTTGTCCAAAATGGAGGGTAGCCGAATAAACTATCATTCCACTGACGGACAGGCTGAATTCTGCCTTTATTATGGATACATGTACATCACACTGTATGAAGTTCAACCTGGTCAAAGGCTGCGCGTTGCAACCGGTAGATGTGTAATAACAGTCAAAGTATTTATGCGTATGCGTAGGGATTCAATAGTTGAGACGGCTTGTGGCGGGAACAACAGCCGCTAAAAACGACGAGCTTGAGATGGATACCAGCCGACGGCGATGCCTACAGACGCTCGCCGCCAGTACTGCGGCTATAGCATTGGGTGCGCTAGGCTCAACCACACGCAACGGCGGGTTCACGGTCCTCACATTCGGGGATTCGATCCTTGACTGCGCACGGTACAATGCCTATGGTGTTCATCCGGGACAGTTGATCGTGCGCAATAACGACCAGCTGTTCCCCGACTACAAGGGCCGCGATCTTTCGTCGTTCGTGCCCGCACAACTCAACCATCGGGCACAGGATGGTGGCCGAGTCGATGATCTCTCCCGGCAGGCGATAGCGATCAAGGTGAGCGGCCCGGCGGTCGCCTTGGTAACGGTTGGTGGCAATGATCTCCTTGCCGGACTTGCCGCCGATACCGGGGGCGGCATAGTGCGTTTCCGGCAGCGTTTAGATGCATTTCTGCATGCGCTCCCAGTACGGCCAGTTCTGCTTGGCACAGTTTATGACCCAACGTTCGGTGATGATTCCCGAAACTTTCTGAGTACTGACGCGCGCGTTGCGCGGGGCAACTTGAACCGAATCAATGGAGTCATTACGGAGCTTGCCCCGCGCTACGGACAGATCGTCGACTTGCATCGTCACTTCCTGAACGGCAACCCTTCCTGGTTTACGCATACGATTGAACCGAGCCTCCGGGGCGCATCGGAAGTTCGCGCGGCTTTCCTGCCAGCCGTACTGAAGGCCGCAAATAACGCAATCGTCAGAAGGCAAGCTATTTCCTAAGGTAAGCGAAAAAAAGATGTAACGGGCTTCTGTTTCTGTTTGAGAATCTTGGACAGCTATATTAATTGCAATCGATGCAGCCCGTCCTCTATGTTGGTCCAGCAAATTCCTTACTTGACTTGGCTGCCCGCATTTTTCAAGCAGCGCCCCCACTAGTCGGGCGGAAGCGCTGGCTAAGCTCCACCTCGATCTTGCTTCGACCATAGCATTCAGCGGCAAAACATCATCGTTTTTCAGATAGGGGTAGGCTGCCCTGAGGTGGAGAATGGGATGGGCGATCGAAGGACCGTCATGTTTCCGGTACGAGCCCCTCCTTTAGGCCAGGCGCAAAGAGCTTGAACTTATATTTTATCTGGTGCCGCCTGAACCGCTCCCGGAACCGGCGCCGGATTTCATGCCCGAACTGCCAGGCATATTGCTACCCGGGCTTTTTTTCTTACCTAAATTTGATCCGCTGTCCGTGCTTCCCGAACCGCCCGTCCCGGTAACCGCCGGGTTCATACCAGTCCCGGTATCGGACTGACCCCCTTTAATGTTGCTGAATCCTTGATCTGTGGAGCCGCCCGGTGCACCGACGGCAGACGGACTCTTGGGCGTATCCTCCCGGGCATGAAGCGTCCCCGCGACGACAAAGGCAACTGCCGCGAGTACTGCGCAACAAGCCTGCTTATTTACTGTGGATAGATGCTTCATTCTCAGTTCCTCATGATGAATTAACGAAAAAGAATAAGTCCATTCATCAAAAGCGGCGTTTGGTTTCGTTGTTATTGCTACGCTTTTGTATGAATCAAGCCAATGCAGCTCACACTCTGGATCAGCAAGTGTTGTGATTGGGAGTGGTGTAAAAGACTCTATATCAAAGTTAACCACTACCATTATCTTAGCCGGAGTTTTATTATCGACCGAGGTCAATATCCACCAGAGCCTGAAGATGTCCCCGACGTACTCGAACCTTGAGAAGAGCTTGACCCCATACCGGTGTCTCCTCCTCCGGATTTAGATCCTTTCCCTTTTTCTTTCCCTTGACCTTGGGCCTTGGACCACTCCTCCGGGGCAGCGTTGTTAGTACCAGAAGACCCCTGGCCGGACTTGGACGCGCCCTGTTTAGTTCCTTGGCTTGAAGAGCCTTCTTTCCCGGACGAGCCTTGTCCTGCCATCGAACCGCGCTCCCCTGCTTGGTCGCCAGCACCAGCGGCGTAAGCCACTCCAGATAAACAAAGAGTGATAACACCAGCGAGCACTATTGATCTACCCCCATTTTTTAGACTATGTCCCATGATTATTACCTCGATTGGCCAGCGAAATTGCTTATCGAAATGGTACGCCCGTCTCCCATTCGTTCCGTACGCTAGCGAACCAAGCATCGCCAGACGACTGTAAAGCAAAGTTGCAAAATCCGTTAGTCTTTTGAACGCGACTCCGATTTTACTGATATCGTCATGTGCCGCACGATTCTGCCTGGCTAGCCTTTTGTGCCTTCAGTTTCTGCCCGGGGGCTATGCCATTTGCAAGTAATTTATGCGCAACGTCGCGCTCTCTGTTGCCCCCTCAAAGTCAATATCGGATGGATGTCCAGAGATAGCAGTTTTTCCTGGTGTCGAAGTGATATTTTTGAGATGCCCCACTTACTTTCGGCAGGGCTAACAATCGTGAATAAGCGGGCTCACAAAGAGCTTGCAGGCTTCGCGCCAAGGCTTGGTGCTGTAAACCCCGGTTAAAGTCAGGACATAAGGGGTAATTCCATTTCACAAGATAGGGTTACCCGAAGAATTACCCAATACAACGTTGACAGCGTTGAATGGGAATGAACGAATCTCACAGTATCAATGGCTTACGTCGATATTCCTTTCGCCACTACCTAGAAAACACTCCTTTATCCATGCGGGTTTCGGAGGCATGGCGAAAGTAAAATATGGTTTTTGGTGCAGTAAGATTGATATGCTGTTTGGAAAATTGTTGCTTATATTACCGCTCCATCTGGGCTCTTATTGAGCCAATCATGTGCGGCAGCCTCAGCAGCATGATGCGCACTTTGCATGTCAAACAGGCCGCTCAGGAAGCCTTCATGAACTATTATCTCCTTTCCCTCTTGAGCACGGTAAACACTATAGTGAGGCTTATAAAAGCCAGGTAGAGCCGAGGACTCCGCGTCGGCTACGATTCCGACGCATGATTTCTCTTTGTCACCCATGATGATCTCCTAATTAAAAGGGAGTTCGATAATGACTGACAATCGTTAAAACATCTACCCTACAATCAATATCAGGGCAATGTAGCTATAAGCCAATGTTCCTCGCCCTCGCCTCCATATTCTTCATTGCCGTCCTGGCATTTGTAGCAATTGCCCCGCAGCAAGTCATCCAAATATTCCTGGCGTTCACATGGTTCGGGATGGGGCTATCGGTGGTTTACACCATCCTAGCGGGCATCTTCTCGTAATTCCTTTACCTTCGTGTTGAGCCCGGCCATGAGCTTCGTGATTCGATCATCGATCGCTTTTACCTGTTCCCGCGTCGCACCCTTTTCAACCAGGTCAGCTTTCAGCTTGCGCTGTTTCGATACCAGTCGCTCCACCAGATTGGCGCGCACTATCTGCGCATACAGAGGCGGCAATTCACGCTGCGGCTCCGATTTCGCGGCTCCATCGACTCCATAGTTGGAATTCAGAATCGGCGTAAGAACATCTACTTTTTTGCTCAGCTCAGCAGCGCGATGAACGATCCCCTGCAACCTAGCTATCGCACATTCCTTCTCGCTCCGTGGCACACTTAATTGACCTATTGCCATTCCATTCATTTTGTTTTCGCCCATAAAAAAAAAGCCCGCCGAAATTGGCAGGCCAGAAATGCAAAAACCCACCAACAAGGTGGGTTAAATATTAGAAAGTAAGGCTTGAAATATTATTTAACTCAATTTTTCTGACGACCTGTGCTGATTCTTGCGCCGCCCCAGAAATCCAACCAATCCAAGTCCAGCCACAAGCATTGCATACGTCTCAGGCTCAGGAACAGCAGATATGGTAAAACTTAGGTTATCGACCTTTAGCACACTGCTAATGTCAGGAACTCCGAAAAAACCGCTTACGTAATAAAACCCCGGAACTCCGAACCCAAGCACACCACTAGCAAAGTCGGGATGCTGAGTTGGATCAACTGCGGTGATATTTTTTAGATCCGTAATGAGCGAAAAATCTGCTGCCTTGAGCCCAGCGGCATGCACTGTTTCAAATGTTCCTCCTAAAGTAGGACCTGAAATGACCTCCACATAAGAGTAAATATTTCCGCCTTGCGTTAAGACAACCGCAATGGCGTCACTGGCCGGCCGTGATAAGGCGGCATACGCATCGTATGTAAACTCGATTGAATCAATCGGTCCTTGAAGGCTCGGATCATACTGAAATGTCGTATTAATCAAATACTCGGTTGTATAAAATATTTGATTAGAGCTTGCGGGAATATGTGTATCAACCTGAAGCGCCGCACCTGGATTTCCTCCCGCCAACGTTTGACTTACAGTGATGTCTGCACCCCCTGTTTGATATGTTGAAATTGAATAATCGGACAGGTTAAAAGTACTATCCGAAAATGTCACACTTGCCGCCGCCATACTGGAAAACGTGAAGCCTACCAACGAGGAAAACAAGATTGCGGATAATTTATTCTTCATTTTTGCTCCGAAAAAAGTAGTTTCATACCGAAAACCGTTTTAAAGTTGCGCGGCGTTCGGAGGGATGTTTCGCCACGTCACGATGCACGTAAGCATGGTACAGCAGAGCTATGTTTTTTGCTCATCCACACGAGAAAATTTGTGTAGAAACAATAAAAACCCACCGGGTTATGGGTGGGTTAGGTTTTGAAGTGAGTATTTCTCACTCTATAGAATACTTCTATCAGCGCTTCCCGAGAAATGCCAAGTACATCGCCTGGGCCCAAAACCGGGAGCAATCAGGATTGTCACTTCGCACTTTGCAAGACCGGGAGAAGTACTGGAAGAAATTAGGACCTGTGTTCTCTGAGGCATCAATCGATCAATTGAGACCGGGATAAATGATCCGATATTTCGATCAACGATCATCCAAAGTCTCCGCCAAAAAAGAAATAAAACTCCTTTCCGTGATATTCAACTAGGCGCGCGCAAGGGGATTTATGTCTACCGCCAATCCTGTCACGGGCACCACAAAGCAAATGAAGGTCAAGGAAGGCCGGGATATTTATGTCACCGACGAGATGGTGGCGCTGGTATACGAATGCGCTTCGCCAGTAATTCAGGATGCGATCGATCTTGCCTACCTAACCGCCCAGCGCCCGGCCGACGTATTAAAGATGCGATGGGATCAGGTCAAGGATGGGGCGTTGTCGGTAGAGCAAGGAAAAACCAAGGCGCGGCTTCAAATCGATGTCGTTGGTGAACTCTCGCAACTGCTTGATCGCATCAAGTCACGCGGAGTCGTCGGTATGACTCTGCTCTGCGATCCGAAAGGGCAGCAATTGAAACACTCGGGTTACTTTCGCAGCCAGTTTAAGTTGGCTCGCGACAGGGCCGAGAAACGCGCCACCGAACTCGGTATTAAGCTTATCCGGTTCCAGCTCAGGGATCTTCGGGCAAAGAGCGCTTCTGACATGGAGAGCATGTCTAAAGCCAGGAGGCTGCTGGGACATTCAACCGAGGCGATGACTGCCGAATATGTGAGAGTGAGAGTCGGGGAAAAAGTCTCTCCGGTTTTGATCTCAGGTTATGCCAAACGAGAAAAAGCGTAAGAATGGCGAAAAAGTTGCAAAAATGGCGAAAAACTTTTTTCTCCATTATTACCTAAGCTACTGATTATAAATGGAGGCGGGGGTCGGAATCGAACCGGCGTCCACGGCTTTGCAGGCCGCTGCATGACCACTCTGCCACCCCGCCTTGTTACGCAACCCGAATGGATTGCGCTGCAATAGCAAAAACAAAAGGGAAAACGGATTTCAGCAAAGGCGCATAATTTAACTACGCATGGCCTTTTGCGAAAGGATCCATTTTCCCTGCAAACTGGAGCGGGAAACGAGGCTCGAACTCGCGACCCCAACCTTGGCAAGGTTGTGCTCTACCACTGAGCTATTCCCGCGAAAAACAATGCTGGCATTATAAGGGTGCTGTCGCCTTTGTCAAGAAAAGGCAACGTAAGGGCCGGGTTTAAAACTGGTTTTCAACCATGCTTTAATGCCTGGGGAATCGCGACTTTCAGATAGTACCCCATCGACCACAGCGTGAGTATGGCCGCTAGATAAATCAGCCATGTTCCCACCTCCTGTGGGTTGAAGCTGTCGCCTATTTTATCGTGATACAACAGCAGCGGGATTGCTGCCATTTGCGATACGGTTTTTAATTTGCCCAGGAAAGAAACGGCCAGGCTTTTGCCTTTACCGATCTGCGCCATCCATTCACGCAGTGCCGAAATAGTGATTTCGCGTCCAATGATGATGAAGGCGATCAGGGCATCGAGCCTGCTTAAGTAGACCAGCACGATCAATGCCGCCGCCACCATCAGCTTATCCGCCACCGGGTCAAGAAATGCGCCGAAAGCCGACGTCTGATTGAGCACTCTCGCAAGGTAACCATCAAGCCAATCGGTAATGGCTGCGCCCGTAAAGATAATGGTAGCGATCAGGTTCTGATTGGACGGAGACAACCACGCGGGCGGAAAATAGAAAATACCCACAAACAGTGGAATCGCCAGTATGCGCATCCACGTAAGCACGTTGGGCAGGTTAAAAGGCATATAAATCCAGATATACCGTTAAACCTGAAACTGGCCGTTCGCCACAACTGCCGGATTCAGGTTGAAACGGCAGTCCAAAAAGCGCCAAAACATGGAACGAGCAGGCAACTGCGGGGCAAGGCTCAATGCAATTCCTTGTAAATCTTCTCCGCCAGTGCACGGCTGATTCCTTCGGCCTGCTGTAATTCTTCGATACTCGCGGTGAGCACGCCTTTCAGTCCGCCAAAACGTGCCAGCAGGCTTTGCCGGCGCTTGGCTCCGATCCCTTCAATTTGTTCCAAACTTGAACTGGTGCGCGATTTTCCAAGTTTGGCACGATGGCCGAAAATTGCAAAACGGTGAGCTTCATCACGAATTTGCTGGATTAGATGCAATCCAGGATGGTCCTTCGGCAATTGTAGCGGCTTTTCCGTTCCCGGGAAAATCAAATGTTCCAGGCCGGGTTTGCGTTCCTCGCCTTTAGCCACTCCCACCAGGTTCGCATCATTCAACCCGAGCTCAACCAGCACTTCCCGCGCGGCGCTTACCTGCCCTTTGCCACCGTCGATCAGAATCAGGTCGGGGAGCCTGCCCTCGCCTTCGGCAATTTTATGGTAGCGCCGCGAAAGGACATCACGCATGGCGGCGTAGTCGTCTCCCGGCGTAATGCCATTGATATTGTAACGGCGGTATTCGCTGTTGCGCATTGAAAAATTATCATAAACCACGCAGGATGCGATAGTCGCTTCACCTTGCGTGTGGCTGACGTCAAAACATTCAATGCGGCCGAGTCCCGTGATATCCAGCGCCTGCTGCAAGGCTTGCAGCCGCTCCTCCTGGCTGGCCTGCCGGCTCAACATTTGCTCCAGTGCAAGCCGCGCGTTTTCCGCCGCCATATCCAGCCACATACGCCGGTCGCCGACGGGATTGGAATTGATCACGATCTTATGGCCGGATTGTTCGGCCAGCAGGGTTTCCAGCGTCTCCCGCTGAATTTTCTCGCCGACGATAATGAGGTGCGGCACGCTTCGATTAAGGTAATGCTGAGCCAGAAAAGCCTCCACTGCCGAGGGCAGATCGTATCCTTCCGCATTTTGCGGAAAAAAGCTCTTGTCCCCGAGGTGCCGCCCTCCCCTGACCATGGCAAGGTTGACGCAGATCCTTCCCCCGCCGCTATTCTCCGCAACGCAGGCAATTACATCGGCATCCAGCGCCCGGCCGCTGTCCACAAACTGTTTTTCCCGGATCTTTCGCAGTGACTGAATCTGGTCACGGAACAACGCAGCCTGCTCGTAATCCTGAGCATTCGCGGATTCCTGCATTTTCCTGGCAATGCTTTCCATTACTTCAGTTTGCTTGCCCTGCAAAAAAAGCTCGGCATTTCTCGCATCTTCCCGATAGGCTTCGGGGGTGGTCAGATCGACACAGGGTCCACTGCAGCGTTTGATCTGATAGAGCAGGCAAGGCCGCGTGCGATTGCTGAACACGCTATCCTCGCAGGTGCGGATACGGAATACTTTCTGCAGGAGTTGAATGCTTTCTCTCACCATCCTTGCGTTGGGAAAGGGTCCAAAATAATGATGTTTTTTATCCAGGCTCCCCCGGTAAAAACCCAGCCGGGGAAAACGGTGTCCGGTCAGGATGACGTATGGGTATGATTTGTCGTCCCGAAACAAGATGTTATATCGGGGAGTTAAACTCTTGATTAAGTTATTTTCAAGTAACAGCGCCTCGGCTTCTGAGCGGGTGACAGTGGTTTCAATTCCCGTAACCTGGGAAACCATCAGTTGGGTGCGAGGGCCCAGCCCATTTTTCTGAAAATAGGAGGAAACGCGTTTTTTGAGATCAATGGCCTTGCCGACATAAATCACCTGCCCTGAGGAATTCATCATGCGATAAACCCCCGGTTGGGAAGGCAGGCTGGCGCAGAATGCCCTGGCGTCAAAAGTGGATACCGCCAGCAAGGCGATCAGTCCTCCTCGCCCAGCAAGTTACCCGCTATCGCCCAATTTTCATGGGCCAGCTCGTCGAAAGCGATATACGTATAGGACTTCGGTTTGTGCGCAATACGCTCCAGCGTATCAGTGATTTCCTGTGCTATCTGTTTCTTCTGCTCCCGGCTGAGTACGCCGGCAATGCGAATATTGACATAGGGCATGGCTAAATTCCCGTTTCGTTTCCGTTGAGTTTCTGCCTGGTTTGCGTTCAATCTATGGTTTGCTGCTGGGCTGCCAAATGAGGGGAAGCCAAATCAGCACAAATTCTTGCAAATATCTGCTCGAACATTTCAGCGGTCAAACGCCGTGTCTGGGTATTGTAACGGCTACAATGATAGCTGTCATATAACGTCAAGCCGCCCATGTTCATGCCGCCGGAGGTCAAATTCCCGGGAAATTTGTGAATCGCGCCATGGGCAAAAGGAAAACCTGTGAGCTTGAGCCCTAAAGCCATCAGTGCCGCCTGGTGGGCGACTCTGCCGAGAGCAAGCAGCGCGATGCCTCCCCTTTTCTTGAAATCAGCAATTTCGGCAGCGAGATACCCGTTGCATTGACGGATCTCGCTTGGCTCCGGCTTGTTTTGCGGCGGCAGGCATTTGACCGCATTGGTAATGCGGCAGTTCGTGAGCGCCAAATTGTCGTCCGCGAAAGCGGAGCCTTCATGGCTCGCATAACCAAATTTATGCAGTGTTCGATATAACAGGATTCCGGCAAAATCCCCTGTAAAGGGCCTACCCGTGCGATTGGCGCCATGCATGCCAGGAGCGAGGCCGACAACAAGCAGCTTGGGCGCCACATCGCCAAAAGGCGGCACCGGACGGGCATGATAATCGGGATAACGGACTTTCACGTCGTCCAGGAATCCTGCCAGCCGCGGGCATTGCCGGCAGTCGGGTGAGAACGTTGATTGCATGGGGTTATCACCTGCCTTTTGTAGTAAAATGCGCGCTCTTTTGATTCACCGGGAAAACACTGGAAAAATAATGGCCAAAGTTCTTGCAACAGAAATTCGCGTCGGAAACCTGATCGAGTGGGACAAACGCATCTGGCGCGTCCTGAAATGTTACCACGTCCATGTTGGCGGCCGAGGGGGAGCATTCATGCAAGTGGAGATGAAAGACATCGAAGCGGGCACCAAAACCAACCAGCGCATACGTACCGAGGACAAAGTCGAGCGCGCTTTCGTCGAACCACGCGATATGACCTATCTCTACCAGGAGGGTGACAACTATATCTTCATGGATAAGGAAAACTACGAGCAATTAAGCCTGTCGCAGGAATTTCTTGAGGGTCAGTACGAATACCTGTTGCCGAACACCGACGTGCAAGTCAATTTCCACAATGAACGTGCCATCGGCGTACAGCTTCCGGCCAGCGTGGTGCTGACTATTACCGATACCGAACCCAACCTCAAAGGTTCTACCGCCACCAGTTCCTACAAGCCGGCCACGATGGAGACAGGGCTTGTGGTCATGGTCCCGGCATTCGTCCTGCAAGGGGAAAAAATCAAGATCAATACCGATAGCGGGGAATATATCGAGCGGATGTAACCAACCATGCGGAACTAGCGAAACCGCAGGTTTGCTGCCGGATAACCTCAACTCTTCGCCAACTCCCTCATTGCCATGTCCGCCACAGTCAGATCCGCCACGACATGTTCGCTTTCGGGCTCCCCGTCCTGGAGCCACCACACCGCCGATAGTCCGGCCCAGGCAACAATCCATTGCAATAGTCGCTTACGTTCCAGACCTGCCGCTTCAACTACCACGTCTACCTGCCGCGCCAGGCGTCCCGGAGTAACCGCTGTTTCGGGGTCGGGATTGCAGAACAAATTCACATAATCAAAACCGCGTTCCCCTAGCAGCCGTTTAGGGTCGATCGCCAGCCAGCCACGCGGCCCGAAGTCGAGAATGTTTTGATGGTGAACGTCGCCATGCAGCACCACGACTTCCCGAGGTGCTGCCAACAATTCGCCTGCTGTTGCAGCGCACGCGGCGAGTATTCCACCATGCTCCGCTGCGGCAGGAGCCAAATCTTCAAACCATTCGGCTAACGGGATAAGGTCGAAAGGAGGATTTCCTTTCTGACGATGAAGTGCCGCTACGGCGTCGCAAATAATGCGGCTCGCCTCGTCGTCGCCTCCATTTCGTGCAAGGTCCGCGAGCAGAATATTATTTTCGGCACGCTCCATGAGCAGCGCATCGCCCTCATGAGCCAGTACGCGTGCCGCCCCTTGCCCGCCCCACCAGGACATCAGAAGACCACCGAACTTCTCCTCCGTCTCAACTGCAACCTTGAGCATCGCGGGAATATCGCCCTGAAGTACAGGCAAAAGCTGGCTGCTGTAGGTAACAATGGGATCACCATCGGGCTTCAGGCCCCAGCGATCGAGATATGCATTAAACATAGATTCTTATCCGGATTGTAGTCTCGAATCTGCATATGACCATGCTATAATTGATATGTGAATTAGCGAGCCCGCGCGCAGTACTGGAAGAGAAGCTTGCAGAACTCGCGGAGGAGAGCATAACTTCTCTATCCTGCCACCGCCGCACCCGATACTAAAGAAGCACGTTAAAACACATGAAAACATGGCTACTTGGAGCAGGCGATCTTAAGTGACCGGATATTCTCAAAAGGCCCGAGCTTTTCATTTAGATCGGGTATTCGCTGTCCGGCCTTGAAGGTCGCTGTCTTGTCCTGATAGTTCTGGTTATCGTAGATCGTCAGAGTCGCTTTCGGCCCAACGATGACACTATCGTACTTGCGGCCCCACACCAAGTTTTCTCCTACCCGCGCACTGGGAATGTCGATCGGGCCAGCAAGTGTGAGCACATCGCCACGGTAATCCTGATCATCAAAAAGCCGAGCCCAGCAGCCATCCGCCAATGACGGGTTAACCGCGAACATAGGAGGAACCAACAAGATAACCGGCGCCGTGGCGGCCCTCCCCTTATCTTCGTTCTTGCCTGGCGTTGTATCCTGCGCTGTGGCGGCAGGTATAGTGACAAGCGCCAATAGCGATGTCAGCAGAGTTGCCAATATGATCATTTTTCTCATTCCTCATCTCCTGGTTTTAAAATTTCCCAAGCACGGGTTACGCCCGACAAATAACCCTATCTCGGTGGAAAGTGATCGTCGTATCACGCCGCACATAGGACCGGGAGAAGCGCGATCTAGGCTCGAAGTCGACTCCCCGCGAATAAAATAGCTGATCTGTAAACTGCCTGCATCAGGAACCTGACGGACAGTAAGCCCGGTTTCTCGATTTAGAAACTTAGCTGAGTGCGGAAGGAAATGACGGACAGATTGTCCCGGCGATCCGTGGGGGAGTTGCCGCCGTGGCCGATTCCGGCCTCGGTCATATAGTAATTGAGCATGAAGCGCAAACCTTGCCGAACATACCAGTTGGCGCCCAGCGTAATGATCTGAACCTGGCATTTCGACGTGCCGGTGCCACAGGGGTCTGCAGCCAAGCTCTGACTCATGTTCTCCGCCAAATCGTAGCGCACCGCGAGTTCGAGTGCACCCCATTTGCTGATCGGCTTTGGCTTTCCAAATGCGCCGCGTTCCTTCCTGTAAATTGATCGCTCACCGGTGACAAACCAGCCGGCTTGCACATAGTATGCCTGTATCGTGGAATCCTTCTGTCCTCCCGCCACCAAGTGAGTGTTGTCGAGCCTGGAATTTGCATATTCGCCTTGCAGGGTCACCGGCCCGATCGAATAAGCGGCCTCCACTTCCCAAGTGGTTTGACTATCCGCGCCGGATGGGCCCCCGCCTGCGCCAGCGATACCCAGGGATTTGCTGATTCCCCGGCGCCCGCCATACACATCAACCACTTTCGCAGGAAGCGACTCGGAACTCGGGTCGTCCCTGCTGCACGAGAAGCCGAAATGGAGCGTGTTTCCCTCCTCTGCAAATGGCACCCAAAACAGGCGGCCCCCGTAACTTGCACCCGCTATCGGCATACCAGCGTGCGCCACGCTCATTATATCCACCGCATAGCCAAGCTGATCCGCGAAAATACCCTTGTAGCCCATGCCCATCATCCACTGCCGTCCTGAATAAATGCCGCTGGATGTGGTTGAAGGCCGCTCCATCATCGTAATCTCGTTCGAACTGGTAAGCTCTTCCATACTGCGAAAAGGCTTGAATTGACCAATCATGAGCTGGCCCGGCCCAAGCTTGGCTGCAACCCAGGCTTCGCGAAGGCTGCCGGGAAAAGTGCCGGCGGCAAAGTCATTCTGGAATTTGAAACTTAGATCATAGAATCTGGCTGTCACGTCAGTGTAGCCACGGCGGAAGTTGAAACCATCTTCGGGGTGACTGTTGGGTACCTGGCTGCCGAATGGCGGATATGCGGGATTGGATTTATCGTCGTTAAACGCATGTACATCAAGATGAGCACGAGCGCCGAAGACCATTGCGAAATTGCCATCTTTCGACTTGATCGTGGGGCTGCCCTTGGTTTCAAAGGTAAACGCAAAAACCGGGTCAATAGTGATGCCCATGAATAAAACCAGAGCGCAGTATTTCAGAGCAGTGTGCGTCGGTCCGACTGACAAGTTGATATGTTCCCTGATTATTTATACTTGCTGATTATGTGATCAGTAATAATGCGGACGAATCGCGTCCTGATGGAAGAATCGCTAGCTACCCCTTCCGGAAAAAACCACATGTACTATCTTTGACACAGTGACGTGCTGGATTGGCAAAGGAATAGCGACGAAATTTCCCCAATATTATCAGCAAAATCATCGGGATTAGCCAGCTCGTTGATTGCAGTACTGCGGGCGCCGGCATCGTATTGCGCAGAGCTATGCTCAGGGCGATTCCACACAGAAACCTGGCCACTCTGGAGGAAGAGCCATCAATAATCAAAACGACGCCTTCATACATCAGGCTCTCTCACTCCGGCAAAAGGACGTGTGTGCTACCGCACTGAAGAGCTAAAAAACGGCGCGTAGCATTTTTGGTACAGCAATATCGCTGGAATGATTAAAGGAGCAGTCATGAGCATCGTCCCTATAATATCCACCATCCGGTCACCGGCGTCCTTGTTAGTCATCGCCATTACCATGTTTTTTTGCATCGCGGGCATTGCCCATGCCCAGTACGGCGATAGCGATTCCGCCGCCGGACAAAGTTCCACCGGGCAAGGTGCCACCGGGCAACGTGAAGCACCCCGTCCTTCCGAAAAAGATAAATATGGCATACCTAAAGAGCAAGAGCATATGGATACCGGGTATGTAGATCAAAAGAAACGGGTGGAGCGGGGATCGGACCCGGCGTCGCCCAGCAAGGATACTCACGTGCCGGAATTCGCAAGGGATAAGGAAGGCAGGCCGATCAAAGACCCGAAGGATGAGCAAGGGGGACCTATCGGACCAAACTGAATCGACATCCGGGACGATTACGGAAGCAAGGTGCCGGTGTAGTGCTCCGATATTATTCGGGACTGAACCTTAGCAGCAGGATTACATGGGGCATCCTTTCCGGGATGCCCTTTGTTTTGTCCAACCGTTTTCTTTTCCCTACGCCACTCGAGCCCGCGACCGGCTTCATATTCTCGTTCGAAACTCAAGGACACCGGAGGCGCAATGCGTTACACGAAATCTCAGTGTGCTACCGCACTGAAGAGCTAAAGAACGGCAAGTAACATTTTTAGTACAGCAATGTCGCTGGTTCGATAAAAGGAATAGCCATGAAATTTTCTTTTAAATCCGCAAATCGACCGCTGGCAACCGCCCTAGTGATCGCAACCGCCCTTGGTTTCAGCATGGCGAGCGTAACGCATGCCCAGTATGGCACTTCCGGACAGGGGTCCTCTGGTCAGGGCAGCGCAACCGGGCAAGGAAGCTCTACCGGACAGGGAAGTTCTACAAAACCTTCGGCGGGTGAATATGGCATCCTCAAGGAAGGGGTGGATTCAGGGCAGGTAGATCAAAAAATAAGGAATGAGCGGAATAAAGGTGTAGAACCGTCCGTCCCGCCACCGGTACGCAAGGATGAGAAAGGAGTACCGCTTAAAGACCCAAGCGATATTCAAGGTGGGCCGATCGGGCCAAATTAATTAACCCGGAAACCTTGGCAGTCTTGCCGATATATATTTTCCTGATAGGGCTGGCGCTGCTTGCGGGCCCGTCTGCCGCCGAGAAAAACGGCGCAGAAAATCGCGCCGTAAATATCAACGTAGGCAGTACCGATGGTGCCGTGGATAACGCAGCTTTAAAATCGGTTCGCAAAACGATTGGCAACGCCGTCGCAGCTGATACTGTTGACATATTTCGTGTATATGGTCCCGTTGCAGGCGGCCCGGCCTCTATGGAATTCGGCTTGTCCGCATGCGCGGAAGCTGGTTTTAACTCATCCCTGAAAGAGTTTAATGATTGGGTCCAGCGGCTGCGTTCCATCCGACCCAGAGCGGGAACCTTCCTCAATGTGGAGCTAACCGAACGCTGCAGGGAGACAGAGCCAATCAAGCCGTTGGATTGCGGCGGTGTTCTGGGGATGTTATGTGCTGGTACGCAGTATTGTAAAATCGCGGCCGGGCAATGCAAAATTGCCGATGCACAAGGATCGTGCACGGCAATTCCCGC
The DNA here is from genome assembly GCF_900102495.1 of Nitrosospira sp. Nl5. GTDB lineage: Bacteria > Pseudomonadota > Gammaproteobacteria > Burkholderiales > Nitrosomonadaceae > Nitrosospira. The sequence continues at coordinate 121,123 of NZ_FMVQ01000002.1, read as the reverse complement.
TGTTTGCACCCAGGAATACAAACCTGTTTGCGGTTGCGACGGCGAGACCTATGGGAATGAATGCGAAGCCGCACGTGCCGGAGTTTCCCTCGATCACCAGGGCAAATGCAAGTCGCCGGAGGAGTTGGCACGCGATCCCGAATCTGGTGGTTGATTATTCATTTTTTAATTTCACGCCACGATTCACCAAGATTATCCCTCTTATCCCCATGATTTCAGCAGTACGATAACGCCTCCACGCCACACCCGGTTGTTTGCCCTTCATGATCCAAGCGGAGGGTCAATACGATTGGCCGTGATAGACTCGCGCAACCGCGCCGCCACGATGCCCGCTATTGCAATCAAGCCCATGCCCAACAGTGCAAGTCCGGTGATTGGATCATCGAATAACACCACGCCGTACAAAAAAGACCAGGCGATGCCCAGATATTGCAAACTGGCGTTGGCAAGCGTACGACCGGTTCTGTAAGCACGGGTCATCATCAACTGCGCCAGGGTAGCGAGTACCCCCACGGCGAGCAGCATGCCCATTCCTTGCATGCTGTGAGCATGCCATCCGCTGATGAGCGACGTTGCCACGGCTCCCCCACCGATGCTGCCGAGGGAAAAATAAAATACGACGCGATCCTCCGGTTCCCCGGCCCTGCCAAGCGCAGTGACCTGGAGATAGGCCACGGCGGCAAGCAGGCCCGACAGCAGGCCCATCAGTCCGCCCCATAGCTGCTGAGGTTCCATAGTGGGCTGAAGCACGCACATCACGCCGGCAAAACCGGCAAGCACAGTGCATACCAGGCGCGCATCCACCCGGCTGCCGCCGAGCAAGACGGATCCGCCGATGAGCAGCAGCGCCATCCAGATGGAAGACATGTAGTTCAGGGTCACGGCGGTGGCAAGCGGCAGTTCTCCTATCGCGTAGAACCATAGCCCAAGCGAGCTGACGCCGGTAAGGCTTCTCCAGGCGTGCATTGCGGGCACACCGGTGCGAAGCGTTTCGCCGCGATGATGCATGACAAATGCCATCATCATCGCGCCTACAATGCCACGATAGAATACGATTTCACCGGGACCGTAATCGGCGGATGCAAACTTCACGCACGCGCCCATGGTTGCGAAAAGCAAAGATGCGCCGAGCATCAACACCGGAGGCGACAATTTTCCGCCTGGAACGGTTTTAATCAATACCAAAGGAACCTCGTCCAATCACCTTTTTGCTTCGATTCTTCAAAATCCGGCAGGCTGACCATAGCCCGTGCCCCATGCCGCCGCTCCACCTGTAAGATTTTACAGCTATCCGTGCTTCCCGATCCCGAGTTAAATAGCCCGTCGAATGGCAAACGAGGGGCAACGTTTCGTATGGAGGTAGAGTGAAGCCGGACCAACGGAAGAAACACAAGCGCTCTACCGTCGCGGCGAAGAAGGCTCTCCAGGAGGCGGAACAGGTATTTGGTTCGAATCATCCCAAGGTGGCCATGGGGCGAAACAATTTGGCTGTGCTGTATTATGCCGAAGGGAAATATGCCGAAGCCGAAATGCTTCTCAAGAAAGCGCTGCTGTTCTGGGAACAGACCCACGGCGCATATGATCTCGATTTAGCCGCGAGCCTGAATAATTTGGCCGAGGTGCATCGTGGCCAGGGACAACTCGGACTGGCTGCGGCGCTTCTTGCACGTGCATTGGCGATTTGCGAGAAAGCCCTGGGGTCGGATCACCCCGATGTCGTCACGAACCTGCACAACCTCGCGTCACTTTACTGCGATCGGGCGCAGTACGCGCCAGCCGAGCGATTTCTCCAGCGTGCGCTGGAAATTTCGGAAAAGGCAGTCGGTCCGAATCATCCCGATGTCGCTGTCTGCCTGAATAACCTGGCGGAAGTGCATCGCGCCCAGGGGCAGCATGAAATAGCGGCATCGCTTCTCACGCGTGCGTTGAAAATTAGCGAAGAGGCCTGGGGTCCGAATCACCCTGAGGTTGCCACGAATTTGAATAATCTCGCGTTGCTGTATCTCGCGCAGAAGCAATATGACGAGGCCGAACCGCTCCTCCAGCGCGCGCTCGCGATTTCAAAAGGGGTTCTCGGTCCGGTTCACCCCGATGTTGCTACAACCCTGCATAATCTCGCGGCGCTTTATCGCGGAAAAACGAAGTATTTGCAAGCCGGGAGACTCTACAAACGTGCACTGAAACTCAATGAAAAAAGTCTCGGCCTGAATCACCCCACCGTGGCGGCGAGCCTTAATAGCCTTGCGGCTCTATATCGCGACATGTGCCGACCGGAGGAAGCTGAGTGCCTTGAAAAACGGGCATCGGAAATATTGGCGATGAAGCAATAGCCTCTACCTCAGCATCCTCTGATTTGCCAGCATTAGCCGAAGATCAAACCGACAGTGTATATCATCCTCCAGCAGTACCTTTACCCATTCACGATCGGCAATGCCGTTGCATATGCAACTTGGTTTTTCGCGGAACCCGCTATAAAATTGCTACATGAATGCAGTCTCGCCGACTCCGCCAGTTATCGATTTTTCCGCCTCGTCCGTAGACGTGGCGCGTTCCCTGATAGGCGCCACCCTGCTGGTCAATGGCGTCGGAGGCCGGATTGTCGAAACGGAAGCCTATGACCACGAGGACCCGGCGTCGCATAGCTTTGGCGGTCCGACCAGGCGTAACAGGGTGATGTTTGGCCCGCCCTGCCGGGCGTATATCTACCGCTCCTACGGGCTACACTGGTGCCTCAATTTCGTTTGCCGGGGGGATGGGCATGGTGCAGGTGTTTTAATCCGGGCGCTCGAACCGCTTGCCGGGCTGGATACCATGCGTGCGAGACGCGGGCTCAGCAATATACGCCTGCTTTGCGCCGGGCCCGGCCGCGTCTGCCAGGCGCTTGGCGTCACGGACGAGCACAGTGGCATGCAGATCGATTCGCCGCCTTTTCAACTCATACCCCTCACCTTCACGGAACAGGCTTCTATCGTGACGGGCCCCCGCATCGGCATTTCCAAAGCGAAAGATGCGCCCTGGCGTTTCGGACTTTCCGGATCTCCCTTTCTGAGCCGTCCGTTCCGCTAGCTATTCCATTCCGGATGCCTGGGGGTTTCAGGTTCATCGCGACACAGTTTTCACCTCGGAGAGAGAATGAGTCACTTATTCAACAAACTTGGCTGGTTCGCACTCGCGGCTACCGGCGCCTTCGCATTCGCTTTCATCGCACTGCATCTGGGCGAATCCATCGGCGCTATCTGGATCGTCGTCGCCACAGTTTGCGTCTACACCATTGCTTATCGCTTTTACAGCCAGTTCATTTCCCGCCGGGTGCTGAGGGTGGACCCGATACGCATGACGCCCGCTTACAAATTCAATGACGGGCTGGATTATGTGCCGACCAACAAATATGTCCTGTTCGGGCATCATTTTGCCGCGATTGCCGGAGCCGGCCCCCTCGTCGGCCCGATACTGGCGGCGCAGATGGGGTATATGCCCGGCATGCTGTGGCTGCTGGCCGGCGTCGTCTTCGCTGGCGCGGTGCAGGACTTTATCGTGCTGTTCATTTCCACCCGGCGCGACGGCCGTTCGCTGGGCGACCTGATCAAATCCGAATTAGGGCAGGTACCGGGCATGATCGCCCTGTTCGGCACATTCTTCATCATGCTGATCCTGCTGGCAGTGCTGGCGCTGATCGTGGTCAAGGCGCTGGCGGAGTCGCCGTGGGGCACGTTCACTGTTGCCGCCACCATCCCCATCGCCCTGTTCATGGGGGTTTACGCGCGCTTTATTCGCCCCGGCGCAATTGGCGAGGTATCAATGGTTGGTTTTGCCCTGTTGATGATGTCGATCGTCGCAGGGCAATATGTGCAGGAAATCCCCGCGCTCGCCGCCCTCTTCACCCTGACGGGCGAACAACTGACCTGGCTGCTGATCGCCTATGGCTTCATCGCTTCGGTGCTGCCAATCTGGCTGTTGCTGGCGCCACGCGATTATTTGTCCACTTTTCTCAAGATCGGCACCATTGTCGGCCTGGCGATCGGCGTCATATTCATTTCACCGGAACTCAAAATGCCGGCGTTCACGCAGTTTGTGGATGGCTCCGGGCCGGTCTGGTCCGGCAGCCTGTTCCCTTTCCTGTTCATTACCATCGCCTGCGGCGCCGTGTCCGGTTTTCATTCGCTTATATCGTCCGGCACTACGCCTAAAATGATCAGGAATGAGAGCGATGCACGTTTCATCGGCTACGGCGCCATGCTGATGGAATCATTTGTCGCCATCATGGCGCTGGTTGCCGCCTCTACTATAGAGCCGGGCGTGTACTTTGCCATGAACAGCCCGGCAGCGATCATCGGCAGCACAGCGGAATCGGCTACGCAGGCCATTTCGCAATGGGGCTTTTACGTTACACCTGAGATGATCACGCAGACCGCGCGCGATGTCGGAGAGCACACCATTATTTCCCGTACCGGCGGCGCGCCGACCCTGGCGGTCGGCATGGCGCAAATCCTGTCGGATGTGGTCGGCGGACGGTCAATGATGGCGTTCTGGTATCACTTCGCCATTCTGTTCGAGGCGCTTTTCATCCTGACGGCGGTCGATGCGGGCACGCGCGCCGGACGCTTCATGTTGCAGGATTTGCTCGGCACATTCATCCCGTCCATGAAACGCACCGATTCGATAGTCGCCAGCCTCATCGCAACCGCTATTTGCGTCGCCGGCTGGGGCTATTTTCTGTACCAGGGCGTGATTGATCCACTGGGCGGCATTAACACGTTATGGCCACTGTTCGGCATCGCCAACCAGATGCTTGCCGGCATTGCGCTGATTCTTTGCACGTGCGTCCTATTCAAGATGAAGCGTGACCGTTTTGCTTGGGTCACCATCGTACCGGCCACATGGGTGATCGTTTGCACGTTGACCGCCGCATGGCAGAAGATTTTCGATGCCAATCCGCGCATAGGCTTTCTGGCGCATGCCAATACATACAAAGAGGCACTGGCGGACGGTACGCTCCTGGCGCCTGCCAAATCGCTCGGCCAAATGCAGCAGGTAATCTTCAACGATTACGTGAATACGTCGCTGACTTGCCTGTTCATGCTGGTATTGCTCAGTATGCTGGTATTCGGAGTCAGAACGGTGTTGCGCGCGCGTGGTGCCGGCGGACCCACCGCAAAAGAGGCGCCGTTTGAATTATTGCCGGCCGAAGCGGCGCCTGGAACGTGAGGATCACGATATGCTAGATAAAACTACCGGAATTGCGAAAGCGGCATGCTATGTCCGGCAAACCCTGCGGTTAATGGTGGGCGTGCCTCCGTACAGCACCTACGTGACGCACATGAAAAATACACATCCGGATCAGCCGGTCATGTCCTACCAGGAATTTTTCCGGGAACGCCAGGAGGCGCGGTACGGCGGCAACGGCAAGGTCACGCGATGTTGTTAGTGGCTGAACCGTACGGAGTGCCTCCCCGTTAACCCGGATACCGATATTGGAACCGAGCGATGCAACCCAGGAAACTGCGAATATCGGTAACTTGAGCGGCGCCTGCTGAGATGAAACGTGCGCTACCCTCAACAGTCTTGCTCACCAGCGGAATGCCAGGCTTGTCATGAGGAAAGTTACACTTCGGCCGCCAGCCTGTGTCAGGGCTTCCCCTGCCCGGAAATGGACCGCAGCCGCACGCATTTCCCACTGTGGGCTGAGACGATAAGTACTTTCGAGCCTGATCTGATCGCCAATGTACCTGTCGGTTCCAATGGTTTCAGGGATCACCACCAAGGGTGCTGGTGGCGTGTAAACCGCATCCTCTTTGTGATGTTTCCATAGAAAATCCCAGCCCAGAACAAGTTTCAGCGAGGGTATCGGTTTGACCGTCAAGGCTGGGTTCAGGTCCATGATATTGCCCGGTGCCAGCAGCGCTGCCTCGCTGAGGTAGGTGGGGTTGGGATAGAGTGCGTTAAAGGTACCAAGCCGCCCATCGTTGGGATTTTTATCACCGCTGGCAATATCCGCTTTCAGGTTGAGGCGCGGCGACCAAGGCACGTTGGTGAAAGTAAAACCGGTATCGGAGGAAACCGTCCAGGCGTGAATGGTTTGATCACCAACATGGCCGCTCTGAAATACCGCTTCATAGTTCCAGTCCCAGCCCTTTGCGGAACCAAAAAGCCGTGTACCGAAAGAATGCCTGTGTTCGCGCCCCTGCGCTGCCGCAAAGCTGCCCTGATCCCGTTCGTAGCCAAGCCAGTAGAGATCGACCTTGAGGGGAGCAATACGTTCCGGCGCAAGGGTGGCATACAAGCCATAGAACGCTTGCGACTTATTGGCACTGTCATCGAAGGCGCCCGGCCGGTTGAGAACCGGGCGAAAAGCAAACCCATCAATGCGATGCGATCCGCGACTCCAGCTGGCGCGTACGCCATCGAAAGCGAGGCGAATATTAGGTCCTTCTCGCACCGAGACCAGGCGCGAGGTGCCAAGCGTCATTTCCTGCCGGCCCACACGGAGGGAAAACATGTCTCCGTTCCATGCCAGGAAGCCCTGCTGCAGCTCGGGCCTGCTTTGATCCGTGCTGACCGGTCCGCCAGCGCGTCCGGTTTCGTCATATGCCCCGAGTTGCACGAATGCCTGCACGTGCTTCCCGACACGCAGGTCGCCATGCATGAGACCTCGAAACAGCGTGAAGTTATCACTGCCGGGACTACCGATACCGAAATCAAGGGGCCGGAGATATTCGGTGCGCACGCGCGCGTCAGCGCCGAATATTAGCGTGGCAGCCTCGCCGATGCGCCAGCATTTGGGCGCAATTTTGTTACAGCTTGCTCGCCAATCCTCCTCGAATCGCAAGGGTTTGTACTCGGATGCAGTCACAGGCATGGCCATCGCCAGTACCATAGCGGCTAGACCCGAGCTCCTGGACTTTGCCGCCTGCTGGCGCATGGAAACAAAACTCATCCAGGAAAGCCCGGCCGGTTTGTCGAAAAGATGGGCGGTAGTAAACACTCATACTGCCCAGCACGAGCAGCCGAGTGCACCCCAGAAACCAAGCTGGTCACTCGTGTCCACAGCATCCTGGTATGCCCGCCCATGCGCATGGCCATGCACGGAGCAACTGGTATCACAACCACAGGTTGCCTGAGCACGTTGGTGCATAGTAGGCGCGTCTACCGGGGGTTTGAAGTAGCCGCCGAAATGTTTCACTGGCGACCAGTCCGGCATGGCCGGGAGTAAAGGTGGCGCAAGCTTGCCGAACTCGTCATCGCCGTGGACGATGCGTCCGCCGACAACTGTGAGCACCGAAACAAGATTTCGAATTTCGTCTTCCGGGACCTTGAAGTAGTCGTCGGACAGCACGGCAAGATCGGCATATTGGCCGAGTTTGATCTGGCCTTTTACATCTTCCTCATTCGAGAACCAGGTGTTCGCCTGGGTGTAAAGGCGTAGCGCCGTCGCGCGATCCACGAGATTCGCCGCCGGATACAGCGAGAGACCGCCCAAGGTCTTGCCAGTAGTCAGCCAGTAGAGCGCATTCCATGGATCATAGCTGGCTACGCGAGTGGCATCGGTGCCGGCACCGACATTTACGCCCATTTCCAGCATGCGTTTATAGGGGGGTGTACGCTCCGCGGCTTTGCGACCGTAGCGCTGCACGAAAAACTCGCCCTGATAGGCCATGCGGTGCTGAATGGCGATTCCACCGCCAAGTTTGGCAATACGTTCGAGGTTGACGTCAGTCACGGTTTCGGCGTGATCGAAAAACCAGTGTATGCCGTCGAAGGGAATATCCCGGTTTACCTTCTCGAAGACGTCCAACGCCCGCGAGATGGTTTCGTTGTAGGTCGCGTGCAGGCGGAACGGCCAATGATTGCTTGCGAGGATGCGCACCACGGCTTCCAGATCGTTCTCCATTTTAGGTGCCATATCAGGACGGGGCATGCGGAAGTCCTCGAAGTCCGACGCGGAAAAGACCAGCATCTCACCCGCGCCGTTGTGCCGGTAGTAGTCATCACCGTCACCCGGCTTCCCCATTTTTGTCCATTTGGAGAAATCCGAAACCTCTTCCCCGGCTTTCTGGGTAAACAGGTTATAGGCAATGCGCAAGGTCAACTCGCCAGCCTTATGCAGATCCTCGATAACCTTGTAGTCATCCGGATAGTTCTGAAAGCCGCCGCCGGCATCGATCACGCCGGTTATGCCCAGGCGATTCATTTCCCGCATGAAGTGCCGCGTGGAGTTGAGCTGATACTCGTAAGGCAGCTTGGGGCCTTTGGCCAGTGCCGCATACAGGATCATGGCATTTGGCTCCGCCAGCAGCAGGCCGATCGGCTCTCCACTGGAATCCTTGGCAATCAGACCGCCCGTTGGATTGGGGGTATCGCGATCGTAGCCGCAGGCGCGCAGTGCTGCACGGTTCAATAGTGCGCGGTCATAGAGGTGCAGGATGAAGACCGGCGTATCCGGCGCGACCGCGTTGATTTCGTCGAGTGTCGGCAATCGTTTTTCGGCGAACTGCATTTCAGTAAAGCCGCCGACGATACGCACCCATTGCGGTGCGGGTGTGCGTGCGACCTGTTCCTTCAGACGACGCATCGCATCAGCCAGCGAGGGGAGTCCGTCCCAGCGCAATTCCATGTTGTAATTGAGCCCGCCGCGGATGAAATGCAGGTGCGAATCGATAAGGCCAGGGATGACACGGCGGTGATTCAGATCCACCACCCTTGTATCGCTGTCGGCGAAGCTCATCACCTGGTCGTCATCCCCTACTGCGGTAAAACGTCCGTCAGAGATCGCGACAGCTGCCGCCTGCGGATTCTGGAGATCCAGGGTTGTGAATTGGCCGTTGCGGAGAATCAGTTGGGCTTTAGGGCTATTCATCGTTTTCTCCTTCAGAAGTGATCAGTGCACCGGTTTTCAGAAATATGAGGACGCGGTGACTCGATCACTATCCGTCGCCGCATTCCACGCCACCTTACTTCCTGGTGATGGCAAAGTAACTCGTCATAAGATTCCGGTAGTTCGGAAGGTGATTGGAGAACAAGGCACCCAGGCCTTCGATGTCGTTGCGCCAGTCGCGGTGCAATTCGCAGGCCACGCCGAACCAGCTCATCATCTGCACGCCGGCTGCCTGCATCCGCATCCAGGCAGCGTCGCGGGTCACCGCATTGAAAGTGCCCGAGGCATCGCTGACTACGAATACCTCGTAGCCTGCCTCAATGGCGGACAGCGCCGGAAAGGCCACGCAGACTTCAGTCACCACGCCGGCAATGATGAGCTGCTTGCGGCCGGTCTTTTTCACCGCATTGACGAAATCCTCGTTGTCCCATGCGTTGATGTTGCCGGGGCGCGCGATGTAAGACGCATCCGGGAACGTTTCCTTGAGTTCAGGCACGATCGGCCCGTTCGGGCCATCCTCGAAACTTGTTGTGAGGATGGTCGGCAGCTTGAAATACTTGCCACAGTCCGCCAGGGCGAGCACGTTGTTCTTGAACTCACCGGGAGAGAAGTCCTGCACCAGGGAAATCAAGCCCGCCTGGTGGTCCACCATTAGTAGAGCCGCGTTATCTTTGGAAAGCCGGTTGTATTTAAAAGTGTTGTCCATTTCCTACTCCTTGTGGTTGTCAATCGGATTAGATGTCTAATAAAAAGTAACCGCAACTTACTTTAGGCTGTAAACGAAGCCAGTCTTACTTCTTCGCCTTCTGCACCGCCTGCGCCTTGTCATAGCTCTCGATTAGCAGCCGATAATGGGGCATGGGACCGTCAGCATAGAGATTGGCGAACTCCATCGCCTCCGGTCGATTCCAGGTTTCCTGCAGCTCCGAAATAACCGCAACGGTGTCGATCGGAATCACACCGGCTTGCACGATGCGGGCAATGGTCAGATCGGTAGCCATCGTGCTCCAGTTGCCCGAAGCGTCCACCACGGCGTAGACCTTATAACCGGCGGCCACCGCGCTGATGGAGGGGAAGGCCATGCACACGCTAGTGAGCGTGCCAGCTAAAATTAACGTTTTGCGGCCGGTCGCTTCGACAGCCTTGACGAAATCAGGACTATCCCAGACATTGATCTCACCGCGGCGCGCCACATACTGGGCATGCGGGGCAGCCTGGTGGATTTCAGGAATCAATGGGCCGTTCGGGCCGTCGGGAACCGAAGCGGAGGTAATGACCGGCATCTTGAGCAGGGTGGCGACCTTGGCCAGTGAAATCGCGTTACGGCGCAGATCCGGCACCGGGATGTCCTTGACCAATTGGAACAGACTACTCTGGTGGTCGATGAGAAGCATGAGGGTCTCTTCGGGATTGATGTGGCTCATAATGTCCTCCTTGGGTTTGGGTTCAATAAAAAGGCTTCGCAGTCCAACGGCAGAACTGACGTCGGGGCAATTTATTCGGAAGCGTTCATGCCGGCATATGCCCCATCTTGCCACTCTGATAATCGACCATTGCCTGGCGAATCTCCTCGTCATTGTTCATAACGAAAGGACCCCTGCCAACGATCGGTTCGTCAATCGGTTCGCCGGCGAGCAACAATACTGTTGCGTTCTGCGCGCTTTCGATATGGATATGGTCACCTGCCCGGTCAAACAGGCCAACTTCCGCGGCATCGATCGTTTCCGCACCACCGATGTGTACTGACCCCCTGAGCACCACCAGCAATGTGGTATAGCCCTCGGGCACAGCAAGGTTAACCGGTTGTTCGCTCGCCAGGCGCAGATCCCATACATGGATTGGCGTAAACGTCCGGGCTGGCCCCGCAAGCCCGTCGAACTCGCCCGCAATGACGCGTACGCTTCCCTGGCCATCAGGGAGATTCATAGTAGGAATCTGGCTATTCAGGATATTTTGATAGCGTGGCGGCGACATTTTGTCCTTGGCAGGCAGGTTGACCCACAACTGCACCATTTCAAACATCCCACCGCGCTGTGCAAACTCGCTGCCATGAAATTCTTCATGAACCAGGCCGGATGCCGCAGTCATCCACTGGACATCGCCGGGGCCGATCTTGCCGCCACCGCCGGAGCTGTCACGATGCTCGACCTCGCCGCTATAAACAATGGTCACCGTCTCAAACCCGCGATGCGGATGCTCCCCGACACCGAGGCGTTTTCTTGTCGGGGGAAATTCCGCAGGGCCAGCGTAATCAAGTAGCAGGAAAGGGCTGATTGCCGCCCCCAGATTCGAATAGCCGAGAAGTGTCCGCACCGGAAAACCATCACCCACCCAATGGCGCTCTGTACTCCGTTGGATGCGCTGCAATTTCTTGGCCGTCTTGACCGATATCCCAGGTTTTATTGCTTGCATGAGCTGTCTCCTTTCTAATTTTTAACGGATTAGGCAAAAATGATATTTTCAACAAAAATTTCTAGTGACTAAGCTTTTTTTCGATGCGGCGATCCGGGACCACCCACATTACAGCCACCGCCACATACAGGCTGAAAGCGATCCACCGGCTAACGAACGAGAGTGGAATAGCTGCGGCATAGATAACCAAGGATATTTTTTCCTTGTAATCACGACCGACAGCCTTAGCCAGTTCTGAATCCTTTCCCTGAAGCCTGACGAGTGCAAGCTCCAGGATTGAGTAAGCGATGGCAGCCATCAACAGAACCATGCCGTATACTGCAACCGGCCAAGTGGAAAAGTGATTTTCGCCCATCCAGCCGGTGACAAATGGGAGAAGAGAAAGCCAGAACAGCAGGTGCAGATTGGCCCAAAGGATGGGTCCATTTATCCTTTGTACGGCATGGAGCAGATGGTGGTGATTGTTCCAATAAATGCCAACGTAGACAAAGCTGAGCACATAGCTGATGAATACCGGAATCAAGGAGTACAGTGCGGCAAGATCATCTCCATGCGGCACCTTCATTTCCAGTACCATGATGGTGATGATGATAGCAATGACACCGTCGCTGAATGCTTCCAGCCGATTTTTTCCCATCAGTAATTTACCCTGGAATGTTGCCTGAATGCGAAACCTTCTACAATTCGAGATGAATATTTCTAATATGACGTACTGCATCACTGGAGACAACCCTGGTCGCTCGCTACACGATTGATCGCAAGTTTTTGCTCCTCTAGGCTCCGTTACCCGTTAACTGCGTCATCGCTACATGCCCTAATTCAATATAGTCTATAAATTACTCTTTCCCAGGTTGCTCCGGAACCAGTCTTTTTTCGAAATCAGCGTTCGAAAATATAGAACAATGCATTATCGACTCGATGATATTTTGGCCTTTCTGCAGGCAATGGAAACCGGCAGCATCAGCACGGCAGCCCAGCGCATGGGCTTGGCGAAGTCGGTTGTCAGTAAACGTATCAGTGATCTGGAGGCTGTATTAAAGGTCGAGTTGCTGCATCGCTCGACGCGTGGGGTGGTACCGACAGACAAGGGGACGGCGTTCTATCAACGCGCGCGCTCAATCATGCAGCAGCTTGACCAGGCCGCGGAGGAACTCATCGAGCAGGGCGATGAGTTGTGCGGGTCGCTGCGAATCGCTGCTCCAATGACCTTTGGGACCACTTACCTTGGGCCGATCCTGTTCTCTTTCCTCAGCCACCACCCGCGCTTGGGGCTTGCGCTGGACCTTGATGACCGGATTACCGATCTACCCGGCGAAGGCTACGATCTGGGAGTCCGTATCGGGCGGCTGCGTGATTCATCTCTTGTGGCCCGCAAATTGGCAGTGAGCCGCCGCGTGGTCTGTTGCAGCCCCGCATACGCCCAACGTGCCGGCCTCCCGGCAACGATTGAAGAACTGGCCGACCACGCATGCGTCGGCTATGTCAATGTCTCCCCTGGCCAAATCTGGCAGTTCGAGCCAGCAGAACCCGGCGGTGCGCCCCGGTCGCTGGTGGTGCGTAGCCGCATCATTGCCAACAACGGTGAATCGATGCGCGATGCGGCCATCGCGGGGCTCGGTATCTCCGTCCTCCCGGTCTTCATCGTCGCCAAGGCGCTGGCGAGCGGTCAGCTTATCAACGCTCTGCCTGACGTGTGCCCGGTTGCGGATGCGATCTACGCCGTCTATCCGCGCAACCGTCATCTTCCAAAGAAAGTCCGTGCCGTCATTGACCACTTGATTGCGGTGTTCGAGGGAGAGCCGCCCTGGGAGCGGGAATTGAACCGGGCATAATTTCTCGATTTCTGCTGATGAAGCAACGCGGGGAAGTAATCCATGGGTATCTTGTACTTTACGAAACGTATCAGGTGCGCTCAGCACATTTGCGCTATGCAGCACCGCTGCGAATAACTATTTTCAGATTTCTCAACACAACGGAAAGCCACCATGATAAAAATCATCGGAATTACAGGAAGCCTGCGTAGCGGTTCATTCAATACCGCGCTGTTGCACGTGGCTGCAGGACTGATGCCGAACGGAGCCGTGTTGGAGATTGCGACGCTCAAGGGCATCCCACTCTATGACGGAGACATCGAGACCGACGAAGGCATTCCTCAGGCAGTGATTGCGCTGCAAGAGCAAATTGCCGCTGCTGACGGATTATTGCTGGCTACCCCGGAATACAATAATTCCATACCAGGCGTGTTCAAGAATGCGATCGACTGGCTATCGCGTCCACCGAGAGACATTGTGCGGGTTTTTGGTGGCCGTCCGGTTGCTGTGATGGGAGCGTCACCTGGCGGATTCGGCACAGTCCTATCCCAAAACGCCTGGCTACCCGTGCTGCGCACATTAGGCACGCGCCCGTGGTTCGGTGGAAGGCTACTGGTATCACGGGCGAATCATGTCTTTAACGAATCGGGCGAGATGGTGGATGAGGCGGCACGGAGCCAACTTCGGAATTTTCTCGCCGGGTTTGCCGAGTTCGTCCAAGCCGGGCGGAAGCCGGGGGGTTAAATGATCAAGCTCTGAAAATAACGGCAAATATACGGATAGGGGGAACCGTATTGAGAATTGTGCCGTTGAGAAAGGATTTCTTCCTCGCAACGCAACGTCCCTGCACTATTTGGAAATAACGATTGGAGGAAAAAAAATTGGCTGGCTTGCCCGAAAATGGGCTGGCGGGCTAAAAGGCCGCTGGAGTAGGAGAACCCAGCGGCAACGGATAAATTTTACATTTGGCTTTGCAGCAGTCCTCAATATCGTCTTTTTGCATCACTTCAGGCAGGCTCTCAGTCAGCGCAATATGTTTCGTCGTCGTGGCGGATGTGTTATCGCCGTTAGTAACCGAACTCTCCTGGCGCGTGCAGTAATTTCTGTAATTAATAATGATAACGATTCTTATTATAATTAATAATAATAAAAAAGCAAGACTTTTTTATTATGGTTGTCACATCCGCGTAACAATATGCAGTCAACGTTTCATATATGAACAACCACGGCCATTATGAACTCGTCTCGCAAAAGCATTAAGACCGCTTTACCCAGGTGCAGCAAAAGAAAAGCTTACGCTGCGTTGTTAAAGGAATTGGTCGCGTTGCATCAGGAATTGATGACAATGGAAAGCGAGTCCACCGAAATATTCCACAAGGTGGACGCGCGTCATCGAGCCAGCGCAGCCAATCTGATTCATTATCTCGGCTTGCGGCGGCGTGATGTACGGCCCTTGCAGGAGAAGCTTGCAGCGGCCGGATTATCCTCCATGGGACGTGCCGAGTCGCACGTCCTGAGCAATCTGGACGCCATGATTGCCCTGTTGCGGTGCGCGCTGGAAAAGCAGCCCCGGCAAGCGTCTCCCTCCCTTATCGACTCTTCCGCACCGGGTCCGGTATTATTGGAGACCAACACCAATAACCTTCTCGGAAAAACCCCGCCGCACAGACGCGGCCGTATTCTGGTCACGTTGCAGAGCGAAGCCGCCGACGACTATTCACTGATCAAGGAAATGCTTCTGCAGGGTATGGATTGCGCCCGCATCAATTGCGCGCATGATGATACCGCCGTCTGGATGCGAATGATCAAGCAAGTCAAGCGCGCCCGCCGTGAAACCGGCCGCCCCTGCCGCATTCTGATGGATCTGGGAGGACCCAGGCTACGTACCGGAGAACTCGCGCCTGGTCCTGCGGTGTTCAAATGGCAGCCGAGACGCAACGCCTACGGCAAGGTGACGGATCCCGTCCGCATCTGGGTATATCCGGAGGATGATGCATCGTCCTGCCCGGCACATGCCCACGTCTGTCTTCCGGTTAAAGGAGATTGGCTGGCGCAGGCGACAGCGCAAGACAGGATCGAATTCAACGATGCCAGGGGAGCATTGCGCAGCCTGCAACTGGTTGGCCAGGTCGGGACCGGCTACTGGGCCGAATCCGGTCAAACCGCTTATGTCAAGCCAGGCTTGAAGCTCTACCTGTTGCGAGTACCCGTTTCCGGGCATGCCCGCGGGGCCGGATATGCGGGCGAGGTAGGTGCCCTGCCTCAGCTGCCGGAAACGATCCGGTTGTTTAAGGGGGATAGGCTGATCGTAACGCGCGCGCCGATTCCCGGACATCCCGCCCAGTTCGACGAGGGCGGACGGTTGCTGCGCGCGGCCAGCATTGCCTGTTCATTGCCGGAGGTCTTTGCCGGGGTTCATTCCGGCGAACGCATCCTGATCGATGACGGCCGCATCGGCGGAGTGATCCGGAGCGCCAATACCGGTGAAATCGTGGTGGAGATCACGCAGGCGCGGGATAGCGGGGAAAAATTACTGCCTGACAAGGGCATCAATTTGCCGGATAGCCAACTCGATCTGGACGGGCTGACAGCTCTCGACATCACGCATCTTGAATTCGTCGCCCGTCATGCGGATATGGTTGGGCTTTCCTTTGTGCGGAGGCCCGCTGATATCGAATTGCTGCAACAGCATCTGGCGCGCCTCAAGGCCGATAAGCTGGGTATTGTGATCAAAATCGAGACCCGTGCCGCTTTCGAGCAGTTGCCGGCGCTGATGTTTACCCTGCTACGTTCACCAATAGTTGGGGTCATGATCGCGCGTGGCGATCTGGCCGTGGAATGCGGTTATGAACGATTGGCGGAATTGCAGGAAGAAATTTTGTGGTTGGCCGAAGCAGCGCATCTTCCGGTAATCTGGGCTACCCAGGTGCTGGAGGGGTTGGCCAAGACCGGTAAGCCGAGCCGTGCCGAAGTCACCGATGCCGCCATGGGCGAGCGGGCCGAATGCGTTATGCTCAACAAGGGCCCGCACATTATCCAGGCTATCCGGATGCTGGACAATATTCTGCAACGCATGCAGGGACACCAGCGGAAAAAGCGTTCGTTATTGCGTCGCCTGCATTGGTAAAAAATAGGCGATAAACATATCGTAAGCCGGAATTTTGCCTGCCCTGCAATTCTACTTATCCGGCCGCAGCACGCCTGAGTTTGAGGTCCAATTTTTGGAACCGCTTTGATATGCTTTCGCCCTCCTTCGGTTTCTCCACATGATATAGCCGGTAGCAAATAGAATAAGGGGTGAAAAACCAATGATCGCTTGTAAGATACGGGTTGGCAATCCACCCATTATCCCGATATGTAAAGGATAAAAAGTATTATAAATGCGGGTTCCTGAAGGAGCCATCAAGGCATTCTCGATAAGCAATATGTCGCCTGTATACTGATCGAAATAGATAAAACTTCGCCCGTTGGGATGAGATTCTTCCGGCATTTTCTTGCGCACGACCAACGGCGCCTGCGGCGTTTGCGGAAAACTGATCCATGTGGTGGGACCTGGCAGCATGCGGTCGGCATGATTCAACAGCTCGTCAAGTGAAAGTCCCGTGCTCCCTGCCACCGGTAAACCGGAAAGAGGCGGTGCCGGTCTTGATGGACTGCCTGTCAGAAAGTTGGTAAGCCCTGCCATAGTATTGTTGAAAACCAGAGAAAGCCCGGTGAAAGCAATAATCAGAAGAAAAAATGCGGTATAGATGCCCAATGCACGATGCATATCAAAGATCAATTTCTTCCATGGCGCGTGCCAATCGATTTTGAAGCCTCGAGAAATCTTTCTTATTCCATTGCGCGGCCACCACAGAAAGAGCCCTGTGACAATCATGCAGATCAATAGCAAAGCGCTAGCGCCAAGGATGTTTTTACCGCGCTCGCCGATCAGAAGTTCGGTATGCAGGAGGGCGATCCATCCCATGAAAGTATCCTCCTGGCGAACTGCGCCAAGCAGTTCGCCACTGTAGGGATCCGCATAAACGAATAAGCCATGTGCGTCATTCATTTTCAGCAGATAGGTCTGCTGCGGGGTGCGCGGCATGCGCACAGAAAGAAGCCTGTCCTGGGGATATGTATGCCTGACCGCATTCAATACCGTCTGTACAGGAGTACGTTCACCATGTCCCGCTGTTTCCATTAATTCGGGATGCGCCAGCGTTTCGATCTCTTCCCGGAAAACGATCATGCTGCCGGTCAATCCGCTAAGCACCAGAAACAGCCCGGCCGCCAGACCGATATAAAGGTGAAAATTGAAGATGACTCTTCGTATTTTCATGAAAATACCCTGGAATAGGCGCTGCATAGCCGGGAAACCCTTCCTGGCCGGAAATTCAAACCCAACTGAACGTTCCACGCTGTAATCAGAATTCGACCCGAGCAAAGACTTTCCCCAGGACAGGCGCGCCAACGCCCAGCAGGCCGTTGCCTGCGGTACTCCAGTAGTTGCTGTTGGTCGCGTTGTCCACTACCGCCTGGATCGTGGTGCGTTTGCCGGCAATGCGAGTCGCATGGCGCGCCCCGAAGGACAGTATCACGTAGTCATCGACGAAGGCCTGGTTTGCACTGTTGACCGGACGTCTGCCCACGTAATACACGCCGCTGCTAAGTGCCAGCCCCGGTATGCTTTGCAGGCGATATTCGGCAAACAGGCTGGCGGTGCGTTCCGGCGTGTTATCGGGTATCTTGTCGAAAGTGTCCGCATTACCCTTATTCAGCTGCCTGGCCTCCATGAACAGGGCTGATGCAATAAGCGACAATTGCTTCGTCACCTCGCCGGAAGCTGCCACTTCCACTCCCCGGTATTGCGCCATGCCATTCAGAACGAATCGATTGGCGGAGTCCACTGTCGTGGATGCGCGTTTAATATCAAAGGCGGCTACCTGCAGCAGTATTCCTTGCGCGAGCATCGCTTTGATACCGATTTCCTTCTGTTTTGACAATGCCGGCGCCAATATCTCGCCATTATTGGCACGGTTGGCCGGCGCCTGCCCACTTTCCTCAACCCCTTCGATATAACTGCCATAGATCGATACGTTGGGAATAGGCTTATACATCAGCGACACCGACGGATTGACGTTATCTGCCTTATAGTGCGTGGTAGCCGCGACACTCTCGTAGAAGCTGCCGCGTACTCCCAGCATGGCTTGCCATTTATCGCCGATCAAAATCCGGTCGGATAAATAGATTCCCATGTCCGTTATCTTCGATGGATTTGGACGGAATGGAACCATGGGAGATTGTCGCGCGATGTCAACCGGGTTGTACAAATTCTGCGACGCATCGAACGTGGATGAGGTACGAGGATCCTGGCTGCGAGAATTGCCCGTGAAGCCCAGTGACACCTCGTGGGTGATCCACTTGCCCGGCAAGCGGCCGAACACCTCGGCGCGAATGTTCTCGTTGTCCCACACCTGGCCGCGGTTGAAGAAAGTGCGCAATGTACCTTGACCTGTAGCGAGATCGTAATTCTGGAACTGGGAGAAGTTGCGGTCCCGTCTGGTTTGTGCCTTGCCGACCTCGAATAACAGCGCCCAATTGTCACTGATTGCGTAATCGGCACGTAACAGCAGATTGGTAGCCTCGGCGTCATATTTCTGCCACTCCCCAGCGAGATTGAGGCGATTGTCCGGCACCTGGGGCAGAGTGATAACGCCATTGACTGCTGCCGGTGCCTGAATCGCCGCCTGCTCGGAGACTTCTTTGCGGTAATGCTCTACATCGAACTTCAAGGAAAGCTTGTCTGTGACCCGCCAGTCGAAAGCCCCCGAGGTAAGCGCACGGTAACCGGAGAAATTGTGAATCCCAATATCTTCGTGGCCGGCGAGTAAATTAATGCGCGCGCCGAATTCCTGCTGGCTGCCGAAGCGCCGGCCGAGATCGATATGCACATTCGTGCCGCCGTAGCTGTTAGCCAATAACGAAAGGTTGGTTATGGGATCCTTGCCGGCGCGTTTGGTTACCAGGTTTACGATTCCGGAGGGCGGCACGAAGCCATAGTATAGTGATGAGGCGCCTTTGAGCACTTCGACACGTTCCTTGTTTTCCATTGGAATATCGATCAGGTTGATAATCGGCAACGATCCGTTAAGCCGGTAATTGCTGCGATTCTCCACCAGAATGCCGCGAATCGAAATATTGTCGTAAGTCGAACCGCTCAATTGAGAACGCGTGACGCCGGCTGTATTACGCAGAGCGCCGAACAGGCCGGTTGTAGCCTGGGCGTCGAGAACCTCCCGTGTCACCACATTACTGGTCTGCGGCACGTCGAGCGGCGCCATATCACGGAATGTCCCGACCTGAACGAAATCGGACTTAAAGCTCCCTGTGCGCTCCCCTGTCACGGTCATGGTGGGGAGTTTTTTACCTGCCTCCGTCTGGCCGAGCGTCTGGGCATCTGACTGAGGAATCCAGGACGCCAGCGAGAGTGCGACAAGCACCGAGTGTAAATTCGTTTTCGTGATGCCTTGCCATACCTGCGGGAGCCAGTCAATCTCACGTTCATAGGGACGCTGCCAAGATTCCACCAAATCAAAGTAATGTTGCATCAGAGCCAAGATGTGTGTGCGTATCCAGGTTGTTGGAAATCGCAGGATATGTAGACCCTTGAGGCGGATGCCCGGCAGAGTGCGGATAAATTCGAATGGGGCGGCGAATCTGGCTGGCTTGCCCAGGATGGGCTGGCGTGCTGACGGTCGATATTTTTCTTCGTCCGGGCGCCTTTCACTTATCACTGAACAGGGATTGCACTATTCAGTGATAATGATTCTTATTATATTTAATCGTGGCGGAAAAGCAAGACCCCCTAGGTGCATTCACGTAGCCAAGCAGGTAACAATAATACCGTGATACTGTGCCATAAATGCCTTAAAGCAAGCCACGGAATGACTCGTAATAGACCGGCAGAAGACTTGTTAGGCAGCGGAGACGATTCTGCGTCGAACCACCGCTGCCATCGTGCCCAGACCTGCCAGCATCATGGTATAGGTCTTTGCTTCAGAAGCCACGGAAATCTGGATCGGATGATCCACATAAATCCGTATCATGCGATCCATATCACTTCCGGTGTGCTGGACGTTTACATAGGCGACATTTGGATTGAACTTGTCGAAATATAAACCCGTCGGCTCGGCATCGATCGTAGCCATTGAAGCCCAACGGCCTATCGATTCAGCGACGCCATCGCGGTTCTCATCCTTTGCAAGCCAGATATCAGCCGAGCCGCCAGGCTGATCTTCAACAATATAGATATTCCCGGCTGCATCGATCGCAATATTGTCTGGCGATTTGAACGCTTCGCCAACAGGGTGACCGGTGGCCTCATCAACAGATGCTGGCGATACGAAGAGTTTTGCGGTGTTGTTATCCAGATTGAAGGAATAGACTTCGTTAGTTTCAGTGGTTGCGACATAAAGGATTTGATTACCGTTGGGAAGTGTCTGAATTTCAATATCCTCCGGCCGCTGATATCCCGTTACAGAAGCGTTCTTGGCGGACGCACGGCCGTCAATCGTGCCATCGGCGTTAAGGACCGAGATATTGGCAAGTGCAGCCCCATTAATGTCCGTAATCGGCGCCCAGGTGATCACACCAGTCGCATTGGCGTTACCGCCGCCGTTAACCCGCATCACAAAGGTCTGGCCGGCGGCGAA
Organism: Nitrosospira sp. Nl5; assembly: GCF_900102495.1. Classification (GTDB taxonomy): domain Bacteria; phylum Pseudomonadota; class Gammaproteobacteria; order Burkholderiales; family Nitrosomonadaceae; genus Nitrosospira. Next base: position 100,334 of record NZ_FMVQ01000002.1, on the reverse strand, counting down.
GTAGCTGTCTCCGTCCGATGCGTTCGGATTGGCAGAGATATATTTGTAAATACTGCCGCCATTGAACTCATCGATAAAATACAGGTTGTTATTTCTGTCAAACGCCAGGCCTTCGTGAGCCACATGCGGAATAATGGCGCGTTGCACAAAATTCGAGGTTGCCGGACCGCTCGTTGTAATTGGATTGGTGAGTTCGAACAGGCGGCCTTTAGTGCTCCCCGCGCCCCAGGATTCTTCCGCGGTCACGTAGCTTCCCCAAGGGGTCCAGCGCGAGGCGTCGCCCGAGACAAAGTCCAGGGCACCCTCAGCGACGATGGTCACCGAGGCGTTAGTCCGCAAGTCGAAGCGCTTCACGCCGGCGGTAGCCGTTTCAAAAGGACTGAACAGATAACGGCCGGCATCGACGCCCGTTTCGTTGGCGGTAATCATATCCCAGTTATCCCCGCGGCGACGCCCCCTGGTTGGGGTATTGGCATCGAGTGTGAATTGCCTGAACAGCGGACTGGACAGCTGGAATGGTCTTGCTTCCGGCAGCGAACCCGCTGCGACGCTATTGGGCAAGGCGTTGTAATTGTCAAAGTCGGTGCTCGCTCCGGTAGCTTGCGTCGCACTCGCCACGACAAGAAGCGAACTGCAAACTAGGGAGTGCAGGTTTATCTGCGTGGACATCCGTTGCTCCTAAAAATAGGTTTAGCAAGAATGGCGTGCGGAATACCGGTAAACCGGGCCTGGTCACAAATGTCTACCATGGCGAATTGCGAATGCTCTCGGGCGGGATTCACCGCGCGTGATCTTGCAGCACGAGTGAAATATAAGGTGCAAATATGACGCGCCCGTTGCGGGCCGTTTAATTATTTGTGACGCGATTTTAATTTCATCAACGCTAAGGGCCTCTGAATAAGACCTCTCTTGGAGCCAACTCGGGGCCCTTGCTCAGCGCTTGCTGAACGCCTGTGCGCGCAAGGATGGAAAGGAACTGCGGGACTGAAAACCTCACCGGCCATCGTGGTAGACTTTCTTTCATAATCTCCCCCTTACTATTCCTTGCTTTTTCAACTCCGTCATCTATAGTTAATTCCGGTTCACCAGCTTTTTCGCTCTTTATGCGTAACATGCCTTTTAATTGACGTCCGCCGTGTGACGATTTTTTCTGCGAAAGAGCATCCAAATAACCAGAGAAAGACAGGAATAACTGTCCGGATGGTCGGGGTACTTAAATATTTTGGGAAATGATAGGGAGGATTAGTTATGGAAGGATTTACACAAGCTAACCTGTTTGAACTTAGCCAAGGCGCCATCCAGGTAACTTATTCCAGCACAAGTATTTTAGGAGGCCCGATTTTCAGCTATCGCGATGGGCAACTCAGCCGTTCCTTCAGAGGTGAAGAAGTTCGCCTTCTGGATACTGAAATCGGTCAGTTGATCACGGTAACGCTGGAAACAATTCCAGACCTTCGGACTGTCACTTTTTCTTTGGTTCTGCCTATTGTTACGGTGATACCTCAGTCTAGCGGCACTTGTATCAAGGTTCCCGGAATCACGACCACTGCCCCAACTACGATTGCAGGGCCGCCGCCAGGCCCGCAGCAACTTTATTCCATTGTCAATCTCAGTGGAACGGCACAGTTTATCGTGTCCTGAGGAGCCTGAAAAACAGGGACTTGCGGCATTGTAACCTGTCATTGCCCCCTGGCGTTGCGACAAGGGTAGTAGGCCGGCGCATTCATGTTCCGGCGCAACGCGCACCTGTCAGCGTGAGGCGCCGCCGTTTCACCAGCTCCGCGATTGACGACATTGGGATAAAATGAGATATGACTACACCGCTTTGCGAAAGGTCAGGTTAATCCGATGCGTACCTGTTAACGGATGATGACCTTCCTTGAGCGGCAAAACGCCATGATAGTGCAGCCTCGACGGCCCGCCCCATACCATGACGTCGCCATGCATCAGTTGCACTCGCACCGGCTTGTCCTCCCGACGCAACGCGCCCCACAGAAAAACAGCCGGAATCCCGAGTGAAACCGAAACGATAGGCGCGCTGAAGCCACGCTCATTTTTATCCTGGTGCAACGACAGCCGTGTGCCTGGATCATACCGGTTAACGAGGCACGCATTGGGCTTGAAATCCTCGAAACCTGCAGTTGCCGCGGCGTCCTGCGCCAATTTCAGGAAAACGTCGGGCATGGAAGGCCAGAGCTTGCCGCTTTTCGGATCTATCGCATCATATCGATACCCTGTGCGATCCGCTACCCAGCCATAAGAACCGCAATTTGTCATTGCCACAGACATGCGGAAACCACCCGGCGTAACCAGGTGGCGGAGCGGAGCGGCGCTTAAAATGGGGCCAAGCGCCGCGAAAATAGCGGTTTCGTCCGGTACGGCAAAACCCCGCAACACGAACGCGCCAGGGGACAACTGCTCCTGCCGTGCCTGGCATTGCGCTGTGTCTTCGAATAGATTCAATGTCATCATTGTCCATCCACTCTCACGTTGCATCATGAAAAATAATACCTGCCGTGTAGCGATGTCCCGAGCGCAGACGGCTTACGCCGTGTCGAAGATTAGCACGATACACTCCCCGCGTGCCTTGCACCGGTCGATGGCGTACCGCAAACGCAACGGCGTCTCCCTGCCTAAGCGGAACGACTTCCGGCCGTGACTGCATGCGTGGCCGTTGCTCGATCAATACGAATTCGCCGCCCGTGAAATCCCGTCCCGGCTTGGAGAGCAGGATTGTGACTTGAATCGGAAATATATGCTCGCCGTACAGATCTTGGTGCAAGCAATTGTAGTCGCCGGATTCATATCGTAATAGCAGAGGAGTCGGGCGAAGCTGGCCGGCTTCATGGCAGCGCGCAATGAAATCGGCGTGCTTCGCAGGATAGCGGACGTCGATATTCATTGCCGCACTCCAGCGATTGGCAATTGGCGCCAAATGCGGATACATCGATGTCCGCAGCCTGGAAATGATGCCGGGAAGCGGGTAGCTGAAATATTTGTACTCGCCACGGCCGAAGCCGTGGCGGCCCATCACGACCCGGCTGCGGAAAATATGGTCCTCGACGTATAGTCCGGCCACTGCGTCGCATTCGTTGGGCGTAATAAGACGCTCGATTACCGCGCTTCCTTGCGCATCCAGATCATTGGATATCCGCTCCCAATCCACTGCTCTTACCCGATGGGCAACGTCCTTGACGGCGACCATCGCTGGAGCTTCTTTAACCAGTGGCCTCATGGGCATGTCTTCCTTCTTCTTTTTGCAGCAGGGCGCGCTTGCGTTCCACGCCCCAACGATACCCGGATAGTGCACCGTCGTTGCGCACCACCCGATGGCAGGGAATAGCAACCGCCAGCGCGTTTGCGGCACATGCCTGTGCCACCGCCCGCACCGCCTTTGGTGAACCGATACGCTTCGCAATGTCAATATAGCTTGCGGTCTGACCCACCGGAATTTCGCGCAAGGCCTGCCATACACGCTGCTGAAACGCGGTGCCGCGTACGTCCAGCGGCAGGTCCAGGCCGATACCCGGCGCTTCGATAAAGCCGACTACCTTGGCAACCAGCAGTTCGAAATCCTCATCGCCACCGATCAGGTTGGCGCGGGGAAAACTATCCTGCAGATCTCGTGCCAGCTGGTCGGGATCGCCGCCCAGAAGAATGGCGCAAATGCCTCGCTGGCTCTGAGCGACAAGGATTGATCCCAGGGAAGATTCGCCAATGGCAAAGCGGATTTCGGTATCGGTACCGCCGGCGCGATAATTGCTCGGCGTCATGCCCAGAACCTTGTTCGACTTTTCGTAGAAACGGCTGTTGGAGTTGTAGCCGGCGTCAAAAATGGCATCGGCCACGGTACCGCCGGCGCCGCTGTAGCCAAGTTCATTACGCACCCGCCTCTCACGCTGTGCTGCCGCATATTGTCGAGGGGTGAGGCCGGTGACTTGCTTGAAGACCCGATGGAAATGATAAGGACTTACACCCACCCGCTTTGCCAGGTCTTCCAGCACTGGAACCGTCTCCGCTTCTTCGATAATACGGCAGGCCTGCGTAACTTTGACTGCGTGTTGTTCAGCCAGAGAGGGTCGGTCCGGCTGGCAGCGTTTGCAGGGTCTGAAGCCAGCCTTTTCGGCTTCTTCGCGTGTCGGGTAAAAATTGATATTCTCCGCTCGTGCCAGGCGCGCTGGGCAAGAGGGGCGACAGTACACACCCGTGGTTCTCACCGAGTAATAAAAGCTTCCGTCAGCTTCCGTGTTACGCATAGCCATCAAGGACCAGCGGGGATCATTGATCGTATTGGCTGCCAATTGTGCTTTTTTTGTTAATGTTTTCACGATGCGCTCCTTTATAGTCAGCATGATGGTGGGATGGCTTCTAATTTACCCACGTCAGCAAACTATCGCACTCCGAGTCTTGCTTTCAAATTCGATTGTTTATTAGGTTATTGTGGCGTCAGCATAAATAATGCTGACGCCTTCTTCATGCCACATCCAGAACAATCCGATAGCGTGCCTTGCCGGCGGCGAGATGCTCAATCGCGTCATTCACCTTGCTCAAGGGAAAGTGCTCGACCTGCGGCGCAATATTATGGCGCGCGGCAAAATCTAGCATGGCCGAGATTGCCTGGGGTCCGCCCGTTGGCGATCCTGAAATGCTTTTCTGTCCCATAATCAGGTCGAAAGCAGAAATTGGCATTGGTTCAAGGACTGCCCCGACAACATGCATACGCCCATTTGGTTTCAGCGTCTTGAGCAGCGCAGTCCAGTCGAGCGGCGTATTGACGGTAACAAGCAGGAAATCAAGCGAATTGGCCGCCGCGAGAATTTCAGCACTGTTGCGGCTTGACACAACACGGTGAGCCCCCAATCTCCGCAACTCCTCGGCCTTCGACATATTGGATGTGAAGGCCGTCACCTCGCAACCCCAGGCATTGGAGAATTTAAGGGCGAGGTGGCCCAAGCCGCCGATGCCCACAACTCCAACGCGTTCTGTCGGCTTCACTCCCAACCTGAACAGGGGGGCAAACACCGTAATGCCGCCACAAAGCAGCGGACCTGCGGAGGAAATATCGAGCGCATCGGGCAAGGGAATCGCCCATGCCCAATGTGCCCTCAGCCTGTCGGCGAAACCGCCGTAATGTCCGATAATAGTCGCTTCTACATCCGGGCAAAGATTGTGATTACCCGTCATGCACTGAGGACAGTGCATGCAGCTATCAACGCTCCAACCAACACCGACGCGCTGGCCGATCTGCAATCCCTTGACGTTATCGCCTGCCGCAACGACCTGCCCTACCGCCTCATGTCCCGGGACGACAGGATATTGGGACAAACCCCAATCATTGTTAAGAATCGAAAGATCGGAATGGCAAAGGCCGCAATACTCGATGGCAATCTCCACCTCCTCCGAACCAAGCGGGCCTGGATCGTAGCTAAACGGCTCCAGCTTCTGTTTTGCGCCGGAAGCGGCCCATCCGTGAATTTTATTCATTTGCTCCTCCCATTCAGTAGGAAAAATTCGTCTTCGCTGTAACCATTACCGATATGAACATACCCTGCCCTTTGACTAGCAAGAAAATATCCGCTTGCATGTATCGCAGTAGCGATTGATATTTATAGCCATCTTACATCCTACTCTTTCCGCATTACGTCAGGTTGTATGCGGCAACAGGCATTCATCAAGAGCTTTGCCGAACAATACGCAATTCCGCTTCTCGCCTGAGTAACTCTCAGGTCGCGCGTTGCAAACATTCGCTTACTTTTTGCGCCGAAGCGGGTTGAGCAAAAGTCTTGCTCTGACACGGCCCCGAGTATGTAGAGCGGCGAGCCGCAGTCCATTTCTCCAATTGACGAAGAATAACCGTGCTTTTATGCCTGCCGCTCCGTACCTTGCTTTTCATATTTGAAAACGTAGATACCGGACGGCTTCAATAGAATTGCCGAGCGGACCAGTGATATCATTCACCGCTGTCCATCCTGGCCTTGCCTCGCTGGTTTCCGCTTCTGCACATTCTCCTGCCGTGCTGCGGTGCAGTTGGGTACGCCCATTGGAATACTAAAAAAATAAATATGCCTCTATACGGTTTTATCAGGATGGGCGGAGTGAAGCGCAACCCATTCTTTGATTATTTCCACACCTCGGCAAACCGCACCGGCATCCGAATCCTGGTTCGATGTGTCGTTTTGCATCGGGCATAGATCCAAGAATAAAGAAAAACGTTTTATGACAGATACAAAAGCGCAGGCTAACATATATCAATCCGCCATGGACCATCTCTCGCTGATCGACGAGGACTGGGCACGGCTGATAGCGCTTGTAGGATCTTGCACGCACCGGCCGGCGCCAGCGCGCGCGCCTTACGAGGCGTTGATCAGAGCTGTTGCCTACCAGCAACTCCACGCACGCGCGGCTGATGCGATTATTGCCAGGTTCCTGCGCATGTATCCCCTGCACCACTTTCCGGATCCGAATCAAATATTGACCACGGCGTTCGATGATTTCCGCGCCTGCGGCTTTTCTGCACGCAAGATCGACACAATCAGAAGCATTGCGGAAGGCGCGTTGAGCGGTCTTGTGCCGCCGCGGGATATCGCGAATAGAATGCCGGACGATGAACTGATTGCCCGGCTTATCGAGCTGCCTGGCGTTGGCCGCTGGACGGTCGAAATGCTGCTCATCTATACGCTCGAACGCATCGACGTTATGCCAGCTGACGATTTTGGCGTACGTGAAGGATACCGCTTCCTGAAATCCTTGAATGCTGTCCCCGGCCGTAAAGAGCTGGAAAATGTGGGCCTGCTTTGCAGCCCTTATCGAACAGTAGCCGCCTGGTATTTATGGAGAGTTCCATCGTTGCCCGGCTACACGAAGAAGTAACAGGTTTTTTTTGTGGCGATCTTTTTTGACTGGAGAAAGCAAGGTGCTGTTTGACCGTGTCAAATCCCTGGATCACATACTTGAGTCAGCCAGGGCGAAAGGGCTCAAGCGTCAACTCGGGGCATTTGACCTGACCATGCTTGGCATCGGAGCCATTATCGGCACCGGGATTTTCGTACTGACATCGGTTGCCGCCGAGAAGGCCGGACCAGGCATGATGTATTCTTTTGTCATTGCCGGTTTTGTTTGCGCCCTGGCGGCGCTGGTGTATTCCGAAATTGCCGCAATCGTCCCGGTGGCGGGATCCGCCTATACCTATTCGTACGCGGTATTTGGTGAACTGATCGCCTGGATGGTGGGCTGGGCGCTTATCCTGGAGTATGCCGTCGCAGCCGCCGCGGTGGCCGTCGGCTGGTCCGGCTACATTAATGGTTTCCTGCATGAGATCGGCTACGGCCTGCCCCTTGCGTTGACTGCGGGTCCACGCGACACAATCGTCCTGCCGGATGGCACAACGTCCGCGGGAGGCTTCAACCTATTGGCGTTCCTGGTTTCGCTCTTCGTCACTTTTCTGCTGATCATAGGCACCTCGAAAAGCGCCAGATTCACCGCACTTCTGGTCATCGTTAAAATCGTCGCGCTTTCGGTATTCATCGTTCTCGTCCTACCCACCGTCAACGCGGTCAATTTTGAACCCATGCTGCCCAATGGCTGGGGTACGCCCACCTCGGGGATTGGGGTATTAGGCGCGGCCGCCTCCATCTTTTTTGCCTATATTGGGTTCGATGCAGTCTCGACGGCTGCCGAAGAAACCAGAAACCCCAACCGGAATGTACCGATTGGCCTGATAGGCTCATTGGGAATCTGCACAATTTTCTACCTGATCGTCGCCTATGCCGCGGTCGGCGCTGTTGGCGCCCAACCCGGAGGGGAGCTATCGCAATCCAAAGAGCCGCTCGCTTTTGTGCTGCGCGCGGTCGGGTACCCTGCTATCGGCAATTGGGTAGCTTCCGCCGCGATCATCGCCCTCCCCTCCGTGGTTTTAATGATGATTTACGGGCAAACCCGCGTCTTGTTCACCATGTCGCGCGATGGCCTCCTGCCGAAATCCCTATCGCACATACATGTCCGTTTTCACACGCCATACGTGGTCACCTTGATCACGGGTCTTGCCGTGGCCTTATTCGCCGCGATGTTCCCGGTCGCGATGCTGGCAGATGTTTCCAACTCCGGCACATTGTTTGCATTCTTCATGGTGGCTCTGAGCGTAATGGTTTTGCGCCGCCGTGAGCCCGCGCGGCATCGCCCTTTCAGGACGCCCATGCTCTGGATGGTGGGCCCGCTGGCAATGGCAGGTTGCGCCCTGCTGTTCATCAGCCTGGGGTGGGACACAATTCGGTTGTTTCTGTACTGGGCGATAATCGGCCTGGTTGTTTATTTTGGTTATGCTCGCAAGCATAGCCTGGTCGGAAAAGAACTCGCGGGTGATTGATTCAGGTACTACAAATCCCCGCAGCCCGCGGTATCTGGCCTTCTGCAATACCTGATAAACCTTCTCCCCGGCTCCGAAGCTATTTGCAATGCTTGATCAATAGTTGGGCGCCAGGACGCGTCCACTACGCGCCGCGCCGGCGACCGGTGCGGCCCTTACTACTCAATGCAGGATAGACCAGGCAGCATATCGAGAAACGAGTACGTAAGCTCCCACTCCCTCCCACTCCTAAAGAAAACACCCGTACTGCCGATAATAATTTATCCCTACTGAAATCTTTATCGGAATTCACATGCACAGCACCTACAACTTATGGCTCGTGTCGCTGTCGCTTGTGGTGGCTACGCTCGCCTCCTATACCGCGCTTGAACTGTCCGCCCATATTTCCGTATTGACCCGGGACAAGCTTCGCCACGCATGGCTCGCAGGGGGCGCAACAGCAATGGGCATCGGCATCTGGTCGATGCATTTCATCGGAATGCTCGCCTTCTCGCTACCGATCCCGCTCGGCTACGATTTGTCCACTACCGGCTACTCACTCGTGATCGCCATACTGCTCTCCTATTTTGTGCTGTATATCGTCACGCGCGCAAAACTGACACTTCCGCATATCATCGCGGGAGGTACCCTGATGGGTTTTGGCATCGCCGGTATGCATTACGTCGGCATGGCAGCCATGCGGATACATCCCGGCATTCACTATGACCCTGCACTGTTCGTCATTTCGATTGTCATCGCCGTCGCCGCGGCGATTGCCGCACTGTGGATTGCGCAAATGCTCTGTGATGAAAAGCAGAAGCGTGTGATCGCCAAGCGCATCGGCGCCGCTTTCGTGATGGGTATCGCGATTACCGGTATGCACTATACCGGGATGGCCGCCGCGCATTTCCCGTTGGGCTCGGTAAGCGGCGCAGCCAACGCCATCAATTCGGATTGGCTCGCGACCGCAATCATCCTGCTCACGTTCGCGATCCTGATCGTTACGCTCATGTTGTCGCGCTCCGATGCGGTATCTCAACTCAACGGCCAGATTTTGCGCTTGGCGGCGTTCGACACGTTAACGGATCTGCCGAACCGCTGGACCCTTATGGAACAGATCGAACGCGCGATTCACGCACCCAGGCACCACCCAAACATATTTGCCGTTCTGTTCATGGATCTCGACGGGTTCAAGGTCATCAATGACTCACTTGGGCATTCGGCCGGTGATGAAGTCCTGAAAGCATTCGCGCTCAGATTGCTGCATTGCGTGCGTAGTGGCGACATGGTAGCGCGGTTGGGTGGCGACGAATTCGTCGTATTGCTCGAAAATCTTGCGTCGGCCAACGACGCCGCGAAAATGGCGGAAAGCGTACTCAATCGCATGCGCCAGGGCGAATGGGCCGATAGCCAACCACTGCAAGTGATGCCGAGCATCGGTATTTCCCTTTTCCCTCAAGACGGCGATACGGTCGAAGTGCTGCTTAAGCACGCGGACGCTGCAATGTATGAAGCAAAACGCCGGGGACGCGGCACGTACCGCTTTTTCGAGGCGAGCATGAATGAGGCGGCTATCCGCACTTTACAGATTCAACAGGCCTTGCACGAAGCACTCGGAGCCGACTATTTTTCCGTGTATTTCCAACCAAAATTCCGTGGCGATAATGGCAGACTGGCTGGTGCCGAGGCACTGCTCCGCCTGAGCCATCCACAATTCGGATCCTTCCCGCCGATGGAGTTCATCCCTATCGCCGAACGCTCCGGACAGATTGTTCAGATAGGGTACTGGGCCGTGCGCGAAACATGCAGGCAAATGCGCCGCTGGCATGAAAGTGGTCTGCCAGCGATCAAGGTGGCGATCAATTTATCTCCCCGGCAATTAGCGCAACCGGATCTCGTCCCGACAATATTGGAGATCGTCCAATCCGAACACATCCCGTGCGAACACATCATGTTCGAAATTACCGAGACTGTGGCGATGCAAGACGCACCAAAAACGACCAAGATGATCCGCGAGTTCCAGGAAAGCAACTTCGAAATCGCAATCGACGACTTCGGGACCGGCTATTCAAGTCTTGCCTACTTGCAGCGCTTTCGTGCCAGGCAATTGAAGATAGACCGGTTCTTCACCAATGGCCTGGATGAATATGGTCGCGAAGGCAGCGCCATCGTCTCTGCGATTATTAAACTCGCGCATTCCCTGGAGATGGACGTAGTGGCTGAAGGCGTCGAAACCGATTCGCAACTCGCCAAATTGAAAAACATGATGTGTGACGAGATGCAGGGGTTCCTGCTCGGAAAACCTATGACGTCAGATGCGTTTGGCGAGTTGCTGCAGCGCACCCTGTCCCATGACAAACGGGCCCCGAAGATCAGGACTGTTGCCTCGCAACCGAGGTAAGCTTGGGATGAATACTCTGGCATAGAAACGATTTTATGTTCTTAGCATTGATCCGCTGAGTCAGATCAAACGGCTCTGGAATCCGTCAATTCAGTTATAACCATATTAAATGTAAGGAATAATGGGAAACTTACTTCTTTAGAAATATAACATCGGCATTGAACTCATGTATATAATTAATAGTCGTATGATTCTTGAGATTGTAAAGCCGCTTTGGTGAAGCTGTTCTACGGCTTCACCAAAGCGGCGGCATCCAACCCCTGGTTGGATGCCGCCAATAAGCGAGGTAGCACAATCTTGAGAGAGTACTTTTTTTATCTATTCGACTAACTTTTATGGAGGGATTTATGAAAAATAGCACGCTCATGCTCGCGGTTGCCCTGGTTGCTCCCATGTTTGTAGCGGTGGCCCAGGCAGCCGCTCCCAGCGATGCGGAAATTGCCGCAATTGTCGTCGCCGCGAATCAGGTCGATATCGACGCCGGCAAACTCGCTGAGTCCAAGGCATCCAACGCGGACGTAAAAGCGTTCGCCCATCGCATGGTCACCGACCATGGCGACGTCAATAAACAGGCGGTGGAACTTGTGACCAAGCTGAAAGTAACGCCTAAGGATAACCCTACCAGTGAGAGCCTGAAGGGGGGCGGCGAGAAAAACATCGCCAATCTTAAGAAATTGAGTGGCGCCGAGTTTGATAAGGCCTATATCGACCATGAAGTAGTCTATCACGAGCAAGTGCTCGACGCGGTGGACAAAACACTTATCCCCAATGCTAAAAATGAAGAGTTGAAGGCTTTGCTGATCAAAGTACGGCCAGCGTTTGTCGCGCATACCGAGCATGCAAAACAAGTAAAAGCATCGCTCGGAAAATAGCACCTTTATCACGTTGCTTGACTAGCTCCCCTGAGCCCGGGCGGTTTTGGGGGGCTGCATGAACCTCTCGCCACCATCTTCCTGTATCTCTCAGATATCTTGTAAGAAATAGCCCCCATAAAAATTTAGGACAATAAGCACATCCCAATCATCTTTTCGCCAAGAGCCATTCTTTGAGTGTGGTTGTACCGGCTGATTTCTCAGAATCCGTTTCCTCCAGTAATCCTGACACGGAATGGTGGAGGAAAACCCCCGTTTATCAAATCTCTCTGCGCGCGTTCTATGACACAAACGGCGACGGCATCGGAGACATCAAAGGTATTATCGAAAAGGCGAAACTGCTGGCGCTGTTTCAGTTTGCATGCAGCGGCATGCCATTCACCGAAATTGGAATACCCGAGTAAGAATTCCGCTGAAGCAAAGAAAAGGCGCTATCGCGATTCAAAATAAATGGCTTCCGCAGTTTCTGGTTGACCGAAATATACAAAACCTCCTCATCCCAGTCCCTCCCAGTCACTTTTTAGGATTGATTCTTCAAGTCGGCTATTAGTCTGCCGTTATGAAGTACATATGAATCGCCCTGAAAAAGATAGCTCGCATAAAAATTTAACGCAATATCCCATCTCCCGTTCTTTTCACCCTCCACTGCCCCTCTGCCATGGCCGCATGCCAACATAATTATTCGAGCTCGGCAGGTAAAACCCTTTCTTCACGCTCCGTGGCTGCCAGCACTCATACTCTCAGTATAATTCGGTACAATCCATATCCTATCCATCGCCGAAAATCTCTCTATTTAGCCAGATGCCGGCCTATCCGGCACAAAGAAACCTGCGGGCCTTATCCATTTACAGTGATAAGTCCGGCCATTCAGGAAAGCCACCACCAAGCGCACCCGCGGGAATTATGTAACGTTGTTTCCTAGGGACCGGCAGCGTAAGGAGCCAACACTGAGACGGGCACAAAATCTTCATTTCTTAAATTAATGGCAAGGGTTCCATGAAAGTCAGTCTGTTTATCAAAGTGTTCACCGCTATTCTGATGCTGCTTCTCTTCGCAATTGGAATAATGGTTTTTCAGGCGTTCCGCATTCAGAATGACATTGCGATCAGCGAGGATCACCGCTATCGCTCCCTGCTGCTTGCCGGAGAATTATTGCAAAGCTCCGAAGACCTTACCCGTATGGCGCGTACATACGTGGCTACGCGGGACCCTGTTTATCAACGCCATTTTTTTGAAATACTCGATATCCGCGAAGGCAGAAAGCCCCGTCCGCAGAACTATACCGCTACGTATTGGCATCTTGTGGATGCGGGTAAGAATCCAGTAGTTGAGCAGGGCCGATCCATCTCTTTGCTGGAGATGATGCATAACGAAGGGTTTAGCGGGCAGGAGGCCATTCTGATGCGGGAAGCGAAAGTGAATTCCGATAGACTGACCCAACTGGAAAAACAAGCATTCGCCGCGGTAGACGGGTTATACGACGATGGTTCAGGCAATTTTATCGTTCGCGGGCCACCCGATCCGGAATTCGCCACAAACCTGTTGTTCGGCGAACGTTATGTCGACGAGAAAGCCAGAATTATGGAGCCGATTCGGCAATTTACAGAATTGCTTGATTTACGGACGCGAACACAGGTAAATGACGGGTTGGCGCGCCTCCAACGCCAGATCCAGTTAGTGATGACACTCATCGTAATCGCCCTGTTAGCTGTTGCGGCTGCCATTTTCTATACACGCCGCGCGATACTGCGACCGCTGGCGCAACTCCAAGACCAGGCGATTCATGTCACACAGGGTAATTATGCCGCCCGCTGCGATATTGATACGAAAAATGAATTGGCTGAACTCGGCATGACATTCAATTCCGTGGCACAGGCAATCGAGCAAGACATCGCTGCGCGTAAACTGGCTGAGGAATCCATGCAGCAGGCCGCCATGGTGTTCGAGAACAGCAGCGAGGCGATGATGGTAACCGATGCCAGCAATATCATCGTAAGCGTTAATCCGGCCTTTACCAACGTGACAGGTTACACGTCCGATGAAATCGTAGGGATGCATCCGGATATTCTCAGCACCGGCCTTCACGACGAGTTTTTTTTCCAAGCGATGCGAACTTCGCTCGAAACCACCGGCTATTGGGAGGGAGAGGTGACAGGCCGGCGCAAGAACAAGGAAATCTATGCCGAATGGCGCAAAGTGAATGCCATTCACAATGATGATGGTTCAGTGCATCGGTGGGTGATCCTGTTTTCTGACATCACCTCGAAAAAAAGATCCGATGAATTGATTTGGGAACAGGCCAATTTTGATTCCCTGACCGGGTTGCCCAACCGCTACATGTTTCATAACCGTCTGAAGCAGGAAATCACGAAAACCAATCGCTCCGGGTCGTCGATAGCCCTGATTCTTCTTGATCTGGACCATTTCAAGGAAGTCAATGACACCTATGGACATAACGTTGGAGATCTCCTGCTCAAGGAAGCGGCATGGCGCCTGAGCAGTTGCGTGCGCGGCGTTGACGTGGTGGCACGCCTGGGAGGCGACGAATTCACCGTAATTCTTGGCGGTCTGAACAATACCATCAGCATTAATCGGGTTGTCCGGGACATTCTTCACAGGATGGCCGAACCGTTCCAGTTAGGAGACAAAGTGGCTTACTTGTCGACCAGTATGGGCATCACGTTTTATCCGCAGGATGCCACAGAGGTGGAAGTGTTAGTGAGAAACTGCGATCAAGCGATGTACGCCGCCAAGAATCAGGGCCGGAACTGTTTCAGCTATTTTACCCGTACCCTGCAGGAAGCGGCGCAAATCCGGATGCGCCTCGCCAGTGACTTGCGCGGCGCTCTCGCCGGCAACCAGTTTCAAGTGCACTATCAGCCTATCGTGGAACTGGCGACCGGCGTTATTCATAAAGCGGAAGCATTGCTGCGCTGGCACCATCCGAAACTTGGCCTGGTGAGTCCCTCGGATTTTATTTCGATTGCCGAGGAGACCAGAATGATCGTCGATATCGGCGACTGGGTATTTCGGAAAGCAGTACAGCAAACGAAGATTTGGCGAACATCGCGTGGTGCTGAATTCCAGATCAGCATCAACACTTCTCCTGTGCAATTCCGCGGTGATGTCAATTTGCATAAAACATGGATCAGCTTCTTGCAGGAGCTGGAATTACCGGGGCAAAGTCTTGTCATCGAGATCACCGAGGGCCTGCTGATGGATGCCAGTCCCGCCGTTACGTCCAAGCTGCTTACCTTCCGGAATGCCGGCATCCAGGTTTCCCTGGACGATTTCGGCACCGGTTATTCCTCTTTGGCCTACCTCAAGAAATATGCCATTGACCTCCTGAAAATAGACCAGTCCTTCGTGCAGAGTCTGGCCCCTGATTCTAACGATTTGGCATTGTGTGAAGCGATCATTGTCATGGCACATAAACTCGGGATCAAAGTAATTGCCGAAGGGATAGAGACAAAAGAACAACAAGACCTGCTTGCCCTGGCCGGATGCGACTATGGGCAAGGCAATATTTTCTCGGAACCCGTGCCGCCGGATGACTTCGAAAGATTGCTGGATAAGCCTCCTGGTGAGATAGCTTACCAACCGCGGCTTCCACTGGAATAGGAAACCAATCCGCTAGTTGACCGCTTCTTTTTCTGATTTAGCAAATTCAATCGTCGAAGCCAGGCGAGAAAGCCGTTAAAATGCCGAAGCATTGCTTTCCGCGCCGCAAGCTAAAGCACCTCAAAATACACGCGGTGGATTTATCGTCAACGGCAAAAGAATTTTCCCAGGAACCGTTACATCACAAAGGAGCCAGCTATGCATATTCATGAACAATTACAGTATAAGTTTATTTCCGCCTTCCTCGCCATCGTCATACTTGCTCCAGAAGTTGCCTGGTCGGATCCAAAGAATGTACCGCTAAAGGTCAGCCTGGTAACCCAGGAACAGGTTGGGTATACGCCGACCTGTCCCTCCAAATTTGGTGGCACTCTTACCGGCACAGGCAAAAGCACGCACATGGGCAAGGTTACGCTCCTGGCTAATGATTGCATTACACCGATGGAGAACGGCTTTACCTTCAAAGGCACGTTCGAGCTCACTGCAGCCAATGGAGATAAACTTACCGGTGGCTACAGCGGCACTTTTACGCCGATCAATAGCGGACCGACGTATTCCCTTTCTGATGCAGAGCTACAGATAACAGGAGGAACGGGCCGCTTCTCCAAAGCGAGCGGGAGCGCGGAACTGGAAGGAACTCAAAACACTCTGACAGGTAAAGGAAAAATGGAAGCGAACGGAACCATTTCCTATTGATGATGCCGTCGCGAGTGATGCGGTGGCCGCTTATCGTTATATGTGACGCCCGTCTCCATTTACGCGCCTCAGCGCTGCCGTATCCTGTTTTCCATAATAAGCTTCCATCCATTTGCGCTTATCGTAGGCCGCACCCAAACCTTCATTCTCGCTTGAGGCAGTCGGTCGCCGGATATGTTTGTCCCATTCCCGCAATCGCTGCAATACCGTGCGCAACTGGAAATACAACTGACGCAGCAGCTCCGCCTGGCACCTTGATCCCGTCAAGGTGATGAGCGCGTGTCCACGATTATTCAAAAATAAAAGCATACGTGACAGTATTTTTCCGATCATCTGGCAATACGTTCCTTAAAAGCGGAGCCACAATTCGGGTCGTCCAGCCAGAGCATATGTTACCGGCTTTGTTAATTGTTTCTATTGGACTCAGGTACTATGCAGCGCAGGATGCGTTGCCATGGCGAGCTATCGGTGAGTCCGATCTGTCTGGAAGACAGGAAAAAGCTTTCGCTGAAAAGAGGTCGATGCATGAGTCGGTCATTCGGCTTTTGACTGGGGGATTTTTGATTCAGCAGGGTCATTTCCAGGCTTCCAATCCTGCTTGGCATGCCGACGGTCATGTGGATGGGAATGAATCAAGTTACCATGGCGGTGTACGTTGAGGCGCAGCATCAGTTTTTCCCGAGTACGCTTTATCAATGCAGACACGCAGAACAATAACGCGCCAAATAATACGATGGTTGCTCCCGAGGCGGCATTGAATATGTAGCTCAGGTACATGCCCGCAACGCCGGTTATCGCGCCTATGATAGAAGCATAGATCAGCATACGACTGAAGCTATCGGTCATCATGCGGGCTGTCACGGCAGGCGTAATAAGGGTAGCAGCGATCATGGTAACTCCGACGACATTCATGGAAGCGATAATGGACAGCGTAAGGAGAAATGAAAATAGCAACTGTACGATTTCCGTCCGGATACCGAATACCCGCGCCGCCTCATTATCAAAGGTTGAAAAGAGCATTGGTCTATACATGAGAAATATGGCAACCATGGTGGCAACGGTAACCAGGCCGATCACCAGCAAATCCTTATCGGTAATTCCCAGAATGTTGCCGAACAGGGCCGCCTCGAAACTTTGGGTAAAGGTGCGTACCTGGCTGATGATGACTACACCGAGGGCGAACATGGCTGTGGTGACGATCCCGATGGCGGCATCTGATTTAACCTTGCCATTTTTTGTGATCCGGTTGATCAATAGCGCCGCAAGCAAACCCATGGCGCCCGCACCGGCATAAAAATTAAAATTGAGTGTAAAACCTACCACTGCGCCGCCAAAGGCAGCGTGGGACAATCCATGCCCGACATAACTCATGCCACGCAGTATGACGTATACGCCAATCAGACCGCATAAAGAACCCACCATCAATGCTGCCAGCAGCCCGTGCCGAAAAAACTCATACCGCAGAGGTTCGAAAAAGAATTCCATTTATGAATGGTTATTCATGAGATGCAGAGGGGTGCTGTTGGCAATCAGAAAATGTCCGTCGTGTTTGACTATGACGATGTCACCTCCATAGGTTCGGGTCAGGATTTCGTTGGTAAAAATATCACGTGGCTGACCCTGCGCTACCACGCCATTATTGAAGCAGATTACCCACGGCAAATGGGAAGCGACGGCATTAAGATCATGCGTGGTGAGCAGAATGGTAATGCCTTCACTGTTGATATCGCCTAATAGATGCAATACCTCGTGCTGGGTTTTGATATCGACACCAGAGGTCGGCTCGTCCAGCACCAGAAGTTTTGGATTGCTAATCAGCGCTCGCGCAAGAAACGCGCGCTGGCGCTGCCCACCGGACGTATGCACAATGTGGTGATGCAGGCAGTCATAAATGCCGAGCCGGTGCGCGAGATTATGAACTCGCTCACGTTCCTCCTTACTTGCCCAAGGCCAGATTCGGCTGTTGGTGTAAAGGCCCATCATGATCACTTCTTCCACCGTGACCGGAAAACTCCAATCTACACTTCCTAATTGCGGTACATAACCAATAGCACCGGGCCGCCCGTTACCTGCGGGACGTCCGTTCAAAAGTACATCGCCCGCAAAAATAGGGTGAGTGCCCAAAATGGTTTTAAGCAGCGTGGTCTTGCCGCACCCTGTGGGCCCAACGATGCCTGCGAATTGCCCAGTGGCGATTTCCAGCGATAGGCCGGCGAATATCACATTGTGCTCATAGCCAGCAGTAACCTTGCGTAAGCTAACCGCGGAATTCATTCCGCAACCATCCATGGGTCAGGGTGTGGCATTGCTGGTGTCGACGTTTGCCACGCAAGCGGGATTACCGCCCAGCGCCTCGGTCATGACAGCCATGTTATTGGCCATCATGCCAATAAAGGAGTTATTGGGCGGGACCGGCAACTCGTCATCCGAAAGCTGATCAATGAACTTGACCCCGGTTTCACGGGCAATCTGTTCCGTCGCCTTGCTTGGAAAAACTTCGGAACCAAAAATAGCGGGCACTCTTTCTTTATTGATCTGCTTAATGATACGGATCACCTCTCGCGGACCGGGCTCGGAAAAATTCGCGGGCTGAATAGCCGCGATAACCTTCATGCCATAACGCGGGGCAAAATAGGCGAAGGAGTCATGATACGTGACCAGCTTTCGGCTCTTCTCAGGAATGCTCTTGACGCAATCGAAGATGGCGGTGTCCAGTTCTCGCAGCTTGGCCAGATAAGCTTCCGTATTCGCAATGTAGCCTTCCTTGTGCGAGGGATCGAGCCCAACCAGGCTGTCCCGGGTGATTTCGGCATAACGCATCGCCAGCGCGATGTTGGGCCATAGATGCGGATTAGGATGACCATGCTCACGGGGAAAGCTGAAATCATACCGCCAATCTTCCTTTCGCAACGTACGGTTACCGAGCCGAAGAATTGGAGTTTTTGCCTTTTTGACCTTTTCCGCCAGCTTTACGGTGGGCAGCTCAAGATCGAGGCCATTTACGATAATGATATCCGCGGCGGCCAGTATTTTCGCGTCTGTTGGAATCGGTTCAAAGGTATGGGAATCAGTGCCATCAGGGACGATGCCGGTGACGTTGATGTAACCTGCACCGACGTTCTGCACAATATTCGTGATGGGAGCGACGGTCGTAACGACCTTAACCCGTCTGTCCGTATCTGTGGAATACGCGGTATTGGAAGAAGATAAAATTATCAGAAATGATAAAGATGTGATAGCAAATCTGCTTGATTTCATTGCCGTTCCTTAAATATTGGCGCTTTAGCGAAGCGTAAGCCAAACCTTACCCTCGCTCGAACATGCGTGAGCCGGCACTAACGTGACCGATATGACGATAAAATATTCTTATTTTTCTCTTACCCATTTATAAATTACGCTATCTCTCAAAACTATTTTCCCACAATACGTATGATTAATTTAGAATATTTCATACCCCACGAAAGAAAACAGAAATCCGGCTTCCAGGGATTCCCAAGTTCACGCCAGCCGATCCAGCTACGTTCTTACCCGCTCTCAATAAACCTGAAGAGAAACGTTCTCGACCATTTCTGATAGATGCAAATTTCTCGTCGACATTGCAAATCCTTTTCGGTCGGCAAATCACACCCACAAACTCTTTTTTAACCCCTCAAACAACAAATATCTTAAGTATTACTATTTCTTAATATTTCCTACTACTGCATAATATTACACCTGAAGGATTTAATTTAGCTTTCACAATAACGATAAGATAATCCTAAAAACAATAATTAGATTAATGGCAAAAGTTATTTCTACACGGTTTTTCGTACGGCTCACCGCACATCGGGGCACACGAATTACCCTCTTCCAGCCTTTACGCTGCTCGTAATCTTGCTGTATGCCGGGCTATTGCCCAACAGACCACGCACCATGCATAAAAATCTATCCCCCGCCAGTCGAAACAAAATCCAGGATTGTTGCGCGGGACACACCTGTTACCCTGCGACCATGACTTTTTTTGGTCGCACATCCTCTTTGATCACCATTACGCAGGATGCCGCGGCGGATTGATGGGTACATCTGTGCCCCCAATAGTAAGAGCTACATTTATCGTCCAGATCCCGCTGTAATCCGGCTTCGCAAGACTACGGGATATGAAAGCTCATTCGATAACCGGTCATTTCCCGCTGGAGCGCACAATGAGAAGCAAGATGTTTGGTTTGTCACTGGCGATACTTGGGCTTGCCGCCTGCGGCAAAACACCCCCTGAGCCCGCTAGCCAGACGAGCGAGACGAGCGAGACGAGCCAGCAAAAAAAGATAACGCACGATACCCGTCCGCGTACGCTTATCGTAGCCCGAGCCAGCGAACCCGAATGGCTTAACCCGGTGGCAGGGCATCAGCATGCCGATTCAGACTTGGCGATGTTCAGAGGATTATTCAAGGTTAATGCCAGGAACGAGTTGGTGAGCGATATGGCACGCGACTGGCAAGTTACTCCCGACGGCAGGATATATACGATAGGATTGCGTTCCGGCATCAAATGGCATGATGGTCAGCCGTTCACGTCCCAGGATGTAAAATTCACCCTCGAAACCATCCAGCATCCAAAGAATCACAGCGGGTTCCGTAAAAACCTGAGTGCGATCCGCGAAGTCGAAGCTATTGATGCATTGACCGTGAAAATCCACCTGGACAAACCGTTTGCGCCGTTACTTAGCAAACTCAGGATGGGGCTGATTCCGAAGCATGTGCTGGAAGGGAAAGATTTCAATACCGACAAGTTCAACAGCACCAGTCCAGTCGGTACGGGTCCGTTTAAACTTAAGGAATGGAAGCGAGGCGAGTATTTGATCCTGGAAGCCAATCCCGATTTTTATGATGGCCGCCCCAAGTTGGATCAAGTGATATACAAATTCCTGCCCGACCCCAATGTCAGACTGGTGCAGCTCAAGAAAGGCGAAGTGGATGTCGCGGAAATAAAGCCCAGGCAAATTGCCGCCATTAAACCAGGGGACAACATCCATCTTGAAATCGTGGACACGGCGGATTACCGCGTAATGATGTTCAATCTAAGAGACCCCCTGTTTCGCGATATACGTGTCAGGCAGGCGATACAGTATGCCACCGACCGGAAAGCCCTGGTCCAGGGAGCGCTGCTCGGCCATGGATATCCGGCATATGGACCGCTGCAATACAACAAAATATCGGCACCTGAACTGACGGGCCCCGACGACGATCCGAAGAAATCAGAGGATTTATTGGCCACAGCGGGCTGGGTTCGCGGCATAGACGGTATTTTCGTCAAGAATGGACAAAAGCTGTCGTTTCCGCTCACGGTACCAGCCAATGATCCGGTAAGACAGGATTTGGCGGCATTGCTGGCAGACCAATTGCATCGTGCCGGGATAGAAGTCAGGATACAAGTGCGCGATATGTCGGGCATAAAAATACCCACGCTTCCGGCTTATGTTCTGGGCGGAGGCATCCCTGGAGAACCGGATGAAGACGTGTACGCCTATTTCTCCAGCAGCAATGGAGAGCGCGGCAGCAACTACAGCGGTTACCACAACCCGAGAGTGGATGATCTGTTGGAACGGGGCCGTATCACGCTTGATCCCGAAGCCCGCAAGGCAATTTATCAGCAACTCCAGACAGCCCTCATCGAAGATCCTCCTTACAATTATCTTGTTTACCTGAAGCATATCTATGGTGTCCGCAAAGGTGTAAGCGGATTCAGTCCCAGGGTTTTTGGCCACGGCACCTCGCCTTTGTGGAACATTGAGCAATGGGACGTGGAGCGTAACCCCTAGCATGTGGCGCTATACATTACAGCGCATCGCCGGTGTGCTATCGCAATTGTTGCTTATCAGCTTATGCGCGTTTGTAATCATGAAAGCGGCGCCGGGAGACCCGGTTGCCAGCCTGGTTGGCGGACGTGAATTCATGACCGAGGACGACCACAAGCGGGTTTCGCACAATCTTGGCCTCGATCAGCCGCTTGTTGCGCAATATGGCATATGGTTAGGCAGGCTGCTTAATGGAGATTGGGGGCGTTCAATACGCGATGGACGCGATGTCGGAGGTGTCGTGTGGCACGGCCTGAAGGCAACACTCGTATTGACCGGCATCTCGGCAATAGCGATCGCCGTTATTGCAATCGTAGGGGGTTACTGGGCCGGGATACGCGCCCATACCAGGCTGGATTACGCCATCAGCGGTTTTGCCCTGATCAGCTTTGCGACACCGGCATTCTGGCTCGGCCTCGTTTTAATATTGCTGTTTTCGGTAACACTCGATCTATTACCTTCGTCTGGCCAGTCATCCCTGGGCCGGGACGAAAATCTGGTGGACTACCTGCAACATCTGTTTTTGCCGGTGACATGTATCGTTCTGACGCATGCCGGGCCATATATTCGCCTGGTACGCGGAAGTATCCGCGACGTACTCGCAACCGAATACTACCGTGCGGCGCGAGCACGCGGCTTGCCGGAGCGTATTCTCGTATGGCGCTATCTTTTACCCAATGCTCTCACACCTTTCGCAACATGGATGGGGCTCACGCTTCCCTTGTTAGTGGGCGGAACGTTTATAGTGGAATGGGTTTTCGGGTGGCCCGGGATAGGGCGCCTGTTTCTGCAGGCGGCTATCGCGCGCGACTATCCCATGTTGATGGCGTCTGTGCTGACAACGGGGGTTTTAGTCATAGCAGGCAATCTGCTGGCAGATATGCTTATCGCACGGCTTAATCCAAGGTTCCGGAGAACGAGTGCCGGCGAATAGCAAATGGGTAGCTGAGCCGGCAGCGACAAACGCATCGCCATCCTTGCGGATATGGTGGATAGGTGCTTTTTCAAGGCATCGTCTTGCGCGAATTGGGTTTGCCGGACTCGTTTTAATTGCCGTTTTGTCCTTGCTGGGGCCTATTTTGTCCGACCCCGATGTGCAACAAGTGAATCTCGGCAGGATGGATGAGGCCCCCTCTTCCGTACATCCACTCGGCACGGATCAATTGGGACGTGATTTACTATGGCGCGTCATGGAGGGAGGGCGTGTCTCTCTATGGATTGGGTTGATCGCCACCATACTCGCGACCGTAATTGGCTGCGGCTATGGCATGGTGAGCGCGATGTCGAAAAGTTGGCTGGATCGTATCATGATGCAGATACTCGATGCTGCACTAGCAATACCGATATTGCTCCTGGTAATCGTTTTTCAAGCTTTCGGCGATTCCGGTGTATTCAAGCTCATCCTCACAATCGGCCTTGTCAGCTGGATGGGCACGGCGCGCATGATGCGTAACGAGTGCCGGCGCCTATTGCACACCACCTTTATCCAATCCGCTATTACCGCGGGTGCGTCACCGTCTCGTATCGCATTGACACATTTGCTGCCTAACGCTCTCGGCCCTTTGATGGTCGTCGTGACAGTGGGTATCGGGCAAGCCATATTGCTGGAAACCACCCTAAGCTTTCTTAACCTGGGGGTGCCATCCACGCTTCCGAGTTGGGGAAACCTTCTTGGCAATGGTATGAGTGCCGCATTAGGTGGCGTATGGTGGGTAGTCGTCTTCCCCGGCTTCGCAATCGTTGCCACGGTGTCATGCATTAATCTGGTTGGTGACGGATTACGGGATATTGTAAATCCCAAGCAGCGGGAAAAAGACTAATTATGGCTGAGCCGCTGCTGTCAGTGCGCAATCTGAAATGTCACTACATGACGGGCCCCGGCGTGGTACGCGCGGTGGACGGCATAGACCTGGATGTGGGCGCAGGTGAGATTGTGGGTATTGTCGGAGAAAGCGGATCGGGCAAGAGTACGCTGGCGCTGTCGGTGCTGGGCCTGCTCGACAGGCCGGGACGCATTGTGGAAGGCACAATCAGTTTCAAGGGAAATGATTTACAGGCGCTGAGCGAAGATGGTTGGCGTCAAGTCCGGGGCCGGCGGATCAGCATGATTTTTCAATCACCTGAAGCATCATTCAGCCCGACTGCCACTATTGGACGTCAGATGACGGAAGTATTGCGGGTTCATCGCGGAATGAACGGGCATGCGGCTAAGGCGGCAGCTGAACATATGCTCACAAAGGTGGGGATGCCTCGTCCAGCGAAAATACTGGAGAGTTATCCGTTTGAATTGAGCGGAGGCATGTGCCAGCGCGCTGCATTGGCCTTGGCTATTTCGCTTCAGCCGGAATTGTTGCTGGCAGATGAACCGACAGTTTCTCTGGATCTGCTGGCACAGGCCGAGATAACCCAATTGCTGATGGACATGCGCCATCAATATCAATTGGCCATGATAATCATCAGCCATGATCTAGGCCTGGTTTCACGCATGGCAGATCGAGTAGTGATCATGTACGCGGGGCGGATCGTGGAATCGGGACCAGCCATCCGTGTGCTGCAATCACCCCGGCATCCCTACACTCAAGCTTTGCTGGCCTCGATCCCCCAATTGGAAGCGCAGCCTCGCGCAATCTCCGCATTACCGGGACGTACTCCCGACATGACCGCACCAGTAACCGGCTGCACTTTTTTTCCTCGCTGCGATAAGGCAGGCGAACGTTGCAGCCGTGCACAGCCGCCGCTCGTCGCGGTGGAAGTCGATCAGCTTGCGGCATGCTGGATGCAGGGCTCGGGCGTTTCCGTAAATGGCGATCAGCCGAGGACGAGGAACCATAAGTGACTGCGGACGTGCTTATGCTGGAAAATGTTAGCAAATCATATCGCACAGTGGGAAAGTGGCAATATGGTCATCATCATGAGGTATTGGCAGTCCGGAACGTGAGTTTATGCGTGCAGTACGGCGAGATTTATGGCTTGATAGGCGAGAGCGGATCCGGCAAGAGCACATTGGCGCGCCTCATCGTTGCGCTGGAACAACCGACCTCAGGAAGTGTACTGATTGATGGCGTGAATATAGCCGAAATGAAGCCGATTGCCGTGAGAAGCATGCGGCGTGAAATGCAAATCGTCTTCCAGGACCCATATAGCGCGCTGGATCCATCGCAAACGGTAGAAGCCGCAATCGAAGAGCCGCTGCTCAACCTCACTGCTGATAGCAAGGCGCGCCGCATGCAGCGCATCCTTGAATTACTGCACGAAGTGGGATTGCCGGAGCGGCTTGCGCGCGCCTATCCCCACCAGCTCAGCGGCGGGGAACGGCAGAGAGTATGCATCGCGCGTGCACTGGCACCTCACCCAAGACTGCTGGTATGCGACGAACCGGTGTCGGCCCTCGATAAATCGATACAGGCGCAAATCCTCAACCTGTTGCGGGATTTGCAGCGGGATCAGGGGCTTGCTTACTTGTTCATCTCTCATGACCTTGCGGTCATCAATCATCTTTGCACTCGCGTCGCTGTGATGTTGCGCGGCAGAATCGTTGAGGAAGGCGACCGGTTGCAAGTATTGCTGCATGGCGCCCATCCCTACACACGCTGTCTGATAGAGGCTGCCGCCTATTTCGCGGGAAATGGCGTTTTGCCCAGGCTAACTCCCTCTGCAAGCAAGGCCCCGGAAAACGGTTGTATATTTCATGACCGTTGTTTGCATGCACAGGCGCGTTGCAGGCGGGAAACGCCTTCATTGAGGGAATTGATGCCAGGCCATCGGGTAGCCTGTCATTTTCCATTATCGGACGTCCGGGATGGTAGCTCATAAGCCAGAGGCCTAACACGTTAAACAGCCAAGGGCCGTGGCGGGAAATGAACGGCTGGCTTTTCCATCCTTGGTCGTTACCGTCTTCAGCGTTGTCTGTCGAGCCTCTTAATCGGAGACGGCAATAATCACGATTGGAGTGCGAAAATCAAAACAGAAAGCTTAAGCCGCGGAATATACCTCGCTATCCGGATCACTCTGCCATTAGCATATAACCAGCATATAACCGCAAACTTTCGAATATTCGAAATAACTATTTTTGCTCTACGTTTATCATAACTTATGATACACTCATTATCACGCTCCACCTCCGATCCACAGGGATTAATGCCTGAAACGGAATGCACATAATTAATCGGAACAAAATTCAGTATTGTTCTCGAATTCTGCTCATTACAACCTATCGAGTGTGATTGAATGGAGCGTCTCACCATCTCTTTAGATAATCAGCTGTCTAAACAGTTTGATGATTTAATGCACGAACGCGGCTATACCAATCGATCCGAAGCCATGCGCGACCTGATACGTGAACAGCTGGAAACCTCTCGCCTGGAAAAAGAGAATGCGGGTTATTGCGTCGCCACGCTCAGCTATATCTATAACCATCATGAAAGCGACCTGGCCAGCCGAGTCACGTCGGTTCAGCACGATCACCACCATCTTACGTTATCCAGTATGCATGTGCATATGGATCACGATAACTGCCTCGAAGTGGTCATTCTGCGCGGCCCGATTCAGAACGTTAAAGATTTTGCCAATCTTGTCACGGCTACACGCGGTGTCCGGCATGGCAAGTTGCATATGGTGCCGGTAGAGATCAAGCAAGAGCAACATTCCTCCGGCTCCGTTCCACATACACATAGCAATCCGCTTACATAACGCCGATCGGCCGAAGATATATTTTTAATATGTGCGACACATATAATAAGAAAAATATCAATCTTCGGCAAAACGCAAGCAAGCGCCTGTTCCTGAAATCAGCCGCCGCCTCCGCGCTCGGCCTGGGAATGTCTGGAATAACAGGAAGAGTAGCGTACGCCGCCGATGTCGGAGCGCCGCCCTTGCCGGAAAATGTCATGACGCCTGACGAAGCGTTGGAACGGCTGATGGCGGGTAACGCGCGTTACGTTGCCGGGCAATCGACCCCTCTGAATTTCGAGGATGATCGAGCGGCCTTGGTTATCGGGCAGAATCCATATGCCAGTATTTTAAGTTGCTCCGATTCAAGGGTAAGCCCCGAATTCTGCTTTGACGAACAACGGGGCGACCTGTTTGTGGCTCGCGTAGCCGGCAATTATTTAACCACGGATTTTGTGGCTACCCTTGAGTATGCGGCTGCCATATTGCATGCACCGCTGATCATGGTGCTGGGTCATGAAAGCTGTGGGGCCGTGGGCGCCGCGATTGGTGCCGTCGATAAAAACAGGCAATTCCCCGGACACATTCAATCCATGGCAAGCGCGTTGGCGCCGGCTGTCAGAGCAGCAAAAAATATGCCGGGCGAACGCTTCGCCAATGTCGTTAAAATGAATGTTATCCGAAATGTTGAGAAACTAAAAAAACAACCTCCAGTTTTGAGTAAATTGGTCGCAAACAAGAAGCTTCTTGTGGTGGGCGGGGTTTACAGCCTGAAAACGGGGAGGGTTGACTTAGTTGCCTGACCAGAACTGCTTAATCAGCGTAGCCATCGTTCACAGGCACCGACATGGATGCAGGGAATACCTGCAACAAAGTTCGTTCTATTCTTACATCATGCTTCAAATTCCCTGACAAAATATTTCCCGTTACCTGTACGGCTATGGGTAGCTGATGCAGGCTCCCCGCCGCCCATGACGCCGTCAGGACAAACGATCTGGTAATCAGCGGGGCAAATAACACGATAGGATATTCTTAACCGTGTTATTGGCTAATTGCCACGCCGCCAAGAAGGGGCAATCTTCCAGCCATGAGGACCGGCTTCATATACTTGGTTAGTTCGTTTTCAGGGACTGCCATAAATCCAATCAGAAACATGTAGGGAATGCCTGACAGGGCATTCATCTGTCCCGACCTCATATCGCGATATTGCCTGACAGACATGCTTGGCGTGCGTGTTATCGTTCATAAGTATGAGGTAATAGTAATACTGCTTAATTAGCGTAAAAATAATAATAGCCGGCCTCGTCAGCCGGAAAACAAGGGCGAGTTCATGAAGTCAACTTTGCACGTGTACGTGTTTGGGTTCCTGCTCATGCCCATCCTGACCGCTCAAGCGCAACAGCCTCCCCAGCCTGGAATTGTAGACAAGGATGGGAGGAAAACCGCAAAGACGGATGAGGAAACGCCGGTTCCCGCCAAAGTAGCTATCGCCGATCAGTTTAGAAAGGAAAAAGTCGTCAGGCTTGAGCCTCTTGTCATAAAAGGCCAGACACTCACAGTCAGCAAAAATCAGCCCTTTAGCGTGCATGTATTCGATCAGCATTTCATCGCCCAACGCCAGGTTTCCAACCTGGAGCAGCTTTTCCGTGAAACCGCCGGCATGGAAGTGCGCAGCCTCGGTTACGGGAGCGTTGCCAGTTCCATTAATCTGCGCGGCTTTTCGGGTGGCGGCCACGGTGGCGATATCGGCTTCGTGGTCGATGGCATTCCATTGAACGAAGCCTCAAGCCATGCCGATGGCTATGCCGACCTGAGCGTAATCGTTCCGCTCGAAATCAAAGCTATGAGAATTTTCAAGGGGCCCGTATCAGCCTTGTATGGAAACTTCAACCGGGCCGGCATAGTGGCGCTGGAGACCCGCAGGTCTGGCAAATACGGGGAGCTTGACGTGCGCGGCGGTTCATTCGGCACTGTAGACGTGCAGGCAGCAGGCGGGGGCAATCTATACGGGGTCGATTTGAACGTAGCCGTGCAAAGTTACCGCAGCGACGGCTTTCGTCCTCAATCGGAGAACGAGCGTCATACCGGCTCCCTCAGCGCCGGCTACAATTTCACGGACAAGACGCGATTTACCATTGCAGGCCGGGCGCACGTCGGGGAAGCGAACACAGCATCGGTCATCTCCCAGGAGCAATACGACAATCGAAGTAACCGCAGCCATTTCTTTGCAAAGAACCCTAATGTTCAAAACGACGGCACCGACAAGGATTTTTATACCATACGCGGCGACCTTTCTCATGCTATTACGCCGCAGATAAAAGCCGCGCTTTTTGGCTACGCCACCACGCAGACGTTCCGCCGTTCATTCACCCGGCTGACCAACGCCACTACCTGGCAGCAGCGGGAAGAAAACTATGACCGCAACGTGCTGGGATTCGGACTCAATCTCAACGGAAAACATGATTTTCTGTCAAAGCCCTTAACCTGGGTTCTAGGAGCGGAACGCTACGAAGAACAGACCTTGTATAGATATGCCGATGCATTGAATAACGGCCAGTTCACCGCCACGACCTTGACCGGGGGAATCAATGGCAGCAGCGGAACACTCAACCGCAATCTGAAAACCAATTACGTTTCATTGTTTGCCCAGACCGAATGGGTGCTTAGTCCTTATTTTCGGCCTTCCTTCGGGATTCGGAAAGACCTTATCGACGGGGGTTGCGAAACACGTGGCCTTGAAACCCGCACCGGTGCCAGCGCCCAGTGCGGCAAAATGCAGAATTTTGATATCACCACGCCCAAATTCGGGATCCGCTCCACGTTGTGGCCGAATCTCCTCGAAGCACGTGTCAGCGTCGCCGACGGCTTTGCGCTGCCGAGTGATGCCGCAAAATTTACGCCCGGCATCGGTGTCAAGCCAACCACGTTCAGGCAGCTCGAACTGGGCTTCACGCTCACCCCAGGTTCGATGTGGATGTTCGATCTCGCGCATTATCAGATAGAGAGCAAAAACGAAGTGGCGCTGCCCAATCCGCTCCTGCTGGATTATGTCAATGTCGGGGAAACCAGGCGAATCGGTACGGAAGCCGAAGTCCGGTTCATGCCGGTAGACTGGTTTGAAGCCACGGCAGCGGTTTCCCGTTTCAACTCAAGGATTACGGAGGCCCTGCCCACACAACCGTTTCTGCTCGGTGCCGATGTCATTGGCGTGCCTAAATTCATGTCTACATTTACCGGCACGCTTCGGCCCATGCCCGGCATGTCGATTACCGCAATAGGAAGGATCTTCGGCCGTTATGCGATCAACCTGCCTTCGGCGACGCAAGCCCAGGCATATTATGATGGATATGAGACGGTTGATCTGATAGCGAGTTACGAGCCGAAATCGCAGCCATGGAATATGCGGCAGCGCTACTTTATTCAGATATTCAACTTGGCAGACGAGCGCTATGCTTCTTCTGCCAGTATAACGAGCGGGGTACGGACCTACAACCCCGCAGCCCCTTTTACGGTTCTGGGAGGTATTTCATTCAAGTTTTGACTTTTACAAGTGCACAAGTCTTCATTTCTCGCGTCAATTCCTTACGAAAATGACAAACAGGCCTACTACATCACGCCCATGAAACAACCCCCGGAAGCGGGCTTCACCCGTCCCGGAAAAGCCGATCATCATCAGCCAAAAAGACCTTGATTATCATGCTCACGGAAGACAATCCACCGAACTTGGTAAGCGGACCTGATAGCAAGACCGCTTGGGACATCAAGTCCAAATTACCTTTATTCCGCTGCCGGCTCCGCCCAGTACTTTGACATTCCCGCCGCGAACAGGAACATCCACATCGTGAGAACAAACGGAAACGTAAGCGTGGGCAGCCCGATTGGCGCCAGGAAACTGGCAAGACCGGCTTGGCACACCACGGTCAAGAATCCCGCGAGAATCGCCAGGAGGGCGCTTTTGCCGCTAGGCTTGAGAAAGACCCATCCCACCGCCATCATTGTCAGAACCGGATTGAACGAGTATAGCCCCATCTCGATCATGCCTAGATTCGCCCCCAGGAGTATGGGGAAAATCACGCCAATGGCAGTACCTCCAATCGCCATTAGCGCACCCCGCAAGGAAACGATGGCGATGCCAGTTAGAAAAAGAATGCCGACAATAACGCTGTCCGCAAACATGACTTCGGCAACGCCTTTTGTGAGGGCAGTAAACCACATCTCGGCCGGCATTATCGCCACATCCGTCACCACGGCGGGAATCCCGGGGGGCGGTAATATGGGACCGCGGGTGAAGCTGTCGAAAGCATACACTGCCACCAGAAACATCCAGCAGGTCAGAACGAACGGCGAAGTGGAAGCCGGAATCTTGTAAGGAGCGAGAATTCTCATCAAGGCGGCCAGCACGATGCTCGACAATACTGAAGCAAGTATCACATACAACCAAAGTTGTGGAGAGTGCTCAAGAAACAAAAATAGGCAAGGCCCGACCAGTGTCCCGTTAAATCCGTACAATCCGGCATCGATATCATCCTCGGAGAAGCCGAGAAGGTAAGCCGCGGCAGTGCTGGATATTACCCCAACAGTTGCGGCGGCCCCCGCTATCGGACCACCGATGAAAAGCGCCACCAGGAAAATCAACCCTGTCACTGCGTTGCAACAAAAGAATACTTGCCCGACGCCTCTCAGAATCACACGCACAGGCCGAGGCATTGCCCTATCTATTGCTAATGACCATTCCATTATCCATCTCCAGAGTTTTTCTTATGTCGTAGCGAGATATTTTGTTGCTGCAGCTATGCGGAAAGCGTGGTCATCACATGCCGCATCCCCCGGCACTAATGAGCTTTAACTTCATCCAGCAGCCCCTGTTTTACGATGAAATCGACAACCTGGTCCACTCCCTCGCCTGTATGCAGATTGGTAAAAATAAATGGCCGTTCCCCCCGCATCTTCTTCGCGTCGCGCGCCATCACGCCAAGGTCTGCTCCGACATACGGCGCAAGGTCGATCTTGTTGATCACCAGCAAGGCGGAACGCGTGATACCGGGCCCGCCCTTGCGTGGTATTTTCTCGCCGGCAGCGACATCGATTACGTAAATGGTCAAGTCGGAAAGCTCGGGACTGAAAGTCGAAGCCAGATTGTCACCGCCGGATTCGACCAGAATGAGATCAAGATCAGGAAAGTCCGCCGTCATGCGCGCAATGGCTTCCAGATTGATCGACGCATCCTCTCTGATAGCCGTATGCGGGCAGCCGCCGGTTTCGACTCCCATCAGGCGCTCAGCGGGAAGCGCATCGGCGCGCAGCAGTATCTCCATGTCTTCCTTGGTATAGATATCGTTGGTGATAACGGCCATTTCATAGCGGTCGCGCATCTTTTTACTCAGCACTTCACACAAGGCCGTCTTTCCGGAGCCGACGGGGCCGCCTATACCGACACGTAAGGGGTTGGATGTATTTTTCATTCAATTTTCCATCAATAATTTATATCCGGCAAAGCCGTTCAGGATCGGTAGATCCGGCTGTATTGCACTTCATGCTGCATC
Source organism: Nitrosospira sp. Nl5 (assembly GCF_900102495.1). Classification (GTDB taxonomy): domain Bacteria; phylum Pseudomonadota; class Gammaproteobacteria; order Burkholderiales; family Nitrosomonadaceae; genus Nitrosospira. The sequence continues at coordinate 68,361 of NZ_FMVQ01000002.1, read as the reverse complement.
GATAATAGCGACAGCCCCGGCGCCCAATTGGACAATTCGTCGTCCTCAAGCGTCTGGGCACGGCTTGCAGCGGCTTCAATCACACCATGCAGGGAAAGCAGCAGCCGCTGACCTGAAACCTGGCCAAGCGGAACTGATTTCACACAAACCAGCACCTGGTTCTCAACCATGGAAAACAACATGCCAAGCAACGCGGCTTCACGCGGTACGGCCAGCGCTTCCGCTGCATACGCAAATGCCGTGGGCAGGGGGATTTCGGGTTGATCGGCCATTATCTCCAGCAGCGAGTCGTCCGCAAGCTTCAGCTCCGCCACCAACCTGTTCAACGAATATCCCATCTGGATGGTTTCTGCCCGAAATTCGGCGGTGTCGCGCGCCGCAATAAAGCACTCGCTCCAATTAGCAACCGCTGCCCCGTCCCGCGTCGAAAATGCCTGCAACAACCGCCAGAGGACCGGTGCTTCAAAGTCCGCAACCACGTCCAGCGCCTCGGCGATCCACGCGCGGGCCGAACCTTCGTCCCGGACCGCGCCCCCCTCGATGGCCGCTTCCAGGCCCTGCGAATAGGTATATGCGCCGACGGGAAGCGACGGACTTGCCAGTTGCAGCAAGCGTAACAAGGAGGTTGCCTGCATCATGGTCGCCTGGTCTCCTACCGTTTGTCCGATGGACGGTGAATCTTCTGGTGCACCGGAATCGGCGCGAGCGGGCCACGCCCGTGGGAATGGCCATGGCCATTCCCATCATGATGGTGATGGCCGCCTCCGCTGTAGGCCCCCGTTTCCGGTTCGAACTGCGCACTTTCTTCCACCACTGTCGCACCCAACCCCTCCAGCATCTCTTTCAGCACGCTGTCCTGGCAAATACGCAGAAAACCCTCTCCCACCTGTGTCTGCGTGTGGCGGTTCCCAAGGTGAAACGCGCAGCGCAACAGATTATGGGGAGTACGACAGGTAATCCGGTAGGTAGGCTCCTCCGCCGCAATGATCTGCACTACCCGGTCGTCATCACCCTGGAGCAAATCACCATTACGCAGTACCGTGCCTCGCGCAGTGAAAATGGCGACCTCTTCCCCCGATGCAAGTGCGGTGCGCAGGCGACTGTTTTCGCGCAGCTCATAAGGCAGGACAAGCTGCGCGAAAATCGATTCCGCATGCTCTATCTTAACGTTCAAAGTAAGCATTTAGATCTCAGAACAGAAAGTAGCGCTGCGCCATCGGCAAGACATCCTCAGCGCCGCATGTCAACAATTGTCCGTCTGCCCGAACCTCATAGGTTTCCGGATCAATTTCCATTTTGGGCGTCGCGCCGTTATGAATCATGTCCTTCTTGCGCAGATTGCGCGTGTCCTTGACCGCGATCAGGTTCTTATCCAGTTTCAGTTGTTCCACCAAGCCTGCATCAAGCGCCGCTTGCGAGGTGAAGGTGAAGCAGGAGGTTTTGAGAGCGCTGCCGTATGCGCCGAACATGTACCGGTAGTGCACCGGCTGCGGCGTCGGAATCGATGCGTTGGGATCGCCCATCAGGGCTGCCGTTATCATTCCGCCTTTCAGGATCATGGATGGCTTGACGCCGAAGAACGCGGGCCGCCATAGGACGAGATCGGCATACTTGCCTACCTCCACCGAACCGATCGCGTGTGAAACACCATGCGTAATGGCCGGATTGATGGTGTACTTGGCAACATAGCGCTTCACGCGGAAGTTATCGCTCCTGGAGGTGTCTTCCTGCAGTGCGCCGCGCTGTATCTTCATCTTGTGCGCGGTTTGCCAGGTGCGCATGACGACTTCGCCGATGCGTCCCATTGCCTGCGAATCCGATGACATCATCGAGATGGCGCCCATGTCATGCAGGATGTCCTCGGCGGCGATCGTTTCCTTGCGAATGCGCGATTCGGCAAAAGCAAGATCCTCGGCGATGTTCGCATGCAGGTGATGGCATACCATCAGCATATCGAGGTGTTCATCCAGCGTGTTGACGGTATAGGGACGGGTGGGGTTGGTGGAGGAAGGCAGGACGTTTTCCAGGCCCACAACCGTCATGATGTCCGGCGCATGGCCGCCGCCCGCGCCTTCGGTGTGGAATGTATGGATGGTCCGATCCTTCATCGCGGCAATGGTATTTTGCACATACCCGCCCTCATTGATGGTGTCGGTATGAATTGCCACCTGTATATCATACTTGTCCGCAACGTTCAGGCAATTGTCGATGGCCGCATAGGTGGTGCCCCAGTCTTCATGCAGCTTCAGGCCGCATGCCCCAGCCAGAATCTGCTCTTCGTTCGGGGTCGGCAAACTGACATTGCCTTTCCCGAAGAAACCGGTGTTCATCACCATTCCATCCGATGCTCTCAGCATGGACTGAATGTGCCAGGGACCGGGCGTACAGGTGGTGGCGGCCGTGCCCACCGCAGGACCGGTGCCGCCGCCCAGCATGGTGGTGATGCCGTTCATCATGGCGTCTTCCTCCTGCTGAGGGCAGATGAAGTGAATGTGGCTGTCAATACCGCCCGCGGTGAGAATCGATCCTTCGCCGGCGATAATTTCGGTGGCCGCACCGATCGCCATCGTGACATTCGGCTGAATATCAGGGTTTCCCGCCTTGCCGATCCCGGCAATCTTGCCGTCTTTCAAACCAACGTCCGCCTTGACGATGCCCCAGTGGTCAATAATGACAGCATTCGTGATGACGGTATCCATTACGTCCGCATGGTTACGCTGGGATTGGCCCATACCGTCGCGAATCACCTTGCCACCACCGAATTTCACTTCTTCACCATAGGTGGTGAAATCTTTTTCGATTTCAATAAAAAGTTCCGTGTCTGCCAGCCGGACACGATCGCCGGTAGTGGGTCCCATCATTTCGACGTAAGTCTGACGGGAAATTTTAAAAGTCATTTTCTGCTCCTCTTTAGGGTTATTGGCTTGGCGGTCGCTGTTATTTCAGCTTGCCCATCACTTTCTGGTTAAATCCGTACACTGTCCGTTCTCCGGCGAGTTCGACCAGCTCTACCGTGCGTTCCTGGCCGGGTTCGAAGCGTACAGCCGTGCCTGCCATAATATTCAGGCGCATGCCGTAGGCCGCTTCGCGGTCGAAATTCATCGCGGAATTGACTTCGTAAAAATGAAAGTGGGAGCCAATCTGTATTGGCCGGTCGCCACCATTGGAAACCTTCAAAGTTTTGGTTTCCCTGCCGACATTCAGCTCGATATCCCCAGGGCGCACAAATATTTCTCCTGGAATTAGCGGTACTCTAGCCATCGTAATCTCCTGATTTTTACGGAATTGGATTGTGAACGGTCACCAGTTTGGTGCCGTCCGGGAAGGTCGCCTCGATCTGAATATCGGGTATCATTTCCGGCACCCCTTCCATGACATCGGCGCGGGTCAGTATGCGGGTGCCTTCCGCCATCAGTTCGGCGACGGTATGCCCGTCGCGCGCGCTTTCCATCATTGCACAGGTGATCAGCGCAACCGCTTCCGGATAGTTGAGCTGCAGGCCGCGCGCCTTGCGCCGTTCCGCCACCAATCCGGCGGTGAATATCTGCAGCTTGTCTTTCTCTCTTGGTGTAAGGTCCATTGTTTCCTCCTCAATAAAATTAATAACTGTTTCGCTTCTTCAACACTCGCCTGCGGCAAATCTGATGCTTATCTCTATTCGAAGACTAAAAATAGTACCCCTCAGGGAAGGGGCGCTATGTATTCCACATGCGCGGCACCATTGCCTCGCGGTCTAGCATTGCCGGACGAAGCAGTCCCCAGACATGCAACATTATCCGCCGTGCCGTCTCGCTCGAATCCCCCAGGTAGCGTGCGGTTATTACCGGTTTTAGCTGCGAAATACCCACTTGGCCGATCCCGTTTGCGATATCGCCCATTCCCTCGCGCGCGGTCTCCAGCACGACGGCGGGCACGGCCTTTCCTACCGCGATCAACGTTGCGCAGACAGTGCTGCCGGCGAGTACCAGTGGACTTTTCATCGCTGCGCCGCCTCCGGCCAGCCGAAGCTGTTCGAACCAGATCAGTTTATCCTCGCGGTAAATGCGGGTGCGTTGCCTGATGCGGCCGCCGGTGAACGCCTCGCCAGAAGCGGTGCGACCAAAACAAAGAATCTCGCAACCAATATAGCTTGCATTTTTTTCCAGCATGACGCGATGCTCAAGCTGCAAATCGGTGTTATCGAAAAAGATGCTTTCCTGCGGCACCCACTCAAGCGATCCCCCGGCATTTACCTCGAGCCTGATATTCTGGCGCGAGACATGACCGTTAGCCTTGTACCACTTGGCTGCGCCGGGCGTGGTGATTTGCGCGTTTGCCGACGTGCCAACCTTGGCGGCAATCTCCAGCTGATCACCTCCCACCACACCGCCCGGCGGATGAATGACGACTACCTGGCAAACCTTCCGCCCTTCGGGATAAAGCGGCTTTTGCACCAGCAGCGGACCAAAATGGCTCCGGTCCACCAACCGTGTAACGCCGCCATCGTCCGCGAAACCGAGAGACAACCGTGCCTGCAATGGCGTATAAGGCAAGCTAACCACCGAATTTGATGAATGCTGGGCGGGGTACAGGCGATGGACCGAAGCTGCAGCGTCTCGTCTAATTACAGGATCTTCCGTATGAATGGTTGGGTACATTTCTTTGTTTGTTATTCACTATTTCATGTGTGATGCTTCCGCAGACCGGCAGCACTCACCTCCATTTGTTGAGTACGTTACTACGCAATGTTGCATGCTGCAAATAGCAGAGGACCGCACTCAGATTCTCAACCATTGAAAAACATGGACACCTATAATCTTTTCTTATGCAAGTGCCCTGATAATCGAAGAGTAGAACTCGTTACGCCATGAAGTTATATGAATTCCGTACCTCTCCCGGCTCCAACAGTTCACCCTATGCCCTATTCCACGTTATGAATCACACGCATGCAGACCTTACATTTGCAACTGGAACGATAATTTGAAGACATCGGCCTTCTCGCCCATGACGCCCGGCGCATAGTTCATGCCCTTGGTGACCAGATCGCCGTGCTGGTAGTACGCCGAAATGCGCGCATTGAATCCGTCGATGATGTAGTTCACGCCGCCCTCGATCTCCTCGCGCTTGCTGCTGTGATTAGGTTGAACGCTGGTAAATCTTCCGTAAGGCTGGAATTGCCCGATCCCTACCTTGACTGGTATCAGGTAAAGCCCTGTAGCCGTCCATGATTTTCCATCGAATACGCAAAAACAGCCCGGATCGGCAAAAGCAACAGGGGAATAATTGGCGTAGAACTGCTTGTATTCTCCATTGAAGGTAAATACGCCCATATTTTTGGGCATAACCTTTTCAAACAGGACGTCGCCGACAAGACCCAGGAAATCACTTCGATGGTCGAATGAGCCAGCACCGTTCTTTTGATAAGATGTGCCGAACGCGAGCGCCAGAATATCTCCGGCTTTGCCAAAGTAGGTGCTGCTGGTGTAATAGCCAGGATTCTTTTCGGGGTTCAGGAAGTTATAGGTGACACGTCCGGCCACCTGCACGCTATCGCCCTGGTTAGGCCCCAGGCTGTTGGACGACTGGAGCCCTCTGTACACGCCCATGGCGTAGCCGAGCGTGCCTTTGATGAAACCTGGCTCAAGGCTGCCCCAGAACGTGCCGCCGTCGTCACGGCCGTAGCGCCCCGCGCCGCCGCTGCCAAATTTGATGCTGAAATCCTGCGGAAAAAACGGTGTCTTGAAGGCATCGTGCGTAGCCTGGAAGAAAGGACCGCTCAATTCGCCCCGCTCCGTGGGGACTAGCATGCGCCCGCCCCAGACATTGAAATACCGGTTAATCTCGACCTTCCCTATCGCGTCCAGAATGTTGTAGGACATCTTGGGATTATCCGTCCCACTGGTGTTATTACAGAAAAAACATTCAGTGTTGATTTCGAATTTGACATATTTATGGACCTGCCCATTGAGATAGACACGCGCGTTGTCGATACTGAAATCATTCCTGAAACTGTCTGTTGCGCGATTTTCCGTCCATATGCCCGAGCCACGGAAACCTACGCCGAGAGTCATCCATTTGGTATCATCAATCGCCCATTTAGGTTTGCTCTCGGTTTTAGCCGGGGGTGCGGCCTCGATTTTATCGCCCGCCATGGCCCGGACCTCGGGCGGCGAAAACAGGAAAACCGCCGCTAATGCCACCAGCAGCGCGACTTGCGCAAAGAAATTTGCTCTTTGTTTCCAGATCCCATTGTCCGGTGAAGCGCTCTCAGCCAATGTTGCTGCTTGACTGACCCCTTTTTGTGCCCTCTTCTCAAAATTCTTCATCCCTGAAAAATTTCCTTTTTATGGTTAGTAGCCGACTTGATAATCATGCCGGGCTTTTAACTACTAGTCATTAGAAGATACCCACAAATCACAAATTTTGTGTAAGACGACTTTCTTTATAGTTGTTACGCATCGCAGGAGGCTACGAAGAAATAGACAATCAGAAGTGCAGTACCGGAGACTCCGCCCGTCTTTGTTATTCACTCAATTGATACACTTTTTAGGCGCCATTTGATACATTTTTACTCCGGTACTGAATCAATAGATAATAAAGCTGCGGGGTTGTTATACATTGGTAAACAACCCAGTGACGATATGAGCAAAATCTAAATCTGAATGAGAAGATAAGGTTACAAGCAAGACAAGCGGCTCTGATTTAACAAGCTAAAGGGTAAGGGAGTAAAGGGAAAACATGAGGATCGGTCTTTTCACCAATTTTTGTCTTATCTTCATCGTACTGGTACTCAGCCTGCTGATACTGCTTTCTTCCCAGGTGCTGGGCACCCTGGACCATATCACCGAAGCCGAGCGCCAAAAGCACCGGTCTCTGCAGCTTGCAAATGAGTTGTTCCAGAGTTCCGAAGACCTCACCAAGATGGCGCGCAGCTACGTAATGACTGGTGACTCGATCTACGAGCGCTTCTTTTTCGAGATCCTCGACATCCGTAACGGGAAACGGCCGCGTCCCCAGGATTACCCGATTACCTATTGGGGCGTAAACAAACCGGCTGTTCCGAGCGCGCTAGGTAATACAGTCTCCTTGATGGATTTGATGCGCCGTGAAGGTTTCAGTGAACGGGAACTTGACCTGCTGCAACAATCGCAGAAGAATTCCGACAACCTGGTTAATCTGGAAAAACAGGCTTTCGCCGCCATAAAAGGGTTATATGACGATGGATACGGAAATTTCACCGTATCTCGTCCAGCAGACCGCGATTTCGCTATCGAGCTGTTGTTTGGCGAGCGCTATAAGGCTGAGAAAGCCAGAATCATGGCGCCGATCAGCCAATTCATGCGGGAGCTGGATAACCGCACGCAAACCACGCTGAGCAATCTGCAGTCCGAATTCCAGCAGCAAATCCTGCTGATACTGGCAGTGCTGTGCAGCGCTCTGCTCGTCGTGGCTATCGCTACTTTCTACATGCGCCGTAATATCCTGCGTCCGCTCGATGATCTCAGCCGCCAGGCAAGCAGCATCGCCCAGGGCAGCTATGCCACCCGCTGCGACATCTCCACGCACAATGAAATCGCTGAGCTCGGCGCCGACTTCAATACCATGGCGGAAGCCATTGAACATGAAATCACCAAACTCAAACAGGTCGAGGAGTTCCTGCGCGAGCGATTAAAGGAAATCAACTGTTTCTATGCGATCCGGCGCGGCATGGAATCAGGGTCGCTGGAGGAAGTTTGCCGGACTATCTTTGTGCACCTGAGCGCGGCGATGCAATTCCCGCATACCACCAGCATCAGAATCGAACTCGACGGCAAGCAGTTTATTTCCGATCAATATGATGAGAACCATACCCGCGTATTGCGAAAGCAAGTCCTGGTCTACGGCAAGCCTCAAGGCTGGATGGAGGTATTTTACAGTGAGGACCAGCCTTTCTTGCTGCCAGAGGAACAGAACCTGATTGACGTCATCGGGGACGATCTCGGCAAGTGGCTGGAACACAAGCAGGCCGAGGCACGTATCCTGGTGGAGCGGGAGCTTCGGGTGCGGGATGCGGCAATACGGGAATTTGCGGCGCATGTGGAGCGGATGCGGGAAGAAGACCGTAAGTATATTGCCCGCGAGATCCACGATGAGCTGGGTCAGCTTCTGGCGGCATTGCGCCTGGAAATCTCGTTGCTGAAGAGTGGAGGAAATAATAGAAGCGAAAGAGTGGAGATCATCCGGCGTAACATGTCGGAGCTGGTGGACAACGCAGATCAGAGTGTGCGCAATGTTGCAGAACATCTGCGTCCGGCTTCACTGGGATTGGGAATCGTATCGGCCATTAAAAAACTGACTGATGAATTCAGGAAACATAGCGGCGTAAGCTGCATATTTCAGCCGGTGGAGGCTCCGATTGACCTGGACGAAGATCAGACTGTGGCAATATTCCGTATTGTGCAGGAATCCCTGACCAATGTGACACGGCACGCTGAAGCAAGCTGTGTCGAAATCACCCTGTCCCAGAGCGCGGATGATTTCATTGTCGAGGTGCGCGACAACGGCAAGGGATTTGATACGACGGGCGCCGCAAAGAAAAAGTCATTTGGCCTGCTTGGAATGCGCGAACGGGCAGCCGTACTGGGAGGTAATATTGATATTACCAGCGGGCGACAGCAAGGTACTGTCATTAGCGTGCATCTGCCAATGAAACAAAAGGAAGAGATTTCATGATCACTTTTGGCCTGCTTGCCTGTTGCTCCGGTATCAGCAATCGATCAAATCCTCCAGTATCAACCGATCTCAATCGACTAATGGTGAAGTAATATGATAGTCAAAGTATTTCTCGCTGATGATCACAGGCTTTTCCGGGACGGGCTAAAACGGATCCTTGCCGAAACAGCGGACATCGTAGTTGTCGGTGAAGCGACAGACGGACTTGAAGCCCTGGAAAAAATGCGCCAAGGTGGATGGGATGTGGCATTGCTGGATGTCAGCATGCCGGGTATGAATGGACTGGAAGTGCTAAAACGGATAATGACCGATGATGCAACGTATCAGGTGCTGATGTTGAGTACGTATCATGAGGATGAATATGCTGTCAGGACAATACGCGCAGGCGCGTCCGCCTATCTTACCAAGAACAGTCCGACCGATCTGCTGATATCTGTTATCCGGCGCTTGGCAAACGGAGGAAAATACATCGATCCGAAACTGGCGGAGAAACTGCTGTTCGACCTCGGCCCAACGTCGGCAATATTGCCGCATTCCACGCTTTCCGATCGGGAGCTCAATGTCCTCAAGCTTATCGCCGTCGGGATATCTCTAACGGAAATTGCGCAAAAACTGACATTAAGTGCTAAAACCGTGAGTACTTACCGTGCTCGCGTTCTGGAAAAAATGAATATGCGGAACAATGCGCAATTAGTCCGCTATGTAACCGAGCATAAGTTGCTGGAATAGCCGGTTGACGCTACTCCAATATTGGTTACCTCTCACGCCTTGGCCAATTGCCCATTTTATTAATCATGCAAGAGCGGTGCTGCGAACCTGCAGTAGAGGATCAGGAGAAAACAGCTCTTGTACAGGATCGACTGGCAAAAGATGCAGCTTGCCATGCCTTACTCCGCGTGTAGCAATAATATGATTGGCAAAATTCTTTACGTTCTTGATAGTCCCGCTTAGGATGATTACTTCCAGACAACTATCATGGTCCACATGGACATGCATGGTGGATAGCGTAAGGTCATGATGATCGTGTTGCACCGCGGCCAGCAACCTGGCCAATTCACTTTCGTGATGACTGTATATATAGCTGAGTGTGGCAATACAACGGCCTTCGACGTGCTCTTCTGAACGGACGGTATCCAACAGATCCCGTATCAGGTCCCGCATGGCTTCCGAACGATTGAAATAACCGCGCTTATGCATTACAGCATCAAATTGCTCGGCGAGTTGATCATTCAGCGATATGGTGAGGCGTTCCATTTTACCTGCTCCCAGATTTATTCGTTGGCGTAATCATTTCTTTTATTGATCAAGATCCGATTCGCGCATTTGTTATTTATTTTTAAGAGGCTGCGCCAGGATCTAAAAATTCCTGACCAAATGTAACCGAACTGAGCGGCTCCCCTTTTAGATCATTGTTGTATGACTTGCAATCCGGTTAAAACTACCATGCAGATACAGGAGTGTCTGTCAGGGAACGTTGAAACATGGTGTAAGAATAAATGAACAGCTTGTCAGGAATCCCCTACAAGGATTCTTGACGAGCTGTTTAAGCATGACGAAGAATCCGTTGGCCGATCAGGGTGAATTGAGTCACTGACAAGCATGCCGAGCGTACAATGCTGCACCGCCACGACTCAGCGGTTCTGCTGGTAAAACACCAGCAGATAGTTCCGACACCCCTACAACGACATGTACCAAATATGGCTCTTGGAGCAACCATTTTCAAAGCCGAGCTAAAGATCGCGGATTTGGATCGCAATTATTATCATGATCACGCGCTTACTCTCGCCCGCCACCCGTCGGAAACTGATGAACGTATGATGGTGCGATTATTGGCCTTCGCACTGCACGCCGACGAAGCATTGTTATTCGGAAACGGATTGAGCACATCTGACGAACCCGATCTCTGGCAAAAGGATTTAACCGGCGCTATCGATCTTTGGATAGACGTGGGTCTCCCGGATGAGAAACTGATCCGCAGGGCTTGCGGCCGCGCCCGGCAGGTATATCTCTATACTTATGGCGGTCGCACCGTCGATATGTGGTGGAATCAGTGTCGCGGCAAGCTCGAAGGAACTAAAAATCTGACCGTATACAATCTGCCGCCGGAAGCCAGCTCGGCCATTGCCAGGCAAACGCAGCGTAATATGCGTTTGAATTGCACTATTCAGGAGCGGCAGATTTGGCTGTCCGATGGGAATGAATCGGCACTGGTTGAACTGATAACTCTGAAAAGCCTTCCACCGGCTTGAAAGTGGCGAGGGAGCCGGCATGCCACCTGCATCGCTACATCGGTGGAATAATCATACCGCCCCGCGCCCTGCCTCGTTTATCCTGAATTCCGGTCTATTGATCTCCGCCGTCCTGCATCGGAATTCTGAATCATTCTTTGGGTTTTCCGGGCTCGCCTATAAATAGCGACTTTAATCCGAGATAGCGTTCTGGCTCCTTCGGAACCGGTCTCGGAGCAAGCTTGTCAAGTTCGGCTTCCAATTCAGCGATTCGCTGCTCCAACGCTATCTTGTCCTGTTCCAGGCGCGAAACTTGAAGACGAAGGCGCGAACTTGTCCACCGGCTCTTTATCATGCTCGGCGATGATAGGAGTCCCGCAATGAGCACCCCAAGACCCATTGCGAGCAGCAGCACCAGGGCTAGAGAGCCATCAAAACTCCAAAAGGCTAAGGCTACCGTCACCGGCACATTATTCTGCAGGGCAAATCCCACAACGCCGATGGCGAGGGCGATACCAACTATTAAAAGCAGGTGCATGATCGGTTCCGCTAGTTGATTGCCATCATTTGCAAGATTCCCACGCCAACCGGCTCAAATGATGTCAGATGGGGAAAGAGCACTCGCTGAAATATATTCATCCTATCTTCAAATTTTCTCCAGGAGCGCCAAGTGCCAATTTACGATATCCTGTGCGAGGGTGTGCATCCTCATCGACAAGCAATTATAGGAAGCGATCCGGTCTTTAGAAAACAGAAAAAAACTTCCAGGGTATGACGCCTACTGATTGCAGAACCTCTCGTGAAGTGAGAATAGCAAGAATATGGCAGCGCTTCCAGCTATGACATACTCCTCAGGCGATTAAACTGGAAAACCTTCGATCATTGCGGGTTTCGCATCTTGTTAAAAAACTTCGATGAGGAGGAATCATGGATGGATGGTGGCAACAAGTTGTCGATACGGTAATATCAGAATTCTCCGACCTACCAAATATTACGGAAGTTACCCGTATTACCTTGCGTTTGCTGATGGCAGCAACGCTCGGTGGTATGCTGGGATTCGAGCGGGAGCAAAGAGGCAAGGCGGCTGGAATGCGAACACACATGCTCGTTGCGCTCGGCGCCGCGCTCTTCGTGCTCATTCCTCAACAAGCGGGGATATCGGATGCGGACCTGACGCGCATAATCCAGGGCGTGGTTGTCGGCGTGGGGTTTCTCGGGGCAGGAACGATTCTTAAAAGCACTAACGAAGAAACGATCAAAGGGCTCACGACAGCGGCAGGTTTATGGTTGACTGCGGCGATAGGTATCGCTGCCGGGCTTGGGCGAGAAGCTTCCGCCGTACTGAGCACTGTCCTGGCCTTGATTATATTTTATCTAATGCCCAAATTTTCCGGTGGATCAGATCGCACTTAACCGAGATATTTTTACTGTTTTGGTCCTTCAGGGGCCGCCCCCTCCGATCTGCTTGCTTGAGAGGCATTTTTTTCGTTTTCTTCCAGCACATGAAAAAATAGCTCATCCTGCTTGATCATACCCAGCTCGCTACGGGCACGCTCTTCAATGGCATCGGAGCCCTGTTTGAGATCGCGCACCTCCGCGTCGAGCGTCGCGTTGCGAACTTTCAACTTCTGGTTGATTTCGTGTTGCGTCATGACTTGCTGATCGAATTCCCATACCTTGAGCCAACTCCCCTTGCCCAGCCATAGCGGATACTGCAGCAGGGCAATCAAGGCAGCGAGTATAAGACTCAGCACTTTCACGTGGATATCTCTATCGATCACTATTCACACGAGCAATCTCTGCTTGCCTGGCCACCTGCCCTTCCGCTTTCGTCGCAGCTCGGCTCCTCAAACCCTTCCGCCATTCCGCTCATTGCAAGGAGTTGGCGGATCAGTTGACAAACGGTTGGGCGCGGAACAGTGAAAATCTATCGAACGCCACTATCTCAACTGATAGTAGGCGCCTCGTCCGGGGTAGCTTGCGGCATCACCCAGATCCTCCTCGATGCGCAGCAGCTGATTGTACTTGGCCAGGCGATCAGAGCGGGATAGCGAACCAGCCTTGATTTGCAACGCATTGGTCGCCACGGCAATATCAGCGATGGTGGTATCTTCCGTTTCACCTGATCGATGCGAAATTACCGCGGTATAGCCGGCACGCTTCGCGGTTTCGATGGCGAAAAAGGTTTCGGTAAGCGTACCGATTTGATTGACCTTGATCAATATGGAATTGGCGATACCTTGCGCAATGCCTTCTTTCAAGATGCTGGCATTGGTCGCGAAGATATCGTCACCGACCAGTTGCACCGATTTTCCGAGCTTGCTGGTGAGCAGTTTCCAGCCATCCCAGTCGTGTTCGCTCATCCCGTCCTCAATGCTGATGATCGGATACTTATCTACCCAGGTGGCGAGATAATCAGCAAATTGTGCGGAACTCAGGCTCAAACCATCCGACGCCAAGTGGTATTTGCCGTCACGAAAGAATTCCGAGCTCGCACAATCCAGCCCAATAGCGACATCCGGGCCCGGCAAGTAACCCGCCTGCTCGATCGCCTGCACGATCAATTGGAGTGCCGCTTCATTATTAGGCAGGCTGGGGGCAAATCCACCCTCGTCACCCACGGCGGTATGCATGCCCCGGCCATCCAGCAGGTCTTTTAAGGTATGAAAGATTTCGGCACCGTAGCGCAGGGCTTCACGAAAGCTCTGCGCCCCCAGTGGGATAATCACGAATTCCTGCATGTCAATCTTGTTATTGGCATGCGCCCCGCCATTAATGACGTTCATCATGGGCACCGGCATCGACATTGGCGCCGCGCCGCCCAGATAGCGATATAACGGTAGTCCGGATTCCTCCGCCGCGGCTTTTGCCACCGCCAGCGACACCGCGAGAATTGCATTGGCCCCAAGCCTTGATTTGTTATCGCTGCCGTCGAGATCAATCAAAGTCCGATCAATAAAACTCTGCTCCATCGCGTCAAGCCCCATGATGGCCTCCGCAATCTCGGTATTGACGTTCTCCACCGCTTTCAATACGCCCTTTCCGGAATAGCGTTGCGCGTCTCCATCGCGTAATTCGACCACCTCCCTGGTGCCAACGGATGCGCCGGAAGGCACCGCCGCCCGCCCCAGCACTCCGGATTCGAGCAATACATCCGCTTCCACGGTCGGGTTGCCACGCGAATCAAGAATTTCACGGGCGATAACATCTACAATTGCACTCATACTATTTTTCCCTGAATCATTATTTGTCAATCTTCTTATCAATTCTCAGTAAGGTGAGTGGGAGTGAGGCGCAACCAATCGGCGCGCCTATTTCACACCTCACCGGCTACTGTCGCTTGCTTCACCACTTCCGGCTCAAATCTTGAGGCATAGGATCGACTCCAGCGTAATCGCGAAACGTGGCATGCGGTCGATCGGCAGCGCCGTGTGGTGGTGGCGGATTATGCCATGCCTTACCCGCCCTGCATAAGTGCTAAACCGGGAATGATTCATAGGCAAATTTATAAATTTTGTTAAGAAACTGTTTAGCGAAAACGGTTCGGCGCTCAGGCGATATTTTGCAGCTTGCCCGTGGCGACCGCTTCGGATGCAAGACGCTTTGCCGCAAAATCGATGGATGCTTCGATAAACGCGGTGAACAGCGGATGCCCCGTTTTGGGCGTGGAGGTAAATTCGGGATGAAACTGGCATGCAACAAACCAAGGATGCTCGGCTTCAGGCAACTCGACCATCTCACATAAAGCTTCCCCAGCTGAAACTGCGCTCACGCGTAGTCCCGCTTGTTCCAGCCGGGGAATATATTCATTGTTGACTTCATAACGATGGCGATGCCGCTCGATAATTTTTTCCGCCCCATAGATTTTCCGGACAAGCGAGACATCTTTCAGCAAGCATTCCTGCCCTCCGAGGCGCATGCTGCCGCCGAGATCCGACTGGGTATTCCGGACTTCCAGCTGACCTTCGCGCGTACGCCATTCCGTGGTCAAGGCAATTACGGGATAGGGTGTATCAGGATTAAATTCGGTGCTGTGCGCGCCTTCCATGCCAGCCTTGTCGCGGGCGTATTCAATCACCGCGAGCTGCATGCCAAGGCAGATGCCGAGATAAGGTAGACGATTCTCGCGTGCATAGCGGATAGCCATGATCTTGCCTTCCACCCCGCGCTTACCGAATCCGCCAGGAACGAGTATCGCATCCATCGCGGCAAGGCAATCAGTTCCCCGTTTCTCAATATTTTCCGAATCCGTGTAATGGATTTTGATTCTGCTGCGGGTATGAATTCCGGCATGGATCAACGCTTCCGACAGAGATTTATAGGATTCCGTCAGATCCACATATTTTCCCACCAGCGCGATTTCTATCGTGCGCTCAGGGTGTTCCAATGCATACACAAGATTCTTCCACGCGCTCAGATCCGCCGGTTTGGCAAGAAGATTCAGCTTGTGGCAAACGATTTCATCCAGCATCTGCTCATGCAGCAACGCGGGAATTTTGTAAATGCTGTCCACATCCACCGCCAGGATCACCGCCTCTTCCCGCACATTGGTGAACAACGCAATTTTCCGGCGCTCGTCCGCCGGTAATTCACGGTCTGCGCGGCACAGCACCACATCCGGCTGGATGCCGATCTCGCGCAATTCCTTTACCGAATGCTGGGTGGGTTTGGTCTTCAGCTCGCCGGCGGATGCGATGTACGGCAGCAACGTGAGGTGGATGAAACAGGTATCCTCCCGCGGAAGTTGCACCGCCATCTGCCGAATGGCTTCCAGGAACGGCAGCGACTCAATGTCCCCAACCGTTCCGCCGATCTCGACGATTGCCAACTGTGCGTCCCCGGCCCCGGCCTTGATATGCAGCTTGATTTCGTCGGTGATATGCGGAATGACCTGCACCGTACCACCCAGATAGTCGCCGCGCCGTTCCTTTTTGATCACGCTCTCGTAAATCTGTCCGGTGGTGAAATTGTTGCGCCTGCTCATCCTGCCGCTGATGAAGCGCTCATAATGCCCCAGGTCGAGATCGGTCTCCGCTCCGTCCTCGGTGACAAACACTTCGCCATGCTGGAAAGGGCTCATAGTGCCGGGATCAACGTTGATATAGGGATCTAGCTTCAGCAGGGTAACCTTGATGCCCCGAGTCTCGAGGATTGCCGCAAGGGAAGCGCCGGCGATGCCCTTCCCCAGAGAAGATACTACGCCACCAGTCACAAATACATACTTTGTCATGGCTGCTTATGATACGCGAAAAGGCCTGTCCGAACAAATTGACCGGAATAGGAATGCGGTTTTCCGGAAACAATGCGGTTTTTCCAGAAACATCCTGGCGACGTTCGCTGCCTCCTAAATTCATCCTTATACTCGCCCTTTATTACAAAGAGTACAACAAGGATTCGTTACTCGGGGGCGCCCGAAATCACGAAAAAAATCCCTTCCTCAAAACAGGGTGGGCTGCGAGGTCAGTTGTGAATATCAACCTCTGTTCCGGCGCTCACCAGGTCGAACAATTCCAGCAAATCATCGTTACGCATGCGGATGCAGCCGATGGAACCTAGTTTACCCATTTCCACGCTATCCGGGCTGCCATGGATATAGATATACCGGCGCATGGTATCTACCGCACCAAGCCGGTTAAAGCCCGGCTCACAGCCGGAGAGCCATAGAATACGCGTGAGAATCCAGTCACGGCCCGGAAAGCTTGCGCCCAGCTCCGGCGTGTAAATTTCACCTGTGGGCCGGCGCCTCACGAATACCGTGTTGGCTGGCTGGCCGGCGCCGATTTTGGCGCGAATGATGTGCCTCCCCAAGGGCGTGCAGAAGCTGCCGTTCACCTGCCCTACTCCATTTTTGGCCGAGGAAATACGGTACTGTCTGATGACATTCTCGTTATCATCATACAAATCCAGCTTTTGAGAAGGAATATTAATTACGGCCCGCATCAGCGCCCTGCTCCGTTATCGATCTTGCGGCGTTCCGCAAAAAACTGCTTCAATCTTCTGCTCCCTTCTTCCGCCAGAACGTTTCCGGTCACCTGCATGTGGTGATTAAGCCGAATCTCCTGCGGCAGATCGATCACGCTCCCGCACGCGCCGGTTTTTGGGTCCGGCGCACCGAAAACCAGCCGCGCGACACGCGCATGAAAAATTGCTCCGACGCACATCGCGCACGGCTCCAGCGTGACATAAAGCGTGCAGTCCGCCAGCCGGTAATTACGCAGATGCTGTGCCGCATCCCGCAATGCCATGACTTCCGCATGGGCGGTGGGATCTGCCGCCGAGATGGGGCAATTGTAACCCCGTCCGATGATCGCTCCATTCTTTACCACTACGGCGCCAACCGGCACCTCGCCTGCTGCTTGCGCCTGCTCCGCGAGTTCAAGCGCCGAACGCATGAAGTCAATATCTCCGCTGTTCATAGCGGCTTTATATGGCAGCGACAAGAAAATAAGCGCTCAAATTACAATCCATGTAACAGGATAAAGGTATCGTGTTTCTTGCTATTTAGAATAATGTAGTCTAAGAAAAACAGTAGAAGGTGCTTTATACCACCTAGCGGTAATTCGTGCGAAGCGCATAAGAGATGTAATTGTTGTCCTTAATTCAGTCATGGGAAACAGCCGTGATAACCGGATATACCACTTACGAACAGAATGAATGGCCCAGACTGCCGCCACTGGAAGAGTGGCAGCAAACCTGCGACACACTCCATATGTGGGCACAAGTGGTCGGGAAAATCCGGTTGACGCTTTCCCCGGACATCAATCACAGTTGGGGTTCTACGCTCTACGTGACCACGCGCGGCCTCACTACTTCCCCTATTCCCTACGGGATGCTTACGTTTGCCATCGACTTTGATTTTATCGCCCACACGCTTAATATCACCACCTCGCGTGGCACTAGCTGTTCATTCGCTCTGGAGCCCATGCCGGTTTCGGGGTTCTACCGCAAGATTATGCAAGCACTCCGCGAGCTCGGCATCGAAATCAGGATTTTCGCCCGGCCGGTTGAGGTGGAAGTGGCAATACCATTCGAAAAAGACGATCAGCATGCAAGCTACGATGCTGATGCGGCTTTCCGTTTTTGGCACGCGCTCGTACAGGCTGATCGTGTCTTCAAGGAGTTTCGCGCCCATTTTATCGGCAAGGTAAGCCCAGTGCACTTCTTCTGGGGGGCGTTTGATCTGGCCGTCACCCGGTTTTCGGGACGAACCGCGCCGAAGCATCCCGGCGGGGCTCCTAATGTCGCTCCGCGGATAATGGAAGAAGCGTATTCGCATGAGGTATCGAGTGCCGGTTTCTGGCCGGGGGCGGGTTTGGGCGAGGCGGCCTTCTATTCCTATGCTTATCCCAGTCCTACGGGTTTCGATAAATACCCGGTTCAGCCAGAGGCTGCGTATTTCCACGCCGGCTTGGGTGAGTTCATCCTTCCCTACGAAGCCGTACGAATAGCCGATAATCCGCCGCACACGCTGCTCCAGTTTCTCCAGTCTACTTATGAGGCTGCCGCTACACTGGCGACTTGGGACAGACCCGCACTGGAACAAAAAATCCCAGGTGTGACAGTGCCACAGCCCATCTGATTGGCTCGGCGAGAAATGAAGCGCAGGAATGTCATCCGATTCCAAACTGGCAGTTCGACAAAGTCATTACGAAAGGAGCACAAATATGACAATTAAATCCGTACCAGACGGTTATCACGTCGTCACGCCATACCTGATGATCAAGGGAGCGGCCGAAGCCATTGAATTCTATAAGCGGGCGTTTGGCGCGACGGAACTATTCAAGATGATTACCCCTGGCGACAGGATCGGACACGCCGAAATTAAAATCGGCGATTCCCGCATTATGCTGACCGATGATTGCGGCACGGAAGGTACATTCCGTAACCCCCAATCATCGGGCGGTTCATCAGTTGGCATGCATGTGTATGTGGAGAACGTTGACGCCCTGTTTGCCCAGGCCATTGAAGCGGGTGCAAAGGCTGTCAGGCCGGTGCAGGATCAGTTTTACGGTGACCGGACAGGCACACTGGAAGATCCTTTCGGACATATCTGGTTCCTCGCTACGCACAAGGAAGATCTTTCGCCGGATGAAATCAAGCAGCGTGCCGAGGCGATGTTTAAGCAGGGCGGCGCCGACACCTAGCGCTTTCGGCTCCTCGCCAAACAGCTGCAACGAGCAAGCAGCCTGCTGATCGGGCGTTGGATTTGCTCGTGAAGCGGCGCGAAATAGCGATAACTTCCTCTCTTCACCTCCATGGCTGGATGCTGTTGCCAAGCATGACGTCCCGCCTTACCGCCTCAATACGCTATAATGCCGGTCTTTTCGGCCTCGACAAATACCCATGCTGCAAGGATGCAATCTTGAATGCGTGCGCGGCGACCGCAGATTATTCCGTGACGTTAATTTTTCCCTTGAAGCAGGCGGATTGATGCAGGTTCAGGGCCCCAATGGCAGTGGTAAAACCAGTCTTCTGCGGATGCTGTGCGGGTTGGCAGCGCCCGCTCATGGAGAAATTCTTTGGAACGGTGCTGAAATTCGTTCGCTTGGCGGGGACTATTACGCCGTAATGACTTATCTCGGCCATTTAGGTGGCGTGAAGGACGATTTGACCGCGATCGAGAACCTGCGTATTTCCAGTGCGCTGGGAGGTATTGAAATTGACGAAAACAAGGCGCATGAGGCCTTGCAGCACATGGGGTTGGGAGGACGCGAGCTATTGCCGGCCAAGGTATTGTCGCAAGGGCAGCGGCGTAGAGTGACATTGGCGCGCCTATTGGTATGCGGTACCGTATTATGGATATTGGATGAACCATTGACGGCTCTGGACACCGCCGCCGTGAAGCTGGTACAAGGCTTGATGGAACGGCACCTGGAACATGGCGGCATGATAGTGATGACAACCCATCAGGAGATCGAGATAACCGCCATCGCAACCCAGCGGTTGCAACTCGCCTGATATGTTTTTCTGGATAATCCGGCGCGACCTCCTGCTCGCGATGCGACGGCGGGCAGATGTCTTGACGACGCTGTTTTTTTTCATCATCGTGGTGAGCCTTTTCCCCCTCGGCGTGGGACCGGAGATGAACATGCTGCGAACCATGGCGCCGGGCGTGGTGTGGGTGGCCGCACTGCTGGCTGCGATGTTGTCGCTCGGCCGCATGTTTGCCAGCGACCATCTGGATGGCACGCTGGAACAGATGCTTCTCTCGCCTCAGTCGCTACCCCTGCTGGTATTGGGCAAGGCGCTGGCTCACTGGCTGGTAACAGGCGTGCCGCTGGTGCTGATGGCCCCCGTGCTGGGCATCCAGTATGACTTGCCGGTCGATGCATTGCTGGTGCTGACCATCTCGTTGCTGCTGGGTACACCTGTTTTAAGCCTGATTGGCGCCATCGGTGCAGCGCTCACGCTGGGATTGCGGGGCGGCGGAGTACTGGTTTCGTTGCTGGTTCTGCCGTTGTATATCCCGGTATTGATTTTTGGCGCGGGTGCGGTAGAAGCTAGCGCAGCCGGTTTGGGCGCTGGCGCGCATATGTCGCTGCTGGGCGCTTTTCTGCTCGCATCGCTGGTGCTGGCACCCTGGACGACGGCAATATCGTTACGAATTTCGATGGAGTGATTTCTGCGGAATAAAGAAAGCGATTCTGAATTTAAGGTTTTTAGTTTAAAATCGGGAGTTACTCACTTACAGTGTAAAACCCGAGATACAGGATTCATTATTTTTTAACATGGCCATTAACTGGTTCAAATATTCTTCCCCGGCAAGCTTTTATTTTCTTGCCGGTAAAATGATCCCGCTGTTTTCCATTGCCGCAATTGTATTGTGTGCGGTGGGGCTTTATATCGGATTCTTTGTAGCACCCACCGATTTTCAGCAGGGTGAAGCCTACCGCATTATTTTTATCCATGTTCCAGCTGCCTGGATGTCCATGTTCCTTTACGTGGTAATGGCGATGTGGTCCGGCATTGGCCTTGCATTCAATACGCGCCTTTCTTCCATGATAGCCACGGCCATTGCGCCGACAGGAGCAATGTTCACGTTTCTTGCCTTATGGACCGGCGCGCTGTGGGGCAAACCCATGTGGGGTACGTGGTGGGTATGGGATGCGCGCCTCACCTCCGAACTGATCCTGCTGTTCCTCTATATCGGCTTCATGTCGCTGCAGGCGGCAATAGATGACCCCCGCCGGGCCGACAAAGCCGGCGCAATGATCGCCCTGGTGGGCGTGGTGAACATACCGATCATCTATTTCTCGGTAAAATGGTGGAATACCCTGCATCAGGGAGCTTCCGTCAGCCTTACGCAATCGCCCAAGATGGCCACGACCATGCTGACCGGTATGCTGATTATGTCGCTTGCATGCTGGATGTATGCCATCGCCGTGGTGTTGATACGGACGCGGGCCATTATTCTGGAACGCGAACGCCATACGGCGTGGGTAGGAGAGCTGCAGGGGGCAACGCCGTGAACTGGGCCGGTTTGGCCGACTTTCTTGACATGGGCGGATACGGATTTTACGTTTGGGGGTCCTACCTGGTGGCGTTTATCTGCGTAGCCGGAGAGATTATTCTCGTTTTTAACCGAAAGCGAACTTTGCTCAGACATTTAAGTCTGATTCATCAGTCAACTAAACAAGAGAAGGGAAATGAAACCACGTCATAAAAAACTGGCGATCATCGCTTCGAGCGTGACTGCGTTAGGCGTTGCTTCCATACTGGTGTTGAATGCATTCCAGAGCAATCTGGTATTTTTCTTCAGCCCCAGCCAGGTTGCAGCCAATGAAGCTCCCGTAGGCAAGAGCTTCCGTATCGGCGGCCTGGTGGAAGAAGGCAGCGTCAAGCGACAGAGTGATGGCGTGACGGTGAATTTTGTTGTAACCGATACCGCAAAAGTTATCCCTGTGGTATATACAGGCATTCTTCCCGACCTGTTCAAGGAGGGCAAGGGCGTGGTGGCCCAGGGAAAACTGGCGAATGATGGCATTTTCCGCGCAGACGAGGTGCTTGCCAAGCACGATGAAAATTACATGCCTCCGGAAGCGGCAAGCGCTCTGGAACAAGCGGATAAGGCGCGGCAAACAGTATTGGTACAATAGCGCAGAGCCTTGGCGGAGTCAGGAAAACCTCCTCTAAACTCAACTGTGGCTTCCCGGCCATATTTTAATCCATAACCCTAGCCCCTTAAATCATGATCCCAGAACTCGGTAATTTCGCTCTCATCCTCGCGTTGCTGCTGGCACTTATACAAGGCACATTGCCCATTATCGGCGCAGCCCGCGGCATCTCCTCATGGACGGCGCTGGCCCGGCCGGTGGTTCAAGGGCAATTTGTATTTATTGCCATTGCGTTCTTTTGCCTTGCCTATTCATTCATCAATAATGATTTCTCGGTAATAAACGTCGCCCAAAACTCCAATTCAAGATTACCGGTGGAATATCGTTTTGCGGCAACCTGGGGATCGCACGAGGGATCGCTGCTATTATGGGTATTGATGCTGGCGTCGTGGTCGGTCGCCGTCAGCGTATTCAGCCGCCGCTTGCCGGATGATATGGTAGCGCGCGTGTTGGGCGTGATGGGACTGGTAAGCGTAGGTTTCCTGCTGTTCATGCTGTTTACCTCCAACCCCTTCGACCGCATGCTGCCAGGGGCGATGGAGGGAAGCGATCTTAATCCCCTGCTGCAAGATCCCGGCATGGTATTTCATCCGCCCATGCTTTATATGGGTTATGTAGGATTTTCGGTGGCGTTTGCTTTCGCCATCGCCGCACTCCTCAGCGGGCAGTTGGATGCGACTTGGGCGCGCTGGTCGCGCCCATGGACCACTATCGCATGGTCGTTCCTTACGATCGGCATCATGCTTGGCAGCTGGTGGGCGTATTATGAGCTGGGCTGGGGCGGCTGGTGGTTCTGGGATCCGGTGGAGAACGCGTCCTTCATGCCATGGCTGGTGGGAACCGCGCTGGTTCACTCACTGGCGGTAACCGAAAAACGCGGCAGCTTCAAAAGCTGGACCGTATTGCTGGCAATTTGTGCCTTCTCATTAAGTTTGCTGGGCACATTCCTCGTTCGTTCCGGCGTGCTGACATCCGTGCACGCTTTCGCCACCGACCCCAAGCGGGGCATATTTATCCTGGCATTCCTGGTCGTCGTCATCGGCGCTTCGTTACTGCTGTTTGCATGGCGGGCACCCAAGATTGGATTGGGCGGCAAGTTTGAACTGCTGTCGAGAGAATCGTTGTTGCTTGGCAATAATTTATTGATGATGGTAGCGGCCGGCAGCGTCCTGCTGGGCACCCTTTACCCGCTGATCATCGATGCGCTTGACCTTGGTAAATTATCGGTTGGCCCGCCCTACTTCGAAGCTGTATTCGTGCCATTGATGACGCCGGCAATTTTTCTGATAGGGGTAGGCCCGCTTGCACGCTGGAAACAGGCTAGCCTGCCAGACCTGGTGGTGCGTTTGCGCTGGGCCTTCGCCGTGAGCGTGGTAACCGCGCTGGTCATGCCGTTCCTCATGGGCGAGTGGAAACCGTTTGTCAGCTTTGGCTTGCTGCTGGCTTTCTGGGTCATTGCCAGCATGGCCGTCAACCTGCGGCATCGGCTGCTGAGCAGTGGCAAGAAGGGGCTGTTCGCGAAACTTTCCTCGCAATCGCGCAGCTATTACGGCATGCATCTTGCGCATCTGGGTATAGCGGTATTCATTATTGGCGTAACGCTGGTAGGTGGTTACGAAACCGAAAAAGACGTACGCATGGAAGTCGGCAATACAGTCGAAGTGGGCGGCTATACATTCCGTTTCAATGGCGTGAAAAAAGCACCGGGGCCGAACTATATGGCCGATATTGGCGAGCTGGAGGTGCTACGTAACGGCGAGAAAATCCGTACCATGGAGCCTGAAAAACGAACTTACACCGCTTCCGGCATGGCCATGACCGAAGCCGCGATAGACACGGGCGTGCTTCGCGACCTCTATGTTGCCTTGGGTGAACCACTGGAAAACGGAGCATGGGTGGTAAGGGTTTATCACAAACCCTTTGTGGACTGGATCTGGTTTGGATGCATATTGATGGCGGTGGGAGGTTTTCTGGCTGTATCCGATCGGCGTTATCGCCTGGCCGTACGCGAAAAACGCCAGGCTGTCGATGACAAGAGAATCAGGGGCACGACGGTTGCAGGCGCGGTCTCCGTACCGTCCGTACCTCCATTGATTGCCCGGAGTAAAAAGGCGTGACCCGTTTTCTGCTGCCGCTGGTAGCGTTCCTTGTGCTTGTTGCTTTTCTGCTGATTGGCCTTAATCTCAATCCGCGCGAGGTTCCATCGCCATTAATTGGAAAACCGGCTCCTGATTTCCAGTTGCAGCAATTGCACGAAACAGAAAAAACACTTACGTCAAAGGATAATCTGGGCAAGGTATGGCTGCTGAATGTGTGGGCTTCATGGTGCGTTTCCTGCCGCGAAGAACATCCGTTGCTGGTCGAATTAGCGAGATCCGGCATCGTTCCGGTCTACGGCCTCAACTATAAGGACGAGCGGGACCTGGCGTTGCAATGGCTGAAACAATTCGGCGACCCTTACACCGTCAGCATCAGGGATCCGGAAGGTAGAACAGGCATAGACTATGGCGTCTACGGCGTGCCGGAAACTTATGTCATCGATAAGAATGGTGTGATCCGGTACAAACAAATCGGCCCTGTAACGGTGGAAGCGCTGGAAACAAAAATTCTTCCGCTGGTGAGGGAACTGCAAGGATGAGTCTGTCGTCTTTATTCGGATCGTCAATCTCCCGCTATCGCCAAAAGCGCTCCGGTTTACAGAAAGGTTCTTTCGGCATAAAAAGATTTACCCTCTTGCTCATGTTGATGCTTGTGCTGCCTTCAAGCTGGGCCAGAGAAGCCGCACCGGTCGCCGAGGACCCGGAGATCGAGAGGCGCATGATTGAGCTATCTGAAGATTTGCGTTGCCTCGTGTGCCAGAACGAATCACTGGCGGGTTCCCGGGCGGACTTTGCCAACGATCTGCGACGCGAAATCCGCGAGCAGATGAAAGACAACAAAAGCGACAAGGAGATTGTCGATTTTCTGGTAGCACGTTATGGCGAGTTTGTGCTCTATCGCCCGCCGGTTAAACCCACAACCATGTTATTGTGGTTCGGTCCGTTCATTTTTCTTGCCGCAGGGGCGGTATTCCTGATTTTCTACCTCAAGCGCCGCCGCCGTAGACAGATCGAAGAACCGGCGCTATCCGAGAAGCAACGCCAGCAGGCCGAAGCCTTGCTAAAGGAAGGCAAGGGTAACAACGCATGACGTCATTTTGGGTTGTTGTCGGCATTTTTATTGTCGGCGCTCTGCTGTTTGTCCTTCCGACGTTGCTGAGAAAAAAGGATCATCAAGCTGGTGTTGCGCGTGACACGACCAACGTCAATATTTATCGCGATCAGTTAGCCGAACTTGACGCCGATTTGCACAGCGATATTCTAACGCATGAGCAATATGAACAAAGCAAGCGGGAACTGCAGCAACGAATGCTGGAAGATATTCCCGAGGGGGAGTCTATGACAGGCACTTTGGCGGCTGGGGGCAACCGCAATGTTGTAACCATAGCGCTCGTGGCGCTGGCGCTGCCGCTTCTGGCGGTTTCGCTTTATCTCTGGCTGGGCAATACACGGGCGCTGGCACCGCAGCCGGCTGTCGAACAGATGCCGATGTCCGGCATGCCGGACGAGGGGGGGCATCAGAATTTCTCGTCGGTACTGGACAATCTCACCGCGCGTCTCAGGGATCAGCCGGACGACGTGGAAGGCTGGATCATGCTTGGGAGAACCTATGCCATCATGCAGCGCTTCAATGAAGCGAAGGAAGCGTACGAGAAGGTACTTGCTTTAGTGCCGGAAAACGCGGAATTACTAACCGATTATGCTGACATTGTGGCGATGACGAATAATGGCAGCCTGATGGGGAAACCCCTGGAATTGATCAATAAGGCGTTGCGTCTCGATCCTAAAAATCCCAAGGCGCTGGCATTGGCGGGCACAGCCGAGTTTGAACAGAACAGGTTCACCCAGGCGGCAGCGTACTGGGAGCAGTTGCTGGCGCTTATTCCGGCAGAGTCCGAGTTGGGACGATCCGTCAGCAGCAGCATTGCCGAAGCGAAATCGCTGGCTTCAGGAAAAGGCAGCACGTTGGCAAGGACGCAGGATCAGGCGCCAAGCGGCCAGAATCCTCCGCCCACCGGGAATAAACCGGAATCAGTGGCGGCTGCAGGGGCTGCTGCGGCATCGGGCGACGGCACACTTTCCGGAAAAGTGACGTTAAGCCCTGCCCTGGCTGGCAAAGCGTCCCCCAATGATAGCTTGTATGTTTTTGCTCGCGCCAAAACGGGTCCTAAAGCTCCGCTCGCGACTCTGCGCCTGCAGGTTAAGGACTTACCGGCAACTTTCTCGCTGAACGACTCCATGGCCAGGTCGGGGATACAGCTATCCAATTTTTCAAATGAAGTGGTGGTCGGTGCCAGAATCTCCAAATCGGGATCTCCCATGCCACAAAGCGGCGACCTGCAGGGCCTCAGTGAACCAACCAGGGTGGGCAGCAAGGGCATTAACGTCGTCATTGATCAGCAACTACCCTAGCAGCCTGTCGGACTTAAAGGAAACCGGCTGCAAAAGCGCTTGGCCGGTCCATATTTCGCGCTTTTTCGGCCAATAGAGTAGCTATTGGCCTTCAAAATCGCCAGAATCTGTCCTCTCCCGATCATTTTTTCGCTTCGATTCTTCAAGCCGGCAGGCTGCTAGCAAAAATGTAGGGCGCCAATAAGCGAAGCGCATTGCGCCGCATAGGCCCCTCAATACCGTGACGATTGTTATTATGCTTAATCGTTACACTTTGCTCGTGAAACAAATATCTTTTTGCCTGCTGTGAGCGTTTAATGACCCGCTGCCCCCCAGCTTAACGGTCATCTCATGCGCGCAATTCGCTTTGCTTATTGACGCCCTACCCCTATATGGACCATCAAAAACGACGAGATTGTCATCAGGCAAGGCGTGGGGAGGCGCATAGTTATTCTATGCAACGACGAGCAGCGGCATGGCGGCTATCTTGTCGTTTTTAATCAGCGTAGCTGGTGATTTACCCAAATAGCAGCGGTAAACAACAGCACCGCGCCCGCTTGGTGAGATGCCGCCAGCGGCAGAGGGACGACCAGCAGCAATGTGGCGATCCCCAGACCTATCTGCACGGCCAGCATGAGCAACAGCAGGCTGCACGCAAGATGCGCCGAGCCGGGAAGAGGCAGGTCCCTGGATTTAACCCAGAAAATCGGAACCAGGATTGCCAGCGTCCAGGCAATCATGCGGTGATCGAATTGCACCGTCGCCATATTATCGAAAAAATTGCGATACCATGGTTCCAGCATGAATATTTCCGGCGGGATGAAGTGACCGTTCATCAACGGAAAAGTATTGTAAGCCAGGCCTGCCCGAATGCCCGCCACAAAACCGCCCGATAAAATCATGACGAATATCAGGGCGGTAAGAGCAATGGAAAAACGGTGCAGGCTTCGTAATCTGCTGTTCCCGTGCGATATGCCGCCAGGGAAAAGTAAACCCAGCGCCACCCACAGCATTGCGCCATAAATCACGATGGCAAGTCCTAAATGGGCTGTAAGCCGATACTGGCTAACGTGAGGGTTATCCACCAGCCCGCTTTTTACCATGTACCATCCCATGGCACCCTGCAAGCCACCCAGCACGAAAATTCCCGCCAGTTTCAGGCCCAGCGGCCGGTTGATTTCTTTTCTAACAATAAAATATAAAAACGGAATAAAAAAAGCCAATCCAATGACACGCCCCAGCAGCCGGTGAAAATACTCCCACCAGAAAATGGCTTTGAATTCCTCCAGGCTCATGCCCAGGTTAATTTTTTTGTATTGCGGCGTCTGGTGGTATTTTTCGAAAACTTCTTCCCAATCACTTTGACTGAGCGGCGGAATGGTGCCGATAATGGGTTGCCATTCGACGATGGAAAGCCCGGAATTGGTAAGCCGCGTGACGCCGCCCACAACCACTATGGCAAACACCAGGGCGCAGCAAACCAGCAACCAGACAGCAATTGATCTTTGCATGATAAAAATAGGCGGTTATAAACAAAAATTAACGATATACGATAAACCTATACGATTGGGCCGGCGAGAAATACCATGAAATCCGTTATTCCGGCTTGACCCGGAATCCAGATCAAACCAGCAAGGCCATGTTGTGAACCCGCTGCCTGCCAGTTCCGGCGGTATGAACGGTACTGCTTGCTACACCCAGATAATCCATTCGGGTAGGCCGCAGAGCCGCCTATAGATTATCTGGGTTTATTTCACGCGCATCAGACGTTGCTTGTCGCGCATCCATTCTTTCTGCTTCTCGGATTCGCGTTTGTCATGCTGCTTCTTACCTTTGGCCAAACCGATTTCGAGCTTGATTTTTCCTGCCTTGTAGTGCATATCCAGCGGCACCAAGGTGTAGCCGGCGCGCTCCGACTTACCAATGAGCCGTTTAATTTCATCGGAATGTAACAGCAACTTGCGCGTGCGGACCGGATCTGGATTGATATGGGTGGATGCCGCCAGCAAGGGACTGATATGGCAGCCGATGAGAAACAGTTCACCATTTCGGATGATGACGTAAGCTTCTTTTATCTGTACCCGCCCAGCGCGAATCGCTTTGACCTCCCAACCTTCGAAAACCACGCCGGTTTCGTATCTCTCTTCGATGAAATAATCGTGAAAGGCTTTCTTATTCTGAACGATACTCATGTAAGGGAAGAAAAAAGGTGAGTTCCATGGCGGTTTCGTGTATTTTAACAGCTTTAACCTGAATCCGCCCCGTGGCGAACCCATTGGAAAGACGAAGATCGAGTGATGACAGAAGTCCTTTTGGATCATTGCATTAAACTGAAAAATGAGCGGTCAGCTGCTGGATTAAGATTCAAATGCTGTCTCTGCGGATCAGGCAATTTATCTCATGGCTGAAATAGAAAAATCAGTACTGGTTGGCTATTCCGCGAAACAGATGTTCGCCCTCGTGGATGCGGTCGAAGATTATCCCGAATTTCTGCCATGGTGTGGTGGTTCATCAGTGAGCCCACAGGACGCATCCGTCACTCATGCGACTATCATGATCGACTATCATCACATCAAACACAGTTTCACTACCGAAAATACCCGGCGGCCGCCGGAATTGATTGAAATAACATTGCTGGACGGCCCGTTTCAGAATCTCGATGGTCACTGGCGTTTTATTCCCCTCGCGGAAGACGCCTGCAAGATAGAGTTTCGTTTGCACTACACGTTCTCCCACATATTTCTGGAAAAACTGGTCGGTCCGGTATTTTTCATTATCGCCAACAGCTTTGTGGAAGCATTCATCAAACGTGCGGAAGAAGTTTATGGGCATTCATGAACGGACAATCGAGATCGAAGTCGTCTATGCACTGCCGGACAATCAGATGGTGCTGCCATTAAGCTTGCCGGAGGGAACAACAGCGCAGCAAGCTGTAGAGGCTTGCGGAATCCTCAGCACCTTTCCGGAAATTGATCTTTCACGAAATAAGCTGGGCATATTCGGTAGACTGGTTAAACCTGGCACGATCCTGCGCAGTCGTGATCGCGTGGAAATTTACCGGCCTTTAACTGTCGACCCTAAAGAGAGTCGTAGAAGACGGGCAAAAGAATCGGGCGGGATGAAGAAAAATGAAAATCCAGCAATCTGCCGGACTTGAAGAATCAAAGCGAGAAAACAAATAATATCTGGATGATTATTGCGTGAGCCGCGATCCTGTCCCATGACGTGCTGGTCGTACGGCCATTTTCCGTTTTCCGCAATCCCTGGGTTTCGCTATAATACCGCTTTGTGAGGATCAACACATGGGACTGGTGGAAAAAGCTCTGACTTTCGACGACGTTTTGCTACTTCCCGCACACTCCGTCGTTTTGCCGCGCAATGTTAATTTAACTACTCGGCTAACTCGCACAATCTCCCTTAATATCCCGCTGGTTTCCGCCGCCATGGATACCGTTACCGACGCACGGCTTGCCATTGCCATTGCTCAGGAAGGAGGCATCGGCATCATCCACAAGAATATGCCGGTCGAGTCTCAGGCGGCGCATGTCGCCAAGGTCAAACGGTTTGAAAGCGGCGTAGTAAAGGAGCCCATCACCATTCCCCCAAGCATGACGGTGCGGGAAGTGCTTAATCTCATCCACAAATACAAGATATCGGGTTTGCCGGTGGTGGAAGGTTCAAAAGTCGTGGGCATCGTCACCAACCGGGACCTACGCTTCGAAACCAATCTTGATCAACCGATCGAAAATATCATGACGCTGAAAGAGCGGCTCGTGACCGTCAACGAAGGCACCACGCGTGAAGAAGCGATGGCGCTGTTGCATAAACACCGGCTGGAAAGAGTACTGGTAGTGAACAGCGATTTCGAGTTACGCGGATTAATCACAGTGAAAGATATTATCAAGACGTCAGAGCATCCGAATGCGTGCAAGGATGATCTGGGGCGTTTACGCGTCGGCGCAGCGATAGGCGTCGGGGATGGCAGTGAGGAACGCGCGGAAGCGTTGGCCGAAGCGGGCGTGGATGTGATCGTTGTGGATACCGCCCACGGCCATTCGCAGAGTGTGCTGGACCGGGTGCAATGGGTAAAGAAGCGCTTTCCCGAAATCCAGGTGATTGGCGGCAATATTGCCACCGCTGCCGCCGCCAGGGCGCTGGTAGACCAGGGAGCTGATGGCGTAAAGGTCGGCATCGGCCCCGGTTCAATTTGCACCACGCGCATTGTCGCCGGCGTAGGTGTGCCGCAGATTACCGCAATCAGGAATGTGTCTGACGCATTGAATAAAACCGGCGTGCCCCTGATTGCCGATGGTGGCATCCGCTATTCGGGAGATATCGCCAAAGCAATCGCTGCGGGAGCCAACTCGGTAATGTTGGGTGGACTTTTTGCAGGCACGGAGGAATCACCTGGAGAAATCGAGCTTTTCCAGGGACGTTCCTACAAAACCTATCGTGGCATGGGATCGCTTTCCGCAATGCAGCAAGGTTCGAGCGACCGTTATTTCCAGCAGGCCGAGCAAGACGCCGAGAAACTGGTGCCGGAAGGCGTGGAAGGCCGGGTTCCTTTCAAGGGTAGCGTTATCGCCGTCATCCATCAGCTGATGGGGGGGGTACGCTCAGGCATGGGTTATCTCGGCTGCGAAACAATCGAGGAGATGCACGCCAAGGCCGAGTTCATCGAAATCACCTCCGCCGGCGTTCGCGAATCCCATGTTCATAATGTGCAGATCACCAAGGAGGCGCCAAACTATCACCTGGAATAGGCGGCGCAAGGATTTGTTATTATCAAGTATCAATCTCCGACACTGCCGCTTCACTTCTGAATCCGGCAGTTGATTGCTCATTATTCAGTAAAGGCTTTGACTTCTACAACTTCTGATTCCCTGATCTTTATGTTTTTTGGTGAGATCGCTACAGGCCGGATTTAGGATCATGCATCAAAAAATACTCATCCTCGACTTTGGTTCCCAATATACACAGCTGATCGCCCGCCGAGTCAGGGAAACGAACGTTTATTGCGAGGTTCATCCATATGACATGAGCCCGCAATTAATTAAAGAACTTGCGCCGGAAGGCATCATTCTTTCCGGCGGCCCCGCTTCTGTTGCAGAAGACGAAACCCCGCGCGCCCCGCAGATTGTGTTCGAGCTGGGTGTTCCCGTACTGGGTATCTGCTACGGCATGCAGGCCATGGCCGCCCAACTGGGTGGCGGGGTTGAAATTTCCAAAGTGCGTGAATTCGGCTATGCCGAAGTGCAGGCGGAAGGCCAGACCGTGCTGCTTCGGGATATTCACGACCGCACCGGTGCGGAAGGTCAACAGGTTCTGGATGTATGGATGAGCCATGGCGACAAGGTCACCAGGCTCCCCCCCGGTTTCAAAGTCATGACAAGCAATGCCGCCACACCTAACGCTGCCATAGCCGATGAGACGCGCAAATTCTATGGCATGCAATTCCACCCGGAGGTCACCCACACCCTGCAGGGCAAGGCCATTATCGCGCGGTTCGTACATGAAATTTGCGGCACAGGCCATGACTGGAACATGCCCGATTACATGGAGGAAGCGATCGGCAGGATTCGTTCGGAAGTGGGAGCAGATGAAGTTATCCTCGGTCTGTCCGGTGGCGTTGATTCATCGGTAGCGGCAGCGCTCATTCATCGCGCCATCGGAAAACAACTCACTTGCGTATTCGTGGACAACGGCCTGTTGCGCCTAAACGAGGCGAAGCAGGTAATGGAAACCTTTACCAGAAATCTGGGAGTAAAAGTCATCCATGTCGATGCCAGCGGGGAGTTTCTCAAGCACCTGCACGGTGTCGCCGACCCCGAACAAAAGCGCCGTATTATCGGGCGGGAATTTGTCGAAGTATTTCAGCATGAAGCCATCAAGATCTCTAATGCCCGTTGGCTTGCGCAAGGAACGATTTACCCGGACGTGATTGAATCCGCCGGCGGTAAAGCGAAAAATGCCCATACCATCAAATCGCACCATAATGTCGGGGGTTTACCGGATACGCTACATTTGAAATTGCTGGAGCCTCTGCGTGAATTATTCAAGGATGAAGTGCGTGAGCTTGGGTTGGCGCTGGGCTTGCCGCACGACATGGTATTTCGTCATCCTTTTCCGGGTCCCGGTCTGGGGGTGCGCATTCTTGGCGAAGTGAAGCATGAATATGCCGAATTGCTGCGGCGCGCCGACGCGATTTTTATTGAAGAATTACGCATTTCCGGCTGGTATGAAAAGACCTCGCAAGCCTTTGCCGTCTTCCTGCCGGTAAAATCAGTGGGAGTAATGGGAGACGGGCGCACCTACGACTATGTGATAGCATTAAGGGCGGTCCAAACAGAAGACTTTATGACTGCGCACTGGGTGGAGCTCCCGTATACGCTGCTGGCAAAGGTCTCCAATCGGATCGTTAACGAAATACGCGGCATCAATCGGGTGGTCTACGATATCTCGGGCAAGCCACCGGCGACCATCGAGTGGGAATGAACTTTATCACTGCCAGGTTTTCAGAAGTACCGAGAATAGCCATTAGATATTGAATTCGGTGTTTATGCGATCAACCTCTTGCACCGCTTTTTTATGCATGGTCTAACCCAAAAACCATTCTACGTTTTGATGAAGATAATTCTTGCCACGTCCGCCGCTCTTCTGCCAATACTGTTTCTCGGTAAGCCAGTACTGGCCGAAGGGGGAAAACCATCCGGGAACGAGAAAGCCCCGACCGTAAATTCAGCTGCACAAATCGTCGAGCACTACAATACCGACATTCAGGTTAAAGTAAAAAACGACGGTGAACAGATCACTGTGGACGCCACGTTTACCGTTCCGGTTCTGCCCCAGCAGGCGTGGGCAGTATTGACGGACTTCGATAACATACCCAACTTTATTTCCAGCATCCAGTCCAGTAAAGTTATCGACCGGTCAGGGAATAGCGTCCACGTGGCACAAAATGGGATAGAAAAATATGGATTTCTTACTATTTCACTTGAATCAGTAAGAAAAGTTAATCTATCTCCTTTTAAGAAAATTCAGGAGTATATGATCAGCGGCAGCATGCGCAAAATGGAAGAGACGACGCAATTGCTGCCGGAGGGCAACCACACACGCATTATCTACCATGCGGATATCGTCCCTGGTGCATGGATCATCAGACTTGCAGGATCGGCTTTCATCGAGAGCGAAGCGCGCAAGCAATTTCAGGAAATAGTAAATGAGATAATCAGAAGGAAGCGGCTGATAATTACCAGCGGATGATAAACTGCTCAACTCAGTGAAGGGGCTCTTTGATTCAGAGGTTGATACGATTACCCAGGGTAAGAGAACCCGTGATGGGGAACATCGGTGGTCGCAAAGTTACTGATGTTCCCCGTTTTTCATAATGCCGATAGATGGAGAGCAGTAATCCCCAAGCAGTCACAATGGCTTGCGTCCGCTTATGATTCTCAGCAGGACAACCACGATGGCGATCACCAGAAGAATGTGTATAAAGCCCCCCATGGTATATGAGCTCACCAGTCCAAGCAGCCACAGGATGACCAAAACAACAGCGATAGTGTAGAGCATGATATTTACCTTTTATGGTTATCGGCGATCAAAGCCGCCAACATTAACTTGCCACGGCCACCACTTAAACGCGCTCCTTGTGCCATGTAATTTTAAAATTCGGACAGCCTGCAATCGTTGCAGCCGCACATCCTAGGCCTCCCTCGTTTTCCACGCGGCACATCTTTCGCCGCGAAGCGCTTTAGCTGCTTCAATTCGCTCTCTTGGCATTCGCCCTTGCAGCGGCTTCCGCAGCTTTTGCTTCTTCCAGACAAATATCTTTTGCATTACCTGCCTGATCGTCACACCTTTCTTTAGCCACCGCGTAGTCAGCCTCCGCTTTTGCAGCGCGCGCCTTGTAGCGGTTTTCCTTTGAGGGTTCATACTTGGCTTCAAGCTCGGCCTTTGCGACTTCCTCCCTGCCCTTCACTTCAGCCAGGCAAATATCCTTTGCATTTTCAGCAAGCGAATCGCAGCGCTCCTTTTCCGCCTTGTGTTCACGTTCTATGCGGTCCTTCTCAGCTTCATACACATCCTTCGGCATATGCTGGCCTGCCATCGTCCCGGAACTGAAGGCAAAGCCAGCCGCGAACACGATGACACTGAATTTGCCCATGGTTTCCCTCGATCTTTTGCGCTTGTGTATGCTTATCGTATTGACCGGCGATATTTCGCGGCATGTCGCATCTGCAACATGCCGCTCCGCTTTAAACCGGAGGATACACATCCTTCTGGTTTCTTTCCCAATCGGAAATTTGCTCCTCCGCCTCTTCCTTGCTGATTCCATACGACTCCTGAATTTTCCCTGAGAGCTGGTCGCGTTTGCCCGCAATCGTATCAAGATGATCGTCAGTCAGCTGTCCCCATTGCTCCTTGACTTTACCTTTGAATTGTTTCCAGTTACCTTCCACTTGATCCCAGTTCATTTTTTTACTCCTCGGGTTATGATTAATTGATCGAATACCAGCAACTGTGTTTTACTTCTTGATGCTCATTTCGTTGATGACATTCTTTACACCCTCGACTCCTCGCGCCACGTCGGCCGCCCGGTCAATCTGAGTCTGGTTCTCCACAAAGCCGCTGAGCTGAACTTCGCCATCGCGTGTCACTACACTGATATCAGTGCTCTTGATGCTCCCCTCGGCGAGCAACGCGGCTTTGACCTTGGTGGTGATGATTCCGTCATCGATTTTTTCACCTGCGGAGGTGGTGGCAGCCTTTAACGTCATATTATTAATGACATTTTTAACACCATCGACCCCTCTCGCAACCGCCGTCGCGCGATCTATCTGAATTTGGTTGTCCACGAAGCCACTAAGTTGGACTTCACCCTTGTTTGTCTCGACTTTGATATCCAGACCCTTGACAACATCATCCGCGAGCAATGCGGATTTCACTTTGGTGGTAATGGCGCTATCATCAATCGTTGTACCCACCGTCGTTTCAGCCTCGGGTTTGGGCGCTCCGGGTGTAGCCGCCTTCTCCTCGGTTTTTCCGCAAGCTGCAATGGAGAGCGCGCTGATGAGCGTTACGGTCAAAACAAGTAATTTATTGTGCATATTCATGCTGTTTTTCTCCATGTAGAAGTGAAATAAAATCCGCCGTGGTTCGCCCCAGAGCTGGGCTCACGCTCTGCTCGGTACCAGTATCCACAGTTATGATAATCTTCCTTTTTCCGGTAACTGTTCAGTGCGCTGGCGTACATAATTAGAAAAAAGGTGGTACCGTTGAATTGCCTGGCTGCGGCCCGATGCAGGCCATAGGACGCCAGTTCCGGACGTTTGAGCAGCTCCGTGGAACGCTTTGTTGGCTAAATGGGAATAAAAGGCTCGCAGGCCGTAGCTTGGTCTGCGAGCTACCGAAACGCGGACGCCTTGATTAGAATTTGCAGGGCATGGAATTTACGAAAGCACTTTGGATTTGCGGCGTTTCGCACCCCTTCTATCAGCCCGCGCTGAGAGTATCGGGCCTATTTAAGCACGAGTTGCGCCTGAATCTGGTCGAAAACTCCGCCATTGGAAAAATGCACCTTCCGCGCTTCCTTCCAACCGCCAAAGACCCCGTCAATAGTGAAGAGATCGAGGGGTGGAAACTGCATTGCATATTTCACCGCAATCTTCTCATCACGCGGGCGATAATAATGTTTGCCCGCGATATCCTGCGCTTTCGTGGTGTAGAGGTAATCGAGATAAGCGTTAGCGACCTCGCTCGCACCGCCCTGATCGGTTGCATTGTCAACCACGCTGACTGTGGGCTCGGCCAGGATTGACAGGGACGGGGTAACTATCTCAAACTTATCCCCATCCGGTCCTCTGACAACCAGGTGGGCCTCGTTTTCCCACGTCAACAGTACATCGCCGATGCCACGCTCGATGAAGGTCGTCATCGCGCTGCGGGTCTCGGAATCCAGCACCTTGACGTTGGCAAACAATTTCTTGACGAATTCGAGTGCGCTCGCTTGACTGCCCCCGGGTTGATTGAGCGCATAGCCCCATGCCGCCAGATAATTCCAACGGGCGTTATCTGAAGTCTTTGGATTGGGGGTGATCAATTCGACACCGGGCCGTGCGAGGTCATGCCAATCTCTCACCTTCTTCGGGTTACCTTTGCGTACCAGAAATACAACGGTCGAAGTATAGGGCGAGTTCTGCGGGATAGGCTCCTGCCAATCAGGCAGTGCGAACCTGCTATTTTCTTTTAGCGCATTTCGATCATAGAACAAGGCAAGGGTAACCACATCAAGTCCGTCTATGGCAGCATGAATGGGCACGCCCGATTTGCTCTGTGCCTGCTTGACTGTAACGTCAATTCCGGATCGTGCTTTCCAGTGTCTGGCAAATGCCTTATTGAAGTCCTCGTACATTTCCCAGGCAGGATCGGGATGATTGCTGTAAGAGATATGCAGGGCTGCGGCCGCCGCACCCAAACTAAGCAGAATTACGAAAACCGCAAACACAAGACGGGAGCGATATGAATGCATTTCATTTCCTCCTACGTTAAAGTAATAACCAGGATGGGAATTTAGCTTTTTTTTGTTTCAGCAGCATTGCATGAAAATGAAGAAATTGCGTAAATTTCATGCCTTTCTGGGACAATCCCCGTGCGGCGTGCGCTGGGACAGAGTATGTAACCCACTCTTTATAACGGCATCCTAAAGAAAAGAAGGTCAAGTGGCGTAAGAAGCCTTGCAGGTCAGGCGCCGGGCTGAAAACGAAGGTCAGACGCCGGGTCAGACCCAGGCCTGTTGGAAAAATGCCAATTCAAGACCCGCCATGTATAGAATTTAGCTGTAATACGAAATTGTCCGGTAAAGGGAGAACGATACGGGTGAATATAAAAAGCTTTACCAAATTTTCCAACGTGGCCCTCGCGCTCCTGCTGACAAGCATCGGAATGCTGGTATTTCATTCGCTGAGCATTCGAGACAACATTAACAGCAATGAACACCGGCGATTCCGTGCAATCCTGCTTGCCGATGAGCTACTTCAAAGCTCCGAGGATCTTACCAATATGGCGCGCAATTACGTGATCACCGGAGATCCGCTCTATAAGGATTATTTTTTTTACATACTCGATATCCGCGAGGGCAAACGGCCACGCCCGCTGAATTATTCCGCCACCTATTGGCACCTTGCCGCCGCGGGAAAAGTTCCTACCGTCGACCGGGGCGATACGGTTCCTTTACTGGAAATGCTGCGCAGGGAAAATTTTAAGGAGGAAGAATTTGCACTGTTGCAGGAAGCAAAGATAAATTCGGACAGGCTGGTCGAAGTGGAAAGAGAAGCATTCGCGGCCCTGAAAGGCCTATATGACGACGGGCGAGGAAATTTTACGGTACGCCGCGCGCCCAACCGGGGATTCGCCATAAGCTTATTGTTTGGCGAGGGCTATAGCGCCAAAAAAGCCAGCATCATGGCGCCAATCCAGAAATTCAGGGATTTGTTCAATGAACGCATGCAAGCGGAATCAAACATCGGGCTGGCCCGACTTGAGCGCCTCCTCATGTCCGAGATGGTGCTCATTTTCATCGCCCTCCTTGCTACGGTGGTTATCGTTTTGTATACCCGTCTCGGAATACTGCTGCCTCTGGCCGAACTCGGACGTCAGGTGGCCGGCATCACCCGCGGCATCCGACCCAGCCGTTACGGCAAAGCCACGAACAATGAAGTGGCGGAACTCGGTGAAGCATTAGTTCTGGCAGATGCGGAAAAGAGGCAGCTGCTTGAAAAGGAACGCATCGCCAGGAATGAGGCGGAGCGGGCCAGTCAACTTAAGGACGAGTTTCTGGCAACGCTCTCCCATGAACTTCGCACACCGCTGAATGCAATCCTGGGGTGGGCACAGCTCATCTTGAGCGGAACCATGAAGAACGAGGACGTTCGCCGGGGCCTGGAAACCATCGAGCGAAATGCTCGGGCACAAAATAAGCTCATCGAGGACTTGCTTGAAATGAGCAGCATCATCTCCGGAAAAGTCAGGCTCGATATGCAGCGATTGGACATTGCCAGCCTGGTCGAAGCAGCAGTTGAGTCAGTGAACCCCACCGCTCAAGCCAAAGGCATTATCCTGCAAAAATCAATTGACCGGCGGGTGAGTCCGATATCGGGTGACTCCAACCGGCTGCAGCAGGTCTTCTGGAATCTCCTCTCCAATGCGATAAAATTTACCCCCAAGGGTGGCAGAATAGAAGTTGTCGTTGAGCAGATAGGCTCGTACCTCGAAATCAAGATCAACGACTCGGGCATGGGTATTTCACCGGAGTTCATGCCCTATGTTTTCGATCGCTTTCGGCAGGCCGATCCTTCGCTGACTCGACAGTATGGCGGGCTGGGTCTGGGCCTCGCCATCGTCAAGCAACTGGTGGAACTGCATGGCGGAACAGTTCGCGCGGAAAGCGCTGGGATGGGTAAAGGAGCATCATTCACCGTCAACCTGCCGCTTGCCGCCGTGAGTTTGAGTACTAATGGAAAAAAGGAGCCTTTATCCCTGAAGCGGAGTCCCTTCGACAGAGCGAATCTTCTGCTCCCCGGGATAAAAGTGTTAGTGCTTGATGACGAGCCAGACGCCCGTGATCTTATCAAACAAATATTGATTCACTGTCAAGCGAGCGTAATCGCTGTCGGAACTGCAAGGGAAGGATTGGAACTTTTAGGGACCGAAAAGCCGGACGTCATTATCAGCGATATCGGAATGCCGGAGAAGAACGGATATCAATTCATTCGAGAGGTGAGGAGCCTTCCTGCCGAACGCGGCGGCAAGATCCCGGCGATCGCGCTCACGGCATTTGCGCGCCTGGAAGACAGAATCACCGCAATGGCTGCCGGCTATCAGGAGTATCTTACCAAGCCGGTCGAGCCGCAGGAACTGGTTGCCGCAATTGACAAACTGCTGGAACAAGAGGAAGAACCTGCCAAGCCTTAGCCGGGGCATTCCTGAATCGCCAATTCACCGTAAAGTATATTGTCATTACTTCGTTTACTCGAACGCATGTGTATTACGACGACATAAACTCGGGCGACAGCTGCCAAGCCCAGGCATGCAGCCATTACTCTACCTGGTACGGCACAACTCTCCATTCCTGATTCAGCAAAAGCGCGCCCTTATTCCTGGTATTTCTCCTATTGATCTAATGTTTCGTCATTAGATCTCAATCTGAAAGCGTATTTTTCCACCATAGGCGTAACGCGTTCCGGCATCGATCCTGCGACAATATGACACATGTGACAATATGCCACATTGATTTAATGATATGAATAATAAATACTCGGACGCATCGGTATTGCTGTTGAATATGCCGATAGCGATGTTTTTATTTTCTTATCTTTAACGTTAATGGGGAAACTTCCATATGAAAAAAACACTTGGATACGCATTTCTTCTGGCCGGCACGATCTCCTTGCCCGCAAACGCCCACGTTGGCTACAGCAGCCGTAATTTCGGCACCTTTAGTGATATCCACGCCATATCCACCGTCTCGGACCAGGCAACGACCGGTAACTATGGCTGGATCGATGGAACCGATTCCGATTTCGGCGACAGCCACAATTTGCGCGCCTATCGCTTCACCCTGGATGAGCCTGCCACTGTTTCGCTCACGTTCAAACAGGCGACTTCTCCAGTCACGGACCATCACGGCAACGTTTCCACTTCGCAACTGGGACTGATACCCGCATTTTCGCTCTACCAGGGCCTTGCGCATATCGCTCCGCAACCTGCGGATTATGATGGTGCGAATATATCGCTAGCTAGCCGTCCTGGCCATACCGAGGGCGCATTCAGAGCGTTGAACGACTGGTCGATTGGCAACGATCCCGGCAATCTTAATGGCATGTCCATGCCAGCCAGCTTGAGTTTTTTCAGGTATATCGGACATGCCTCCGATGGCACGAGCTTCGACTCCGATGGGACGCTTGATCACGTGGTTTCAAAAACCTTCTCAAACCTGGCAGCGGGTGATTATTCGGTGTTCGTAGGCGGCGCCGACTATCTTGCTCAGAATACAGCCAATCCCGATCTTATGACCAGATATGGCGTTACGGGCACCCTGGTGACGGGCGTCGTACCCGAACCGGAAACCTATGCCATGCTCCTGGCCGGCCTGGGTTTGATGGGCGCAATCGTCAAGAGGCGCAATGGCAAAGCCCTAGCAAATAATCACACCGTATTCTGACGCTTTTTCCGCCGGTTTCTTTAGCGTAAGCTTTCGTCCGTGAAACCGCGTTCAGGCATAAGGGAAAGATGAAAGAAGAAAGTCCGGAGCGATGCTATCGCTACCGGACCGGGGCGCCTTTCAAGGGGAGGGAAAGAACGACACCCAGAGGCAGTATTCGTTATTCCAGAGAGACGCTCTGTTCGGTGAACCACATAAAAATAATGCAAATTGCAAATTGTTTTCCGTACGCTTACCTGGGTACACAGTCATCTTATCCTTCATGTGCAAGTACTGGCGCCACTTCCACCGTATCCCCGGAAACGAGTCTGGCGCTAGCCGCGTGCAGCCATGGACCTACTTTTGTCTCCACATCACATCACAATTTTTTTTGGCGGCTGCCTCGAGTAATTCAATTAAAGGCAAAGCGCGATATGCCAGACTCACAGTTTGATCATTGATATCCTTGTCCTGGATATTTCCGGATGGGTCGGCCGCCGCCGATTTTTCTATCTCAATAGCGCGCTTTAAACTGTCACGCGCCGCCGGGACATCCTCGGCCAGTATCGCGCTGGGTACTGTTCCGCTGTGCCCCATCATTTTCAGCAGCCGTTGCCCGACATCGCCAAACATCGTTATGTCGGCATGGGCGTCGCATGTGAATGTTATGAGCATATGAATGTCCTCAAGAGGCCATTTCCTTTCCGTGTAAACCGGCGGGAACGTTGACGGTAAAAAATTACCCCCAAGTGTGATCCGACGTTATGCGATTTGTCCGACGAGATTGCAAGGTTGCTCAACCTCTCGCCGTCTGCTGGCGGCAATACCAAGGACGAACAGACCGCCAATGAACATGGCGAAGATCCCAGGCTCAGGCACGGCAGCGGCGAGACCCGACGCAATGACAGAATGCGCATAGGTGGTAGGGTGGAAGTCGTCCCAATAAAGGAAACTGCCAGGATCGGTGCAAGATACTGCCAGACACGCATTTTGCACATCCGTAAACCCGTAACTGAGGGGATCTGCAATGACTCCATTCAGGAAAGAGTAGGTATCGAACTGAAAAATGTCGGTAGTGGGAAACTGTGCGCTCAAAGTTCCCAACTGGCTCGCTAATTCCTCGTTGAAACTGAGAGAAAAGGCCTGGGCCTGAGTCTGTACGGCATCTCCCTGGGTTCTGGCAAAGGGCGTCTGGCCCAAGTCCCCGAGATTCGGCACAAGTATATGCTTTGCACCCGCCGCCGCCAGCTCACCCACATATCCACTGACATTCCGGGCAGCCATAATGGGAGAATCGTTTGTCAGATAGTCATTCCCACCCCCCCATACAAAATACAACGCATTGGAGTCGGCGTGCCCGCCGGAGTCCTCCATATATTGTTCCAATTCCCCCTTCATGCCCGGCAGGGGAAATATGCCCGGGACGGGAATCGGAAGCAGGTCTCCCGGCTCAGTCGCAGTGCCTCCATCGCCAATGTTTCCAATACCTGTCGTGGAGCCCCCTACCGCATAGCTGTGAAAATTTGCGCTAGTCACTCCTCCCGGAAAAAGAGAGCCTGCCAGATACTCCGTGGCGACTGGCCCGTTGGAAATGCGTCCTTCGAAGTAGGGAGGACAGGAATGAGAAGGATCGCAATTATTAGCCAATATCTTATAGATACTCATCTCGGCGGAAGGGCTGCTTCCCACGTCGGACAGACTATCGCCGAAAGCATACAGGCTGCCGAAGGGTGCCGCCGAAACGCTACCTCCTGTCAGTAGCGCAAAAAGCGCGACGAAAAGCACTCGTGTTTTCATGATCGATCTCCTAGATTTATTTGACTTATTTGGACGACAGAAACCGAATTCCTTGATAACTATTCTTTGCGTCAGCGCGGTAATGGCAAATGAAACTGGCTTTTCACACTCTGATATAAGATATATCGTTGCTCGCTGCTCGCGGGCCGATGCCGCTCCTCACCGGTATCTTTTATAGGGGATTACCCACGCTGAAAATCTATCGATCATCATGGTTCCTGATCAATAGGCCAATCAAGACCCCAAGTCCAATTGCAATTCCAACGGTGCGCCAGGCATTTTCATGGACGTAATCGTCGGTTATTCGCGCCGCGTTCCTGGACTTGTCGACTACGGAATTCTCGAAATCCTGAAGGTAATCCTTGGCGAGATTTAAGTTCTGCTCGATCTTCTCGCGCAAAACCTGGGCCTTGTTTCCACTCTCACCGCTCACGGATTTCATCAATTCCTCGGTATCGGTAATAACCGAGTGAAAATCTTTGATAAGCTTTTCCTTGCTCTCTCTCGCGGCAGATCTGGTCATCGTTTCCTCCATATCAATACAAATAAATAATATACATCCACGCGTATAGCGCCCGCTCAGCTTCGGTTTTCAACTTCTGTTATTTATCTTCCCGGTCTTTCGGAGGATCGTCTGTCTGGCAACGCACATACGCGGCATCAACTTC
Organism: Nitrosospira sp. Nl5; assembly: GCF_900102495.1. GTDB lineage: Bacteria > Pseudomonadota > Gammaproteobacteria > Burkholderiales > Nitrosomonadaceae > Nitrosospira. Next base: position 25,173 of record NZ_FMVQ01000002.1, on the reverse strand, counting down.
ACCGTATGCTTTACTCGTCTGCACGCCGTCGGTCAAAGCTATTTACTTGTCAGCGATTATAGATCGTCAATCGGAATTGGAAAAAGCGAGGACGCAATGCCATATCTTCACACCCCTAAACAAAACCTTTTTTTGGCTGCTCTCCCTGAAGAGGTTTACGAGCGCCTGAAACTATGCCTTGAACTTGTATCCCTGCCGCAAGGATGGGCAGTGTACGAAAATGGCGGCGAAATAGACCTCGTATATTTCCCAACTACCAGTATTATTTCCCTGCTTTCCATCTCGGATGGCGGAGAGTCGGCGAAGATTGCCGTTATCGGTAATGAAGGATTGTTCGGCATTGCCATGCTTATGGGGAGAAAAACCACCCCAAACCGTGCAGTGGTGCAATGTGGCGGTTATGGTTACCGTCTTAAAGCAGCGAATTTAAGAAAAGAATTCGAGCTTGGCAGTCCGCTACGTTACTTGCTTCAGCGTTACACTCAAAGCCTGACTGCCAAGATTGCTCACACGACAATGTGCAACCTATCCCCGACTCTTGGCGCCGGCATCTCGATAATCGGCACTTCTCCGTCCCCGATAAATACCGTATAACCGCATAAGCATCGACCTCATCGGGATCAACTGGGTCGACCTAAATCTCCACTCATGCGCTGACCGGAAACATCGGCAATTAACCGTGGGATTTCAAATTCTCTTTCAGTATGAAGTTGCCATCACTTGGAGGAATTCCTTAGCCGAGCTTCAACAGCGTGCTGGACTCTGTCATCGACCAAGGGAATGACAGAATCATGTTGTTCGACTCCGTCGATAGTGAGGCTTTCCTTGTCATCTTCTGTCTGGATGACAGTAATGCGATAGGCTGTTTCCCGATAGCGATAGTTCACAGTGAACGTCTTCCAATCCGCGGGCAGGCAGGGCTTGAAGTACAATTTGTCTTCCTTCAACGTCAACCCCAGCAGGGTTTCCAGCATCATGCGGTACAACCAGCCGGCAGAACCCGTATACCACGACCATCCTCCACGTCCGGTATGCGGAGAAAGCGCATAAACGTCCGCGGCAACAACGTATGGCTCGATCTTATAGACCGCAACCGCTTCCGGCGTCTGCGCATGATTCACCGGATTGATCATACCCAGCAACTCCCATGCCCGCGCACAATCTCCCAATGCGGCAAAGGCCATCGTCGCCCAGATGGCCGCATGCGTGTATTGGCCTCCATTCTCGCGCACACCCGGGACGTAGCCTTTTATATAACCGGGATTCAACGATGATTGGTCAAAGGGCGGGTCGAGAAGTTGAACCAGACCTGCGTCCCGCCGCACAAGGTACTGATTCACCGCTTTCATTGCCTGCTTTTGGCGCTCGCCCGCGCCAGCTCCAGACAATACCGACCAGCTCTGGGCAATCGAATCGATTCTGCACTCCGGATTGGTGGAAGATCCCAGTGGAGAACCGTCATCGAAGAAGGCACGGAGATACCATTCACCATCCCAGCCGTGCCGTTCAATATTCTTTCGCAACAGGCTAGCCTCCTTTTTGCAGCGTTCGGCAAAGGCCATATCGCCACGCCGTTGCGCAAGATCGGAAAATTGAATGAGCACGTCATACAAAAAGAAAGCCAGCCAGATACTTTCTCCGTGTCCGTGGAACCCAACCAGATTCATCCCGTCGTTCCAGTCACCGCTGCCCATTAGCGGAAGGCCATGCTCACCGAATCGAAGGCCATGCACGACCGCGCGCACGCAGTGCTCGTATAAATCCGCAGACTGCTCGGAGCGAACCGGCAAATCGTAGTACGAATCCTCATCGGCGCCGACCTGGCGCCCTTCAAGGAAAGAAATGGATTCGTCCAGCACGCCGGTATCGCCGGTAGCGGCAATATAACGGCAGGCCGCCAGGGGCAGCCAGAGATAATCATCCGAACAGCGCGTCCTTACGCCGCGACCCCCTGGCGGGTGCCACCAGTGCTGAACATCCCCCTCGATAAACTGACGCCCCGCTGATCGCAGCAGATGCTCGCGAACAAGGATGGGTTCAGCGTGAATCAGGGACATCACATCCTGCAACTGATCACGGAATCCGAAAGCCCCCCCGCTTTGATAGTAGCCGCTACGCCCCCACAGACGGCAAGCCATTACCTGGTATACGAGCCAGCCGTTGACCATCACGTTGAGGGAAGGATCGGGCGTCTCCACCTGTACGGTGCCGAGCGTACGTCCCCAGTAGCGATGTATTCTTTCCAGGACTTCATGCGCCACCCCCGGTCCACGGAAGCGCTGCATGAGCTTGAGAGTATCTTCCACGTGAAAACCGACGCCCAAACGGAAGACAATTTCCCGTGTTTGGCCATCCAGCAACTCAAACGGAACCCGGATAGCGCCGCAGGGGTCGAGACCAGGCCCTACTCGCCCTGAAAGCTCTCCCGAAGCCATTGCTGCCGGATTGTTGAAACTACCATTGCGGCCGATAAATTCGGTGCGGTCGCCGGTCACACTATGCGTCGTATCATCGACATCAAAAAAAGCGACGCGGCCGGGGAATTCGTTATTATAGGGATTGCGTGCAAGCAAGGCTCCGCTTGGCGGATCGATTTCAGTGACAATATGCATTCTGCTCTTCTCCGGCAGATCACCCAATACCCATTCGACGCATCCTGTTGCCGAAAGCTTGCGCAGCCGCCCCGATTCATTACGCACTTTCAATACCGCAAACTTCACTGCCGCATCCAGTGCCACATAGACCCAGAGCTCGGAATGAATGCCGTCCTCCGCATGCTCAAAAACACTGTAACCGAATCCATGCCGGGTAACATAGCGCGTCGCTCCCCGTTTTGGCAGGGGCGTGGGCGACCAGAAATAACCGCTTTCTTCATCGCGCAGATAATAAACCTCCCCGCCGGGATCACAAACGGGATCATTGTTCCAGGGCGTCAAGCGGAACTCATGCGCGTTTTCCCCCCAGCTATACGCCTGGCCACTTTCGGAGAGAACGGTTCCGAACTGCGAGTTTGCCAGGACATTTGACCACGGTGCCGGAGTTGTCAAATCCTGCCCGGTGGTTATGATATATTCGCGTCCATCGGGAGTGAATCCTCCTAGCCCGTTGTCGAAAAGCAGCGCACGGTGCGGCAATTCATCGATTTGAGCAGGATCGGGCTGACGAACCGGCTCCAACCTGATCGCCGGAACCGGCAAGTCTGCGGGAATTCGACGCGTGATCTGCTCCGCCAGATCACCTTTGCTGTCAAAAATAATGACCCGTGCAACGGTTTGCAACAGGATACGGTCCTCGGAAGCAATCTGTTCGGCGCGGCGAATGAAAACACCGCCTGGACGGTCAAGCACATGGGCTTCAGCACTGCCGATGACCAACCCCATGATGTGATCGTGCAGGAGCTGCCGATAGCTGGAGTGGTCTTCGTTCCAGATGATCAAATCAACCGCCAACCCTTTCACGCGCCAGTAGGCATGCGCTTGCACCAATTGCCGCACAAGATCAATATTCGCTGCGTCGCTGATCTGCAGCAGCACAATCGGCAAATCGCCGGAAATGGCATATCCCCATAGTCCCGACTGGCCGCGCTGATTCTTGCTCAGCACAACGTCATCGGCACGCAGATACGCATTCGCATAGAGCACCGAGCCGGCCAAGCGGCCAAACAGTTGGGCATCGGTCTCGGTGGCGTTGAGCTGCCGCAATACGACCAGACTATGCGTCCAGGCGAGGTCAAAAACACGGTCCGACAAATGCTGATCCTGATATTTATCGACCAGGCTCATGGCGGCGTGACGCGAATCGCCCGCCCCGGTAACGATATCGATTGTCGCAGACTCGCCTGGTTCGATGGTAACCCGCTGTCGAATCGCCACAATCGGGTCAAGAACCGAGCCGGAGCTCCCGGAAAGCGGCGCCGGATCGACCATCGCCAGTGGTGCCGACACATCCCTTCCACGTCCGATGAATGCCATCCGGTCTGTCTCGTAGGAGATTGATTCGGTCGCGATTCCACGTATCGCCATTAAATGAAACATCCAGGGTACCGAGTCGCTCTGGGAGCGTGGCCGCCGGCTGCAAAGAATCGCGTGCCGGTCGGAGAGTATTTCCGTCTGCACAAAAAGATTACCAAAAGCCGGTGCTTGCGCATCCGCTACCGGCGCTGCAAGTACCACCTCGGCATATGACGTGACTTCGATGGTGCGATGCGTCCAGGCACGGTTGGTGATTCGAACCCGTCGCAACTCGATGTCATCTTCGGGCGACACCGAGATCTCCGTGTGCGTGTCGAAATCGAGATCGCGGCGACGGAATTCGACACGTCCTTCGGAAAAAAGAACTCCATAACGCTTTGCTTCTTTTAACGTAGGCTGGTGAGTATTTGACCAGAACTCGCCACTCGCCACGTCGCGCAAATAACAGAAACTGCCCCAGTTGTCGCAAGTGCTGTCTTCTCGCCAGCGGGTGACGGCAAGATCCTTCCAGCGGCTACTTCCACCTCCGCTATTGGTAACCATGACGTGATACCGGCCATTCGATAGAAGTTGTACCTCTGGAATCGGTGTGTTCGCGGTTGTCAGCATGCGCATCGGCATGTCTGGAAGCTCCTTGGTCACGCGAACATCGGGGAGCTCGGCAGCTTGAGAACGGAAAAGCGTAGGCTTCGGAATCCGCTCCTGAAGCAACAGCATTGTCGCCTGAAATGACGGCTCGGATTCGAACCGCCGTTGCATCGGGCGATTTCGCAACAGGTATACCAAGGAGAGCAGGCTCATACCCTGGTGATGGGCCATAAACGAGCGCACCACGGCGCGTGTTTCGCCGCGCCGCAGCCGTGTCGGCGTATAGTCGACCGCCTCATAAAAACCAAATTTGCCAGCCAGGTCTTCCCCAGCAAGCCGTTGAAGGTTACGGCAAGCAGCCTCCGGCGCGATCATTAAAGCCAGCACCGAAGCATACGGGGCGATGACGAGATCTTCCCCGAGACCGCGTTTGAGTCCAAGACCAGGGACGCCAAATGCGCGATACTGATAATTGAATTGAACGTCGACAGCATTGTAGCCAGATTCTGAAATACCCCAAGGTACTCCACGTTCCTCGCCGTATGCGATTTGCCGATCCACCGCGGCCTTGCAGGTCTGATCGAGAAGCGTGTTGTCAAACGTCGGCATCACCAGTAGCGGCATGAGATACTCGAACATCGAACCGCTCCAGGATAACAAAACGGGTTCTCCGCCGTAGGTGGTAAGCATCCGGCCCAGCGCAAACCAGCTTTCCTGCGGCAGTTCCCCCTGTGCAATCGCGACGAAATTGCAAAGTCTCGCCTCCGAGGCGAGCAAATCGTAGTAGCTGGCATCCAGCCGACGTTCACCGACGTTGTATCCAATTGAAAGTTGCCGCTGCGCGTGATTGAACAGGAAGCCATATGCCATCTGCGCCATTTCACCTGCCTGAAGCGCAAGATGTTCGAGCGCGGCCAGCTGCTCGCGCGCACGCTCGTTATCCTGGCAGGCGAGTTGCCGCAAGGAAGGAATCTCGCCGGTACGCGCTGAGTTATTTCCACCTCCCTCCGCGGGGGCAAGGCTGATCAGGTCAGCGAGCGCTCCTTCGCATTGCCTGTTCAATACCTGCGCCCATTCATACGCTTCACTGGAGGAAGCTGTCTGCGGATCTTCCGCCATCTCCTGGACCAGTATCCTTGAGCAGGCAACCAACCGGTCGAGATCAACGCGTGCGCTCTCAACGGTAAGGGGACGAGTTCCGGCCGCGGCCATGAGTACCTTTTCGAACTGTGCCAGAGCACTTGCGGAGGGAGTTCCCGCTATCTTTTCAAGAATCTGCAGGGTATCGGTTAATGCCAGAAATACTTGTTCGCCGATAACTGGTGCGTCGGCGAGCTCCAACAGTCCCGCGCGCAATATTAAAAGATGGCCCGCAAGGTTACCGCTGTCCACTGTTGAGATATAGCGCGTTAATGGTGCTTTCGTTTCTGTGTCGTACCAGTTGTAAAAATGGCCGTCGTGCCGTTCCAGCGTTTCCATTGATTCCAGCGTATTTGCCGTGCGCTCAATGAGTTGTCCAATACCGATGTAGCCAAAATCATGGGCGGCAACGTTCGCGAGCAGGGCCATGCCCATATTGGTCGGGGATGTGCGATGCGCGAGCACCGCGACAGGGTGCTCCTGAAAATTATCTGGCGGCAGCCAGTGATCCTTTGGCCCGACGAAGGTCTCGAAGAAGAACCAGGTCCGCCGTGCAAGCTGGCGCAAAAAATGTATTTGTCCAGCGGTTAGCTCCGCGCTCTTGGGAGGAAGCGGTTGACTTATCCACCAGGCAATCGCGGGAGCACCGGCCCATAACAACAGTATCGGCAATGCGGCGATCAATGCGAACGGTGACGTCATTGCGACTCCGCTCACAGCCGCGACTGCGGTTGTGGGGGCAATCCACATCGATCGAAAGGAAGCGCCGAGGCTGGTACGTTCCTTTTTAGCAACTGCCGAATCGGACTCGCGCTCGACTTCCCGCGACGGATTCCATTCGAGAAGCCGACGACGTGTGATCAAAAGCCGCACGTGGGTGCGAATGATCGCGTCGAGGCTGAAATATGCTTCGTAGGGAAGGCAGGCCAATGTAAATAATATTTGCCCGAAGTGTCGTCCCCCGCCACGCACCGAAGCAAGGATATGCTGTCGCAACGGCACGTCGAACGGCTTGTTCAGAAGATCGGAAATGATGGCTATTACCGCGGGAATAGCCAGTGTGCCAAGCACCGCCAACGTCCACAACCACGCATCGGGCAATGTCATCCATGCCAACAGCAGAAGCAGCGTCAAGGCCATCGGAACGAGGCTGCGCCGGAGATTGTCCATCAGCTTCCACCGCGACAATGCCGATAGCGGATTGGGGTGATAGCTCGCATCCATCCCCGGCACGCGTGATAGTAACCAGGTTGCCAGTTGCCAGTCCCCTCGAATCCACCGGTGGCGCCGACTCACATCTGCGCTATAGCGCGAAGGGAACCCCTCATACAACTGCACATCGCTCAATAATCCTGCCCGGGCATAGCATCCCTCCAGGAGATCGTGGCTTAGAATTCGATTCTCGGGAAGACGGAGGCAAAGCGCCTGTTCGAATGCATCAACGTCATAGATACCCTTGCCGACGAAGGAGCCTTCATGGAACAAATCTTGATAAACGTCGGAGACAATCCGCGTGTACGGATCAATCCCGGCTTCGCCGCCGAAAAGCCATGCGTATCGAGAGTAGTTTGTACTCGATAGGCTTACAGCGACACGAGGTTGCAGAATTCCATAGCCCTCCGTTATGAGGATGTTGTTTCCATCCGTGCCGGTCATGTCAAGCCGCGCACGATTCAACGGATGAGCCATTGCACCGACAAACTGATGAGCCGACTCCCGCGGCAATTGCGTGTCGGTGTCGAGGGTGATCACATATTTCACCTCGGGCAGCACATCGGTGTTGCCGATGATCAGCATGAATGCGTCGCTTCCCCCACCACGCAGCAGTGCATTCAAATCCGCAAGTTTCCCGCGTTTGCGTTCATGGCCCATCCAGAGCCGTTCACGCGGGTTCCACCGGCGCGGGCGATGAAACAGAAAGAACGGTCCCTTAGCGCCTACCGCCGAGCGGGCCGCTTCAATCGAATCATTGCCGGCCGGGCCGGGATACTTTTTGTTTAACTCTTCGATACTTTCACGTGCAAGCCGCAGCAAAGTTTCGTCTTCCGGAAGCGTTTGCCGGTCCGCGTCTTGAAAATCGGTTAATAAACCGAAATAAAGATTGTCGTCACGGTTGGCCAAAAATCGAACTTCAAGCGCTTCGGCAAGATTGGGAATATCAGAATTGCTGGTCAGCATTGTTGGAACCACTACCAACGTACGAAACGCCGAAGGTATTTCCACGGAAAAATTCATCCGTGGCAGCGAATGCGGCTTCACCAGCAATTGCGCTCCCCAGTTCACCAGCGCTATGGCCAGTTGGCTCGCCGCAAAGAGCGATAGAACGCCTATCACCCCCAGCAACCATTCGTTCGCGCCGTCGGCGTACGCCTTGAACAAGAGGCTGCCCGTGAGGCCCGTCGTTATTAGCACGATCGCACCGACGTAATAGAACAAGGGATGCCGACGGCCGGCCCGGCCAAGTTTTTCCGGGATTGACAGGCGTACCTGCGCTGCCTCCTCCAGGTCGGGCAAGCCTTTGTCAATCAGGTAAAAACCAACGTGGGCTCTGGCATTGCCGCCATCCGTTGCCGCCCTGTTACGCGCCAGCTTAAGCGCCCTCCGCGCAACTTCCACTTCCGATACAGGGCTTGCCTTGGCCAGGCGCTCCACCACATGCCGATAATGATCACGGGTAGCAAAATCCATCCGGCCGTAGACACCGCCCGGATCTTCCCGCAGTGTCTGCTCGACAATGCTGGTCGTTTCGACAAAATCGCGCCAGTCGATAGCGCCAAGCACGCGCAGGCTATTGATGCTGTTCGAGATCGAAACCTGGTCGGCCGCCTGTTGCTGATTTCCCGTCTGCACCATCTGGTCAATCGTTTGATTGGACTCAGCGAGCCGCTGCTCAATCCAGTTCAGCGGGAGCGTCAGCGCGGGCCCCTGCCCCTGTAATCGCCGCACCAATTCGGAAATGAAAGGCGTAGTCATCGGCGGATCAGAGCGCGCCATATCCGCGATGACAAGAACCAGACTCTTGGGATCTTTTTCGGCAATCTTTGTAATTTCGTCAGCCCAGGCATCCGCGAGGTTCCGGTCTGTACGGCCAGCGGCTACATGCACCCCAACGCGGCGGAGATTTTCGATCAACGCCAGCCGGAGCATAATGGGAACCGCCCATAATTCTCCCAACTGCAGATTGGTAACAGCCTGATACGCCGTGACAAAACGCCGGAGACTCTCCGTATCGACCCTGCCATCACCATGCGAGATAGCCTGCAGAGCAATGTCGTACACACGTGGAAGATTAGCCGATGTTCCCCGCGCAAGCAGGGGCAGTTCCCGGCTATAACCTTTGGGAAGATGACGCCGGGCAGTGCGGATCTGCTCTTCGATCAAATAGAAATTATCAAAAAGCCATTCGCCGGCTGGCGTTAGCGGCCGATCGGCTGTTACTGCTTCAGTCAGCACGTTACAAATACTGAACAACGTGCTTTCGTTCTCATCCAGCCGCGCCAGAAGCTGATCCGTGCCGCGACTCGAGGATAATTCGTGAGAGGCCGCAAGAATCCCGCCATAGAGCTCCATCTGGTCGGCGCTGAATAGCTCAGACCGCAGCGGCAGTTCCTTGCTGAGCGGAACACGTGGCCTTCCAATTTTGCGAAGCCGGGTCGTAATGGGGAGTAAAAGCTCAGAAACCATCGTGTCTCTAGCTTTCAATTCGAATATTCTCCAAGTTGTCGCGGTCCGTGAGGAACGCGATCAATGCTGGCCTTACGCGATGGTAATGGCGCTTCAAGCCCGCAGGTTGCGAAGCAAAAAGCGAGAGGAAATCCGAGAGAGGATGTCAGCCCTCTCTCACAATCATCACACCATTGAAAAAGGGAGATGACACCGCAATTGCAGGCGCACCGTTATTTGACCTGCATGGAATTCTTCACGGCTTTCACGCCCTCCACGGTCTTCGCAACCTCCACCGCTCTGGATATGTCGGCCCGATCGGAAACAAAACCACTCAACTGGACGGTGCCTTTGAACGTTTCGACGTTAATTTCGGCGGATTTCAGCGTAGGCTCGTTAAAAATCGCCGCTTTAACCTTGGTTGTAATAACGCTGTCATCGATGTATTCCCCCGTGCCTGTTGTTTTCGATGTCGATGCGCAACCCAGCATTGACATGAATAAGAGGGCAGCCATAATAGTATAAATATTTTTTAGTTGAGTCATAGTCGAACTCCGGTGATTGGAAGGGGGAAGTGAATTTATCAATCGATTTCTTTAATCAGGCAGTCACCTGGAAATTCCGCGGTGAAAACCTGTGACTCATAGTAGAACTCAGCTCATCCATAGTATGTACGGTATCGCACAAAATGGATGCGCGATAAGGGATAGTATGCCCGGATAAATGCTATTATGATTTTGTATGAGGCAGCGTGGCAGAAAGAAGTAGGAGAACCCGGCGTCGGCCGACACCTCTTGGTTCCATTTTATTCTCCCTGGGTTGCGCTTGCTTTTACAGTTCGCTGTCGTTAACAGCCTCCCGGACTTGAAGAAAATCGCTGCAAAAGGCATCTGGCCGGTTCGCATTTCGCTGCTTTTTCGGGCAATAGAAAAACTGTTGGCCTTCAAAATCCTCAAAACCTGCCCTTAACCAGTCACTTTTTCGCTTCGATTCTTCAAATCCGACAGACTGCTAGTGAATGCTTAACTCTCCCCAACATCAACCCAACCAGAACCACCTCCTCGCCGCTCTGCCGGCGACTGAACTTGAACGTTTGAAGCCTCATCTGGAACTGATTCATATGCCGCTCGGCGATGTTCTTTGTGAATCTGGCGGTCGCCTTCATTACGTCTATTTTCCTACCTCGGCTATCGTGTCACTGCACTATATTCTTGAAAACGGCGCATCCTCTGAAATCGCAGGGGTAGGTAACGAGGGGATGCTTGGAGTTTCGCTCTTCATGGGCGGCGAAACCACGCTCAGTCGAGCCACCGTACAAACGGCCGGCTACGCCTACCGGCTGAAAGCCGCGTTAATGTTGCAGGAATTCAATCATGCCGGACCGATACAGCGCTTGCTGCTGCGTTATACCCAGGCGTTGATTATGCAGATATCGCAGACCGCGGTTTGCAACCGGCACCATACAATCGAGCAACAACTGTGCCGGTGGCTATTATTGACACTGGATCGGCTGAGTTCCCAGGAATTGACCATGACCCAGGAATTGATCGCAAGCATGCTTGGCGTACGCCGCGAGGGCATTACAGAGGCCGCCGGTAGATTACAGAACGCAGGAATTATTCGCTATCGTCGTGGACACATTATGGTGCTCGACCGAGCCGGACTCGAAACGCACGTTTGCGAGTGCTACAGCGTTGTCAAGAAGGAATTTGAACGCATGTTTTGCGATGTACGAAAATATTAATGTAATACGCTGGAATATTGCCACATAACATGGCTGACAACTATCTGGCGCGACAATGACGGATCTTGATTTTGAAGGCAATAGCGGTTCAAAGCGAAAGATGGACAAGCGTTTTGCGGTTAATTTCCTTTCAATCCTGCAGGCGTGAGCTTGCTGTCAAGTCTTCTCCATTTTTTACTGCGTAAAATACGTTCCGCATAAATTGACAAGTATCGTATACGACACTCCATAGTCTAAAGCGAACCTGGTCCATTCCCGTTTGCGCTTCCCGCCGCAAAGGGATCAGCAAGACATCAGGACATCCTCACGCCTCACGATACCGTACCCGAATGCATCAGTAGCTGGTTCATCCAGACGCAGTTGCCAGCGTGAGGGGTCTACCTTTAAGGGTGGCGCGTTGATTTCGCCTGTAATGACAAGCAAATGCTTGTCAGGATGGAAAGCAAGCCTGGTTTTGGCAATGACAATAAATATGTGCGCTGACGTACTGACGGACCCCTTCGCGAATCGTATTTTATACAGGTCAATCCGCTCGAATCCCATCAGCCATGAGAACGCGTTCCAAGAGAGTATTATTTATCTTCAGTTTGCTGGTCGCGCTTGCGGTAATAGTATTCAGCGTCTGGTTCGACTGGAACATGGTGAAGCCATATATAGAACGGCAGGTCACCGAGAAAACCGGTCGGGAATTCGTCATCAAAGGCGATCTCGATGTGAATTTATCCCTCAACCCACTGATCAGTACCAGAGGGCTTTCGCTGGCTAACGCCGATTGGGGCACAGAGCAGCCGATGCTCAATATCGATAAGCTCTCGTTCCGTGTCAGCCTGTGGGACCTGTTGTTGGGTGATATTGTCCTGCCGCAAGTATCTATATCCCAACCACGAATCATCCTTGAAAAAAGCGTGGATGGAAGGCGCAACTGGGACCTCAAGAAAGAGGAGAAAAAACCACCGGAATTACCAAAAATAGGAAAACTCACCCTGGACCGCGGCACGCTCCTCTTTCGTGACCCGAAGACCGAAACCGATGTAACGGTGAGAATATTCACTGATTCAGCGTCCGACGACGCACGCGAAACGCCAATCAATATCGCGGCGGAGGGCAAGTTCACGAGTTTGAAGTTTACTGCTCAGATCCACGGTGGAGAGATTGTCTCGCTCATGGACAAGACTTTTCCCTATCCCGTCAGGGGGAAAGTTCAAGTCGGCAACAGCCACGCCGCGTTTGACGGCACAATCACCGGGCTTCAAGCGTTGGCAGCGATGGACTTGAAACTGGAGTTGCATGGCGATGACCTATCGGCACTTTATCCAATTGTAGGAATTGTGATTTTTCCTTCGCCGCCGTATCGGATATCGGGCAGACTTCGGCATCAGCAAACCGAGTGGTCGTTGAAGGGATTCTCCGGGCAGGTAGGCAAGAGCGACCTTGGCGGGGACGTTCTTATTGATACCGCCGGCGAACGGCCGATGTTGCGCGCGGACGTCGTGTCGCAAGTTCTTGATCTGGAGGATTTGAGCGGCTTTATCGGGGCAAGACGCGCGCCCCAGCCGCAAGATAGCGCGGCGGAAAAGCAGGAAAAGAAGGCGTCGATCGCAGCCCAACGCCATCGCATTCTGCCCGACCAGGAGTTCAGGGTGGACCGATTGCGCGCCATGGACGCGGACGTCAAATTCACCGGAAAATCAATCCGTAATAAGGACCTGCCGGTCGAACATCTGGTCACGCACCTCAAAATTGACAATGGGCTGATGACCATGGACCCTGTCAATTTCGCGGTGGCGGAAGGAAACATTGTTGCCAGTGTCACAGTGGACGCCCGCGGCGAGATGCCAACCGGACAAGCGAAGGTTGATGTCAAGAAACTCCGCTTATCAAAACTGCTTCCCAAGAGCGATCTCACCAAAGAAGGGTCCGGTCTGATCGGCGGCATGGCGCAGATAAAAAGCCATGGGAAATCTGTCGGCGCCCTTTTAGGCGCGGCAGATGGCCACTTTGGATTGATCATGTCGGGCGGGCAAATCAGCAACATGCTGCTTGAGGTGGTAGGACTCGACGGGGCCGAAATCATCAAGTTTCTATTTGCCGGTGATAAAAATGTGAAAGTGCGTTGTGGTGTGGCCGATTTCGACATCAAAAATGGCCTGATGACGAGCAAGGCTTTTATCATCGACACAACGGATACCAATATCCTGGGCGAGGGACAGATCAGTCTTGCCGAGGAAACCATTGATATGAAGCTTTCCCCGGAACCCAAAGATTTCAGCATCGTGAGTCTCCGTACGCCCATCCACATTTCCGGCACCTTCAAGGACCCGACCATATATCCAGACAAGATGCTTGCCATACGCATTGGCGCAGCAGTATTGCTGGGTGTGTTTGCAACCCCGTTTGCCGCGTTAATACCGCTGATTGAAACCGGCCCCGGCGAAGATGCCAATTGCAGGGCATTGATCGCCTCGGTTAAAAAGTCGGCGCAAAAGAACGACGCCAAGTCTGGCAAGCATTGAGCGCACACCGGGAATGGGGACTTCAGTCTGCGGTTTGCTGTAGGAGTTTCGGTTGGCCCTACCCGATTATGTGTGGCAGCGCACGGATTAAAGCAGGACGATCGTAAAAAATGCTACTCGGTTTAACCCCGCGCGGGCCCGTGTTTTATTCTCCAAGGAGGCTTCATTATGCCAAGAGGTGACAAATCATCCTATACAGATAAACAGAAACGCCAGGCAAAACATATCGAAGAAGGATACGAAAAGCGTGGCGTTTCGGAAGATGAGGCGAAGCGGCGCGCCTGGGCAACCGAGAACAAAATATCCGGCGGAGGCAAAAAATCGGATTCAGGCAACGGCTCCAGGAAGCCGTGATACGCGTTACTGTTGAATGCCGGCTCGCTATTTAAGAATAACAGCCGGATTTGAATAGCTGATACAGCCGTCAGCGATTATCGTCGCAGTTGAACATCCAATTCAATGAGGTCTTCGTGATGGAAAATAGTAAAATTCCCCCCCAGCATCAACCGCAGCAGCCAGGAATAGAAGCAGAGATGAAACCGCAGCCGGATTCAACTGTTGAGGGCTACAAGGGAAGCGGCAAGCTGGAATCCAAAGTTGCGATTGTTACCGGAGGGGACAGCGGCATCGGACGGGCGGTAGCGGTTGCTTTTGCGAAAGAAGGCGCGGATATTGTCGTTACCTACCTCAATGAGCACGGAGATGCAAACGACACAAAAAAGGAAATCGAGCAACAGGGAAGAAAATGTGCGCTAATTAACGGTGATATCGGGGATGAGAAATTTTGCACCGAAGTAGTGATGAAAGCTATTTCTACTTTTGGACACATCGAGATTCTGGTAAATAATGCGGCTGAGCAACACGTCCGCACAAGTATTGAGGATATCACTAGCGCGCAGCTCGAAAGAACCTTCCGCACAAACATTTTTTCCATGTTCCATATGGTAAAAGCCGCCCTTCCCCATCTGAAAAAAGGATCACGCATTATTAATACCACCTCCGTAACAGCATACAAGGGAAGCCCGCATCTGCTGGATTACTCGTCGACGAAAGGTGCGATTGTGGCATTTACACGATCGTTATCACTACAACTGGTTGAAAAAGGAATAAATGTCAACGCCGTGGCTCCCGGTCCCATCTGGACGCCGTTGATTCCCTCGACCTTTCCTCCTGATGAAGTCGCCGATTTTGGAAAAAAGGTTCCGATGAAAAGGCCTGGGCAGCCTGATGAAGTAGCGCCATGCTATGTTTTTCTCGCCTCTCAGGATAGCTCGTATATGGCCGGGCAGGTGCTGCATCCAAACGGGGGAAATATCGTAAACGGTTAAGGAATTGAAATGCTCATGCGATAAAACCCATGACGCTCACTGCATTACGCCCGATTGGCATTTTGTCACCCCGTCCCCAGCCTCAGCCCACGTCCTGCTACGTTTCCAAAATCATGGGGTGTCGGGGACAAGTAGTAAAGCCCTGTAATGTGGGATAAGCTATGATTTATCCCGACAGCAAAAATATGGCATGCTTCCGTTTTCGTCCTGACAGCTATAAATCGGCCCGCCAGCAGTAACCTATATTTAATCCGGAAGTATAATCCTTGGCCCGCAGGACGAAAAAGCAGGAGCATGAAGTATGTTCAATTTAGGCTCCAAAGAACCTGTGATAGCGAAGGCGAGGACATTAATCGAGTGTCCTCCTGACCAGATATTCAGGTATCTGGGCGACGGATTCTTTGAAAATTATCCGAAGTGGTCTCCCGAGGTCGTTGAACTCGAAAGCATCACCGATGGACCCTTGAAGCTGGGCACCATCGCAAGGCAGGTGCGTATTGACCAGGGGCGGCGCACGGAAACCAAGTTTACGATTGATGTTTATGAGCCGAACAAACGTTTGGGCTTTGTGGGGGTTTCCGATCCCTTTCGCTGCACCTATGAGTTACGGGATATTAATTCGGGAAGATCGGCTGAGTTGATTTTTACTTTCGAGTTGAGTGAAATCCAGATGTTTATGCGCCCCTTTGAAAAGTTGATCCGCATAGTAGTCCAGGAAGGTGCCGAGCGTACGGTGAGAAACCTAAAACAATTAACAGAAGCTGCCAAATGTGTGGCGACTTCATCAACTCCTTAGCTCTGTTAAATTATCCAGGAGAAAAGAATGACCTTTGTGGTTGAAAAAGACCCCGGATTAATCCCCCAGATTCTATCCCAAATACTGGATGGCTCCGTTAACGGTATCACGTTGGTGGATCCAGATCAGGAAGATTTGCCCATTATTTATGCCAATAGGCAATTTGTGGCTATGACCGGATATTCCCCGGAGGAGATTCTCGGGCGCAACTGCCGTTTTCTCCAGGGAAGAGATCGGGAACAGGAGGCCCGCTTCGCGATGAAGCAGGCTATCGAAAATCGCCAGCCTGCTGAAGTGACTATTCGCAACTATCGAAAGAATGGAGAGCTTTTTTTTAACCATCTGACGCTCACTCCACTTTTCGACGGTGCGGGAAAGCTTCTCTATTATTTAGGTGTTCAGTACGACGTGAACCGGAACAGGGACATGATCTCGAAGTTCAGTATGCAGCAGGAAGCGGATACCCGGCGATTCCTGGCGTCGTTGCTACCGAGGCCTTGAATAGCAACACCGAGGGACAAGAATCAATCATCCCTCCGACGCGTACGTTGTCTAGCCAAGTTAATCAATTTAGGTAAAGAGGATTTACATGACCCCCCAAGCGCCTGTAAACATTCAGCGGCCCCGATCGGATGACCGGGCCTTATGGGACGTTGCGTTCGCGGTTTACGGGTACCCGGCGTTACTGATAGCCCACCGGTTAAAGGTCTTTTCGTTGCTTGGAGACGGCGCGCGCACTCTTCCCGATATCTGTGAGAAGCTAAACATTCAGCGACGTCCGGCCGAGGCAATCTTGACAGCTGCCACGGCGTTGGGTTTTCTTTCGCTGCAAGAGGAACGTTATTCTCTTACCGCCCGTTCAGAAGACTACCTCCTCGAAAAGAGTCCCAGCTACTTCGGTTTCTTCTGGGATATGATGATCGACAATTCCGAGGTATTCTCCTACTCGAACCTGGAGCGTGCGGTACTCACAAATTCCCCTCAGGCGTACGGAGGGGGTGATATTTACAAATCCCATGAAGAGCAAGCGGAGCTGGCAAGAAGATTTACCCGGGGAATGCACAGTATCAGCATGACGTTGGCCACTGCCTGGCCAAATACCATGAATCTTGATGATTACCGGATAATGCTCGACATTGGCGGAGGCTCAGGAGCACATTCAATCGGCGCGGCGTTGAAATGGCCAAATTTACATGCACTGATTCTGGACCTGGAGCCAATATGCGAGGTAGCCCAGGAGTTCATCACCCGGCACAACTTGCAGGACCGTATAAGAACCCATGTTGCCGACATGTGGAATGACCCCTTCCCTAAAGCCGACCTCCATTTTTATTCCAATATCTATCACGATTGGCCGAGAGAGAGAGGCCGGTTTCTCACAGAGAAAAGTTTCAAGAACCTTGAGCCAGGTGGACGCATTATTATTCACGACGTGCTCTATAACGATGAAAAAACCGGACCTTTCGCACCTGCCGCGTATAGCATGCTAATGATGGGATGGACCGAGGGAGAGTCTTACTCGGCTCTCGAATTGTCGAAGATGCTGCAGGATGTGGGATTTCAGGACATTCAAGCATATTCCGCTTTTGGATACTACAGCATCGTTACCGGTATCAAATATTAGCATCTGTCCCCGACAAGCCGGCAGAAGCGATGACGATTCGCTGTAATCCAAATGCGGGGTCTGCGCAACCTGGAGGCGTCGCCGTGTCTCATGAGATGGAAAACGATTCTTGAAAACGGTTGTCCAATGTTGAACACTGGTCTTAATCATCACATCATGAGCAATTCAATAAAAATATGGGCTTGCGGCCTGTTAGCAGGCCTCATTTCCCTTGCTGCAAGCACCGCGCTTGTTCACGCGGAAGAAGATCATGGCAAAAAGGCCAGCGAACATCTGAACGAGGCGATCAAAAGTGGAAAATCAGGCAGCGCTGCGGGGGTTATCAGCCATACCGAGCAAGCCAAGAAAGAACTGATCGAACAGAATAAGGATCACCCTTACACCCATATTCAAAAGCCCATATATGGGGAACACCAGAAGGCGGAGCACGATGAGGAGGTCTTTGAAGAAATGGACGAAGCCATCGACGAAGCCAAGGACGGCCACATCCAGGAAGCGGTTGAAGCGGTAGAGAGAGCGTCCGTGCATTTGCGGGAAAAAGAGCAATCCAGATAGAAAGGTCTGATGAGGAAGGGCTCGATCAGGCCAATCGACTGTTGTCATGGCGGTTTTTACGGTGTTTTTTTATCAGGTTTGAATCCCAACGTCTTCATTGCCGGGAGGATCGACCGCCTGCCAGCCTCATAGTCTGACCAGGGATCATTGCCCTTATCCAGCCGGTCGTGAATATTCGAGGCCGACCAGCGGCTGGCGCTCGTCAGCGACTCCAGTTCCTCCCATGCCAGAGGCACGGACACGCCCAGACCGGGGCGAGCGCGAACTGACCAGGCGGAGACGGTAGTTGCGCCAAAACCATTGCGTAAATAATCAATAAAGATTTTCCCAATACGATTACGCGGTCCGCTTTTCGCTACAAAACGCTGCGGTATGGTCGCAGCCAGATGCTGAACGATTGCTTGCGAGAAATCTTTGACGGTGTCCCAATCCCGCAGCCTTTTAAGCGGAACGATAACGTGCAAACCCTTTCCCCCGCTGGTCTTGAGAAAAGATTTCAGCCCCAACTCATGGAGAAACACACGGACAAGCTGCGCCGATTCCTGCATGGCTGCCCACTGCACCCCTTCTCCAGGATCCAGATCGAAAGTCATTCGATCAGGCTTGCCGATGGCATTCTTTGTAGCGTTCCAGGTGTGAATCTCGACGACATTCATTTGCGCGGCGGACAGAAGTCCTTCAGCGGTTGAAATTTCAATCAGCGGTTCATGCTCCGGGTCCAATGCGGGGTCGAGCTGGGCAACTCCTGGCATATTCTCCTTTTCCCAATGTTTTTGAAAAAACAGCTGTCCCTCAATCCCATCAGGTGCGCGTACCAGCGATACCGGCCTTCCTTTGATATGTTCCAGCATCAAAGGAGCCACCAGCGAGTAATAGCGTATGAGGTCCATTTTGGTGAATCCACTGGACGGGTCGATCACGCGTTCAGGATGGGTCACGCGCAAGGAAGAGGGAATCGAAGTCATTCTTGAAGGATTTATGTCACTTGGATGCACCGGCTTCTCGCGCCTGATAAGCTCGGCTTTCTTGTCAGTGCGCAAACCGTGAAAAACCGAATGACGAATATGGCCATCCCGCGTCCATTCGCCGAAGGAAACTTCAGCCACCAATGTGGGCCGAACCCAATGCGCCTTTTTGCCGATACCACTGGCATTGATAAAAGGACTATGGATAGCCGCGACTTTGTCCAACTTCGCCTTCAATTCGTGAAGCGTTTTATCGCTAAATCCCGTGCCCACATTACCAGCGTACCGAAGCTTTTGGTCATCATCGTAAAAGCCGAGCAGAAGCGAGCCTATACCAATACGGGACCCCTGCGGGTCCGTATAACCGCCGATAACGAATTCCTGCCGCTGGCTGCACTTGAGTTTTATCCAATCCGGCGAGCGGCGTGAAACGTACGTTGCGCTCTTGCGTTTGCCGATCACCCCTTCCAGCCCCATGCGACATACTGATGCAACAATATCGCGGGCCGGTGCATCAAAGGCCTCGCTGAAGCGCACCTGCTCCGGAGGTGGTGTTTTAAAGAGTGTTCTCAGAAATTCCCGTCGTTCGGTAAGGGGAGCAGCTCTTAAGTCATGGCCATCATAGAAAGGGATATCAAATAAATAGTAAACAATGTTCTGCGTCCGGGAATTGTCAAAGGCGTTCTGCAGGGCCTGAAAGTCCGGAATGCCGTTCTCGTTCGGCACGACGATTTCGCCGTCTAGCCAACCGGGTCTCAGACGCATTCTGCCTATTGCTTTCACGAGATCGGGCAACTTGTGCGACCAGTCGTTCCCATTACGAGTGAACAACTGTATTTTCCTGCCGTCTATTCTGGCCAGTATTCGATAGCCATCGAACTTGATTTCATAAATCCAGTCAGCGGGCTGATTCGGAAGCGCGTCGACGAGAGTTGCAAGCTGGGGTTGCATGATACGGGGAAGATCAGCTTCAGCCGCACCGCTGGGCAAACCGGAAAGTTTTTTTTTGGATGGCCGTACGTCATTGACGAGCGCGGCACGTTTTGAAATCCCCTCGGATTCCAGTTTGGCCACGCTATCAGGCATTTCATCCACAACACTATATTCGCTCGCGGGCCGGACGTACTCATCCTTCTCTTTAATTAACAGCCAGGGCTCCTTCTTTTTCTCCTCTGTATTTTTCATGCGAACCAGCGCCCAATGACCCCTTAACTTGTGGCCGCGCAGTTCGAATTTCAGCTTGCCCTCACGATAACCTTTATGCGGATCCTCAAGGGGAATCCAGGTTCCCTTGTCCCAAACAATCACTTTACCCGCGCCATACTGCCCCGTTGGAATCTGGCCCTCGAAGCGATTATATGAAATGGGATGGTCCTCGACATGGACGGCCATGCGTTTGTCGTGAGGATCGAAGCTGGGCCCTTTCGGCACCGCCCAACTCTTCATTGTTCCATCGAGCTCAAGCCTGAAATCATAATGCAAGCGGGTCGCCCAATGCTTCTGGACGACAAACGACAGCACCGCTCCGGTACTTTTACCCCGCTTGGCGATTCCAGATGGTTCGGATGTGATGGAAAAATTGCGTTTGGCGCGGTAGGCCTTTAATAAATCCGGCTTTGCCATATCTTAGATTACCCGACGCTTGCGTGACCCTCCGGCCGCGGTCGACGTATTTTCTGTATCCGCCTTGGGTGATCTTCTGGCTGGCGCCTTCGCCTGATCATCCTTCTCCCCGGTCTTCTTCAGGCTGCGCTGGAGCAATTCGGTGAGATCAAGAATCTGGGCTCCGCCACGAGGTGTTTCTGTTTGTTCGGGCTGAACCACAAATTGAATATCGCCAGTTTCGGCTTTTTGTTGCACGAGCTTCATGATCTCGTCCTTGAAGGAATCCCGATAGTTTTCTGGATTCCATGTCGAACTCATGTCATTGATCAATTGCTCTGCCATTTTCAACTCTTTTTCCGTAATACCCGCGGCTGTGACACCTTCGGCGGGAAGATCCAGATTCTCCCAAGCCCGAATCTCGTTTCCCCAGCGCAGGAGGTTCAACACCAGTACCGGTCCGGATGGCACGAGAACTGCGAGATGCTGTTTGGTCTGGATGACGACACGAGCAATCCCGACACGCTGTGTCTTGCGAAGGGCTTCGCGCAGCAAGGCGTAAACCTTGGCTCCCTTATTGATTGGAGCAATATAATAGGGCCGTTCCAGGTAAAAAAAAGGAATGTCAGTATTTGATACAAACGTTTCGATCTCGATCGTCTGGGTGGTCTTGGGATACGCGGCAGCGATCTCCTCCTGGCTCAAGATGACATATTGGCCATCTTCATATTCAATTCCCTTGACGATATTTTCCCTGTCAATCTCTTTGCCGGTTTTTTTATTAATACGTTTATAACCGACGGGATCCATAGTGCGTTTGTCCAGCCAGTCAAAATTCAACCCTTCCTCAGAAGTCGCGGAATGAAGCGCTACCGGTATATGGACTAGCCCAAAACTGATGGCGCCTTTCCATAGCGCCCGACTGCTAGAAGTAGCCATAATTGATCCAGTAAGATTTTGACGTTACACGTTGCGTAAGCAACCTGAAAAGATCGAGTTGTTGTAATGTCGCGAAAGTTAAGCGAAAAATACTGCGGGATCTCATATCATTTATCGTAACTTATGCGCTACATCTGATCCTTTGTCTGTGCGATTGCGCACGAAAGCAACCCGAAGCTCATCTGTGGATACAAAATGCGCGTCAATCAGCCTGGGCATGACTCTTGCCCCTCCTAATAGCCTTCGACGCGCGACAAAGGTCTTTTATAATGGCGAACCCTCGCGCATGAGTGAATTCCATTAGGACGCGAGATGATGGCGAGGCGGGTTGCCAGACAGGTTTTGCCGGATGGGAGAAGCCCACAGCCTGTCTCTGGACGCCGGGCAAGCGGCGAAAATGGCCGTGAACTGACCGCCAGCACTCGGGTAGGCTCGCAGGGCCGCCTAATGGATTATCTGGGTTAAAGCAATCGAGAAGCATCGGCCGTATAGATCATTTCGCAAATCGTTTCCGTGAGGGGTTTAAACTGTATGGATTATTTTTCGTTGCTACAATGGCCTGCAATGGTCGTTAATATACTCTCGGTCTGGTTATTGACATCCTCATCCACCGGCAAGCGTCATTGGGGATTTTTGCTGTCTCTCGTCAGCAATCTTCTATGGGTGATCTGGGGATGGCACGCTCAGGCGTTCGCAGTGATTGGTCTCCAGCTGGCTCTGGCTTCGCTAAATGTGCGCGGTGTCCGCAAAACCGAAAGTGAAGCGTGAGTGGCAGTCCTCGGATAACCCGCAGTCGTATATTGAATAGATAGCGTAAAAGAAGCTGGGCTCTACCGCAACCTGCAAGGTTCTATGCGAAGTGAAGCTTGAGAAATGAAAAAATCTCTATGGATCCGAGCCAGCAAGATTCTTTTGGTATCAGGTATCGGCTGTCTCGCGTTTGTCATCGCTTTTAATAACGTCGTTGATTATCAAACAAACTTCTTGTTTGTTCAGCACGTGATGTCGATGGATACCGTTTATCCGGGGAATGCTCTGAAACATCGAGCCATTACGGAACCTCTTCTGCATTCCACAGCGTATGCTTTTATCATCTTGTGCGAGTTTGTAACTGCCGCACTGTGTCTTTTAGGATCGTTGCAATTACTGAAGCATATCAACAGTAATGCCGAGATGTTCAACGAAGCAAAATTGTTGCCTGTCCTCGGTTTGTCTTCTGGTTTTGCGCTATGGTTTTTTGGCTTTCTGGTGATTGGCGCGGAATGGTTCTGCATGTGGCAATCTGCAGAATGGAACGGCCAGGAATCGGCTTTTCGATTCGTGGTCTGTATTGTCCTGGTGCTAATTTACATTGGGCTGGATGATAAAGATTGACTGAAGCAAGAGGTAAACCTCTCTATACGGTCTTCAGTGTCTGAGTGGTTTACGCGCTTTATCCATCCTGCCTAAGCGCTAAACCGGGGATACCAGCTGCATAAAGGGAAATGGGAAGTTGGCGCTAATGCAGGATTATAGAACGACTTTCTACATATTGCCTTGCTGATTGCAGGATATTAGAAATGAAACACAAACTAAATCCTTTCAAATATAAAACAGGTTTCCCCCCAGTTCCTGGTGGTCTTGAACTTCACGCCAAAGCCCGCCTGTTCCATTAGTTTTACCGCTTCCTGCTGCTCTTCACTCGTCCCGAGTTCGACAATAACAGACTTGAGTTGGGGATTTTTAAGGGTATTCGCAGCTCCCTTGATAATGGAAATCTCGATGCCGTCGACATCGATCTTGATGTAATTCGGACACGGCAATCCCCATTTATCACATAAATCATCTAACGTTACACCAAACATGCCTTGAATATGACTGGCCGGGATTTTCATTGTATTCAGGTCCTCCTTGCCAAACTGAGAACGGTTTCCACCGGCAATAAATTTAGGAATATACAGTTTGGAAAAGCCGCTTTGTCCGGATATGGCGACGCAATAGGCCGTAATGTTTTTCTCGAGCTTATTGAGATGTATGTTCCTGTTGAGCAAGTAATAATTGATGCACTGCGGCTCAAACGCATAGACCTGGATTTTATTGCCGAATTTCTTGGCGGGGTATAAAGAATATTGGCCAATATTCGAACCCAAATCAAAAAAACATGAGCCGGGTTCGAAACTGTCAAGCCAATCCAAAGTATCCGGTTCTTTAATTGAATACGTCTTTGCGCGTTGAAGAGTCCGCAAATTATCCACGGCGATACGTATCGACTGGCCCTTGACGTTTACTTTTGTATAGCCGCCTTTCATCCCGTAAAGCGCCGCAAAAAGCCCTGACAGAATATTCATGAAAAATGAAGACATGTTGGAAATCCTGAATTCGCCAATGGAACAGGTGGATTAATGCGGAGAATAACCGTTAACTATTGAGGTATGTTTTTGCCGGTAGGGGACAGCTAAAAGCAGTATTCAAATCCGTTTATTTTCACGCCGATTGTTAAGGGCGGAGTTATCCCACCACGGATCCGGACCCGCAACTGATTTTTTTAAAGCGGGCCCAGAACTTCGCTTATGCGTATTCATGTTATAGGGCGGGGCAATCCAATCAGCCAGAATATTGACGTTGTAAGTAGAACCACTCTCCGCAAGCGTCGCGGAAATTTCTTCCATGCTTACACCTCTCCTTGTCAGGAGGCTTTTTTTAAGGAACGGGAATTTCAATTCGGTAATGAGAGGCTTCCATAAATGGGAAGTCGGCTCTGTCCAATTCTTCGGCCGATCGCCAGGCTGGAAACGATTCATGGCGCTGTCCAAATCATAAAGTGCCGAGAGTTTAAACCGGCGACCAAGTAAGCGGGAGAAACCAACTTCATATCTCCTTATTATCGCCATCTTGAATTCCAGGACCTCGACTCGGTTAAAAAAATCAATGAACTCTTTGGAAACAATGACAGCCTTTTTACAATAAAGAAAATACGATTGCAGATGCGGATAGAAAAGGAGGCAGTTCGTCATTCCGACTATATCGCCCTCATGGTTTTCCAGTCTCGCGATGATATCCTTGATGCTGAAAAGTGGTCCCAAGACGCTGTCGTTAGCTAGGAGTAGCCCCGTATGGGCGCTATATTGAGAATAGCTCTCTAATCCTGTTTTCCAGCTATAAAAATCGTATCCTTTATTCTCCCGGTTTATTATTCTTATACACCATTCCGACAGTTTCTTCAGATCCACATTCGAGATGGCATCGCTCGAACTGATGAATACGATGTCAAATCCCGCCAACGCAAGCTGCTTAAGATAATAGTAGACGTTCTCCCTTACGACGCTTTCCTGATCGAAACTGCAAAAAAAACATACCGGTCTATCGTAATCTGCCGATATGCGCCCTTCTTTATGATATCTAACCCGAGGCTCTCCGTTTACCCTCTTTTTTTTGAGTAAGTAAAAGGACAAATCGCGAAAATACCTCACGTTATTCACTACTGCCTTAACAGGCCATTTTATGTGTTTTTTCATTCGTAATTTAAATGCGGCGCCTCAGCGTCGGGCTACCCCTTATGCTTGCTGTGCCAATCCGGTAAAGTTCTACTAACTCCGATTCGCGACACCTCGCGTACATTTTATCAACACTATTGAAGAAAGTTTGGAGGGTTTGTGGCCGCCAAGCCCGCTATCACCCAAAAGCGAGAGTCGGGGCGCGGTCGTCAGGCTGCATCCGGTCCAGGCTGGCCTCAGGCTGTGCTTGCGCCTCCAGCAATGCCACGTAG
>NZ_FMVQ01000022.1 GCF_900102495.1 Nitrosospira sp. Nl5 | reverse complement strand
TTGCCACCATCGGACCGGCACCTTGTGGGAAGGGCGCTACAAAGCCACCCTGATTGATACTGAAGCGTATTTACTGATCTGCATGCGCTATATAGTACTGAACCCCATGCGTGCAAACATGGCGGCGCATCCGTTCGAATATCCATGGTCAAGCTACGGCTACAATGCCTGGGGCCAGGCGAATGACTTAATAACGCCCTATCTGGAATATCAACGTTTGGGAGCAACTGTCGAGGAACGTCAGGCTGCGTATCGCCAGCTATTCGAGCAACCCATATTTGACAAGGATATGAGCGAAATCAGAGAGGCGACCAATAAAGCCTGGGTATTGGGAAATGCGCGGTTTAAACAGAATATTCAAAAGAGATTAAAAAGACGGGTAGAGCCAGCAGCAAAGGGTGGAGACAGACGCTCAGAACAATTCAGGATCAATCGAATCTGACCCCATTGATTACGTAGAGCGATTTAACCACGGATCACGCAAAATGCTGGAGTTTAGAGCTCCTTATGAGGTATTCTTCGGAATGTCGTGAGCTACACTAGACAACCGCCAACTGTTGCACTTCGAACTTGAATCCATGCAATATTGATGATTCTTAAAGAGGAAAGGAAGAATTTAATGAGTTCTAAACATACTGTATTTATTATTGCCCTTAGTGCCGCTTTGATCAGTTGTGGGGGCGGTGGCGGGGCTCCCGAAATAAATTCAACGAATTGTTCTGGTGCAGGAATGCAGGCGATCCTTCCAACTTTCGAAAACGAAGCTCAGCGGCAAGCATTTATTGATAAATGCCAATCTATGGCAGAAAAATAAAGCTCGGCACGAGCTGTCGAGTTGAGTACAGTTGTTATTACCGCGTAAGGATTGATCAAATTCTGAGTTGTTTGCCGGTCGGATTGATCATGGCACATTTTCTGCCGGCAAGGATAACAAACCTATCCTTAGTATTTAGGAGAGGTTAAGGTGGGAATCCCCATGGATTCGACCAGGTGAGCCTGCTCGCTGGATGCGTGAGCAAAAGCGGTGCGTTCCCGAAGCAAAGTGTAGGGATGGCTGGATCGCCATAGGCGAGACAGACATCCCTGCCGCCTCTCTCATTAAGAGGTCTCAAAACGATACGGGAATAGCCACAGTTTTTTGTGCCTTCTGTTTGCCCCACGAGCGAAACAGTGCGCTGTCCCTGTTATCCCCCTGGCATCTGCGGTTATTCGTGTGCGAATAACCTCCCCATCCACATATTCCCATCTGAGCGGCTACCCATATAAGGCGATTCGCCGGGAATCGTCTCAAGCTGCATAGGCACAGGGTGTCTAATCCGATATGGCCGGCAGAACGAGCCCGGCCTCCTTGCACGCGTAAATCCAATGTTGCAACGGTTGTCTATCACCTGCCTAAAGCTTCAACTCGGCAGGATTTGCGGGCTCTGTACCAGGCTTAGGGCTTCTATCAACTATGGATCGCCCCAAGTGCCTTTTCTCGCCCTGCAAGCGTCGTCTTATTGGAGCGAAGTACAAGCGAAAAACGCACCGACCCAAAGAAAGCTGGTTGCAATGCGGCTTTTCGCACAGAATTAATAAGGGAAAAGGGGAAGAATAACGACGTAACTGACCTCGCGGAGGTACACCATGAACGACTTTTTAATGTTTTGGGGTACGTATATTATTGTGCTTGTCGTTGGTCTGGGAGTGCTGGTAGGTTGAGAGGAACCAATGATAATGGGCCCGCGCGGGATCGCTACCGGGTCCATTTCGTTTATGGCGGTAAAAATCACGGACGATTAGGGAAATGACGGAAGAAGAGAAATATAAGGAGCCTAATGGTAGCGACCTGTGGCCTGAAACAAGGCAAGCCATCCGCTTCCTGCTCTGGACTCTCGTGTTTTCTCTAGTGGGGACTGTAGTGATTTCAGGCGCAGAGTTTCACGTGAGATAGGAAAGGGCGGGTAGAGCTGCGACGTAATCACCGGAACAGTTGCCTGGCAACAGGCAAATATCCAAGTGATCCTGACATCGAGCGCTTCTCCGAAACGGCTAAGTGTTGCGAGACTTCCATCTTGCTCAGCTTGCGATTCCCTCGTAGCCCCTTATTGGCAGCTTACTCAGTCCGCTGAAGATCCTCCGTGCCGGGCACCGGCAACCCTTGCCCGGGAGGCATCGTCCGCACGCGGGGACTCCCCGAGATCGGCGCGCTGGTGCGCGGGGCCGGCCGCTTGGCGCAGGTTGTACGCCGTATTGATCAGACCGATGTGGGAGAATGCCTGCGGGAAGTTCCCCAGTTGGCGCTGGAGGCGGGGATGGTATTGCTCAGCAAGAAGCCCAAGGTCGTTGCGCAAAGACAAGAGGCGTTCGAACAGGGCCTCTGCATCATCGTGGCGGCCGATCATGGTATAGGCATCGGCGAGCCAGAAGCTGCAGACGAGAAAGGTGCCTTCTTGCCCCGTGAGTCCGTCTTCGGTTTCCTCGACGCGGTAGCGCAACACAAGCCCGTCTTCCATGAGCTCGCGCTCGATAGCATCGACGGTGCCGCGAAAGCGCGGGTCTTCCGGCGGCAGGAATCCCACTTCAGCCATCAGCAGGAGCGAAGCGTCGAGCGCCGGCCCATCATAATGCTGGACGAAGGTATTCCGGCCACTGTCATAGCCACGTGCCAGAACCTCGCCATGGATTTCCTCCCGAAGCGCGCGCCATCTCTCGACCGGACCGTGGAAGCCGGATTGCTCCACGGCCTTGATGGCTCGATCAAACGCGACCCAGGCCATCATCTTCGAATGAACGAAGTGCTTGCGCCCGCCGCGCACCTCCCAGATGCCTTCGTCGGGCTCCCGCCACAGGCCCTCCAATCGGGAGAGCATTGATTGCTGGAACCGCCAGGCCTCCTGGCTTGGCTCAAGTTGCGACTTGCGGGCAGCATGAAATGCATCCATCAGTTCGCCAAACACATCGAGCTGAATCTGGTCGCAGGCGCCGTTGCCTATGCGCACTGGCGGGCTGTTCTCGTAGCCCGGCAGCCAGGGCAACTCGATTTCAGTCAGGCGGCGCTCGCCGCCCACGCCGTACATGATCTGCATCTGATCAGGCGCGCCTGCGGCGGCACGCAGCAGCCATTCCCTGAACGCGCCAGCCTCGTCCGAGTGCCCGGCATTCATGAAGGCGTATAACGTCAGGGCCGCGTCGCGAATCCAGCAGTAACGGTAATCCCAGTTGCGAATCCCGCCGATTTCCTCCGGCAGGGAGGTCGTGAGCGCCGCGACGACGCCGCCGCTCGGCTGATAGGAGAGTGCCTTGAGCGTGACGAGCGAGCGTTCCACCGCTTCCTTCCATGCGGGACTCTCGAATTCCGAGAGCGGGCAGATGTGAGTCCATTCCCGCCACCAAGCCGCCGTGCACTCGAGTCTTATCTCGCCGTCGTCGATGAAATGGGGCTCACGATGCAGCGGATGATAGGCGAGCGTGAAGGGGACGATCTCGCCCTCTTTCACGTCGAACTCCGCGACGGTACGCATGTCCTCGCCGTGAAGGGACACGGGGGTCACCAGCTCCACCGCGTCGGGTCCGGCCACTGCGTGAATGCCATAGGTGCGCCTTCGCACCCAGGGGACGGCCTTGCCGTAGCCGAACCGCAGGGCCAGTTCCATCCGCATCGTTACTTGGCCTGATACGCCGCGCACGAGGCGGATGACGTCAACTTTCTCGGGGTCGTCCGAAAGCGGCATGAAGTCCACAAGGGTCACCTTGCCGTGCTTTGTCTCGAAGGTAGTCTCGAGGATCGGTGCGTGAGGCAGGTAGCGCCGGCTGGACCGGCACGCTTCATCTGTGGAGGATATACGCCAGTAGCCATGCTCGGGCGTTCCCAGCAGGGCCGCAAAGCACGCGTCGGAGTCGAACCGCGGGAGGCAAAGCCAGTCCATCGAACCGTCCCGTGCGACAAGCGCTCCGCTCAGCATGTTGCCAATGAACCCGTAATCCTCGATGACTTTACTCATCCCGCGCCTCGGAAAACCGGGTAGGCGGACATTCTACATTGACGCACATCTTGATCCCGTTGATGTAGTGCGACAGAGCGGATGCGAGCCAGCGCATGGTATGCCTGACATATGCTTCAAACGTTCCGGTTGCGTCGCTCGGAAGTGCGCTCGAAGGCGGCTACGCCAGTGCGATCTGCCGTGACCTGGCATTTGGCGCGTTGCCCGCCTGTATCATAAGCGTTGCGGTGATGAAATGCCCGCAAGTTTTCCAGGGTGTCCGGTCCGCCAGCGGAAACATTGACTATTTTCCAGCCAAAGTCGGAATCAGTATCACCGTAATGCCGACGGTTGATCCAGGCACCACACTCATCTTCGCGCCACAGATCTGGACTGGTATCGGTATTTGCACGGGCTTTCTCCCATACTTGCTGCATCAGTTGCTCGCTGTATTCCATTTTCCTCCTCCTCGTGCGTAGCCGCTGCTCTCGATCGTATTCCAGTGCCCAGTCCACCACATGAATTAATGGGCAGTTCAGGCCTTTGGACTGGTAAGTCGGGGTGGGGAATATTGGGGGCAGGCACCCAATATCCAGGATTTCTCGTCCAGTGCCGGGCTATTTATGACATTCTGCTCCCCGTTTGGGGAAAGTTCAATCCACACAGAATGTTGAATGGTAGCTATGGGCACTCGTTGCCGGTCGTCATTGCGACGACCGGTTTGTTACCTCATCAGAATTGCAGGGCATTATTCACTTACGCCACCTCAATTACTTGCTTGTTTCATTGCTCTCAAGAAGTCACGGAAGCGTGCTCAGTGCTGACTTTTTCCTTGGTTTAATGCGGCGTCCGTCAGGGTAACACGAAGTAGAGCGCTCCCAGCTTCTCTTTCTCACGTGCTATCTCGTGGCAAAGTTGTGGGCGGCATGCTAATGGGAGCTCTCCGCACAAATACGGTATTCAATAATGTCATACTGTATTTCCTCTCCTTCGCGTCTCCAGAAGGGAGCCAGGGCCTCCAGTTTGATGCCGGCCTCAATGCCATAAAACTTGTCGCCGTTCCTGCATTTAATATCGACCAGCGTTCCCTTCGGTATCGGGAAGCACTTGCCATCGTGTTTAATCCATGCCTCGGTCATGATCATTCCAATTCTCTATGCAGCAATACGGCGGCTTCTACACCTACTCGCTCACAGTGCTTCGGTCCAGCGATCTGGGAAAATCCTAAAAGCCGCCGCTGCCCCGCCACATGACTAGGCACTACCTCGCAAACCAGATCTGTGAAATTGTTGAATAGGTGCGCGTAATAATAGACAACGTGGAACATGGCGCCCATGACAGACCTGGTAGGCTGCCCGGGAATGATGACGAACCGGGACAACTCAGCTATTTTTCGGCCTCGGCGCCGCATTTCATCAAGTTCAACTGAATAGGCCTCGTCCGCATAGAGCCCGTCAGCCGAGTCCAGTTTCACCACGACAGTACCAACTACAGTGCCATATAACTGGGCGTCTATCACCGCAGCCGAATCAGTTAACACGTGATTTGCGGCATATCCTTTTCGCCAATACGATGCGCCAACAAGCCACTCTGAGGGCGCCAGCGACTTTCCCATACTTACAGTGTAAGGTCCGAATGCTGTTTTCATTTTCAGACCGCCATATCGTCATATGGCGGCTCAGCTGAATATGCGCAGTGCAACGCATGCAGATGGCCGTTCCTCTTTTCCTTATAACTTGTCATGTTTTCCTCAAGGGTGATTAAGTACGAATGACATAACTGGCCACAGATAAACGCTGTCTGAGGTCATTTAGCATCTTACGGATTTACGGATGAAACGATATTGGACTGACGTGCACCAGCAAATCAATCAATATTGGACTGATGTACACCAGAGCAGTTGTGTGGCTATGGGGAACAGGGCGATAAAAACTCGCCGAAGCAGCTAAGCGGTAGGGATAGACGGGCTATGCCAATGGGAAGTTTGCGGAGCCGCAATTGTCCATTTCCATTATGAATGCCCATCGATGAAGTGATGCCGGTACCTCATCTTCTGGTTGGTGGCCTGGAATCAAGAAATGCCTGTCTTTGTGGGCTATTTCAGTGCCTACCGGTACTTCCTAACTGGCTAACAAAAATAAATTCGGGTTGTTTTTTTCTCATGATTGTCTATGGTGAATAATGCCGTCCAGATGATCCCGATACTTCAGATGTCAATGTTTAAACCATACCAATTTCTATTCGTCGCCGCATGCATGGTACTGCCGGGTGTGGCCTGTGCAGTTGCCATCGATCCTGACGGTGTAGGTCTTGATCCTGCGATAGGCGCGCGAGGCATGAATTGGACGGCGGGCAATACATTGATAACACCGGTTGGTGGTGCATCGATATTCGCTCACCCTGTCGGTGACGTCTTCCAGAGTTACACTCACGCGTCCCTCCATGAGTTCGGGGGCAGCAGTGGCGTTAACATTGGTGGCCGGTGGACATTCGTTGCAGGCTATCGAGAACAGGTGGTCTCAACGCTCGGTAACAATGTTGTGTTGGATACCATTGGCGGAGGCGACAACTTCTTCAGGCTATATTTCGATGCCACACCGAATGCCAATTCAGGCAACGGCACGGGATATGGGCCGCCTGACATCACCAACCCCGATCCAGTCCTTATATTATCTGGCACGATTAACGCTTCCACAGGGCAGACGGCAATCTCTGCCTTTAATGTGGGTCCGGATAGTCTCGATAAATCCGGAGTCGACAACTATCCCGTTGTGGACAGCATCACGGCAGTTGGAGACGGGACGCTGGCAGCAATTATCGAAAGTTTTGATCCGGCTTATTTTCCCGAAGGATTGCCCATAGGCTTCGGCCTGGATTTCCAGATCACCTTTAGCGTCCCATTTTCTCAAACCGACCCATCCTCCTGCTTTAAAAATGGCGCTGGTGCCCTGATTAATGGTGTCGGCCCGAATACTCTGGATGGCTTGGAGTGCAGCGTTAATACGGTAGGAAACATCAATGGGATTGACGGGACGAATTTAATCTTAATGACCGACGCTTCGGCGCTTTTCACCCAAGTTACAACAGTGCCAGAACCTATGCCTCTGGCATTGCTGGGTGTGGGACTGGTTGCCATGGGAACAGGGAAATGGCGAAGGAAGGGCTGAACCGGCCCCTTCGCAGAATCACTGTTCTGAGTCACTTCACGATTTTTCGGAAGAATTACCTCAAGCGTTTGTGAACTGGACCTTGTGTCTCCGTCTGGCGATTTACGGTAGCGAATTGTCGGGGATGAAGATTCCGGAGGTTGGCTCGCCCGGCATTTTTGGTGAAATGAACTATATTGAAAACAACCAGCGCATTCGAACCGGATGCGGCGGGACTGATCATTTGGCTTGGAAATTATATTTGCGAGGGAAGAAAAATGGCGGAACAACGAGAAACCTATAAGGGCCGGGAGATTATCCTTCGAACCGGGGCAGAAGCTTCTGCCGCAAGAACTGCGGCAGGGATTGGAGAAGGCGAAGCGGGCGCGAACGGAGCTGAGCTATACATCGATGGTGAGCGAATCTTCACGGTGCGCGATGCAGGTGGAGCATTTATTGCATCAGGGCTTGCCTTTGATCCACAACCTTCGCTGATTGATTTAGCCAGGAAAATTATCGACTACAGGGAGGCGGGGGAATAACATGGGAATCCGAAAAAATCAGTCCAGCCTGACGGCCTCTGAGAAGGCAGCATTCGTCGCTGCGGTGAAAGCCTTGAAGGCAAACGGCGCCTACGACACCTTCGTTGCGCAACACCGCGCCGCCTTTATGGCCAGCCCCAATGATCCCGCCCACCGCGGCCCAGCCTTCCTTCCGTGGCACCGCGAATATCTTCGCCGGTTCGAGCTTGCCCTCGAGGAGATCGACTCAAGTGTTTCCATCCCATACTGGGACTGGACAGTCGATAGAACGACTACGGCCTCGCTGTGGAACGCCGATTTCATGGGTGGCAATGGAACGGGTGCAAGCCGGCAGGTTACCACAGGCCCCTTTGCCTTTTCGACCGGAGAATGGACTCTTACGGTCCGGGATTCCGGCGATACAATCACTTTCCTTACCCGTGCATTTGGCGCAATGGGATCACTGCCGACGCAGCAGGGTGTCAGTGCCGCCCTGAACGTGGTTCCCTATGATTCCGCGCCGTGGAACTCCAATAGCAGCACCAACACAAGTTTCCGGAATCGACTGGAGGTCGTGATTCACAATCCTGGACACATGTGGGTTGGTGGATCGATGATGGCGATGTCATCTCCCAACGATCCTGTGTTCTGGCTGCACCATTGCAATATCGATCGGTTATGGGCGGAATGGCAAAGGGAGAATCCTACAGCAAATTACTTACCACCCAGCGGCACCGCCGGAGTCGTAGCCGGGCACGGTCTGGATGACCCGATGCCGCCTTGGGACAATGAAGCGACACCCCCCACCCCGAGAAGTGTTCTCGATCATCGTGCCCTTGGCTATACGTACGATGATGAGCCGGGGACATCTCCCGGAACCGTGTCGCTTACCGTTGGCGCGCCGGCTACCTCGGCTTCAATAGGGGAGGCGGGAGAAGTTGATATATACAGTTTCGTCGTGGCCACACCTGGCAGCCATGTTATCGCGACCCAAGGTTCGACTGATGTCGTGACAGCCCTGTATGGCCCAGACGACATGGCGGCATTCATTACCGAGGATGATGACAGCGGACCAGGCTCGAATTCGCGAATAGAACGCAATTTGGCGGCAGGTACCTATTACGTTCGCGTGCGACACTACAGCGGCTCGTCAGTCGGGTCCTACAGTATCTCAGTGAGCGGATCGGCGCCGCAACCAGGCATTCAAACCATTCAGGTAAACGGCCCGGCAGTGCAAGGAACTCTCTCGGCTCCGAACGAAAGGGATATGTACACGTTTACAGTCACCGCATCCGGTATATACACAATCGAGACTGCTGGAAACACCGACTGCTTTCTCACATTATTCGGCCCGGACAGCCAAACAACGTTCATCACCCAGGATGATGACAGCGGTCCCGGGTTCAACTCGAGAATCGCAGCCAATCTCGCCTCCGGTGCGTACTATGTGCAGGTGAGACACTATAGTCCAGACGGTACCGGTTCCTATAGTGTTTCGGTCAGAACTTGAAAAAAATTATGGTGGCGCCGCGTTCTGGAAATGCCGAATGAGGCAAGCGGCAGCGTTCCGGGCTTCTTGCCATCGGTACGCGCTTGTTTCAATGAGCCGTGCAGTCTTGAATCGGGCTGAACAGGAGGCGGACTGCAAATTCACGGATATTGGCACCTGACTGTACGACTAGGCGGTGAGTGCATTCCCCATTTGCCAAGCCCTGCTTTATAAAGGGACAACCCAGCCTCTGCCCCTTCCACAATGACTTTGGCTCTCCAATCCGAGCTCCATACTCCGCAGCCACCGCTGCGCGCTGCCATCACCGATGCCTACCGGCGCGACGAGGCGCGAAGCGTGGGTGAGCTGATGATGCGGATTGATCTGCCGCGCGCGAGCCGGTACCAGGTGCAGGAACGTGCACGCAAGCTGGTCGCCGCAGTGCGTGGCAAGCGCACCTACGCAAGCGGGATCAACGCATTGTTGCATGAATTCTCGCTGTCCAGCCAGGAAGGCATTGCGCTGATGTGCCTGGCCGAGGCACTGCTGCGCATCCCGGATCGCGAAACCGCCGACCGCCTGATCCGCGACAAAATCGGCAGAGGGGACTGGAGCTCGCACCTCGGGCGGAGCTCGTCGCTGTTCGTGAATGCGGCGGCCTGGGGCTTGTTGATCACAGGCAAGCTGGTGTCGACCCATAGCGAGAGCAGGTTGACGTCCGCGCTGACACGCTTGGCCGCGAAAGGCGGCGAGCCCTTGATCCGCAAGGGCGCGGACCTTGCGATGCGCATGCTGGGTCAGCAGTTTGTGACCGGCGAGACGATCGAAGAGGCACTCGAGCGCAGCCGCGAGCGTGAGGCGCATGGTTATCGCTATTCATATGACATGCTCGGCGAGGCCGCCGTGACGGCCGCCGAGGCCGGCCATTATTACGCGTCCTACCAGGCTGCGATCCACACGATAGGCCGCGCGAGCGCAGGACGCGGGATCTACGCGGGGCCGGGGATCTCGGTCAAGCTCTCCGCGCTGCATCCGCGTTATACACGCGCACAGCGCGGGCGTGTGATAACCGAACTGCTGCCACGACTGAAGTCACTGCTGCTGCTCGCGAAGCGCTACGATATCGGGCTGGATGTCGATGCAGAGGAGGCTGACCGGCTTGATCTCTCGCTCGACTTACTGGAAGCGCTTGCGCTCGACCCGGAGCTGGCCGGCTGGAACGGCATCGGCTTCGTCGTCCAGGCCTATCAGAAGCGTTGCCTATCCGTAGTCGACTGGATCATCGACCTCGCACGCCGCAGTAGCCGCCGGCTCATGGTCCGGCTGGTCAAGGGTGCTTACTGGGATATGGAAATCAAGCGCGCGCAGGTCGATGGGCTGGAAGGCTACCCGGTCTATACGCGCAAGGTACATACTGACATCGCCTACCTCGCTTGCGCGCAAAGGCTACTAAGCTCGCCAGACGCGGTCTATCCCCAATTCGCGACCCATAACGCCTATACGCTATCGGCCGTCTACCAGATGGCTCGGGAAGAGGGGATCTCAGACTACGAATTCCAGTGCCTGCATGGGATGGGTGAGACACTATACGATCAGGTGATTGGTGCAGACCAGCTCGCCAAGCCTTGCCGGATTTATGCGCCAGTCGGCAGCCACGAGACGCTGCTTGCCTACCTGGTGCGACGCCTGCTCGAGAACGGCGCAAACTCATCGTTCGTCAACCGTATCGTCAACGAGAATGTGAGCGTGGATGAACTGATTGCTGACCCGCTCGCCCGGGTTGAGCGCGAGGGCTCGCATCCACCTCCGGCGATTCCGCTGCCGCGCGATCTATACGGCGCCGAGCGCAGGAATTCATCGGGTATCGATTTCAGCAGCGAGCATGCGCTGGCTGTGCTAGCCACCGGGTTGGACGCTGAATTTTCCGGCGAAAGCAAGTGTCGTTGGCTTGCGGGGCCGATGCTCGCCGGCGGCGGCCCTATCGCTGGCGAGCTAGTACCGATTTTTAACCCTGCT
The DNA here is from genome assembly GCF_900102495.1 of Nitrosospira sp. Nl5. Classification (GTDB taxonomy): domain Bacteria; phylum Pseudomonadota; class Gammaproteobacteria; order Burkholderiales; family Nitrosomonadaceae; genus Nitrosospira. The sequence goes on along the minus strand of NZ_FMVQ01000022.1, from coordinate 12,477 downwards.
GACCGTACCGACCGCGTCGGTGCCGTTATCGAGGCGAGCGAGGACGACGTTGAGGCGGCGCTGGCGGCCGCCCAGGCCTTTGCCCCCGAATGGCAGGCAACGCCCCCTGGATTGCGCGCGACGCTGCTCGAACAGGCGGCCGATGCACTCGAGGCGCATCGCACAGTGTTGATGGGGCTTGCGGTGCGCGAGGCGGGCAAGTCGCTGCCAAATGCGCTCGCCGAGGTGCGCGAGGCGGTTGACTTCTGCCGCTATTATGCGCAGCAGGTGCGTCGCCAGTTCGCGCGCGCCGGCCAACCCGAGGCGCTCGGCCCGGTAGTCTGTATCAGCCCCTGGAATTTCCCGCTTGCAATCTTTGTCGGCGAGGTGAGTGCCGCACTCGCCGCCGGCAATCCGGTACTCGCGAAGCCGGCCGAGCAGACGACGCTGATTGCGGCAACCGCTGTCAGGCTGCTGCACGAAGCAGGCATCCCGCGTGCGGCGCTGCAGCTCCTGCCCGGGTGCGGCGAGACCGTTGGTGCCCGGTTAATCGGAGATCCACGCGTGCGCGGGGTGATCTTCACCGGCTCGACCGAAGTCGCCCAGGTCATCCATCGCATGCTCGCCAAGCGTTCACAGGATGAGAAGATTGGGGAGATACCGCTGATCGCCGAAACCGGCGGCCAGAACGCGATGGTGGTTGATTCGTCCGCGCTGCCCGCGCAAGTGGTGCAGGACGTTCTGTTATCCGCATTCGATAGCGCGGGGCAGCGCTGCTCGTCCTTGCGCGTGCTGTGTCTTCAGGAAGATATTGCCGACCGCGTGCTGGAGATGCTGAAGGGCGCGATGCGGGAACTCGCGCTGGGCGATCCGGGACGTCTGGCCACCGACGTCGGGCCGGTGATCGACGCCGGTGCGCAGCGAATGCTGCTCTCCCATATCGAAAAAATGCGTGCGACGGGCCACGTGGTGTTCCAGCTGCCGCTACCGTCTGTTTGCGTGAATGGCATTTTTGTACCGCCGACTTTGATCGAGATTGGCGGCATCGGTGAACTGGAACGAGAGGTGTTTGGTCCGGTGCTGCACGTCGTGCGCTTCGCCCGCGGCCGGCTGGGAGATCTAATCAGGGACATTAATGCGACCGGTTACGGACTCACGCTCGGTGTGCACAGCCGGATCGACGAGACGGTTGATTTCATTGCGACCAGCGCACGTGTCGGCAACATTTATGTCAACCGCAACATGATCGGCGCAGTGGTAGGAGTCCAGCCGTTCGGTGGCGAGGGCAAGTCCGGTACCGGACCCAAGGCCGGAGGCCCGCTCTATTTGCATCGCCTGCTGCGGCAAGGGCCGGTATCGCCCGCGCGCCTCGGTAGCATTCTCGAAAAGGACAAGCAGAGTGCGCCGGCGCCGCTGCGGATGCTTGCCGACTGGGCGCAACGGACTGGCCGCCGCACGCTCGCCGAGCGCTGCAAGGATTATGCGAGATGCACACCGCTTATGCACAGAATCCTTCTGCCGGGACCGACTGGCGAGAGCAACACGCTCGTATTCGCGCCACGTGGCGAGGTCGCCTGCGTTGCCAATGACGAGAGTGCGCTGCTTGAGCAGATTGCCGCGGGGCTCGCGACCGGCAATCGTTTGTTGCTCTCGGATGGCTCGATTCCACGTATGCTGGTTGATACGCTGCCTCCAATGGTGCGCGAGCAGTTGCGCGTCGAGCCGGACTGGAGGCGAGCAGCTGCCGTGGTGCTGTATGCGGGTCCAGCGGAGGACGCGTGCCAGTTGCGAAGCGAGCTCGCCGCCCGCGAGGGGGCGCTGGTGCCGTTAATCGCGACTGACGACGGAGACTTTCTCCTGTACCGGCTGACCGCCGAGCGTGTGATGAGCGTGAACACAACGGCCGCAGGCGGCAACGCGAGCCTGATGATCCTCGATGCATGAGCCAGTTGCATCGACCACATAAATGAAAGAGAAGGTAAGCGGGAAACGGTATACTTGTCAGCGGCTAATAATATACAAAAAGGATCAGTATTGTACGGCGGAAGGTGGTACCCGGCGGTGTCCAAAGTACACCGTTGTTCATCCCGACTGCAATTCCAGTCCAAGCCTAAATGACAGGACTTGTGGTGTCCAACAAGCTGTACTAATTTTTGCGACAAAAAAATAATTAAGCCTATGAAAAACATATTGTTGATACTTCCCGTTCTCGCGGGTTGCAGTTTGATGCCGAGCGATTCCACGCCCATTAGAACCGAAGACGGCTCAATGGTTTATTCCATTACGAGCTTATATGACGGGGAACCGGGATCAAGAGAGCAGGCTGTCAGGTCCATGAATATTGATGCCAGAAATCTGTGCATGGCGGGATATACGCTTATTTCCGAAGAAGCGCGTCCGCTCATGGATGCGAATGGGGGAGTGAGGTCCTCACGTCTTATATGGGAAGTCAAGTGCGACAAGAAACCTGAGGCAACGCCCTAGTGTAGTGAGTCAGAGATATCGGTACTTAAAAATGACTGGATTGCCGCCATACCGCGTTGCTCGTCTTGCACATGAATCACTATGCGCCCCCTCGGGCCTTGTCTGAGGCCAATCTCGTCATTTTTAACATTACTTCACGGTTTATTCATTTGAATCGGTCATGTACCGATATCTCTGACTCACTACACTAGCTTATGCTGTTTCCGCCGATTAAAAGATTGTCGAAAATTGCTAAATCGATGAAAAGCCCTTTGTGGGCAATCCCGTTCCTCGCCAGTTGTAGTTCGATGACGGCCGATTACAAGTCCAACGATACGGAAAAGGGTTCCGGCATTTACTCCATCACAAGCCTGTACGGCGGAGGGCTGAGATCAAGGGAGACGACCATCGAATTCATGGACATTGATGCCAGGAATATGTGCAACTCGGAATATACAATAATTGACGAAAAAACACTCCCGGTCATGAACCGGCTTGGGGAAGTCAGGGTATCGCGCCTTACCTGGAAAATCAAATGCAACAGTGAAGCCGAAGCAGCGCCCCCGTAGTCTGGCACGCTATTGCTTCCTGCTACCCCATGAGCCGATGTGTATTTGGAAACTCGGGGCCAGCCCGGGCAACGGAAGGCAGAAAATGCCGGCACTCTCATTCGTCGATCATAAATTCCGGATATCCTGATTTTTATCGTCTCGTGCGGTAGCGCACTGAAGAGGTAATGAAGGCTTTGTAATATTTCGATACAGCGCTTATTGCTGGACAGATTTTAAAGGACCTATCATGAATTATCCTGCGATATCCGGGAACGCAGCGCCGCGTTCCTTATTTCTCGTTATCGAGCCAATTTTTAGTGTTCTAGGTTTGATATTGGTTCTTTTTGCATGCGGCTCAGTTCATGCCCAGAGCGGCCCGATGGATAGTCCCCCAATTGGAAAATCTGCGCCTGAGCAATACAAACGGGGGGAAACTCCGACGGGGCAGGAATATGGCATCATTAAAAAGGGTGAGCCTCATAAGAGCGACGCTGGGAAATCGGACGCGGACAAAAAGCGGGAAACGAAGCCCGGCCCGGAGTCTTTCATTGAGCGGGATCCCAGTCCGACCAGTGAGGGTTCCGGGCCCGATCCATTTGGACGGTATTAGCAGCTTCGGCAATTGAGTTGCTTCCTTCTTCCGATTCATTTACGCAGATTTGTGGGACGGAAGGGCTTTGAATTCAAGGCCCGGGCCGTTCAGGCCCCTACTATTGTCGTAGCGCTATTGTGCTGTAAAAGGCGATAACTGCCGCTGGGTTCCCGGAATTCCTTCCAGTTAGATGGAAATCTTCAATGCGGGGGATTTGATCGGCAGCAATTCCCTGCAGCAATTTCCTGTTACCGGATTCCCGGAAGTTTGTGCAGACCTCGTACGTATCGCGTGAGTCGGTTCCTCTATTGGGACAGTTCGCCTGCTTTCGGAGCTCCTTATGAACATCAAGCAAATCTGGACTCTCGTTAAAGCCGCTTTTTCGTCCTGGCGCGATGACTATGCGCCAAGCATGGGGGCCGCGTTGGCCTATTACACGATGTTCTCGATCGCGCCGCTTTTATTGATCGTAATTTCGACAGCGGGCCTCGTTTTCGGTGAAGAAGCGGTGCGCGGGGAAATTTTCGGTCAATTGCAGGGCTTGATGGGTGATCAGGGGGCGAAGGCGGTGCAAGGCCTACTTGAAAGCGTTAGCGAACCAAAGGAAGGGATCGCCGGTACCATCATCGGAGCGATTTTGCTACTGATCGGGGCAACAACCGTATTCGGCGAGTTGCAAGATGCATTCGACCGAATTTGGCGCGCGCCCAATAAAGATAAGAATGGAGGGCTGTGGCGATTGCTCAGGTCGCGGCTACTGTCATTTGGCATAATACTTGGAATCGGTTTCCTGCTCATGGTTTCGCTCGTGTTCAGCGCGGCGATCGCTGCGTTGGGAAAATGGTGGGGACCCTTTTTTTCGAACCTTGAAATAGTGGCGACCGCGGTGAATTTCCTTGTCAGCTTTGCCTTAATGACAACCGTGTTTGCGATGCTTTACAAATTTATGCCGCGGGTCAAAATTGACTGGCGGGATGTCTGGGCCGGCGCCACCGTTACGGCGCTACTGTTTACGGTAGGCAAGATCCTGATCGGCATCTATATCGGGAAAAGCGCCATCAGCTCGGGATTTGGTGCTGCGGGCTCGCTAGTGGTCGTGCTGGTATGGGTATACTACTCGGCTCAAATCTTTTTACTGGGAGCGGAATTCACGTGGGTATATGCGCATGCCCACGGATCAAAAAAAGAATCAACACCTTCCGCACAAGACAACGGTTACCACCGGATAAAACAAACGTAACCCCGAGGTCAAGCGATTGCCACAAGAGGTATAAGCACAGGCGCGGGAAGACGTTTCTGCTAGGCAGTGGGTTTTAAACGAACGTCAATAGCACCCGATTTGCCGTCGCTATGATATCCGCTCTGGATAAGCGATCTGAGTAATTCGGATGTTTGACGGACGCTATCGTTAAGTTCAAATTTCTCTTCGATCCGTTTTCGAGCCGCTTTTCCCATTGCTATTCGTGTCGATTCATCCGACATCAAGCTTACGATACTATCCGCAATGCCGGCAAAGTCAGCGACGCGATGCAGTAATCCCGTGCAACCTACCTCGACAATGTCGATAACGCCACCGACGTTTGTTGCGACCACAGGTAAACCACATGCCATTGCTTCTATTATTGCCAGCGGCATTCCTTCGGAATATGACGTTGATACTGCCAGATCAAGAGAAGTGTAGACCTGGGGCATATCGTTTTGCAATCCAACCAGATGAATATAATCGCGCAGACCAAGACTATCGATGGCGTCCTCCAGTTCCTCATGCATGGGTCCTTCGCCGACCAATACAAAGTGGCAGTTCCGCAATCGTTTGTGCGCAATGCCCGCTGCTTGTATAAACACTTCCGGACCTTTTTCCCGGGAGAGCCGCCCGATGAACCCAATCAGGGGGGTTCCTGCAACCACATTAATGATGGAATGAAGATAGTCAGTCTTCGTAACCGGGCGGAAAACTTCCGTATCGACGCCGTTTGCAATGAAACGCACTTTGGCTGGGGGAATTCCCAGGTTCAGAGCGTGAAAGTACGCTGTCTTCGCAACCACGCTAATATGTGTCTGCATCAATTTATGCACTTCAAAATCCCGCATACTGAGATAACGACTGTGAATGGTCGCCAAGGCGGGCGTCTCGGTCAGTCGGCTCAAAATCCCCGCAAGCGAATGTGCATTGGGAAGGTGCCCATGGATTACGTCAATTGCCTCGGCCTTGATCAGGCTTACGCCGAGCTGGATGGATTGCCAGTCAGGATCATCGGTGAAAGGAGTAATATGAACCTGGCAACCGATATCGCGCAACTGGGATGTAATGCGGCTCTCCGATATGCACAGGCAGGTAACATTAAAGGCATCGCGCGGAAGGCGCTGAAGCAATCGCAAAACATACGTTTCCATTCCGCCCACAATGGCGCCGCCAATAATTTGCAGCAAGTTAATCGGACGCTCCGCAGTCGATATTATTTTCATATCAATTTGCTCTTAGCCAAGCGGCTGCCGTTCCTCCCATGATTCGTTCGCGGCTGTGTTTATCCACATCAAGTTGATCCAACAGCGCAGAGACTTCATCAATCCTGTTCTTGATCAACTCGCCACTACAAGGCATAAACACATCGCTGCCGAACTGCAACAACTCCGGCGTCAGAACGGCAATCGCTTTTCGGAGGACTTCCAACCGGTAAACAGGGGGTGCGCCAAAAGAGATATCAAACCGGAATTGACTATCATCAGGTGATATGCCATTGATAAGGTCGATCAAGCCCACGGCATTTGCTTCATCGGACCATGGCCATCCCAGATGCGCCAGGGTGACGCGCAATCCGGCATGATCCCGTATGGCTTCATAAAAAGCCGGGCGGCAGAAGCGACCGGATTTGCCGTCAATGAAAATACCGCTATGAAACAGGATCGGCATAGTTAAGCGCGATGCTGTTTCATAAATTCGATGTGCGCAATCATCATATGGGTACCATCCCGCCGGTACCATTTTAAGACCATGTAAACCGAGATCGTGCGCATCGCGCAGATCTTCGCATGCATTATCAAGTGATGGATTTACTACCGCAAACCCGATTAGCCGGTCCGTATGATTGGCAATCAACCGCGCCAGATGGCGATTGGCCGAGTGCAGGGAATCGCTGTCATGCAATGAATAGCCGCCGCTTAAAAAGGGCGCCAGCAGTATGGCCTTATCCACCGCTGCCTGGTCCAATGCCCGCAAAACATCATCTGCTGTTTCTTCGCCAGAACAATGAATATGTGCGTCTATTATCATAAGGAAGGGAATAAGAGTTTGTATTCATTTACTTAGCTGACATACATTTTCTTTTCCGGTCTTAACGCTTTGATCAGGCCGGCAGCTTTTTTTCCCGCAAGAAAGGCATGGTCGGAGTTGTAATATTCCCATTCGCTGTAACGGCCGGCTAAAACAATATCCCGCTGCAAGAGCCAGTTTTTAATGGTTTCCACACTGTGGGCCCTGGCATGGTCGTATACGACATACGCGTATGGCATATCCACCAGATTGGCCGTAATTATCTTGTCGTCTCGCGTCAACATGCCGACCTTGATGCAATCTTCCACGCATCGAGCGATTAATTCCTTGCCATCGCACGGAAGAGGCTTGGATGGCGAATAGGAAATTTCACATGTCAGGCCAAAGCCGCCGGGTGGATTGCAGCAGGGGCTTGCATTTCCCTGAAGAAAAATGCGGTGGAAAATCGTGTCCTCAGGGTAGTAAATCCAGTGCTTGTCCGTAATATTTTCGCGCCCGATACCAAGATTGACACAGCGCACGGAGACACGGCGCAATGCTGCCGCAGCCTTCCTGACGTGTTGCGGTGCCTCGTCCTGCATAATGCGTATCAACTCAGGTAGCGGCATTGTGCTGATCATGTTCTCATAACGAAAACGGCGGCCGTCCCCAAGCGTGATTAAATGCTGGCCGGGAGATATTCGCGCCACTTCGGTATTGAGTTCAATTGTGCCTTTGATATGAGGAAGAAACCCGGACATCATTGCTTGAAAACCACCGCGCAAAGGGTAGCCAAAGCGCGCGTTGGGTCCCATCGGCTTCGCGACAGGCTCGAGCGCCCCTTCAATAATTTCTTCCAGGTCAGGCAACGGCACGCGTCCGCCAAGCCAGGAAGTTTCCATTTCCGTTAAGGAAACTGTCCAAAATTTTTTGTTGTAGGGAATTGCGAAATGTTTCGCGATGCCCGATCCCCATGTCCTGTAAATAAATTCTTCAAAATTCTCCGCTTTGTTCTTCGGAATCGATGATTCTTCTTGCAAAGGCATTTTGCCGGCAACCGGCACCGTTCCGTCAGCACAGCAATCGGATAATTCCGAAGCCCCTCGGCCGGTGGAAGGGCAATTTCCCGGAATCGGGCTGGAGTCCGAGTTTTTCAAGGTGCCGTAGCGTGCTTCAATTGCCCCCGCAATGCACTCCTTGATTACATTGGGAGGCAAGCCATACAGTGCGCCCTGAAACGGATAGCGCGTATGGACACCTTTGCTGTACACCCACGCTTCACGGTTTTGCCAGTGGACGTTGTTGCCAAGTAAAAGCTTATAAAGCTGCTGAACATAAGCATCATTCGAGAACATGATGTGTCCCGCGTGATCAAAGGTAAAGCCTTTGTCCTGGATCGAGCGGCACCATCCCCCGACTGTCGGATTCTTATCCAGCAAGAGGACGTCGTCGTCGAGGTGATAAGCTGCGCTCAGGCCGGTGGGCCCGGCGCCGATGATGACGCATTTTTTGTTCTCCACCGGCGCTGGCTGAATTGCATGATTAAGAGGCAGCCCTTGTTCGAGCAATGTCTGCACGGGCTTGCCTGACTTGACCTTTTCCGTGTTTGTGAATTCCATCAATTCGCACATCTTTTCCGCGGTGGTATCCCACGAGGTTGCCGATATCATTTCTCTCATCTTGAGGGTTTCTTGTTTATGCTGCTCCGGGGTTGTCAGTAAGGCGTTTTCACATGCTCTGATAAAAGCCTGCGCGGAATCTGCGATGGAGACGATTTCACCGTAAAGCTCCAGAACATCGGGAACTGTCGTACTGACGATTGGCAATTCCGCTGCCATGTACTCGAGTGTTTTTGTGGGACTGATAAAGCGTGTCGATTCATTTAACGCGAATGGCAACAAACATACATTCCAGCCCGCCAGAAAATGCGGCAGCGCTTTATACGGCTGTTGCCCCAAGTAATGGATATTATGACGCTGGGGTAAGCTGGCGGAGTCGATTTTTACAACCGGTCCCACCAGGACAATCTGCCATTGGGGATGCGCATCAGCAATCAGGGCGATAAGTTCGGTATCAATCCGCTCATCGATTACTCCATAATAGCCCAGTCTTGGTCCGGGTATATCCTCATGTGCCGGATGCGTATTGGTACGGTCGAGCGCCTGCTCAAAGTGCACGACATCGACGCTGCTCGGAAAACAGTGGACATTTGCATGGCGTTCCCGCTTTGCGCGATAAAGGCTCGGGCCTCCGGTAAAGACAAGGTCGGCAACTTTCAGTAATGCATTTTCGCGCTGCAGCATCTGTTTTGGGGAATTCTTGAAAGCAGCGAGTTCGTCCATGCAGTCGTAGACGACCAGAGAGGGATCAAGCTCCTGCAGCAGAGGTAATGCCATCGGCGTATAGAACCAGGCAATGTGTTCTTCATCGGTGACAACAAATTGCCGAATCAGCTTAATTAAATGCGGCAATTGTTCATCGTGAAAACCCGGCGCTGAAACCGGTGTATGCGGCTTGAATACGGTGATATTTGGCGCGGGAACATAAGTCTCCAACGAACTCCCATGCTCGCTGTAAACCGGTTCTTCAAAAAAAACGATTTTGTAATTCTCAGCCAGCCTTGATAGAAGATGCTGCGGCCGTTGATAGACAAAGTCCCAGCGGAGATGGGAAAAGACAATAATGGTCGTCATTGTGACTCCTGGAAGGTCGAGTGGGGCTTGAGTTGGAAAGTAATGTGGAAAAAAGCGTTGTGTCAGGCGTTGTGCATTGCGTAGCCCGGCAGCGTAGGATTCAGTCAACACGCGTTCATAATGTTTTTCTTCGTTTCCCTGCGTATTCACTTCCCATAAACCGCTTCTATGCCATTGATGGGGGTTTTCCCAATCGGGCCGGTCCACAATGGGATAAAGACAAATGCCATGCAGATCGACGCCGTGTTGCCTGGCCGTAACAGCTTGCTGGGCAACTTCCCTGATCCAGGCGCCTCGGCCACTTCCGACATGGCTGGTTTCTGACAAGACGATCGGTCGTTGGTATCGCTGATGAATTTCGCTTAAAAGACTGTGTAAGGGAGCGCGGCGGGGATGATCCAGGTGCCACCAAAGGCTATTGCCATCGAGTTCCCATTGATTACTGTGGTAGTAGTTGACCCCAATCAGATCCAGAAAATGTGGGGCCCCGCCTAGTTCCGGATTCTTGATCCCGCACAGCATATCCCAAGCATCGAACTGGGATTCCCGATACGCCAGCGCACGATTAACGAGATCGGGTCGATCGGGCGGAGCGATAACATGTATTAGCGGATCGCAGTGCAGAATGCGTGCGGACGGGCTGGTTTGCCAGATCGTTTCGCAACTCTTCAAAGTGGCGCGCACCAGCTGGCGTTTCAGTTCGATACCGCCATCTCCGTTAAGGTCCGAGCATCCGAAAAGGTTGTGTGCGGCGGCCCAGCTTACAAAGGAAATCTCATTAATCGGCGAGTAGACAGGACTGATATTGGAAAATGATTCAAGGTAGTCCACTGCATACTGGCAATATCGCGAAAACCGATCGACAAAAGCGGAGGAATACACGTTGATGTCGTCTGGCCAGCCGTAATGGCACAACGTCCATATCACCTGTAATCCCAGTTCCTCGGCCGCACGCGCCCGTAACTCGATGGATGAGAAATTGAAATTTCCGTCTTTTTCAACCGATCGCCAGCCGACACTCTCGCGCACCGTCTTAATTCCAAATTCCTTTAACAACAGGTAGTCGTCATATGCGCGAGTCGTATGTTGCGTCGTGTCATTCATGGATAACGGTATGCCGGCCCTATTGATATGATCCGCGCCCTCATAGCCCGCCTGCCAGTAAGAAGCAAATATTTTTTTAGAAGTTGCGTTCATTGGAAATACTCGATGCAAGCTTTGCGGCCTTGAAGGCGCAATCTCGCTTTGTTCTTTTACGCATCGACAGGAATGCCGCTTTAAGCGGGGGGTGATTACAAACGCTGCAATGATTCAGGTTTTTGGCGAACGTTACTGTGCGATAACGTACATTCATGTCCCTTTCGGGGAAAGCAGACGTGCCTTACTGCGAATTGCACATTCGCTTGATCGATCTGTGGAATTTGAAAACGGCTGGATACTGTTGTGATGCCGTCATATTGAGGGAACGCCTGTTGAAACAGACGAGACTGGGAAGGCTGCCCGGTCTAAAAGGAACGGTGATGGAGAGAAGCCGCTTGAGAACCGGAACCCGAAGTCGGTCCAGTAGGAACGTAACGACTAGTGGAAAAGGAATTTCAGGGTGTCAGGACAACTTTGCGGCAGTCCTCTTCTTTTTTGTCGAAAATTCTGTAAGCATCGGCAGCCTCGGCAAGTGGCATACGGTGACTGATGATGACATCCGGACGTAATTTTCCGGATTCAATATACCCGAGCAGCTCAGGCAAAAAATGTTGTACGTGCGTCTGACCCATCTTGAATGTCAGCCCTTTCTCAAAAGCGTCGCCGAAAAGAAATCCGTGTATAAAACCCGCATAAACGCCAGGTACGCTGACGGTGCCTCCACGGCGTACCGCTGCGATACATTGACGTAGCGCTTTTCCACTGCTGCCCTCCAGTTTCAGGTTGGTCATTACGGTTTCGAGCGCACTGCCTTTCGCTTCAAAGCCTATCGCATCGATAGCGGCGTCAACTCCTCTGAGGGCAGTATTCTCGATAATGACTTCAGCAGGATCAACTTGATCAAAATTGATAGGAAAAACGTTATAGGTTTGACGGGCAAATTCAAGCCTATAGGGATGATGGTCGATCATGAAAATTTTTTCTGCTCCCAGCATGCGAGCGCAGGCCGCTGTCATTAAACCGACAGGACCCGCGCCGAAAATGGCAATGCTTGAACCGGGGCCAATATCCGCGTTAACAACTGCCTGATATCCAGTGGGTAAAATGTCGCTTAAGAACAGCACTTGCTCGTCGACCAGCGTATCGGGGATTTTAATCGGCCCTACATTGGCTTTTGGCACTCGCACGTATTCCGCCTGGCCGCCCGGTATTCCTCCATACAGGTGGGTATAGCCGAAAAGTGCCGCACCTGAGCGCACGTTTTTTTTGTTCAGGATTGCGCCGCGATCCGGGTTAGTGGTTTCGCATGCCGAGAATAATTGTCTTTCACAAAAGAAACAGTGACCGCACGCAATAACGAATGGAACCACCACCCGATCGCCTTTCCGTAGCTTCGTCACCTCCGATCCGGCTTCAACAACCACGCCCATAAACTCATGGCCCAGGATGTCACCGTCCTCGAGTTCCGGCATTTTGCCCCGATATAAATGTAAATCCGAGCCGCAAATTGCGGTAGCGGTAATTTTAAGAACTATATCATCCGGTTCCTGGAGTATGGGATCGGGTACCGTATCGACTCTGACGTCATGGCTGCCATGATAAGTAAGTGCTCGCATTATCGTTCTCCTTTACGGTGACTTTTTCGGTTAGGATTTTTCTTCCATTTAAACATCAGTCTATTTAAAAACCTAAACGTATGACTGCGCGGGAACGGATGGGCATGGGCATCATGGGCAACATCGGCATCATGATCCTCATCCGCATGCCCGAAGCGGGATCGATAAGCACTGCGGCTGGCATGCATCCGTT
>NZ_FMVQ01000004.1 GCF_900102495.1 Nitrosospira sp. Nl5 | reverse complement strand
CCGCACTGCCGCGTCATCCGGATACTGCGCCGCCAGCGCCCGCAGCGCTTCCAGCAGGGCATCGCGCCGCGGCAGGTCTTCCTCCGCCTTGGCGTGGTTGAGGGCGTTGAGAAGGCCCTTGGCCAGTTGTTCCCGCACGGCCGCGTCATCCGGATACTGCGCCGCCACCTCCCGCAGCGCTTCCAGCAGGGCATCGCGCTGCGGCAGGTCTTCCCCCGCCTTGGCGTGGTTGAGGGTGTTGAAGAGGCCCTTGGCCAACCATTCCCGTACTGCCGCGTCATCCGGATACTGCGCCGCCAGCGCCCGCAGCGCTTCCAGTAGGGCATCGCGCTGCGGCAGGTCTTCCTCCGCCTTGGCGTGGTTGAGGGTGTTGAAGAGGCCCATAGCCAGTGGTTCCCGGACCGCCGCCTCATCCGGATACTGCGCCGCCAGCGCCCGCAGCGCTTCCAGCAGGGCATCGCGCCGCGGCAGGTCTTCCTCCGCCTTGGCGCGGTTGAGGGTGTTGAAGAGGCCCATGGCAATCAATGTACAGGCATCATTTCGGGCACGGGCGTCCGGGTCGGCGTTTCGCACTACGCTCAGCAGGTTATCGGTATCTACAGCTTCCCCCTGACCCAACAGGGATGCCGTGCATTGACACAAGGCCTGCGGCAGCGGGGGCAAATTCCAGGCGCGCACGTCGGTGATTAAGGCCGCTAGCGCACTGGCAAAGTATCCGCTACGCTCTTCTACGTCGCATACCTGCGCGGCCATGGAGAAAACTGCTGCTTCCGCCTCGCGCTTGAAACTGACGCGCCACTTCTTGTAACACCATTGGCGCGCCGCTTCCCAGCGCTTGTCGTGCCCATAGCTGGGCGGATCAGCGCTTTCCAGTATTTTCTGTTGGACAAGGGTGTCCAGTTGGGCTTCGTCTATCTTATCCAGCAGGGGGCGTTTGACGAGGTTCCAAAATCGTGAGTCGGCAGTGGGAAAAATCGCTAGGCGTATGGCCAGTTGCCGCGCTGGGGAATCATTGGGAAGATCAGGCAGCAATCGATCGAATTCCTGATACAGGTAGCGATTAGCCTCATCGACGCGCCGCCGCAGGTCATCCACCGTGGTCAGCGTGGCTGCGTCATCCTGCCAACGGGATATCACGCCGGCATGGCCATCGATCATCGCCATGAGTTCATCTTCTCCCGCAGCCCGCGCGGCGGGGATCTCTTCCCTCAGCCAGGCAAGCAAACGTTGGCGCTCAGCGAGGTCGTCCAGGTGCAAACGTGGCAGGCCGTACAGTTCCGCCATGCCGGGACGGGCTTCTTGCATATTCTCGACATACCGGTCCGCCCCATTTTCTGGGCGCAATCCGAGAAAAATGTGAACGCCGGGCCAATCGTCGAAATGGCGAAGGATGGCATCCAAGGTATTGGCCTGCACAGTGATTGGGGATGATTTCTCCCAACCATCCAGCACAAGCGCTACCGGGCGCGCGCTGACTTGGGCTACCAACGCCACCAGTTTCTGTGCCTGCTCATATTGCAGGGGTTTCAGCTCCAGGCCGCCGGAGCGCAGGGTTTGATTGGCGGAAATCATGCCCTGCAACGCTTCATCGACCACCGTGGCGATAGGTTGGCTTGCAGCGATCTTGTCCAGCACATGGCCGAGACTGAGGGAGAACTTCGCCAGCAGGTCATTCCGTTGCTGCTTCCACACCATCTTTGCTTGTTGCCGATAGCTGGCATCTGACAGCCAGCGGGTATAGAGATCGGACACCGCACGTAGCAGCGCGTCGCCGCCCTCGCCGTGGTCCTCGAAATAGCCGACCAGGCAACGATAGGGCTCCTCGCCCAACTCCTGCGCCAGTTGCTCGAGTAGCCATGTCTTGCCCATCTGAGCCCTGGCGACGACAGCCGTCATACCCTTGCGGCCGGCGCGGTCTAGCAAGTGACTCAAGTCCGGCGTCCGCCCGAACAGGCTACCGCGGCGATCGGGAAAAGGTTTTGGCATGGATCGGGGGGTTAAAAGCGGATCAGCGCGATGTTACTTGTTTCCCATGTAACTTGCCAGACAGGCACACAAGAAACCAATAGGGTCGGGCTCACTGCTGTCCCACAAAATTACTAAAAAAGGTCCGAATATCCAGATACAATGCGATTGCTTTGACCCTTGATATCACACCCCAATTACCTCGCCCTCCGCTTCACCGCATAGCCATACTGCGTCGGCCATGCCGGTTCTTCCCCCATGAAGTGTTGCGCCTTGATGGCCCAGTACGGTTCCCGCAGCAGCTCGCGCCCGATAAAAACCAGGTCCGCCTGGCCGCTGGTGATGATTTCATCCGCATGCTGCGGATCGGTAATCAGGCCCAACCCGCCGGTCCGGATTCTCGCTTCCTCGCGGATGCGCCGGGCAAGAGGAATCTGGTAGCCTCGCGACACGGGGATTTTCGCATCCGGCGTCGCTCCGCCGGAGGAGACGTCAATCAGGTCCACGCCACGCACCTTCAGTTCCCTGCAAAGGACGATCGATTGTTCGATGTCCCAGCCGCCCTCGGTCCAATCGGTTGCCGAGATTCGCACGAAGAAAGGCAGCTCTCGAGGAATGATCTCGCGCAGCCGACCGGCCACCCGCAGCAGTAGCCGCATGCGGTTTTCCAGGCTGCCGCCATAGTCATCGGTACGCTGGTTGCTGATGGGCGAGAGAAACTCGTGCATCAGGTAGCCATGAGCGGCGTGGAGTTCGATGACTTTAAAACCCGCGGCCAGCGCACGCCTTGTGGCGACTTCCCAGGCATCGATGCAATGCTCGATATCCTCTATAGAGAGGAGCGATGGAATTGGATCTTCCGCGTCGAAGGGCAGGGGGCTGGGGCCGATGACGGGCCAGCCTCCTTCGGCAGCGGTTTTCAGGCTGCGACCGCCCTTCCAGGGTTTATCGCAGCTGGCCTTACGCCCGGCATGCGCAAGCTGGATGCCGGGAACGGCGCCCTGAGTTTCCACGAAGTTAGCGATCCGGGCCAGCGGTTCGATATGCTCGTCTTTCCAGATTCCCATGTCGGCCGGCGATATGCGTCCCTCGGCCGTGACTGCCGTCGCTTCGACAACAACGAGCGCTACGCCGCCTATCGCCCGGCTGCCGAGGTGAACCAGGTGGAAATCATTGGCAAAACCATCCTGCGCCGAATACATGCACATGGGAGACATCGCGATCCGGTTGCTGAAGGTGACGCCCCGAATGGTCAACGGGGACAGCAGATCCACTTCCGGAATTTCGCGGTCGTGCTCGCTCTGGCACTGGGCCTGGACGGGATTTTGGCCGACGCTTTTGCCGGTGAGCAAACTATTGGTGGGATGAGGAGGGGAGCTTGCGTCTTTATCCGGGTCATAATGGGACATGATTTTCCTTCCTTGAAAAGTAGCTATCGATCCTGTTAATCTTCCCGGGAGTCTTCCCGCATTCGGCTGATGCTGGCGATGACGGCCGGATGTCTAATTTGCACGCCTTAATAAAGTATATACGTGAAACGATTTTTTTCAGCTCAACCCATTTCCATTTCCGGCGGGAGAAGACATCCATGACAAACAAGGCGATTTATGTGCAGCCAGGCGGCGGGTTTGACCGGGTGACGCTTGGCAACAGCGAGCCATCACCGCCGAAAGCAGGCGAGATCACGGTCAGAATCCGCGCCAGCTCGCTTAATTATCATGATTATGCGGTGGTTAGCGGAATGTGGGCGCCGACAGTGCCGCGTATTCCGATGTCAGATGGCGCGGGAGAGGTGCTCGCAGTGGGGGAAGGCGTGACTGAATTCGCGCCGGGCGATCATGTGGTCAGTACGTTCTTTCCCACCTGGCTGGACGGTGACGCTGAAGTGGATGACATGAGCACGGTGCCGGGGGACGGCATAGACGGCTACGCCCGCCAGCAGGTGACAATGCCGTCGACCGCATTCACACGGGCCCCGAAGGGCTACAACCACGCGCAAGCAGCTACGCTTACCTGTGCGGGCTTGACGGCGTGGCGCGCATTGATGGTGGATGGGGCATTGAAGCGCGGCGAGACCGTGCTGGTCCAGGGAGCCGGCGGGGTTTCGGTATTCGCTTTGCAATTCGCCAAGATGGCGGGTGCGACGGTGATTGCGACATCGTCCAGCGATGAAAAACTGGCAAGGTTGGAAGCGCTTGGCGCGGATTACCTGATCAATTACCGGAAGGATGAAAACTGGGGCGAATCGGTGCGGCGGTTGACGGCGGGACGAGGAGTCGACCATGTCATCGAAGTTGGCGGAGCATCGACGTTAGCGCAGTCCATGACGGCCGCCCGGATCGGCGGACACATCGCAGTGATCGGTATTCTCTCGGGCGTGACGGCAACGCTGCCATTGCTTTCCATCCTGACGCGCCAGTTGCACCTCAAGGGTCTGGTGGTCGGCAACCGCCGCTGGCAGATGGAGATGATCCGGGCCATTGATGCGGCGGGTTTGCAGCCGGTAATCGACCGGCATTTTCCGCTGGAACAGATCGTCGACGCTTTTCGCTACCAGGAAAGCAAACGGCACGTCGGCAAGATATGCCTTGATATTTGAGTGCAGGGCACCGGTAGAATCAGGGGTTTTTTGATGTGTTTGCAGGAGAATCGGGATAGGGCGAAACCGTAAGAGGCAGAACCCGATTCGGTTAGACTACTTCAGGAGTGATGGAAAACCGTGGTCTGTCCCCATTTTACCGTAGCGGAGAAAACATGCCGAAAGTCTACAACTCAATCATCGTTCCTGCGCCGATAGAACACGTATGGTCGCGAATACGCGACTTCCATGACTTCTCCTGGGCGCCGTCTGTCATCACATCGTGCAAGAAGGTGGGTGAAGGCGATGGATATTCCGTCGGGGCGAGGCGGCTGCTAAACAACGCATTTCTGGATACGTTGGTCGCCTATAGCACTATTGAAAAGCGGATGATGTATTCCATGGATGAAGGGCCATCTCCGGTCTCATCCAGGGAGATCCATGATTACGTCGGCGACCTGCGTTTGCTACCGGTTACGGTGAATGACACGACGTTTGCGGAATGGTCCGGGTCGTGGGAAGCCGGAAATACCGATGCAGTCGAATTCATGAATGGAGTATACCGTTCTCTCCTCGGGGACCTTGCGGCAGAGTTTGGCGCAAAAAATTAGCGCGGTACGATGGTCGCCCCCGATTCTGTCACCAGCTAAGGCGAGGCGGGTAATTGCTTCAGTGGGAGGTCCCGGCCTCCAGATACTGCCCGCACATCATGACCCTTATTGCTGCGTTATCTGAAGGCGTGCCAGCCGCTGGTCCAGTTCCTCGGCTGCTGTGATCTGATCCGTTGCGCGGTAGAGTTTTGCAAGATTGTCCAGGCTTGTTCTCACGTTGGGGTGGTCCGGCCCAAGGCTTTTCTCGAAGATTCCCAGCGCGCGCTTATAGAACGGCTCCGCCTGCGCATACTGGCCCCTGGTATGATAGATGTATGCCAGGTTGCTCAGGCTGGCAGCCATGTTGAGATGGTAGGAACCAGTCGCTTTCTCGAGGATTGCCAGCGAACGCTCATAGAAAGGCTCCGCCTGCGCATACTGGCCCTGGATGCGATAAAGTTCTGCGAGGTTGCTCAAGTCCCTGCCCACGTCGGGATGGTCGAGGCCGAGCGTATTCTCCCGGATCGCCAGCACGCGCTTGTAGAGCGGCTCTGCTTGCGCATACCGGTTTTCGGTATGATAGATCAATGCCATGTTATTCAGGCTGCTTACCATGTCGGGATGGTTGGGGCCGAGCATTTTCTCGCGGATTACCATCGAACGCTCGTAGAGGGGCTTGGCCGACGCATATTGGCCTTGCATGCAGTAAAGCTCCGCCAGATTGTTGAGGGTCTGGGCCACGTTGGGATGGTTGGGACCGTGGGCTTTCTCGCGGATTGCCAGCGCGCGCTTGTAGAGGGGCTCCGCCTCCGCGTACCGGCCCGCGGCACGGTAGAGCTCCGCAAAGCCGTTCAGGCTGATCCCCACGAGGGAATGGTTGGGGCCAAAGTATTTTTCCCGGATTGCCAGCGAGCGCTGGTAGAGCGGTTCCGCCAGCGCATATTGGCGATGGTCGCGATAGAGCTCCGCAAGATTGTTCAAGCTGGTTGCCGCATTGGGATGGTTAGGCCCGACCAGCTTTTCCGCCACGGCAAGCGATTTTTTAACAGCCGCCACGGCGCGGTCGTACTCGCCCTTCTCATAAAGTGAGATCGCGTCTTTACTGATCGCCGACCACTTTGTGTCTTGCGCATGAGCGGATGTCGCCGCACCCAGCATGAGGGAGAGGATGAGGGTAATCGGGAGTGTTTTCATGGATTTCCTTACGAGCAGGGCGCAGGTGAAGGTGGGATGGAAACCAAACCAAGCCAAACTACGTCAAGCCGGTTAATCGCATATACATTGTAATCGCCAATTTTCTCGGAAACTGAACCTGGCGCGCGCGTAGAAACTGAACCTGGCGCGCGCGTAGTATCGCACAAGGACCAGGTTTTTGACATCCCGATGCAACAAAAAACTATTCGCACGGTTGCTTCTCTCGCTCATAATCACCATGAAAACCTGTGGCACATCGCGCGGTGCGTCGCTGAATCGCCATTTGCGCCGGCAAATTGATACAGGGGCCCCAGCTCGGCTGATTGACCAGACGATCCAGGAATCAAAGTGATAACACAAAATTATCCAGACCTGACCTGCAGGCAGGGGCGGAGCCAATTATTCCGGCTGGTTTCAAAAGCGCTAAATAGCACTTATCCGAGCTATAAGGGGCAGGCCAATGCCAATCACTTGGGATCGCGAAGAAATTTCCTCCGCTCAGTCGCTGCACTGAGCGCCGCCTACGCAACACCGATGCTGGCCAGCGTAAAAAAAGAAAATCCGCGCATCGCCATTGTAGGGGCGGGCATGGCCGGGCTTAACGCGGCGTACATATTGCGCCAAGCGGGCTATCAGGCCACCGTATACGAAGCTTCGAAACGGATTGGGGGTCGAATACGCACATCCCATGGCGACATCGTTCCAGGCTTGGTAACCGAACTGGGCGGTGAGTTCATTGATTCAACGCATTTTGACATGCTCGCTCTTGCTAAGGCGTTCGGCCTTCCTTTGCTCGATACCGAAATCGAAAGGGAGCGTAACCTGGAGACAATGTTCTTTTTCAATGAACGCCGCTATAGCGAAGAACAGGTAATTGCCGAATTCAAACCGCTTGCAACAAGAATCGCCCGTGATGCGGCGCGGCTATCCTCGAATATTACCGCAAGAGCGCATAGCGGCATCGACGCGGAGTTTGATGTGATTTCCTTATCGGAATATCTTTACCGCATCGGCGCTACCGGCTGGATTCTCGATTTAATCAATGTCGCCTATGCAACCGAGTATGGGCTGGATGCGAGCCAGCTTTCTTGTATCAACCTTTTATCCATGATTGATGCAACTGTGAAAGATGGATTCAAGATTTTTGGTGAAAGCGACCAGCGCTTCAAGATTCAAGGTGGCAATAATCGAATCATAGATGAGCTTGCGCGACCCATAGAGGCATCCATTCAGCTTGAGCATCGGCTGGTTTCAATACGGCCGAATGGCAAAGGATCTCGTCTGACCTTCGCTACCCCGGGCAAAACGATTTCTGTTGATCCGGATTGGGTAATCCTGACGCTACCCTTTACGTTGTTGCGAGAGGTTGAGATGGTGGACGTGCTGCCGCCCATAAAGCGAAGTGCAATCCATCATCTTGGTTATGGGACCAACGCAAAACTTGTGGTGGGTGTTGACAAGCGAGTATGGCGGGAGCAGGGGTATAGCGGCGAATGCTATTCCGACAAAGCGTTTCAAACTGGCTGGGACGCCAGCCGGCTCCAGGCAGGGCCGAGTGGCATGTACACATTCTATTTGGGAGGTAAAGCTGGAATAGAGATAGGCGATGGCACAACCGAAAAGCGCTCGCAAGAATTATCCGCAGCCCTTGATCAGGTATATCCCGGGTTTAACTTAAATCGTACAAACGCCAGCCTTCGCATCCATTGGCCCTCAGAGCCTTTTTCACTCGGTGCATACTCCTGCTTTCGACCGGGCCAGTGGACGCAATTTAATGGTGAAGTCGGGAGCCGGGTTGGCAATCTGCTATTTGCAGGCGAGCATTGCAGTACCAACTTTCAGGGATTCATGAATGGTGCTGCCGAGACGGGCCGCCTCGCCGCCCAAACGATAATTAACACGCTACGCTAAATTCTTTAATGACGAGCCAACCATTAAGGAGAAACATTCGGCTCTCAATTAAGATTGGAAGGCACTTTCTTCATCAAGCGAGTTAAATTTTGCAGGCCCAGCATACTAGTAAAACCATCAATTCTGCCAAGCTGTGTCGCTACTTCGTTGGGGCCAATCATTGCTTCCAAACGTATTCCAGATAGGGGAGTTGCGTCAACTGAGCCACCCGTAATAGGAAGTAATGTTGGCGAACTGGATGCAGCTACCTTATTTTTGACCTAGGGTTGAACGTCAGTTTTCCCAACAGGGGCAAACCAAGCGCCACTAAGCCAAGCAGCAAAATTGGGATAAACAAGATCACTTGAATGATCGCCAAATAATCGAAAACATGTAATGCCGTTATCAATGCCAGAATAACGGAAAGAAGCGACTGCCCCAAGGAGCGGGTGGTTTGCCGCAAACTTTCTATCTGAATATGTAGCTCCCGCAGTTTAAATTGCATTATCTTGTATTTTTCGGTCGAACCGCGATTTTCGTTACCTTTGTTGAACAACGCCTGCTCAGTCGGATAATTAAAGATCATGGGTAGGTACAAACTGTGCAGATAACGATCAGCTTCAGCATAATCCGCTTCCAGCCGTCCAAGTTTAAGCAAGCGGCGCGCCCTTTCCACATCAAGCCTATCTATTTTCTCCTCGGCCATCTTCACCAGTTCTTCATTATGGATGATAACCGCATGAGGGATGATCAAATATGGGCTGATACCGACCGTCGCCCGGCAACTATCCCAAGCCCGGTCTTCCGTTACTATGGATAATAGCGTGCATCGGTTGAACTTGATGAATATGCTGGCATCCGAGAATGAAGGATCAAATGTATCTAGAATTTCTTCGTTATCCGTTTCTTGGAAATCAAAAATGCCTATGGCAATCCCGGAGAGCGCCTGCAGGACTTGTTTTTCGAATGTATCTTCTTTCATTTCTCTTAGGATTTCCTTATGCGCCGCATCGTCCGAGCGCGCCTTTATCGCTTTCCTTAATAAATCCATGTTCTTACGTTTCTCATCTTCCACTAGCAAGATCTGGACCGTTCCGCTATTAAGCGCGATTTGGCGGGTGAGTTTTTTTTGCTCCGTTTTTTCCGCAGGAATTAGCTCGACAATCAAACTGTTTATCGAAAGGTTTTCCTTGCCCCGGTAGTTGAAACCGATGCGATGAGCAAGCTTTGGAGATTGGTTGCTTGCTAGTTCCGTATAGGGACCGGTATCCTCCGATCGCCCATCATAAAGGCTGATAAGCTTGATGATTTCAAATTCATTGAGGGGATCGTTGTCGTTAGTCGACAGGGTCAAATGCCATATTCTGATTCCACTCTTTTGGAACTCGGTTTTATTGAGCATGAAATTAACCGCTCTCGGCCGTTGCGTGCTGATAAGCTCCACATAACGTCCTTCGGAGCGGAAATGGAATGACGGTGGAAATACTATCTCCAGTTTCCCGTTTCCAAAGCAATGAGTACTATCCAAAGGCGGGTCCGCCTGAAATTGGTATTTCAGTAAATCCCTTTCCATCGATCCGAAAACGTCGTCGTGGTCAAACCGGTTGCCTATCGATACTTTCCTTTCCACAAAATGGAAGCAAATAGACGTCCGCTTCAAAGATTCTTTCGATAACTTTGGTTTTTCATACCCTGACTCCGGAAGTATTACGCGCCTGGCTTGCTTCCGTAGCCAACATTTCATTTCGATGAAATTCGCATCATGTGCTTTATAGAACTCGAGCAAAAATTCCGCTACACGAGTTCCATTAACAGGCTGCGAATCCTGCCTTATCGGGAAATATAGTAATATCAAATGCTCAAACGTCTTCTGTTCACCTATAGATCCGGGCTGGCTATAAGAAATATCAACTTTCTTGACGGGAAGATTTGAGAGGAGGCTGGCTTGCGCCAAATCTTTTTCTGCTGGATTCGAACTGGAAAGCTTTTGCTGTTCTGTCATCTCGCTCGGTATCGGTATTTCTCCTTCCTGAATTTTCTTAGCTAACGCAGAGGCGTGACTCATCATATCGATGGCAATTTGGTTTCGTTGATAATTTGCGGCAACTGCAAAATAAGCCAGCAACCCCGAACTCTCCTTGTCGTAATGCTTGAGCACCAGTCCTACCGCAACTTGAGAGCCTTGCCTTAGTTCCTGATCAAAGGCAATAGCAATTTTTTCTACTCTTGGCAGAGAGGCGGGATTTTCCGAGTCTTCACGCTTACCCGGATCCATAAAAAGGGACTCATAAGTCTTGATAAAGTCTTCCATATAAGAATGGGAAACACTTGGCGCGGCGTGTAAGCTGGTAATTTTGGTTTGAACTTGGTTCATGCTATAGGTGTTATAAAGATACTGTGGAAAATAGGGGACAGACCACGGTTTTCTGCTAGACTCTATCCGCCTACTTTTACCGTCATCATGCCATGCCGCGTCGCGCCCGCCTAGTTTTACCAAACGTTCCCCTGCACATCATCCAACGCGGCAACAATCGCCAACCGTGTTTCTTCGCCGACGAAGATTACAGTGTCTACCTTGACTGGATGGCCGCGTACGCCGGCAAGACAGGGTGCCGGGTTCATGCCTATGTGCTGATGACCAATCATGTGCATCTCCTGATGTCGGCGGATAGCGTGGAGGCTCCGGGGTCGCTGATGAAGGCACTCGGCCAGCGGTACGTGCAATACGTGAATCGCACCTACCGGCGTAGCGGGACGCTCTGGGAAGGGCGCTTCCGTTCCTGCCTAACACAGGATGAAATCTATCTGCTGGCATGCCAGCGCTACATTGAGCTGAATCCGGTGCGTGCCGGCATGGTAGCGCATCCCGCAGGATATCGCTGGTCGAGTTACTGGGTGAACGCGCAGGGCGAAGCCGACGCTCTGGTGCAGCCACACCCGCTTTACGAGGCGTTAGGTTTGGATGCCACAGCCCGACAGGCGGCGTATCGCGAGCTATTTCGCGACGAGTTGGAGGCGGGGTTGCTGGATGAAATACGCCGCGCCACAAATGGCAATTTTGCGCTGGGCAATGAAGGCTTCTCCATACAGGTATCGTCGGCCATAGGAAAACGCGTGGTACCCGGCCAATCGGGGCGGCCACGCAAAATGCTGGAACCGGAGTCAGGTAAATCGTTTCAGGAGTAACGGAAAACCGTGGTCTGTCCCCATTTTTCCCGCGAGACGGTGGATTCTATCTACCGTTCCCATTCGCGACGCATCTTTGCGACGCTGATTCGCTTCCTCGGCGACTTCGATGTCGCCGAGGAAGCGCTGCACGACGCCTTCAGGGCGGCGCTGGAACAATGGCCGCATGAAGGCGTGCCGGCCAATCCGCAGGCATGGCTGGTTTCGACCGGCCGCTTCAAGGCGATCGATGGCATACGCAGGCGTGCCCGCTTCGAGCCGCTGCCGGACGATATGGAAGAACGGTTGGCGGCTGCCACTGGTGAGGAGTTGGACGGTGAAGGAATCGAGGATGATCGGCTGCGGCTGATCTTCACCTGCTGTCATCCGGCCTTGTCGCCAGAGGTGCAGGTAGCGCTCACCTTGCGCGAGGTGTGCGGACTGACGACCGAGGAGATTGCGCGCGCTTTCCTGATTGGGGCTCCAACGCTGGCTCAACGTATCGTGCGTGCCAAGGCGAAAATCCGGGACGCACGCATTCCTTACCAAGTGCCTTCGCCGTCCGAGCTGTCGGATCGGGTGGACAGCGTGCTGCGCGTGGTCTATCTGGTATTCAATGAAGGTTATTCGGCGTCATCGGGCGAGTCGCTGACGCGCGTCGAACTCTCCGTCGAGGCGATCCGCTTGGGCAGGCTGTTGGTCGAGTTATTGCCCGAACCCGAGGCGCTGGGGCTCCTCGCGCTGATGCTGCTGCAGGAGTCGCGGCGCGCCGCGCGCAGCTCGCCGGATGGCGACCTGATCTTGTTGGATGACCAGGATCGCTCGCTCTGGAAGCGCGACTATATTGTGGAAGGATCGGCGCTGGTGGAGCGAGTCCTGTTGTCGCGCCGATTCGGCCCATACACACTGCAAGCCGCGATCGCAGCCGTGCACGCCAATGCATCGTCCGCGGCGGCGACGAATTGGGCCGAGATTGTCGGTCTCTACGACATCCTGTTGCGCGCCAGTCCATCGCCCGTGGTCGAACTCAACCGGGCGGTGGCGGTGGCAATGCGTGACGGGCCATTGGCAGGTCTTGCGCTGGTCGAGGCTACTCTGGCGCGGGGTGAGCTTACCGATTACCACTTGGCGCACTCGGCCCGCGCGGACCTGTATCGCCGACTTGGCCGAATGCCGGAAGCCCGGGCCTCGTATGAACGCGCTTACGGTCTCGCCCGCCAGGAGCCGGAACGGCGGTTTCTGGAGCGCAGGCTGCGCGAATTGCCGGGTTGAACGGGTGCTGACGCCGGCTTGTCCTTAGGCGTCCGCTGCTCCTCCTCGGGGAGGGGATTCTACTGTTTATGAAGTTAAGGAAAAGGGGAGTAATGTGGACACCGGCCTTCAACGACATAGCCCGACAGATTCAGCCAGACGTGGAAACGATGGAATCGCCTGAAAACCATCGCTGGAAAACCGCTAGCCGCCAAAGGCCGTGTTAAAAAAATAGCCAGCTTGTTACTGTTTTTTTGCATTGAAATTAACGAAAAGGAGCAAACCATGGGCTATCTGCGTAAGTCAATCGGTATAAGCGTTCTGTTGGCGGCCGGTTTTGGGGTGTTGCTTACGGGTTGCGTGTCTGGTTCGCCGAAGCCTATCTCCAAGGAAGCCCCACCGAAGCAACAGCATGGCGATCCAAATGACACTGGAGGGGCCGACGGAGTTGGCATCAACGAACGGGATGTGCTTCGATTCTAATATGTGTCCCCAGCATTACCAGCCGTCGCCCTCGGATGATCGAAATTTCCGGGCGCAGGCGCTACCTGCGTAGTAATGCAGGATCTCAGCAGCTATCGCATTTTGCGCGTTGGGCCGAATCCGCTTAACCTCCTAAAACGCAATATAAATTTGACATTCCGGGAGGGGTTCAGTACATTCATTTGGTCTAACGAAGAACGCTGCTTATTTTTCCTGGACAATGAGCTTGATACTTTAAAACCGTCGTTGAGTCATCGGATTAATGATCCGGATTTGACGTGATAACAACCTCTTTATGGAGCGCATATGATGGGACGATATGGCCGGATTGCAGCAGCAGCTTCTCTATTTTTACTTCCCATGTCTGTTTTTGCCGCTGGTTATGGCGCAGCAGGCTGTGGGCTGGGCTCAATGGTTGTCGGACCGGAGTCAGGGATAAAGCAGGTCTTTGCCGCAACAACCAATGGAACATCGGGGTCCCAGACATTCGGGATTACATCGGGAACCTCGAATTGCGGTGACCATGGATTGATAAAAACGAGTAAGGAACGGGAAGTGTTTGCGCAGGAGAATTACACCAGCCTAGTCAAGGAGATGGCGCAAGGCAAGGGTGAAAATTTATCTACCCTGGCCAGCCTGTATCAATGCCCGGCCGCAAATCACCAGGAGTTCGGCGCGATGGTTCAGGCCAAATTTGACAGCTTGGTCGTCAATGACCAGACAACTTCAACCGAGTTGCTGAGTAAGCTCGAAAATCAACTGACTCGTCATCCCACTCTTGCAAAATCTTGTAACATCAAGCAAGCAGCATTGGATTAAATAATGACAAACGGGTGCAGGCGGAAGCCTGTGCCCGTTTCGTTTCCACATCGCTGATCGCTCATCCCTCTATAGCTTCGCTGTGCGGCATACCTGTTTTGTTGTTGGCCTACTTTCCTGGTTTTACCTATATCCTGTAACTGCCCATTCCAATGATGCTGCCGGTTATCTGGTCGAATTGCAGCAGCAAGCCAAGCAAAAAAAACTTGCCCGCGAACGCGTCTGGCACCTGCTTTTAAAATACGACACGAGATTGCTCGGCGGCATGGTCAGTGAAGCCGATGGCATGGAGTTTTTCAATTCTCCGCAAGGGAAAACCGATTCGGAAGCAGAGCTCGCCGCAACGCTCGCCAGCTTCTTTGTTCCGCTTGCTGCGATCGCGGAAGGCAAGGAGCATCCGCAATGCAATTTTCCCGCCCGCTTCAAATGGTTGAATCAGCAACTGGCATTCGACCCCCATCGTCTCGAAATACAGGCATGCGATCGGCTCGACCGCTGGATGCAAGGTTTGGACCCTGTCGGCGTAACGCTGGTATTCGCGTCTTATTTCATGAACAACCCCGCGTCCATGTTCGGCCATACCCTCGTACGGATCGATAGCCGCAGAATGGGCAGCGACAATAATTTAATGAATTACGGTGCAAATTACGCTGCGGTGCCGGATACCGGCAATGCGTTTCTCTATGCGATGAAAGGCTTGACGGGCGGGTTCCAGGGCCGCTTCGCAATTTTCCCTTATTACACCAAGGTGCAGGAATACAATAATTGGGAGAGCCGCGACCTTTGGGAATATGAGCTCAAGTTTACCCAGGACCAGTTGAACATGATGCTTCTGCATCTATGGGAACTGGGGGGAACGTATTTTGATTATTATTATTTTCAGGAAAACTGCTCTTACCATGTGCTTTCCCTGCTGGAGATCGCCAATCCGGACCTGAGATTGAAAGACTCCTTCTTTTTTAGCGTGATCCCGGCCGATACGGTAAAAATCGTCATGGCGCAGGAGGGCCTGGTTAAAAAAGCCGTATACCGCCCCGCGGTGCTTACCCAGATGAATGAAAAGCGGCTCAAGATGATCGAGGACGAAAAGACGATCCTGCAAAAGCTGATCAAGGGCAAAATCTCACCGGAAAGCACGCCCTTTGCAAACCTTTCCACGCGATCGCAAGCACTGGTGTTGAATGCGTACATGGACTACTTGCAGTATCGAAGCATGCAGGAGAAGAGCGACAAGGAGATAAAAATCCCACATTCGGTCCTGTTGGCCAGGAGCCGTCTCAAAGATATCCCGGATGTCATCGATAAAGCCAGGCGCTTTTCCAGCCCGCCGGAGCTTGGCCACGGTACAGATCGACTTCGCGTGGGGATGGGGCACAATAGCCATGAGCCTTTCCTCGAATTCGCCTACCGCCCGGCCTACCATGATTTGATGGCCAAAGACGTGGGGTACGATAAAAACTCGGAAATCATTTTCATGGACTTCAACCTCCGTTATTACCTGGACTCGGAGCGGGTGAGGTTGGACCGGGCCAAAATTCTTTCGATTACGTCGCTGAATCCTTATGACCCCCTGTTTGCAAAAGCCTCCTGGCGTGTAGACCTGGAGATCGACACGCTCAGGGATTACAACTGCCACTACTGCAATTCCGTCAAAGGCACTTATGGGAGAGGCATTTCCTATCGGCCGGAGTTTTTTTCACCCCTGCTTTTATTTTCCTTCATCGATATAAAAACAGAATTTTCCGGACATTTGAAACAGAACTATCGTTTGGGCGGCGATATTGAAGTGGGCACGTTCTACGATGTCACCGAGAATTTGAGGGTCAAGCTTGCCGCCAGTTATCAGGTCTTTTTCCTGGGCGACAGCAAGCGTTTTTTTACTTCTCATTTCATAACCCGCTATGCGCTGTCGCAGGATCTTGACCTGCGGCTGGAACTGAATCGCTACGATCAGTACAACGAGGGAGTTTTTTCGGTCAATTATTTCTTTTAGCTGCCGGGATTCTTTGTAAGCCTTCCCGCTGAGGCGATGAATCGCTAAATCCAGCTGCGTTACCGCTTCCGAAGGAGCGCAGCGAGGAGTACAGCGGAAAAGGGCGCTATCCGGCGCACAATCAGGCTGTCACCTTCTGATCCTTGTTTTGAAAGTCAACCGTAATGGGCCTTCGAATTCCAGGGCGGCGGGCTTTTGTCATCGTACGCTAAAAAATACCTCGCTTGGACAACTCGATGTCGAATTTGACCTGCCCGGAACGACTATACGGCATGGAGGCCAACGAACCTGGTCCAATCCAAGACAATTTGAAAAAACTGAATCAATCCATTTTTTTTCAAGGAGGAGTTTGGTCATGAACACCAAAACTATGCTGAAAACAGCTGAAGCCGAGGTTCGCGAGCTGGTGGAGCGCTGGCTGGAAGCGGTCCGCGTCAAGGATATCGACGGGATAATGTCCCACTACACGGCGGACGTCCTGACGTTCGATATCGCGCCTCCCCTTGAATACCGGGGAATCGACACCTATCGAAAGAATTGGGAAGGATGGCTGCCGACATTTCGCGGACCTGTCGGTTACGAGATTCGCGACCTGGGGATTACGGCGAGTGATGACATTGCCTTCTCTCACAGCCTCAACCACATAAGCGGAACGAGGACAGACGGCGAGGAAACCGATGTCTGGGTGCGGGTGACCGTATGCTACCGCAAGGTGGACGGCAAGTGGAGGATCATACACGAGCATATATCGGTGCCTTTCTACATGGATGGCAGCGATAGGGCGGCAATCGATTTGAAACCGTAGCGTTCACCATGAAGGAAGCGGGTATTTACGTATAAACCTGTTTGTACTCGTCACCGATGTAGTCGCGCAGTCGACGATCAGGTTTCGGGGCTTCCGATGTCGAATTTAGCCTTCCTCGAACGACTATACGATGCAAGTAAGTTTTTTACGCCAAACGGAGGTATCGCCATGAAGTACCTGTGCCTGATCTGTGCCGAAACCGTGATGGAGCAGATGACAGAAGCCGCTGCGGAGAAGCACTTCGAGGAATATTCAGAATTCACGGAAGCGATCAGGGAGAGTGGCCACTACCTCGGCTGTAACCGGCTGCAGCCTCCCGACGCCGCGATTACAGTCCGGGTACGAAACGGTAAGGTCACGACTACCGACGGCCCCTTCGCGGAGACCAAGGAACAGTTCGGTGGCTACTATCTCATCGAGGCCAAGGATCTGAACGAGGCGATACACGTAGCCTCGCGGATTCCCGGAGCACGCATCGGATGCGTCGAAGTGCGGCCGGTGGCTGAGGATGAACAGACGCTGCGGGCGCTCGGGTTTGCCGATGCTGTCGCCCCTCGGTAGCAGGCGGTAATGTGGTGCGGGCTACTCGTATCCGACGGTAAACGAATTTCATTGGCGTGTCGATCCGGACGTCCGCCATTCGACTAATGGCGCAGATAAGAATACACAAGCACTGAAATGAAACGCTTTTACAATGGGAGCATGCATGAAATATATGTTACTGATTTACCTTGACGAACTTGCGCTGAGCGAGACCGAGCGGGAAGCTTGTTACATGGAGTCAACCAAGCTCGCACAACAGATTAAATCAAGCGGGCAGTACCTGGCGGCCAACCCCTTGTACCCGACAGCAGCGGCAACCAGCGTGCGGGTGCGTGAAGGCAAGCGGCTCATCACCGATGGTCCGTTCGCGGAGACGCGCGAGCAGCTGGGTGGCTATTTCCTGATCGAGGGCAGGGATCTCGATGAGGCGATCGGTATTGCCGCAAGAATTCCGATGGCGCGCAAGGGTACAGTCGAGATCCGGCCGGTAATAGAGATTGCAGGGTTGCCGGCCGACTAATTTCCGCGACAAACGAAGCAGGCAAAGAAAAACCGGTCGAGTACATCGACTACCCGAGGAAGTTCCGATAAATTACCAAGACATAGGAGATGACAATGAAGGTAGAACCGCAGAAAGAACACGAGTGGCTGCAGAAGCTGGTGGGTGAATGGAGTTGTGAATCCGAGTGTTCGACAGAGCCCGGCAAGCCGTCGGAGAAATTCACGGGGTCGGAGAGCGTGCGTTCGCTCGGCGGCCTCTGGATATTGTGCGAGGGCCGTGGTGAAATGCCCGGCGGCGGCATGGCGACAATGCTGATGACGCTCGGCTACGACCCGCAGAAGAAACATTATGTCGGAACCTGGGTAGGCTCGATGATGACCCACCTCTGGGTGTACACCGGCTCCATGGATGCGGAAGGAAAGGTTCTGACGCTCAGTGCCGAGGGGCCGAAATGGACCGAGGAAGGGAAGCTGGTGGAAGGGAAGCTGGCAAAATACAGGGACGTGATCGAAATAAAGAGCCCCGACCACCGGGTGCTGACCTCGCACATGCTGGGCGATGATGGAGAATGGCGTCAACTCATGACGGCGAACTATCGGCGGGAGAAATAGCGGCCGAAGCGCGCCATTTGTTACAGGTTTCGCCGTAAGCGGGTTGACAGCACGCTATCGTGCAGGGTTATCAGGAGAAAGAAACATGGGTACCAAAATTTTTGTGAATCTGCCGGTAAGCAATCTGGGCCAGTCGGTGGAGTTCTTCACCAGCCTTGGTTTTGCCTTTAATGCGCAGTTTACCGATGAAACCGCCACGTGCATGATTGTAAGTGAAGACATATTCGTCATGCTGTTGACGCGGGAAAAGTTCAAGCTTTTCACACGCAAGGAAATTTGCGATGCAACGAAAAGCACGGAGGTACTTATTTGCCTATCCTGCGAGAGCCGGAATGACGTCGATGAGATGGTAAGAAAGGCGATCGCCGCCGGTGGAACCGCGCCAATGGAGTCCAAGGATTACGGGTTCATGTACCAGCACGGTTTCCAGGACCTGGACGGACATCTTTGGGAGCTTGCCTACATGGAACTGGATGCAATAGACCAGGGGTAAATGGAAAGGAAGGAAATAGGGGACAGACCACTGTTTTCTACCAGGAAGCGGAGTTAGGCAGTCATACCAGAAGTTATCTTGCCATGCAAAGTTACTTACTCTTAAAATCAGGGAAACCGTGGTCTGTCCCCTATTTTCGTGTCCCCTATTTTCGCTTGTCCCCAATTTTCGCTATATTCGATAAAAATAGGCCTTGCTAAGCATCCATTCTCGACGTCATCTTTGGCGAACAGAACCTGGGAATATTTCAAGGCTTCGGTGATGTGTTAAAACTATAATGGAGCCTGACACATCCTCTGTCCATTGATTGTGCGCTTATCAACTTGGGGCTGGTCTCGAACCCAGTAGCCGGAAAGAGGGGTTTCCCACCGCCAAGCAATTCCGGCATGACGTAAATCTCGATCTCGTCGAGTGCGCCGCGTTCAAGGAAAGCCATTTGAAGTTGCCCGCCGCCGAGCATCCAGACATCGCCATCATTAAGTGCTCGGAGCTCAGCGATCACTGCATCGATATCCTGCCGGATCTCCAGCGAACCCTTAGGATTGACGATGGGGCGTGACGTGACAACTAAAACTCGTTGATCGCCATAGGCCCAAGGCGTTGGTTCACTGGCGATGAAATCATATGTCCCACGCCCCATTACTACCGTGCGGATCCTCTTGATGAACACGCGGTAGTCGTGCTCCCCGAGATCCATATCGTCGTACTTGAACAGCCAATCTAGCTGATCGTCGCTCGTGGCGATGAAGCCGTCCAGGCTGGCAGCGATGTAGCTGATGATTCTAGCCATCGTTCCTATCTCATCGCATTATAAAGGAGCATACGTTTAGGAGAGAAATAGAGGAATAGAGGACAGATCACGGTCCTTCCGTCGAGACGCGCACCAGTCATGGCGATACGCCAGCAGTTATCTTGCCACACAAAGTTGCTTGGCCTGATCAGGAAACAGTAGTCTGTCCTCTATCTCGCCCTATCCTACAGTTTTCAAGGCTCCATGTAGATCATCCATGATACGCCGAAGCGGTCGGCGACCATGCCGAAGCGCGGTGAAAAGAAGGTTTTGGCCAACGGCATTTGTACTTGTCCACCTTCGGCCAGCGCAGCGAACAACCGGTCGGCCTCGGCCTCGCTGGAGGCAATGAGCGATAGCGAAAAGCCCTGGAAGCTGGGCTTTCCCTGGCAGTGACCGTCGGAAGCCAGTAACGTTGTATCGCCGATGCGGAAACTTGCGTGCATCACCTTGTTCTCTCCGCCCGGCGGGGGCGTACAGGATTCTTTGGAGTCGGAAGGAGCTTCAGGCGGCGCGTCTTTGAATCGCATGAGCATCGTCACCTCGGCGCCGAGCGCGCCGCGGTAGAATTCGATCGCTTCCTCGCAGCGGCCGTCAAAGAACAGATAGGTCTGGACTTGCATAATGTCTCCTTTTCAATCGTTGTGGGTGAAATTATGTAACTGCTTTGATGCGGCTATGGCCTACCGGCCACTGCCTGAGGCGACTTGCGCGCGAATGCGCTCTTCCTGCTCCCTGAGCTCGGGCGTGAATTCGGCGCCGAAGTCATCGGCTTCGAATACCTGACGAATCTCGATTTCGGACTCGCCCTCATGAGGATTGGGGCAGCGCTTGACCCATTCGATCGCTTCTTCCTTTGACTTCACCTGGAACATCCAGAAGCCGGCGATTAGCTCTTTTGTCTCGGCGAACGGTCCGTCAATGACGGTCCGCTTGTCTCCCGAAAATCTGACGCGCGCGCCCTTCGAGCTCGGGTGGAGGCCTTCGCCCGCAAGCATCACGCCGGCTTTCGCCAGCTCTTCATTGTACTTCCCCATTTCGGCAAGCAGCTTCTCGCTTGGCATGACGCCTGCCTCTGAATTCTTGTCGGCTTTGACTATTACCATGAATCGCATTGTCGTATCTCCATTGGTTACGGGTTGAGAGCCGGCTTCCCGGGCAGATGTGCCCGGCTGAACCTGGACTCTATGCCTTGTCGAATGGGGAGCCGTGAAATCGACATGCCGAACGTTTTTTACGACTGGTTTTGGCTATTCCTGTTTCTTCACGCTTATTATTTCGTACTATGCTGATAGTAACGCCCGGAACAAGCGCGAATCAGACCATCGCAGATTGACTTGTCCCGTAATTTCGATAGCTTAATCCGGAGAGCCCGCTGAATAACCGCCAGACGCTCTATCTCGTCGGTAATTAATGTAATAACGATGGTCTTCAAGGTGCCGCAGAACAAAGTACTGGCGCGCGTCGATGCTTCGAAATCCAAGGCCAGCGACACCTGGCGCAACTACGTCGTCGGCTGAACAAGGTGGAATCACGTGAGGACCATCACCGCGCTTGCAGCGGTAGCATTGCTCACGATTGCGTTTGGTCAACTTGCAGACCGTGGACCGGTAGGGTAAATGTGACGAAAAACCATGGTCTGTCCCCATTTTCCCCCATTTTGTATCTCTGGATTAATCAAGCTCCTCGGCTTGCTTCATTATGTCTTGAGGTTCCTCGTCGTTTTCCACGTTAATTCTCCTTTCTACAATGCTGTGATTGGGACGTGCTGCGAGGGCAGCTTGCCCCACTTCAGTTGCCCATCCTTCTGTTTTTGCCGTCTCGTCCACGTTCTATCCTTTATAACGGAATGGCTTCATCAACCTTAAGCCAAAATGTTGATCACAATGCTGGAAACGCTAGCAGCCTGTCGGACTTGAAGAATCGATGCGAAAAAGTGACTGGGCGAGGACAGATTTTGACGATTTTGAAGGCCAATAGTTGTTCTATTGGTCGAAAAAGCGGTGAAATATGCACCGTCCAGACGCTTTTGCAGCCGAATTCCTTTAAGTCCGACAGGCTGCTAGAGAATGGTAATGAGAGAAAAAGAAAAACAGTAGTGTACAAAAGTACAAGGCGAAGACCGCTACACCTATTTTGAACGATCTCCTACTGGTTAGAGCCGACTTTTGAGTAAAGCATCGTTCTCTTTGGAGAGGGCATCGGCATCAGGGACGATCAGACATGCGCTCGTGTTTCCGCACCGCTAATCTCATCGGGCTGCCTGCTCAGTTGCCCCCATTTCGATTCCGCTCCGGAAGCGGAGCCAAGCATGATCATGCCGTTGCCGAACGTGAGTTGAGCGTGCGCGGTCGTTCCGTCCGGATTGGGATAGACCGCTTGCTTCTCGAAGCCGAAGTTTGCGCATAGCCAGTCAAGCGCGACTGGGGCGTTCCGGTAACGAAGGCAGGGGATAATCGTTGCTCTGGTATTCTTGCCGGGGGTTAACATGCGCTTTTCCTTTCCTTGAGATATATTGGTGCAAACATAATCCTGGAGTCGTCTGTCGGCAATAATGCCGCCGGTTCCCGGAAAAATTGTCAAGTAACACTTTATTTCGTTTCGCCTTTGCCAGGCACGGTCTGCGTAGCCAGGAAATCAATCAGTCCAGCGAAAAAAAAGCAGCAGCGGTAGAATAAGTTCATAAAATCGGACTGTATCAGGCAGGGCCCACCATGGGAACAGGTGAACACTTTCGGGTTGATCGAACGATGAAGTCCTCAATAACCAGCAAGGATAGAACCTTAGTGGAAGCAGCCCGTCCCGCGGCCGAGGAGCCTGCAAGCACAGGGCAGGCGCTGCGCGAGCGCCTGAAGGAAATCACCTGTCTGTATGAGATTCGCCGTGGCATGAGTCTGGAGTTACCGGTGGACAATATCTGCCGGCAGATTTTCGAGCAGCTGATACCCGCCATGCAATTCCCCCAAATCGCCACCGCCATGATCGAACTGGACGGCAGCCGGTTCACCTCCGAGAATCACGGCCAGGGCCTTACGCACGAGCTGCAATCGACGATCAATGTCAACGACAAGCCCCGCGGCCAGCTGCGTGTCTTTTATCCCGAAGACAAACCGTTTCTGGTGCCGGAAGAGCAGCGGCTCATCGACGCTGTTGCAAGCGATCTGGGGAGGTGGCTTGAGCGCAAACAGATGGATGAGGCGCTGCGCGAGCGCCTGAAGGAAATCACCTGCCTCTATGAGATCCGGCGTGGAATCGGTCCGGAATTGCCACTGGAAGGCGTCTGCCAGCAGATTTTTGAGCACCTGATACCGGCGATGCAGTTCCCGGAAATCGCCACCGCCCTGATCGAACTCGACGGCAGGCGCTTCACCTCGGAGAATCACGGCCAGGGCCTCACGCACGAGCTGCAGTCGACAATCACTGTCAACAACACGCCTTGCGGGCAGTTGCGCGTCTTCTATCCTGAAGACAAACCGTTCCTGATACCGGAAGAGCAGCGGCTCATCGACGCCGTTGCAAGCGATCTGGAGGGGTGGCTTGAGCGCAAGCAGATGGATGAGGCACTGCGCGAGCGCCTGAAGGAAATCACCTGCCTCTATGAGATCCGCCGGGGCCTGGGGCTGGAATTATCGATGGACAGCGCTTGCCAGCAGATTTTTGAGCACCTGATACCGGCAATGCAGTTCCCGGAAATCGCCACCGCCCTGATCGAACTCGACGGCAGGCGCTTCACTTCGGAGAATCACGGCCAGGGCCTTACGCATGAGCTGCAATCGACGATCACTGTCAACAACAAGCTTTGCGGCCAGTTGCGCGTCTTCTATCCTGAAGATAAACCCTTCCTGATACCGGAAGAGCAGCGGCTCATCGACGCCGTCGCGAACGATCTGGAGAGATGGCTTGAGCGCAAGCGGCTGGAGCAGACGCTGGTTTCCATCGCTGAAGAACACCAGCGTTCGATCGGGCAGGAATTGCACGATAATCTTGGGCAGCAGATTGCGGCGATTGGCTATCAAGCAAGAGCCCTGGAGAAAACAATATTCGCCTCGGGGTGTGTGGATGCGGCGACGGTTGCCGCTTCCATTGCAAGCCAGGCGCAGACCGCCGTGATGCAATGCAAGCAGCTCGCGCAGGGCCTGCTTCCGTTTGAGCTGGAGACCAATGGCCTGATGGCCGCGTTACAGGCATTTGCATCGAGAATCTCGGCGACGTATAAAATTACCTGTAATTTCGTGCGCAAGAATGACGTTTTTGTCGATGACAACAATATTGCGCTTAACCTTTACCGGATTGCCCAGGAGGCTGTCAACAATGCAATACGTCACGGTGGCGCGCAACATCTGACAATTTCGCTGGCCTCCGAGGAAGACATGCTGTGCCTGTCGATATGCGACGACGGCAGAGGCTTTGCCGGTGTCGACCCAAAGCGCGGCACCACAACGGGGATGGGCATTAAAATCATGCAGTATCGCGCCCGGCAACTCGGCGCGATACTTGAATTCCTGCCGCGTGCCGAAGGCACGGAAGTGCGGCTAAAAATGCGAATGGGTTAGTGTGGCGAGTCAGCGATATCGTTACTTAAAAATGACTGGATTGCCGCCATACCGCGTTGCTCGTCGTTGCATATGAGTAACTATGCGCCTCCTCGCGCCTTGTCTGACAACAACCCAGTCATTTTTAACATTTCCGCCCGGTTTATTCATTTGAACCGGTTATGTAAGGATATCTCTGACTCACTACACCAAGGGCTTCTGACATGTCAGTTTCGAAAGCACAGGTAATGCTTGTGGACGACCATGCCATGCTGCGGCATGGCATGGCGATGCTCATCAATCTCGAGCCTGATATGGAGGTGTCCGCCGAGGCTGGCGACGGCGATGAAGCGCTGGCCACGCTCAAAGCGGGGCATCATGCCGATATCGTATTAATGGATGTATCTCTCAAAACCCTCTCCGGTTTTGAAGTGATAAAAAGCATCCATCACCTGATTCCGGGATTACCGGTGCTCGTCGTCTCGATGCATGACGAAGCCGCCTATGCCGAACGCGCTTTGCGGGCCGGCGCACGCGGCTACGTGATGAAACAGGAGCCGGGGGAGGTACTGGTAAGCGCTATCCGCGAGGTATTGGCGGGCAACGTTTACCTGAGCAAGCAAATGCATGCGCGGCTGCTGAACCGGGTCGCGACCGGGAGTGCCGAGCCGGAATCGCTCATCAAGAGCCTGACCCCCAGCGAATTTGAAGTGCTGCATTTGATCGGCTCCGGGCATAGCAGCCAGGAAATCGCCAAGCTGCTGAACCGCAGCATTAAAACGATCGAAACACACCGATTCAACATTCGCTCCAAACTGAATCTGAAGGATGGCGCCGATTTGATACGTTACGCCACACAATGGATCTCGGAAGAGCGTTAGGCAGATAAGCAGGGGAGATGCCAGTGTCGCTGCACAGCTGATTGCATTCTGAATCGCAATCGGACAATGGAATGTGCGCAAAATGAAAAACGGGAACCGCGGTCCCCGTTCAAGGCCGCTTCTTGCTGAATCAGTTAATGAAAACTTTCCTGCGACGGCTTATTGCACCGATCAGCCCAAGACCTGCCAGTAGCATGGCATAGGTTTCCGGTTCCGGCACAGGTGCGGCATATATGAAATCATCCATGGCAACAAGATCGACAATGTTATCCGGGCCAAAAGGGGCACCATCATTGACCCCCGCGCCAAGTGCCGTGTTTCCGCTGGTGATCTGGACGCGAGAAACAATGGGTCCGTCGGTGAATGATACCCCCAGGAATGACAGGCTCTCCGAGTCAACCGTGCCAACGGGCACGGCGTAAATCCCCAGGGAAGCATTGGCGGCGTCGAAAAACTCAATCTTTGTTGAACTTGTCAGATCGACATCCGTAAAGACCGCACCGAAACCCGAAACCAGCGCGGGTGTGGTAGTTCCTGGTAAAAAGAAAGAAACGTCCACGACATTGCTATCTACGCCGGTAAAGAGGCGTTGCGAACTGAAAACACCAAAAGTCGACGAGTAGCCGGAGTTAATATTATCGAATTCGACGGGGGCTATCCCGCTATTTGCGCTGACCTGAACGCCTGTTCCGGGCGTCGAAAACTCCGCGCCGCGCGGCGAGTTGGAATTAAAGAAATTTCCCGGCAGGTTATTCGGGGCCGAAAAGCCGTCCGGTGTCCCGTCCCAATTTATTTCGCGACGCGCATCTCCGAACAAGCCATTGGGACCCGCCACGGTGCCGCCACCCAAATCCACGCGAAATTGATCGCGGGCAGCGTTTATCGACGCGGGCGTAGAATCTCCCCCAGCCGAACGGACAAGGACAGGCGACGCTGCTGCAAGCGAAGGCAGTCCCAGCGATACTGCGGATAAAGCACCTAAAATCAGTTTCGTTTGCATTTTCTCATCCTCCGAAATTTGTGGATTGCTATGGTCTGTTTAGCATCGTTGCGACAATCTGGTACGCAACGTACTGGTCAGATAGAAAACGCCTATAGGCGTCCATTCAACATAGCTGGTTTTTTATAAATTACAAATTTGGAACGACCGCGATTGCGTCAATAAAAGTAAGCGACGGAGTGCTCCTGGAAGATATGCGCCTCAACCTGTTGGTACCAGATGAAGGAAGGTTGCCAACATGGGCAAGCAAAAGAGACGGGACTTTCCTGAGGTGTGGCGTAAACGCTCTAGGCCGGGGACGGTAGCAGGGCAAGATCCGGGCCATGACATTCAAGATGGGGGAAAACAGATTTTGTCATTTACTAAGAAAAGAAATTCTTATGGTTACCCGGATAAAGCTACCGCTGCCGAAGGGCTGATTCGAATGTTTTGGTAGCCTCATTCGTTTTGTTTCGGTTGGGAGAGTAATTTTCAGGTTTCCTGCCGAGGTGCGCAAGTGTTACATTATCCACTTCTGACATATAAATGTTGCCTAAGGGTTTCCCTTAGTACAAAACAAGTGTTTCCCCAATGTACTCATAGCGTTGGTCGCGATAGGATACGCCTAACTTATTCTATCTGGGTTCATTGCTATCATGAAAACGAGGTTGGGAAAACACATTGCGGTTTTATCCATGCTTGGTCTCTTGGCTTCCTGCGCGCAAATGAGTCCCTTCGAAGTGGAGAATGCCGCTACCCTAAGGGCTGCGCAAAATGCCAGCACCTATGGCGACCACGATAGTCTGGCAAAGCGATATGAAAATGCGGCGAAAGAAATGCGGGCAAAGGCTGAGGAACAAAATAAACTGCTTGAGCATTATGAGGACAAAAGCTATCTCTATGGCAGACGTGCGCAGGACTTGCAAGCCCATACGTCAGCGTTGCTGCGCAGATACCGGCAGTTCGCCGAGGAAAACATAAAGCAGGCCACGTATCACCAGAAAATGGCCTCGGAACTCGGCCAGGTTAACCGCGCCGCCCAGGGAAGCAGCCGGGAAAACAAGGCCTCGGCCGGAACAGACCGGAAGGACTTTAATGGAAGCTCCGGCAACGCCTTATAAGACCGCCGATACGCATTCCGTTGCGGGAGATCCGCTCGAAGCCTGACAACAGCCAGGCGAGAGCGGATTCTTTTACCCAACGGCTGGAAAGGCGCCGCTTTTCAGTACTCATACCGCAGCCTCCCAGGCAATCTCATAACCTCCATCATCACAGTCGCAGTTCCTTCGGGCTTGGGAGATCCAGGATTATCACTTTCCCATCTATCACTTTTACCATGCAAATGTTGCCTAAGGGTTTCCCTTAGCATAAAACCAGGGTTTCCCCAATATCCTCATAGCATTAAGCGCGGTAGTATGAAGTCACTTTCATTCTATTTGGGTTCATTACTGTCATGAAAACAAAATTAGGAAAATTCGTTTCAGTTTTATCCATGCTCGGTCTATTGGCGTCGTGTGCACAGATGACACCTCTGGAAGCGGAGAATGCCAATGCTCGCAAGGCCGCGGAGAATGCCAAGACTTACGCCGACCATGATAAGTTGGCGAAGCAATATCAGAATGTGGCTAGAGAATCGCTCGTAAAGGCGGAGGAGCAAAAGAAAGTCCTTCAACAATATGGGGAAAAAAGCTATCTCTACGGTCGGCAGGGACAAGATTTCGAATCGCATAACTTGGCGTTACTGCGCAAATACGAGCAAACCGCGGAAGAAAGCGTAAAGCAGGCTTCTTATCACCAGAAAATAGCGGCGGAACTTGCGAAGCGCGATTACGCGGCCCCGGCGGAAACACAGCAGCAGCGGGAAAACAAGGTCAAGGTCAAGTCCGGGTCACAGGACAACGCCCTATAATGTAGCGTGGGGGCGCGCGGCACAGTCAAATTATGACGGGTATGTCAGACTGCAAGTTCGCGCCCCCCTTTTTTACCCGTCCATCTCAGGCGATATCGCCATCCACATAGAACCACCGCCCTGCCTTGCGCAGGAAGCGGCTGGTCTCGTGTAAACGGTGCGCGCGGCCCTCTATCTTGTAGCGCGCCACAAATTCCACCACCGCATGATCCGGCTCGAGCTGTTCATGGCGCCTTACTTCCAGTCCCAGCCATATTCTGCGTGGGTCCTCTGCCAGTTGCGCCAGTTCAAGGGAAGCCGGGCGTGTGCCGTGATGCCAGGTCGCCAGCAGATAATCCCCACGGCCGAGCGCATATGCGGTATAGCGTGAGCGCATCAATGCTTCCGCTGTGGGCGCGGGTTCGCCAAGGTCGATATAGCGGCCGCAGCAGTCCGCATATCGTTTACTGGCCCCTCCCTTCAGGGCTTTGCCGCGAGGCCCCGGCTGCTTGGCCGTTACCCCGGTTGCGCCGCACGGGCACGTCTGTTTCGTATCCATATAAACCTGAAAGAATCAGCGGGTGCGCCTTCTTTTCGTAGCCACGACTGCAACGAAGATAAGAATCATGCCTGCCACAGTGGCGGCTCATCCATCAGTGCGATCTGTTCGCGCAATTCAAGGATGCGATCCTGCCAATAGCGGGCCGTGTTGAACCACGGAAACGCCTGCTTGAAGGCCGGGTCGTCCCAGCGTTGCGCGAGCCATCCCGCATAATGGATCAGGCGCAGGGTGCGCAGTGCCTCGACCAGATGCAGTTCACGTGTGTCGAAATCGCAGAAATCCTCGTACCCCGCCAGCACGTCGCTCAATTGCCGCGCCATGTCGGCGCGTTCGCCCGACAATAGCATCCATAAATCCTGCACTGCCGGCCCCATGCGGCTGTCGTCGAAATCCACGAAGTGCGGACCGTCGTCCGTCCACAACACATTGCCCGC
The DNA here is from genome assembly GCF_900102495.1 of Nitrosospira sp. Nl5. Lineage (GTDB taxonomy): Bacteria > Pseudomonadota > Gammaproteobacteria > Burkholderiales > Nitrosomonadaceae > Nitrosospira. The sequence continues at coordinate 214,607 of NZ_FMVQ01000004.1, read as the reverse complement.
ATGGCAGTCGCCATGAAGGCGCAAGGCGCGCATCTCTCCCGCGCGCCGGAAGCAGTGCCGCACGCCGTCCAGCGCCTGATTCACCGCACTGCGATAGGCCGCCTCGAGATCGGTCGGAATAAATCCGTGCGTCAGCAGGTAATCCCGCGGCTGTTCACCGTAGCTGGCGATATCCAGCGTGGGACGTTCGCGGAACGGCTTGAGTGTGCCGACAGCATGGATGCGGCCGAGGAACCGCCCCATCCACTCAAGCGTGCTGCGATCTTCCAGTTCAGGCGCACGGCCGCCGTGCCTGGGAAAAACAGCGAAGCGGAATCCCTTGAAACTGTGCAGCGTTATTCCCTCCAGCACCAGCGCGGGCACGACGGGAATTTCATGCTCGGCCAGCTCCTGCACGAAGGCGTGTTCTTCGAGTATGGCCGCATCCGTCCAGCGCCAGGGGCGATAAAATTTCGCCACCAGCGGGGCGCCTTCTTCCAGGCCGACCTGGTAGACGCGATTTTCATAGCTGTTGAGTGCCAGCAGACGGCCATCGCTGCGGAAGCCCACGCTCTCCAGGGCATTCAACACGCAATCGGGCGGAAGCGTAGAAAAGTCCCGGGGCGACGGGTTGCTCGTTTCCATCACCGCTATTTGCTCAACAAAGGGTTCCACCGGTTTTTTGCCTTTCAACGGTTAATGGCTGGTTTCATGCTACCAGTTTTCTTCTTTGTTGAGTGCTGACCCGCCTGCCACAACCCCCAGGATAAATGAAGCCTGCCCCCGGTAGGCTGCCGTGACGATGACCCTTGCTTGCCGAGGCTATCGCTTGCCCGCACGCAGCTCACTTACGGATCGGCCAATCCTGCGGCGGAGGAGCGTGCGTAATGTCACACCGTTTGCGTAGCCCACCCGGGCGGCGATCAGGTCAATGCTATCATTGCTTGTTTGCAGCAGGTGTACCGCGCGCTCTACGCGCAGATCCTGAAAATAGGAGAGCGGAGTCTTGCCCAACACTGTCCTCAGGCGGCGAGCGAGAGTTCTCTCGCTGGTTCCGGTTGCGTTGGCCCCCGCGCTGAGCGAGAAGCCATCGGCCAGATGTTGTCGCGCCCATTGTTCAAATCGCTCGATCAATGGATCCGTATGCATGAGATGATCTGGAATCATGAAAACCGCCTGCGATGGGCGTGGATCAATCACCAGAAAACGGCCCGTCAATGCGGCAAGCGCAGGGCTGCTGCGCCTCACCAGCCATAGTGCCAGGTCAATATGTGCCAATGCCGCTCCCGCAGTGGCGAAACGGGATGAACCGACGACCATGCGCGATTCTTCCAGCTTGACGTTAGGGTAACGTTCGCGAAACAACGGCGCCAGCCACCATGAAGTGGTGGCGCTCTGCCCGTCGAGCAGCGATGTGTTCGCAAGGACAAAGGTCCCGGTGCAAGCGGCACTCACCAAGCTGCCCCCATCGGACCATTCTCGCAACAGTTCACCTGCATCCGCCACATCCCGCCGCTCGAGCGCCACCTGCAGTGTCTGTGGCATTTTTGCTCCGAGGGCGGGAATCAGCACAATGTCAGGCCGTTCAAGCCGCGCCGCCGATATAACCGGCACTGACAATCCATGACTGGTGCGCACCCGGTGGCGAACTCCGACGACAGTTACCTCGAAATGAACTGAAGAAGTTCCGGCAGACTCTGCCAGATCGTTGGCGATACTGAAGGTATCGAGAATAGTGGATAAACCGGTATCAAAAACTTCATCGAGGGCAAGGACGTGGATACGCATGGCAGGAATTATATCATAATTGTCAATCTTGCCACTTGCCAGGCACTGGCTTCATCACTTACAGTCGGCTCTCGTAGTTCAACTTTAGAAAGGAGAGATCACATGGTAAAAGTTGCCCTGTTAGTCCGCTTGCAAGCCAAACCCGGGAAAGAAACGGTTGTCGCCAGCTTCCTTGAAAGCGCCCTCGCCATGGCGAATGAGGAAGCCACTACGCCGGTGTGGTTCGCGTTACGGTTAGGGCCATCGACTTTCGGCATTTTCGACGCCTTCGCTGACGAAGCGGGACGCTCGGCACATCTGGCTGGCCCGATCGCAGCAGCGCTGATGGCTAATGCCGGGGAGTTATTGGCCGAGCCACCGCAGATCGAGCATGTAGATGTGCTCGCGACGAAACTGCCGCATTGAAGCTGCTGGAAAAGAAAAAGCCACGAAGGGACAGAAGTCCCTTCGTGGCTCAGGATTGAATTCTGATCAAGAAGCCTTGCGGCGACGCGTCAGGAATCCCATCAATCCCAAGCCGGCCAATAGCATGGCGTAGGTTTCAGGTTCCGGTACTACCGTGGCCATTGCTCCGACGGTGAAGCCGTAAAAACTTTCACTGTCAGGCGTTGTAAATGAAATATCGGTATAACTGCCAGTGAACTGCAGCAGGCCATTCCCTTCCAGCCCGGTCACGGAATTTCCGCTTTGCGTGAGTGTGCCGCCACCCCAATATCCGGCGCCCTGGCTCGCGATAACGAAAGTAGGATCGTCCAGGAAATTGAACGTTACAGGCGCACTCGTGCGCCCAACACTATAAACAGCGATCACAGGATCGACAACCGGCTGCGAGAAATGCAGGGTGTTGACCTCGGAAGTGCCGCCCACCATGTGGATCGCTCCGTTAGCGCCTGGGGTATTGGTGACTTCCGGGCTGGTGAAAGATGCGGGCACCGTATTGAAATAGCTGGCATTGGTATCGATCGAGTTCCATTGCCCGGTATAAGTCAGGTCGATGGTGTCGCTGTTCTGCGTGAACGTTGCGTTGGGTCCCGACCACAGAGCCCAACTCACTGTGCCGTTCGCCATTGCCGCGCCGGCGTTGAAAAATAATGCGCTTATCAATACTAATTCTTTTTTCATATCTATGTCCTTATATTTTCGTGGTAAAACCTATTTTCACCCCGGTCAAGGGGCCAATATAAAGGGTCGATAGCGTGTTGATAATAAAGATAACAATTCTTACTCTAGCTTGATCGCCGAGAAATGATAATGAACCGAATGGACTATCCGAACGGGCTATTTGTATGACTGGAGGAGACATTTTCTTCTGATTTCACAGGCATCGCCGGCCCCGGCGAACGGGATATGCGTCGAAATCCGTTTCCAGCAGGTTACATTTCCGCAGTGTAGAAAAAGAGGAGGATGTTTTTCAGAATCGTAGCGTTATAGTTTAAAATGCTGCTCTCAATCAATTCGGGATTTAACTGAATGAAATTTACTCGGAACACGATAACAGCCTCCCTGGCGCGTTTGCTGCCAATGGCATTGGCCCTGAGCCTTGCTGCCTGTGGTGATGGAAGCGAGCCTTCGTCAAATAACGGTGGCAAGGGCGGTGGCGGCGGCAAGCCGCAAACAGGCCCGGCCACCGGAAGGTTGCTGGATACCGCGGTGGGCGGCGTCGCCTACGCATCGCCCTCAGGTTCAGGCACGACGGATGAGCATGGCGTCTTCAAGTACAATCATGGGGATACGGTCGAGTTCAAACTGGGCAGCCTCAGCCTCGGAAAAGTGAAAGGGGCTGCGATCGTTACGCCCATACAGCTGGCGGGCGATAACGACAATAGATTGCGAAACCTGCTTATCCTGTTTCAATCCCTGGACGGGGACGGCAATCTTGGGAACGGGATTTTCATTCCCGCCAGCGCCGCGTCGGCTGTCAGTGCCTCGATCGATCTGGACAGTGATCCTGCCGCGTTTGCCGCATCACCCGAATTGCAGAAGGCGATGGAGGCGGGCGGCATTGGCGACCGGGCCAAAACCGCGGCGCAAGCCAAAGCCCACTTTCTTTCGCAGGGCATGAACATGCTCGGCACCAACATCTGGGTTAGACACGACGATGCAACCGCTTCCGTTATTCGCATTTCAGCAGACGGCAGTGGGGAGTATTTGCAAGGGGAAGCGACGCCTGACGATTCCTGCGACACCAACCGGGTATGCGGCGGCAACCTGCTCAGTAAAGCCGGCGTGGAATATGGCGCCGCCCGTCTATCTGCGATGGATACCAGGGGATTCAAGTTCGCGGCAACGCCGGTAATCGATACCAATCTTCACGCCGGGCTGTCGCACCCCCGGCCAAACTGGCGGATTCGTACCGATGGTTCCGATTTGATCACGTCGGACATTTTTACCGTGCAAAGGAAGAGGGAGCAGAAGAGCCTCTTCGGCGAACTCTTTCATATCGCCGGCACGCTGGAGATCAGTTCTTCGAAGGAACCTATCAAGACCGAGGTCAAGGAGAATCTTTATTTCAGGATGGAGAACGATCCTAAAGGCATTGTCGGGGCCTGGGCCTCTGATCCGACATCCATCAAGACCCCCACTTACCTGTTTTTTTCCAACGGGAAATACATGATGGTTGATCCAATCGGAGATATTAAAAGTGCCGATCATGAAAGCTGCGGTGATCCGGGTGTCGAATTCGCGTCATACACCTATGATTCAGCCAGCAAGGCATTGAATATCAAGGGATTTACTTATGATAACAATGGCTGTGCGGGCTTTTCCGGAACCGAGACGGCCGCATTCAGGCTGGGAGCCGATGGCAACACCGCGACGCTGGAAACAAAAGGAGGTCCTGCACTGACGTTGCACAGGATCTCAAAATAGCGCTGCTAACAAAGTACCATGCCCATTACGCTGTGTTTACCGGTGTATAAGTGTGGAACTTGGCCATTCCTGTGTTTATCCTGCCATGCTAGCAGCATATAACAGCATCACTGTAAAAATGGAGTATTTGAATGCATAAATCGCTGCGTGTGCTATTGATAGCAGGTTTCGTGACATTGGCTGGATGTGCTGGAATTCCCAAGGGGATTACGCCGGTCAAGAACTTCGATGCCCAGCGGTATCTTGGTGAGTGGTATGAAATCGCGCGCCTGGAGCATTCCTTCGAAAAGGGTTTGAGCGACATTACCGCCAATTACAGTCTGCTTGATGACGGCGGCATGAAAGTCGTAAATCGTGGATATGATGCTCAAAAAGGGGAATGGCGTGTTGCGGAGGGCAAAGCGTATCCGATGAAAGATCCCGGCATCGGCTATTACAGGGTTTCCTTCTTCCCTCCTTTTTACGGATCATACGTAATATTCGGTCTTGACAAAGCTGACTACCAGTATTCTTTTGTAACAGGGGCGGATAGAAGTTATCTATGGTTTCTCTCCCGAACTCCGCGCGTTACCAAAGACATCATGGAGAAGTTCATAAACGAGGCCAATGAACTGGGTTTCGATACCGACAAGCTTATCTACGTGAAACATAAATAGGGATAGGGCCTTTTCCAATTCCGGCCGCAATCAGGACAGCCCGGTACTGTTGGAGTGCCTGGCTGCATCGCGCAATTGGCGTACACGGTCATGGTTTCTTTTCGCGCCATCGCATTGCTTTTCAAGAAGCGCCCGCAAGTCGCCGGTTAATTCTTCCCTCAGGGCATTCTCGTACGCCATCACTGCGGCAGCCTCGCCGCGTTCGCATTCTTCAAGCACCGCAAGATTATCCTGGCTCGTGAGCGCTGTTTTTAGATCAACCCAGGCGCGATGCAATGTACCCGTCGCGCTACCAGCTGTGTCGGGGTCGCCGCCGTAACGCCGGACTTCCGAGCTCAGCTCGCTAACGGCGTAAATGCAACTCTCGGCGCGGTTCTGAAAATATCGTTTCAGCGCCGGGTCGTCCACATCCTGCGCACAAGTCCTGAAACCCTCCGCGCCGTCGCGCGAGATCTCGATCAGGCCATTCAGCACGCTTATAATTCTGTCATTGTCCATTTTATTCTCCGGAGAAAGCGCTAGGTTTTAAAGCCGTTTTTGCTTAAAGATCCGATACTTTCCAAAAGAATAAAATGCGCCGGCCATTTGGTCTGTACGTTGAAGCACATTCCACGTTGGATTGAGAGCGACACGAACCCAGGCAGGTGAATAAAACTATGTGCCTTAGCGTACAGAGAATCTGAAGTTTATGTTTACGATACTCCTCACGTTTGGAATAAAAGAGAGAGGGCTATCATGAACACAACTTCTGTCTGGCGCGGAACCGCACCGGAAGCGGCTTTTCCGACGTTGCAGGAAGCTATCTCTGCCGACGTGGCGATCGTGGGCGGCGGCATTACCGGGGTGACGCTGGCGTTGAATCTGGTTGAGGAAGGCATCTCGGTTGTGCTGCTGGAAGCCCGCGATGTGGGCTTTGGCAGCACCGGCAATTCGACGGGCAACCTTTATGAAACCGTCAGCCGTGGAGTTCACCGCATCGTGGATCGATGGGGGAGCGACGTCGCCCATGCCGTAACCACCGCCCGGCGCTCGGCGGTAGATCAGATCGAGCAGCGGGTGCGGCAATTCGATATCGCTTGCGGGTTCCGGCGCTGCCGGTTGCACCGCTACGCGACATCCGAGAACGCACAGGCATCCGTTAAAAACGAGTACCAGGCCTCACGCGAGGCAGGGCTGCCGGCACATCTTGAAAAGACGCTGCCGGCTCCTTTTGCCCCCCCGCATGGGTCCGTGCTGGTCCTGGAGAACCAGGCACAGTTTCACCCGCAGGCTTATGTTCGCGAACTCGCCCGCCAAGCTGCAGCCAAGGGTTGCCTTATCTTCCAGAATTCGATGGTTCTTGAGGTGGATACAGACCAGCGTGTCGTACGCACGGTCAACGGGACGGTGACAGCCAGGGAGATTGTGTTTGCCACGCACACGCCGAAGGGCGTGCACCTGGTGCAGGCGGAAATGATTGCGAACCGTGAATATGGGCTCGCTACGCCCATTGCGAAGAACGCGTTTCCCCCGGGAATTTTCTGGGGCAGCGGCGTCGCCCGCCTTTCGGTGCGTAACGTGGAGGTGGATGATGCGGCTTTCCTTGTCTGCGTCGGGGAGGAGCACAAGACCGGGCAGGAGGACGCCATCCTCAGTCTGGATAGGCTCGAAACCGCGGCCAGCGCGCACTTCGACATACGCGAGATTGCGTTCCGCTGGTCCGCGCAGAATTACAGCGCCGCCGACGGCTTGCCCTATATCGGGCGGGACGCGACGGACTGTTTCATCGCGACCGGCTTCGAGACCGACGGCCTGGTTTATGGAACCGTGGCCGCATCGCTTATCCGCGACCTGATTGCCGGCAGGGACAACCTCTTTGCCCCGATCGTCAAGGCGAGCCGTTTTGCGCCGCTGAAGGGTGCCAAGGGCATCGCCGAAGAAACAGCGAGTGTGCTGAAATCCCTGGTCAAGGACTACGTGACGGATGGGGATAAGATTTCCTTGTCGCAACTCATGCCGGGCAACGGCGCGATCGTGAAGGTCGAGAACGAATCGCTCGCGGTATACAGAGACAAGAACGGCGCGTTGTTTGCCGTCTCCCCGGTATGCACCCATATGAAGTGCAAAGTCCATTGGAACGGCGTCGAAACGAGCTGGGACTGCCCCTGCCACGGAAGCCGCTTCTCACCCGACGGGTCAGTGCTTGAGGGACCGGCGGTGGAGCCGCTGCAACGCAAGTTGCTGAAGGCTTGATAGCTTTACACCGTTAGCAGCTGCGAAGCAATAGCATTGATGGATTCTCATTCGGGGCACGCGCTTCGCTCGTTGCCGCCCTACGCTTGCTGATTTTCACATGCCACGGAATATGTATACCAGGATTGCATAATTGAGCTATACTCAAATACTGTCGTATGGGCTTGATGCTTCAACAAATTCCCGTAGGTCGCGTGGGAAGCTCGCCGCATTTCAGGGATGTGCGGCACGCGGGCTTTACGGTCTGGCTAACCGGCGCAAATTACCGCTCAATAGGGATTTTCGGGGACAAGGCTTTGCCCGGGAAATCGGAGGCGGCTGGTTCGGCATCTGGAAAGGATGTGGGGCATGGGCTATAAAAACGAGAAAACGGAAGAATCGCCAGACGCCCACCACAGGTTCTTTTCTTTTTCCAATCTCCATCACTATATTGTCAACGACTGGCCCCAGATAGTTCTGGTTGCAGCCATCGTCACCACGATCCATTACCACACCCACTGGCTGCACCAGATAGACCGCTATGCGTACGTGGTTATCGGGCACCTCAGCTCACTCGCTTCCTCCCCCCGCGATTCGCTAGCGGTGGTAGTCGCCATCGACGGTGAAACGCATAAAAGGGAATACCTGGAAAGGTCCCCTCTTAATCGATGCGTGCTCCTCTCCCACCTGAAAGAAATATACGACTCGTCGCCCAGCATTGTCGTTATCGATTTGGATCTTTCTCCCGCGTTGAAGCCGCCGGAAAGCGGGGGTGACGACCATGGTTGGGGGGATATCGCCAAATGCGAGAAGGCGCTGGAGGAGATGATTCAGGCGCAGACCAAGGCGATTCCGACAATACTGGCTGGACCCTTCGAGGAGCGGGAAGTCACGGCCAGGGGGTGGGCCGGTGAAATGGAGAACGCCGGTGTCCGTTTCGGCAATGCAAAGCTGCCTCTCGAATACGGCGTGGTTCTGACCTATTACTCGCATCCCACCGCGCTGGCCCAGGTCGCACGCGCTTCATATTGCGCCCATGCCGCGGATAAGCGCTGCGGGAATGCCCTCCCGGGTATTTCTCGGCCTTTTGAAGAGCATAAACCGATGCTCAATTTCCAGCCGTCTTCTTCGCTAGCGCCCAAGGCCATTAGCGACGGCATTTCCACACATCAACTGGGCGGCAAAGTGGTCTTCCTCGGCGCCACCTACGGTGGAGACGATCGATTCCTCACGCCGATGGATGAAAAGTACGGGGTCGAGCTCCATGCCCTTGCCTTTGCATCTACGTTCGAGCGGGTAATCGAGCATGAAAAAGATTACTACAACGTTTCCAAGTTGATCGTTGATCTGGGGTGGGGGCTGATGTTCGGCTACGTCATTGCCTGGTGCTGGCATCGCTACTTCACCTTTCGGCTCAATATCTCCTCCCCGACGAATCAACTACTGGCCCCCTGGCTGATTTTCCGTCTGCTCGGGCTGGTGGTGCTGGGGATGCTTATCTTTTCCTACCTATCTCTGCTCATCCTGGAAAATTTTGGGGTCTGGGCTTCGCCCATTCCGATTGCCGTCGGCATGCTTTTCGAGAGCTTCGTTTCGGGGTCCGTTGCCCAGGCGATTCGCGTCGGGCGGGATCTGACCCGGGAGCGGAGCGCGGCCCGCGGCGAAGCGGAAATTCAACTGGAGCCCGGCGCCGGAACCGGATCGGACTGCCTACTCGTCGATAGCCGGAGCCTGTGCGAAAGCTTTAAAAGGTTCGTTTATCTGGATTTCAAATGTCTCTGGCGCCGGAACAAGCCAGCCGTTTATCTGCTCGCATCGCGCCGGCTTATCTGGCTTATCTTGGTACTGCTATCCATTGTTTCGACGCGTTCTCACGGAGGATGATATGAAAGCTGCAGCTTGGTTGTCCCTGGGCTTGTTTTTAACCGGCGTGGGAGCGGCGCATGCCGCCGAATTGGAATGTGACCCTTCAATAAAGGAGACGGGGGTCCCCGATGCGCTCTGGATCGTTTTTAAGTCGGTGATCAATGACCATTCTTATTCCGTGCCCTGCGAATCGCTGGCCTTGGTGCTGCGGAAACTGGCCGGCCATAGCAAGACCGGCGGCAGGAGACTGGAAGAGGACAAGCCGCTAAATACGCAGCAGGCACAAGGTAATCTGCGGGAAGCACTAAGTAATCCCGAAATTCGCGCCCGAATAGAAAAGATGCAAAGTGAAGTAAAAGATGAGAATGCCCGGCTCGTTTACGAGGCTGCAATCCTTGACGAAGAAGGCTATTACGATGCTCGCGAACTGAAAATTCAGCAGTTGCAGCAAAAACTATATTGATCCGCCACCACCTCAGGAGGGAATCATGAATACATTGTTACCTGCGAAGCAGGCGCTTTGCGCGATCCTGCTGCTGGCCGCGGCTTCCGCGAGCCACGCGAATGAGGAGAAGCCATCTCTCTTCAATCTGTTCAAAGGTTCTGGAGCGAAACAGGACCCTCCGTCTGTGGAGGAGGGTCCTGGCGCCGCCGATGTCAATATCAAAAAGATCACTGCCACCGCTTCGCAGGCCTCCGTGGTTTTGGATAAAAACTGTCCGCAGATCGTGCAACCTTTCGAGCTTACGGATAATCTGGCGTCGCTGGCTACTTTTGGAGTGGAAGAAGCAATTAAGACAGGAGAAAAAATTTTGGGCAGCCTGTTTTCAAGCCTCGCGATAGCGCAAGACCCTGGTGCTATCAGTCTCGATACAATGGAAGAAATCCCTCACTCTCTCAAGCTTGCGGCAAAACAGTTGAACTGGTTGCCGATGACGGCTGAGGTGATGTACGGCGAACGGTCGCATAAAGAAGAAACTGATCTTCTGGATAGGAATCACAAGCTCGGCAAGAAATACTATCCCATCGCGGATAAGATGCTGGACGAAATTCTTTCCAAGGTGGATCAGAAGCATGAGTACGAGTTCAAGTTGTTCATCCTGAAAAATAGCGGGGGAAATGCAGTTGCCCGGCCAGGAGGCTTTCTCTATATCGATCAGGGCCTGATTGCAAACAGCGCCCGCCATCCGAAAGCCTACTTCGCACTTGCGCACGAGGTGGCCCACGTACTGCAGCGGCATGAGACAAAGGATTTGCAAAGCATGGTGGTTGATTCAATTTCAGCCAAAAAAGATTTGGTGAACGTAGTATCCAGTGCCGGAAGTAATCCGGGCATGGTAATAGAGCACGTCAAGGTGGGTAAAAACCTTTTTACCCGCCATCATATCGATCAGGAGTTGCAGTCCGATGCGTGCGCGATTAAATTGCTTGATCGCGTTTTCGCGGACGAGCAGAAGCTGACGGATTCGATTCAAGTATTCCTGAAAGACCTGCCCGCTCCAGAGCCGGAAAAAGCGACCTCCGTTCCGGTATCGGACCTGGAGAGATTGGCGGCATCGGTGCATGAGATTGTCGACACGCCGATCAAGCGCCATCCTAATACAATAGAACGAGCGGCAAATCTGGACGCGATCTATAAAGAGATAAAAGCAAAACCAGCAAAAGGCGATTGAGCATTCAATAATGCGTAAAATGCAGGCAGCCTTGCCGCTGTCTGCTATTGCGGCTCCCTGTACGGCACTAGCCTCCACGTCACCCTTCCGACTTCATCTCCCTGGTAAAGCTGGCGCGCGAAAAGCTCGAACTCGTGCTGCCGCAATTCTTCCGGTATCTTCACCAGCAATCGCAGCGGTATGCGCGCTTTGGCGGGGAACGCAACTTCGGGGAATTTGGTGCGGCCGCAATGGTTGATGGGAATGTGGACAACGCGGCAGCCCTCCGCATTCCTGAATGGCGTGTACGGCATGAGGTGAGGACGCGCGCGAACGAGTTCGGCGAATTCGGGGGAAAGTTCGAGCACGGCTTCGGCGCCGGCTGGTAGCCGCGCCACGATCTCGAGGCGCATTCTGCGCGCTTTATCCGGCGCGCCCGCCGCGAGGAAGGGCAGGGGCATATAACCCGGCGGGTCAGCGCGCGGGGGCGGCACGTTATTGACGACATTGAAATTACGCCAGGTGACATTATTGTTGTTGCGGATGAAGGTGGTGAAATTATCCCAGTCGAAAAAATCGGCGGGCGCTGGTCCGGGGTCGCGCGCCGTGCTGAGAATGCCCACGAAGCAGTAATGCCCGGGTGCGGGGATTGCCGCGGACGGCCAGGTGATAGCGTTTGAGACGGTCAGCAGGTCGCCTGTCGGCACGTTCGGCAGGGTAGCCGATCCCAGCAAGGTCCAGAGATCCGGTGTCAGAAGCGTGGAAGGCGGCGCCCAATAGACAGTAGCAGCCACGTTGGCGGCAGCGGAACCGCCCCGGTTGCGCACCCGCACATAGACGAAATTATCCTGGCCGGCTTCCGCCTCGTAACCCAGCGTCATATCGTTCTCCGTGCCACTGCCCGCGCCAAAGGCGCCCTGCGGGTCTGCCACGGCCGCCTGCCGCAGGATGACGTCGGGGCTGGAGGAGATTGCGCCGAGGTGGGGGTCGCCACTGTCGCCGACGAAATCCCGTAGGTAAACATCGGGCGGCAGGTTGAGCATCATCCCGTCAATGATGGCGCGCAGATCAGGCATGACGCCGACGCGATCCGCCGCCGGGTTCTGGGATGGGGTTCCATTTGCGGGGTCGGACAGGAGAGCCCGCATTTGCGCCGGATCAAGACGGTCGCCGGCGGGAAGCGCCTGGAACAACCCCTGCACCGCGAGCGCAGCGCCGGTGACAATGGGCGAGGCGCTGGAAGTGCCGCTGAAGCTTGTGGTATAGAGGTTGGTCGCTGTATTGGTGCCGTCGGAAGACAGCGTGTCCACATTCTCGCCCCAGCCATAGCAGTCGATGCGGCTGCCGTGACAGGAGAAGCCGAGCCGCGCGTGCGGCGCGGTCGAACTTGCGGCACCCACCATAATCGCCCCTGAATCCAGGAAGTCGGGGCTGGCGCGGTTGAATATCTGCTGGCCGCCGGGGTTGACCACGGTGTCCAAATCGACACCGCCATTGCCCGCTGCTTCGACCACGACGATACCGAGGGATGTCGCCAGGCGAATTACGTCGAACACCGCCGGTTCGATCTCGACGGGAACGAGGCTGTAACCGAACAGGTTAGTTTGCGCCTCCAACAGCAGCACGTCGCCAAAACTCATCACTCCAATGGCATCAAGGATCGGCTGAGCGGTACTGTAGCTGCCGTCGGGCTGGTGCTGGCCGACGCAGCGGATGGAAGCCAGATTGGGCGTGATCCCGACGCAGCCTACCGTATTGTCAATTGCCGCAATCTCGCCCAGCACCCCGCTGCCGTGAAAGTAATAGGAGTGGTTCAGGCCAGAAATAAGGGTAATGCCGTGTGCGGCGAGATCCTCGTGGTTGAAAGTCCACCCCCACTCCATATCCACCAGCGCTTGTCCCGCGCCGTCACCGCCGGGGAAGTCCCAGGCATACTCGGCATTGATGCCGTCGGGTGCGGGGTCGAGATAACCCTGGTTGCCGCTGCGCGGATCATCCGCGGCGTTCACCAGCGGCGGCTCGACCGGGGGCGGCTCGACATAGGCCGTGACGACCGACTCCCAGCTGGAGAGCGCCTTTGCAAGCTCCTCGGCATTCGTGCCGGGCGGCATGTTCACGGCGAAATAGGCATTCAGGTTGGTGGGGCGGAAGGAGGGGTCGAGCGAGCGCGCCCGTTCCGTCAGCGCCGCGAACTGCCCGGTCTGCTTGAAGGACAAGAGGGGTTCCAGCGTGATGCCCTGGAACTGTGCCGTGAGCCCGCCCCAAGGGCCGACTTCGCCGGCCTCCACCAAGCGTGCCGCGTTTTCGCTGGGGAGTTGGACGTGATCCTTGAATTTCACGATTACTCGCTGGCGATAGCCCGTGCCCGGTTGTGTTTCGCCTTCAGGAGGATTGGCGACAGGGTCAGTGGGATTTCCATTTCCATTCGTCGCCATCATTGCCTCCGGGAGATTAGTGGATTACCGTAAGTAATTAATGAATAGCACGTATTGAAAGAAATGCAAGGCGGGGTTTATGGAATCTCAACGCGCCGGCAAGTTGAACAAACCTTTACCGAGTCAGGGAGGCGCTATTATGAGAAGGAATTTCCATACCATTGCATCTTTATTGAGGCAAGCTTCAATTACGGCTGGTCGTACATCTCGCGGAAACCTCGACAGGAATAGCCCAACGCAGGAACTTCTTTCCCGGCTTGACAATTCGGATTCATTATCTATCTTTAATTGTTAGTAAATAGCATCTTATATCGGAGCGCTTCACTATGAAAATGACCTGCCGCCTCAAAATACGCAGCTTTATTCAGGCAGTAGCACTTAGCGCTGGTCTCAGTTTCGTGTTTCCGGCTTTCGGACAATTAACTAACTCATGGATTATGGGTCCCAATGGCGAGGGACTGGCCCAACTGGGTACGTTGGGTGGCCATGACACTGTAGCCAACGGCATCAATGATGCCGGGCAGGTGGTGGGAACATCCAAAACGATCGAAGGCGATTATCATGCTTTTATCACTGGCCCCAATGGCGTAAGCATGACCGATCTCGGCACACTGGGCGGACGTACCAGTATCGCCTTTGGCATCAACGCTGCGGGGCGAGTAGTGGGACATTCGTCCACGAGCGGAGGCGATACTCATGCCTTTATCACCGGTCCTAATGGGCGTAGGCATGACTGATCTTGGTACTCTGGGTGGACATTTCAGCTCCGCTCATGCTATCAACGATGCCGGCCAAGTAGTGGGAGGTTCCGACACGGCCGAAGGCAGTAGACATGCTTTTATGACCGGTCCCAATGGCGGGGGGATTGACCGATCTTAATACTCCAGGTGGAGTTTTTAGCTTCGCTATGGACATCAACGCTGTCGGGCAGGTAGCAGGAGGTTTCAGCGCGTCCGGTGGCGGCATTCGCGCTTTTATCACCAGCTCCAACGGCGTGGGGATGACCGATCTCGGTGCTCTGGGTGGAAATTACAGTTACGCTTTTGGCATTAACGCCGCTGGGCGGGTAGTGGGAGATTTCGAGGTGACTCACACACGGGCTTTTATTACCGGCCTTAACGGCGAGGGCATAGCCGAACTGGATGCCTTGAGTGACGGTTTCAGTACAGCGACTGGCATTAACGACGCCGGACAGGTAGTGGGAGCTTCCTTTACGAGCGAACGCGCAGAGGGTATGCATGCTTTCATCACCGGCCCCAATGGCATGGGCATTACCGACCTCAATTCCTGGGTGAATTTGCCGGACGGAGAGGTTCTATACAAAGCCACGGCGATCAATAATGGAGGGCAAGTCGTCGCCATTAGCTCGGTCAGTCCTATCCCTGAACCCGCATCCTATGCCCTGATGCTCGCCGGTCTCGGTCTGGTCAGTCTCGTGGCTGGGCGAAAGAAATTGGAGAAGTAGCGCCGGAATGAGAACGTGCATGGGCACCGATCATTTGCTTATATGCCTCTATACGGTTTTCAGGGTTCTGATGGGTTACGCTACGCTTTACCCATCTACCTATGCACCCACGCTTCATCCATCCGCTTCGTCATTCCCGCGAAAGCGGGAATCCAGACACTAACTGGAACAAGCCGTCATCCCGCAGTGGGTGAATTCGGGCAACACCCATGGATTCCCGCTTTCGCGGGAATGACTGGGTAAAGGGGAAGTAGGTGTAGGGCATGTGCCCGCATAAAGAAAAAAATCAAAAATATCATTGACAGCGAACAGAGTATCTACATAAGCGCCAAACTGAGAATGGTTCATAGGCATATTTGCTTGAAACCGTGCCTGCGGTGGGATTGGCTTCAGTGGCCTAGCCAGCAAATGATCGCTACCGAAATCAACGGGATTGCATGCGTTTTTGAGAAGTTGCGGCATCGCTTGCCCACCCTTCTTTGGTATTCGTCAAAGTAGCTGTTACGAAGCAGGTCCGTGCCCGGTTCGTACCTCTAGGTTGAGGAAATGGTTCGATATTTTTCTCGAACGCACTCAATTCCATACCGCCTGATATGCGATATTTTAAGATTGCTCAATTTTAATCGTCGCCATGAAAACAAGGATTGTCATAATCGGAGGTGGCTTTGCCGGGATAAACCTGGTGAAGCATCTGGCCGATGAGATGGAGTTTCATGTCACGCTAGTAGACATGAATAATTACAATTTCTTCCCTCCGCTTCTATACCAGGTAGCCACGGGTTTTCTGGACGTATCCAATATCGCTATCCCTTCCGCAAGTTATTTCATGACAAGAAAAATCTCAGCTTCCGTTTAGGGGAGCTGCAAAAAGTCATTCCCGAAGAAAATAAAGTGCTCTTGTCCACCTGCGAACTATCTTACGATCACCTTGTTCTCGCCACCGGCACCGAGAGCAATTATTTTGGCATGGAAAACATTCGCAAGGCCGCGCTGCCCATGAAGACGGTGGATGATGCGATAGAGATACGAAATTACATGCTTCAGAAAATGGAGGAAGTCATCATTGCGGCCGACGAAACGGAAAAAAAGAAGCTTGCTACCGTCGTCATAGCCGGCGGCGGGCCCACCGGTGTCGAGATTGCAGGCATGTTGGCCGAGATGCGGGAAAATATTCTGGAAAAAGATTACCCGGAATTAAGCAGGCAGGGTGCGCGCATTTACCTGGTGGATGGCGCATCGACGTTGTTAACGCCGATGAGTGAGAAATCACAAAAATATGCTTACGATACCCTCGTGAAGATGGGCGTGAAAGTGCGGCTGAATGCCCGGGTAAAAGATTATGTAAACGATACCGTGATCTTCGCGGATGGGGAGACGATTCAAACCAGGATCCTGTTCTGGACCGGAGGAGTCACCGCCAAGGTATTCGAGGGAGTGCCGCCGGAAAGCTATGGACAGGGCAACCGGCTGCGCGTGGATGAATACAATAAAGTGACGGGAACACGAAATATCCATGCTATCGGCGATACCTGCCTGCTGATTTCCGATAAGAATTTTCCCCAGGGGCACCCGCAACTGGCTCAGGTAGCGATTCAGCAGGGGAAGAATCTGGCCGGGAATTTTATTGCTACACTGCATGACAAACCATTAAAGCCGTTTGTCTATGATGACAAAGGCGCCATGGCGATTATCGGAAGAAGCAAGGCGGTGGCAGACATCCCTGGAGCCGGAAGGCACTTTAACGGATTTATCGCATGGACGGCATGGCTGTTCGTGCACCTTTTTTCCTTGATCGCGTATCGCAACAGGTTCATGACGATGGTCAACTGGGTGGTGGCCTTGCTGACCAAGGATCAGTCTTTGAGAATGATCGTCAGGCCAAGTCCGAAGCGGAAGGAACGGTCACTGGGGCAATAAAGGTCAGTAAGGGTGCTAAAGACGTTTCAACTCACGTGGCGCAGCCAGTAAATGATCCCGTTGAAATCAACGGGGCTGAACGCGGCCCTCGGCGCATCCGGTGCATCCGATTCTTCCCTCGCCTTCGCATATTCCTGAAAGTAGCTGTCGCGAATCAAATCCGCGCCCTGCTCATACGTGGAGGCCGAAGCGTTGGCCTGGATGTTTTCCACAAATGACTTCAGCGCTTTCAATTCCTCCGAGTATTCGTCGGAGCACCGGTAATTCAACTCCTGTTCAAGCCACTTGATGCGCGCGAATAAGTCACGGGAATTGATGAGGTTTTGCGTATTGGTGATTGGTCTGGATTCCACGTCGCCTCCTTGTCGCGTTGTTAGCGTGGCTAAAGCGCATATAAGAGCGTTAGTCGATCGGTAATGTATTCTGCCAGATTCGCTTTGCGGATCAAAGCCAGTCTCGGATTAAGGATGTGTTTGTGTCGAACCGTACAGAAGCATTTTCTTTTATAAGGGATTATTCCAAAATTACGCTGAGCCTTTCTATTGGGGAGAAGTTAAAAATGCTGGGTGACGAAAAATCGGTAGTCCTGTCGTTTGACGATGGGCCGGCACCGGTCACCGCGCTTGAGGACATCCTTGGGACATTACAGAGGCATGAAATCAGGGCGGAATTTTATGTTCTCGGCAGCGAGGTCAAGCAATACCCCGAAGCAGCGAGAATGATCGTCCGTCAGGGGCATGACATCCAGAATCATTCATGGGGCCATCCGAATCTGGCGACGGAGACCGAACAGAACGTCAGGTGGGAGCTTGAACAGACACAGGACATTATCCACGCCACCACTGGGGCAACGCCGACGAAGATTCGCCCGCCATACGGTGCGGGGGGCTTCCGCGGCAATATTGATCCGGAGCTGCTCGCAGTCGCCGATGACTTGTCACTGACCATCGTGACCTGGGATATCGACACGGAAGACTGGAAAGCGCCGAGGGGGTTGGGGCCGGAAAAGATAAGGAATATCGAAACGCAGTTTACGCAACAACAGCGCAAGGTCTCGTTCAATGTACTGATGCACGTGCAGCAGGCGACGGCCAGGGACCTGCCGTCTTTTATCGCCCAGTTGAAGGAATGGGGATTTACCATCGCGGAGCCGTGATTCATTGCCCGCGGGTTACGGTTCCATTCGCGTTCGTGCTGGTGTTGTTGAGCCCGGCGACGGGTTTCTCACGGGAATATAAGGAGTACCGCTGTACGCCGGATACTCAATATGAGTGCGCAGGAGGTCAGTGCGAGAAGGTGAGCGATGGTTTCCAGCATGCGGAGTCGTTTTTATACAACACGAAAACCGCCGTACTCTCTGCCTGCCTGTGGACGAATTGCTATGCAGCCAAAGCGGCCGTGTTCGAGGACGCGGCTTTGGGAGGGGGCGGGACGATCACTGCTGTGGGCAAACTGGAACCCACGGTCCATCCCGGCAATGCGCCAATCATTGTTTCTTTGACGATCCATTCCGGCGATAACAGCGATAACAGCGATAACAGCGATAACAGCGATAACAGCGATAACAGCGATAACAGCGATAACAGCGATAACAGGGGCATCACTGATGAAAAAGCCGTTGGCTTTACCGCTGTATGGGGTTATGGAAGCAAGGGGCTGACGTTGGACACGGGCAAGTGCGCACTTCACAAGACGACATGACAAACAGATTGATGCCGATGAAGCCCAATGATGGGTTACGCTTCACCCCACCCATCCTGCGAAAAATCGTGTATCGAGTCATCTTTTATCAATTACTGTGAAAAGGGAAACGATCATGCATAGACATTCCAGGGTTCACCGGCAGGCCATTACGTTACGCGCCGCACTCGCCGCCGCTCTTTTTACTATTGCTCCATCCGTATTTAGTGAAAACAAGGTGTTGCTGACCGGTCCGGTCACGCCGACCGAAATATCCGGATTTGCCGGAACGTTGTTCATGCTTGGCATGCCCCAGAGTATGCACGGTGTCTATGGGTTGTGGTCGGTGGAACGCAACGACAAGCCCTGCTACATCGCGACGATGACCGAGGACGTCAATAATTTTAATGATGATTCCGGCGCAATCAAGGACCTTTGTGGCGCAAACCCGACCAGTAGCGAGATGAAAGTGCAATTCGGGGATGTAAGATTCGACCAGCGCACTTTCGTGCGCGCCCTGCGGGTATGTATGAATAAGGACGACACGCGAGTAAAAGGCTTCCAGATACGCGGCAGCAAGATAGATAACAAGGGCAACGTATCCGAGCTCCCGGCGGATTATCCGGATTCGTCGGCTTCATCCGGGATGTCGGCACTGGTCGATCTCAACGCCCCGAACGCCCTGCGCTTGAATTGCGAGACCTGGAAGAAATGGGTGGAGTGCGAACAAGGCCAGATCGCGACTGCGGTGACCGCCCATTTTGGGGCCGGGTCGGAACCACGCAGCGTGACAGGCATCGCGCTGCAGTGCCGGCAGGTCAGCAAGGTGCCCGAATAGAAGATTCGCCGGCGCCGGGATAGCTTGACAGCAAGCGGATAATTTGGGATCCAATTCCCTTGACAAGACGGTATATGTACATGTACTGTACATGACGAGTCAATTTATTCCTGACTAAAAGGAGTCCTCTCATGGCGGCAACAGCGGTTGAAAGAATTGTGGTGCAAGCCACGCCCCAGGAAAAAAAAGCCATCGTGCTTAAAGCCAAGAAGCTGGGCCTTCCTGTTGCGGAGCTGATGCGTCGTGGTGCCAGGGCATATGAGTCCGCCGAAGCGGATGAGGAATTAGGTGTTCTTGCCGACAAGGCCAAGTCTGCCGCAGACCGGGCTTCTGATTCTATTGATGGCGTGCTGGCATTCGTGGAGGCCAGCAATAAGCGGATAGCCGCAATGGAAGCCGCCACATCCGAAAAGATAGCGAAGGCGGTCTAATGGGCGTGACGGATCGCGTATGGGATGCGCTGAGCTCAATGGTGAAACTGGAGGACAAGGTTGTTCGCCAGAGCGAAGCGATCAAGGGTCAGCAGGACAAGATCGAGAATCTGACCGAGCGCGTGATCAAACTCGAAACAACGCTCGAACTGCTGATGCGGGCGAGCGAATTCAAGAAACTGAAATAACTTCGCATCACTCCCCGGCTGCTTTCTTGCCCAGATAGGCCGCCTGGCCCAGACCGAATATGGACAGCAGCGTTGCGTCGACATCCGGCATCGTGACGACGCGGCGGAACTCGATGCTCTCCATGAATTCGACCGCAGAAATTGCGTAAATAATAACAGCCAGCATTGTGATTATCACCATCTGGAAGTCTCCCAGGTCCGTGCGGTTGAGATCATTGCTGATGAGGTCGGTGGCTTGCGGCGCAGCGGCGCTGACTTTCAGGTCCGGCTTGCCCTCCGCGGCGGCTTTTTCGACCTTGCCCGCCGTGATCGCCTTTGCGGCGGTAAATGTCAGCACGCTGATTCCGGAGAGGATAAGCAGGTTGGGCGGGATATCCACCCCGCCTACGTAGTTCCATCCTGCCGCCATAATGCGGTGAGACACAATGGCGATGTAAGCGCTGATGACGAGCCAGAACCAGAGTACTGTCTGGAATTTGGAGCTGCTGTAGCGGTTGTCCGTGCCGAGGTAGAGTTCGGTCGGGTGGCCCCTGGTGAAAATATAAGCCAGAATCCAGAGTGTCACGGCCGCGCCGATGAGCGACAGCCAGCGCGATCCGCGGTCAACTGCCTTGCTCTGCCATTCAAGAGATTTTACGGAATTGATGCCGTCCGTGGCGTTGACACCTCCTTTGCCTTCGCGGACGTACGTTGCCTTGATCCCGTCGCCGGGCCGCATTGCCGCTACCAGCGGCTGGAACTGGGTAACTGTCTGGAGCGGCACGTTGATCCCGGTTTCCGGCTTATCCGGCTGGGTCCTGACGATGAGCCACGACATGTCGGCGGCGATTTCCTTGATTGTGCCGATAATGGTTGCTCCGGTAACTTTGATTTCCGTCAGCATATTTCCGCTGGATTCCCGCTCGTAGGTTAGCGATACCAGCGCGCCAATATTGGGCCAGTTAGCCTGGATCCCGGGCGAGGCGTTCTCTCTGGAGGGAAGAAACGTTCGCACCTCGCCGCTTACCGATTTCACTTCCAGGGGATCTGTCTGAACCACAATGCCATTGAAGCTGGAGGAGGTTTTCCGGTTTTGCGCTTGCGGTCCCGTGTCCTCCGCAACCAGGGCCGGGGATGGCTGTTGCGCGTGAACCGGCGCGGCGAGCAAAAGAAAGGCAAGCGCGAATATGTATTTTGCGTTAAACATAATAATCCTCATGGGCGGAAAAACCGCTGCCATCCATCGCCTTTCGTTGCGGAGGAAACGATATCGGTTTTTATGTAATATAGATTATATTTCAGGTTAATCAACAAATATGCTATCGCGCATATGTGGGATGGATAGAGCGAAGCGTAACCCATCGTTTGGTTATTTCACCGTATCAGGTTGCAATCGTGGCAGGGTTTTGATGGGTTGCGCTTCGCTTTACCCATCCTACGCTCCGAGGCGGCGCGTGGGTTTTCCGGCATTCCTCAGAACGCCGTCGTCAGGTACTCGAACAAGAGCACGAGACCGTATCCTCCGGACGGCAGGGCTATCGCACCGAACACAGGATGCTTGGTGAGGGGCAGGAAGGCACCCCTTTGATTATTCCGGATCGCATCAATCGCCTGCTCGATTTGCCGTTTCTGCTTTTCTTTATCCGGCGCTTGATCCGGCGATTCATCCGGCAATTCGATGCGCTTTTTCTCCAGGCGCTTGATGGCCTCCCGTTTGGCCATTTCGGCGGATCTTCGCAATACCATGGCGCTGGCGATGATGAGTATCGCGTTGACGACGAAGACAATGACAAGCGCGGCCGGAAAGTCCCAGTTGTCGAAGTAGGTGTGACGGGCAACTCCCAGGAGAAACATGATGACAAAGGGAAAATAGATAAAATTGCCGATGACCGCTGTCCGGTCGGCGATCAATTCGATGCCCAGCCATTCATCTGAATTCTCCTCGCTGATGCCGATGCCCCGGCCTCGCTCTTTGATCATTTTTGTCACCGTCCCGTCGGGCCACTGGATTCTCCTCGTCGCGATACAGTTGACCCACCTCCGGCAGAGCCGGATGGCGTCTATCACATAGAATATCAGCAGCAGCATGGCGACCACGCTCAGGATTATGACTACATCATTGATTGCGAAGCAGGCTGGCCCACGGCAGGGTGTGTTGGGAAAACCGAGCAGCGCCATCAGCAGGAATGCCAGGAGCAAAACGAGCGTGACCTGCGGCAGACCCCGCGCGGCAAAATTTTTCCAATTGCCGAGCGCCGTGTATTCCCGCCAAAGATGCGCGGCGTCAATCTGCCCGGCAGTTTGCGGATGCCAGTAATGGAGCCCCAGCCAGCGGCGGAGAGACCAGCTGGATAATTCGTTGGGTTCGCAGTCCAGGTTACCTTTATCCCCTTTATCCACCGGGCCGGTATCTTTTTCTACGAGATTGAATTCGTGCGCCAGGTTCTTTTCATTATCTGTCAGCTTCCGCCAGGAATACCAGAGAAAGATCAAGCCGGTAACGAACGCGAGCAGGCGAATTCCCGCCGTGGGCCATGCGCTGATTCCTTCGCTCAGCGCAAACGGTTCGTTTTCCGCCGCGTTCGGCATCATGCGCCCCATCAATTCCGCCAGGCCGTAACCGGCCATGCAGACGGCCGCAAGCCCTAGCCAGAACCGGTAGTTCGAGACGAGCCTGAGGCATATGTCCGCCGCTGTGGTGCTGATCAGCATTGCAGCCAGGATAAGCACGATGGCCGCGATCGCCGTTATCCCGATCCACCTCAGATTCCGCGGTGTATCGGAATAGGCGCCCAGGTCTGGACGGGGCGGGTGAATGCTTGCATAGCCCGAAGATTGCGGGCTAATGCTGGTATCGGTGCCGGTACTGATGTCGAAGGCGCCATGCCGCCCGATTTCATACAATCTCGGCGCCGCATTCCCGGAAAATTTCATCGCCCCCGATCCGCTGCCGGCGTCCGTTTGCAGTTGGAAGCAATCCGGGCAGTCCGCCGTGCCCGCGGCGACGAAGTGATCCAGCGCCCATAAGGCCGCGTAGAACAGCGATGTCTGATAACTGTCGCGGAAGGGAGGAATAGGCGTTTGCAGCACCGGCTGGAGTTCCAGTCCGAAATGGGAAGCAACGATGAGGTTGCGTGCCGACTCCCACTGGGCGGGGTAGGCCAGCCCGGCATTCAGATCGGTGGTGAAAAAGATGGCGCTCGGAAACATATGGCGCAGCGCCTGCAAAATGAGAAGCTTGTCGTAGACGTCACTGCCCAGCACGCCGATGGCCTTGAATTTTTCCCCGCTTTTTGCTTCCTGCTGCTTCAGCGCCGCCGCCAGCCGGATGACATAATCCAGCTGAGCGCGGCCTTCGGGCCGCTGTCCCACGTTCTGCCCCGCATTCTGGAGCTGGCCGCCGGGCCATGCTTTTTCCCTGGATTGAGCGCCATCTTTTTTCCTGTCGTCTTCTTCTTTCGCGGGCAATTCGCCGTCCAGTCCCGCCAGGTATGAGTGCGGGTAAATCCAGCCGGGCCACTCGTCTCTGCGCAATTTATTAATTTCAGCCTCCAGCGCCGGACTGGTTTTACCGGAACCGTTATTCATCGCCACCGCCGCAAATGTGCGCGGCAACGAGCGGCCGTAGAGGGTATCCCACTCTGAAATCAACGCGACTTTCGGGTTGCAATCCGTGTCCGGGCAGGGTTTCAGCTCCACTTGCCGGCGCTTCAGCTCCTGGAGAAGTTGCTCCGCGAGCACGGCGTCGGTCTTGATCGTCCTGATAAATTCGATTCTTGGGTATTTGAACAATTCGTCCACGGTTCTTTTTGCTTCCGGGACACCGTGATGCGAGCCGGGCGGTCCAGATGCGTGATCCAGTAAAAAAGTATCCTCCGCCGTAGCCCAGGGGGAATAGAATTTAATATGCTCTAATGTTCTGAGGGGTGGATTCGCGAGAAGATTGAATTGAATAGCCTGCAATTCCTTCAGCATTGCGCTCAGGGTCGCGGAACTGCGCGGACCCAGTACACGATACACGGGCTCTATTTGCGGCACGCTTTGGCTGAATGTTTTGTTAAGATGCTCCAGCAGCTTGTCCAGAAGCCCGAAATCCTGGTCCTTGAGCCAGACGACCAGTACCGGTTTTCCATGTTCCTTATCCCGAAGCTTTGCCTTCGGGATAAACAGCTCGACCGGGACCAGCAGGGCAGATGCGTCTGTTCCCGTGCCCGATTCGGCCCCTTCTTCCTGCTGCCAACTGAAAACCCGGATATATTCCCCTGACTCTGGCACGTAACCCGCCGCGCCCAATGCCGACACCATGGCGTAACGGTCCCTCAGCCTGGACTCGACGCCATTGACATACGGGCTTCCGTCCACGAATACGGGTACCACGCGAAGATCGGGCCGACCCGATTCCCCGATACCCTTGATCAGGTTATCCAGTGTATGCGGGGCATTGCCTGAACCCGCCTCCTTTGGCCGTTTCGCCTCCTGAAGCCGATATGTTTCAACGGCTTCATAAGGGTCTTGCCACAGGCGCGACTGTACCAGCCCTTTCCCCAGGAACGCGGTACTTGCCGTTTCCTTGTCGATTGGCCGGGAAGTCTTGAGTGAGATTCCCTCGTAGATGAGAAAACTGCTGATCATCGCCAGCAGTGCGAGAACTCCGGCTAGCGGTAATCTGGATTTGTCGTCTTGTTGTTCCGCCATGTGGCAAGCCTTTTTTCCGGCCGGGCGCCGGGGTGGGGCGCGCTGGCCGCAGGGTATATGCGGCCGTTATATATAGCATGGATGCCTGTAAAAGGCATTAAGGCGATAACGTTTATATGAGGGTTATTGCTGGAAAGAGACATAATCCTTTAGAATCGCTTGATCCCATGGCAATGCGCGAGCAGTGCCGGATGCTGCCATGGAATTGCGGATGGCATAATTGCGAATGAACAGGTAAACCGCTAGGTCTGAAAAAGGTACCTTATGAAAATCAAACTGAGTAGCGTATTTGTAGACGATCAGGACAAGGCCCTAAAGTTTTATACGGAGGTTTTGGGTTTTATCAAGAAAAACGACATGCCGGCGGGGGATGCCAGATGGCTGACAGTCGTGTCGCCCGATGGACCGGCCGATATCGAGCTGCTTCTCGAACCAATGGGCATTCCGGCGGCCAGGACGTATCAGAAAGCGCTCTTTGACGAAGGCATACCCCTGACCGCTTTCGCCGTCGATAATATTCAGAAAGAATACAAAAGAATGACAAAGCTGGGCGTGGTGTTCAGCATGGAGCCGACAAAGTCGGGACCGGCAACTCTCGCGGTATTCGAGGATACCTGCGGTAACCTGATACAGCTGTATCAGGTTTGATTGCTGCGTTTCTTGGAGGCTATTCCGCTTTATAGCTGAAGTGGACAGTCCCGGAACCCTTAATACTATTGATCTTCCTTATCCCGATGTTCCCGATGCCAGATCAACTCCTTATTCTTGTAAACTTCTCTGACGCGATGGAACGGAATCTCCTGAATTGAGCCGTGGGGATCGGTGATCTGGAAGAAAAAATGGTCGCCTGGGGTAAAGTGAATCTGGCGTAATGGGACCTGAATGACCATTTCAGCGACACGATCGTAGTATCCGATCACAAAATCCCCTTTTGCGAATGCTTCATCCCAGCGAATTCGAGCGAGTAATTCCTGAATCGGTATCATGACTGCTCCTCTGTGTGAGGTGTGAGAGTCGCATCCATCTCTGTTGCTGATCACCTTGACGCCGCACAACTGGCCTATTCAACCATGCGCACCTACCCGCGATACAGCCATTCATCTGAAGCGGTTCGCGCTGCCGATCTGATCGAGAAACATACTCTTGTCTGGAATACGCCTAATTTAATGCTACATTAAATTATTCGATACCAAAAAATTGTTCTTCCTGCCGGACAAGGGTAAGAGGTTGTCATGCGCGAAATCGACGGCTCCTATGGGGAAGGTGGCGGGCAGTTGCTGCGGACTTCCGTCGCGCTTGCGGCGATCACCGGCCAACCCGTCCATGTGTACAACATTCGCGCCAAGCGAGCCAACCCTGGTCTTGCACCACAGCATCTTACCGCGGTGAAGGCCGTCGCAGCGCTTTGCGGCGCGGAGGCGGAGGGGTTGGAAGTCAAATCCAGGGAAATCAGTTTTTGGCCTGGTCCGTTGCGCGGTGGCCAGTTCGATTTTCCCGTCGGCACGGCGGGGAGCATCACGTTGGTGCTTCAGGCAGCGCTTCCCGTCGCCGTTGCCTGCGGTGAAAAATTACGGATGAATATTACCGGCGGCACGGATGTCCGTGCTGCGCCGCCGCTCGATTATCTACGCCATGTTTTGTTGCCATTGTTATATGGCATGGGCGTCAGGGCAAAAATCGATCTACTGGGGCGAGGATATTATCCACGCGGAGGAGGGCGCGTGACGGTGGAAGTTGAACCTTCTCCTCCGCTTCGGCCTTTAGTCCTGGATGTATCGGGGCCTCTCACTGAAATTCGCGGTTACGCGCATATTTCCGACCTCCCGGCCCACATTGTCCAGCGGATGACGGATACGGCACTGGCGGAGCTCTCGATTTTTCCACCGCCGGCCATTGATCTCGCCGATGCGAGCCTGGATAAAGCATTCGGCGCGGGCGCGGCAATCGTTCTGGTTGCGCACACCGAGCATACCAGGCTAGGTGCTTCCGGAATCGCGCAGAGGGGAATCCCCGCCGAACAGCTTGGCACGATGGCAGGGCAGTTTCTGCGTGGAGAAATTTTATCCGGGGCAACGCTGGATATCCATGCTGCGGATCAGATCCTGATTTATCTTGCGCTGGCCAGCGGCAGTTCCTGCTTTCTTGCGAGAAATCTTTCATCACATGCCGCCACGACGATCTGGCTATTGGAGCAGTTCCTGCCGGTTCACTTCGATATCAGGCAGGAACGCCGCTTGATTCGTGTCAAGGCGGAGCCGACTGGATGACGAATTGACATCAGTGCAACGTGGTCTATGCTCTATTAAATAAGTTTGGTCTGTGGGCTGCCGAACAGTACATATCTGCTGAAGGTCTTAAACTCATCAATCAATTGAGATATCTTTAACCCCCGGTGCGTTCCGGGATAGCTAAAGCCGTTTCTGCTCATGGCCAAGATAGGGCTTCGATAAAGGTGGGAATATGAAGAAGAGAATTGCCCTGATAAGCGAACATGCTTCTCCCCTCGCAGCCGTCGGAGGCGTGGACACCGGCGGACAGAATATCGCAGTAGCTGAGTTAGCCCAGCATTTAGCCGCGTTAGGCTACGAGATCGACGTCTTTACCCGCTGGGATGACCGCCGTGTGCCAAAAACCGTTAACTGGCGCAACGGGATCCGCGTCATCCATGTGGAAGCCGGTCCGGTAACGTTCATTCCCAAAGAAAAGCTGCTTCCTTATATACCGGCCTTCACCAAGGACATGCTGCGTTTCATCGAGGCGGAAAATCACCCGTACAAGCTTATCCACGCCCACTTCTTCATGTCCGCGCTGGTGGCGGCGGATATCAAGAAAAAGCTCCGTATTCCTTTCATCGTTACCTTCCACGCCTTGGCAAAAGTGCGCAGAGTCCACCAGGGCAAGAAGGACTGGTTTCCTGACGAAGGTTTTGCCATCGAAGAACGGATAGTAACGGAGGCCGACCAGATCGTGGCGCTATGTCCGCAGGAACGCGACGACCTGATCAATCTCTACCACGCTGATCCCGAGAAAATTACGATTATTCCAAATGGTTTCCGCTCGGATGAGATTTATCCGCTTGATAAACTGTTCGCCCGGATGGCGTTGAAACTTGATCCCAAGGAAAAAATCATCCTGCAAGTAGGCCGCATGGTGCCGCGCAAAGGGGTGGATAACGTCATCAAAGCACTCGGCTATATGCGCCGGGAGCATAATTTCAAGGCGCGGCTGTTAATCGTGGGTGGGGAATCGGATGAGCCCGATCCCAAGATAACGCCGGAGATCGGCCGTCTGCAAAAAATAGCCGAAGCAGAAGGCGGAGCGGAGATGGTAACGTTTACCGGCCGCCGTACCCGCGCCATGCTGCATTATTACTACAGTGCTGCCGACGTATTCGTGACCACGCCCTGGTATGAACCGTTCGGCATTACCCCGCTCGAATCCATGGCCTGCGGAACGCCGGTGATCGGTTCGAACGTCGGCGGGATTAAATCCACCGTCCTGGACGGCAGGACCGGCTTTCTCGTGCCCCCCAACGAGCCTGCCGTGCTCGGCCAGCGCATCATCGAGCTATTAAGTAGCAATAAACTCATCATGTACTTCAAGGAAAACGCTATTCGTCATGTCAATGAAAACTACACGTGGATGAAGGCAACGCATCTTACCGCAAACATGTATGAACGGATTGCGACCCACAGCCCGTTGCGGGCGGATGATGAGGACGATCCGCTATCGTACATTGACGATTCCTTCGAGTCCTTGATCGAAACCATTAAAAAGTCGAGGCGGAAAATCCGTCTCGCAATCCTCGATTCAGCCCAGGCTATTTACCGCTCACTCGCGCGCGGAGGAAAGGTATTGGTATGCGGTAACGGTGGCAGTGCCGCGGAAGCCCAGCATTTTTCGACTGAACTCGTCGGCCGGTTTGAGGCTACCGGACGCCGCGGCTTGCCGGTGGTGGCGCTCACCGCCGATACGACATTTGTCACTGCCTGGGCAAATGATTTCAGCTTTGACGAGGTATTCGCCAGGCAGGTTGAGGCCCACGGACAACCGGGCGATGTGTTGGTTGTCATTAGTTCAAGCGGCCGTTCACCCAACCTGATCAAGGCGATTCGGGCGGCCCGCAAGCGGCAAATGTTCTGTATTGGCCTGCTCGGCAAAGAGGGCGGCCCCGCCGGCGAACTGACTGATGTCAACATCATTATTCCGTCAAACGACACGTCGCGTATTCAGGAGGTACAGCTGCATGTTCTTCATATGCTGGGCCATTTGATCGAGCAGCAAATTGTGGCGGACGACCACATCGCTGTGCAGATACCGGAAGAATGGTCAATGGGCCAGTTCCAGGTGCCTGGCCCATCCCCCTCCCCATCCGCAAAACCCCATTGAATTAGGGAAAATTCAGCATGAATCAACAGCAAGTGAAGGATAAAGTGGTCATTGTTACCGGTGCCGGACAGGGATTGGGCGAAGCGATCGCGAGCACCCTCGGCGCGGCGGGAGCGATTGTCTGTACCTGCGATATCAAGGAAGTTCAAGTGAAAAACGTGACCAGCGCGATTAACGATGCGGGCGGCAGCGCTTGCTCGTATGTGCTGGATGTGCGTAAAGAGGATGACATCAGACGGACTGTCGATAACATTCTGGCGGAACATGGGCGAATCGATGTGCTGATCAACAACGCCGGGACCGATACGACGCTCTCGATCGAAGACATCAGTATCGCGGACTGGGACCGCGTGGTGGATGTGAATTTACGCGGCGCCTTCCTGCTGTCCAAAGCGGTTTATCCCATCATGAAGCGCCAGGGCAAGGGCCACATTGTCAACATTGCCTCGACGGCCGCCAAGCGAGTCTGGACCGAAGCAACCGCCTATCATGCAAGCAAGTGGGGCCTGCTCGGTTTCAGCCACGCGTTGCATGCAGAAGGCCGCCGGGACAATATAAAGGTTACAGCCGTGGTTGCAGGCGGGATGCGCACGCCCTTTATCATGGAGCGGTTCCCCGATACCGATCCGAACGTTCTCCAGGACCCCAAAAATGTGGCTGAAACGGTCCATTTTGTCCTGACGCAACCGGACGAGACGGTCATTCCCGAGGTAATGGTGCTGCCGATGAGGGAGACGTCATGGCCTTAGAGCGTGGCAAAGCTGTCTTTATCGACAAGGATGGCACCCTGATTCACGATGTGCCGTTCAATGTCAATCCGCGGCATGTCCATCTTACGGCGGGTGCGGGGCGGGCGCTTCGTCGCATGAAAAATGCCGGTTATCAACTGATTGTCGTTTCCAATCAATCCGGCGTCGCCAGGGGCTTGTTCAAGGAAAAGGATCTCCTGCCTGTTAATTGGCGGATTCAGACCCTGCTGGCGCAATATGACGTGGGGGTCGACGCTTTTTATTACTGCCCGCATGGGCCGGATGACAGTTGCGAATGCCGCAAACCCAAGCCGGGGATGATTTTACGGGCGGCGAAGGAGCATGCGATCGACCCACGTATCTCATGGATGATTGGCGATATCCTGCATGATGTCGAAGCCGGCAATCGCGCGGGCTGTCGCACGATCCACCTCGATAACGGTAACGAGACCGAGTGGGTGAAGGGCGACTATCGGCAGCCTGGGTACACAGTCGAAGATTTGACCGAAGCGGCGGAGATCATCTGTCCATCAGCATCTTATGCCAGCCCTGTTAACACTGATCGTCCCGTTGCGAGGCTTTATCCAACAGTCGCCTGACGGTTGAATCGTTCTTCGTGTCAGCGCACATGATGAAAGGAGGCGGTATGAACAGCGAGTATCTTGCCACGATTAATCGTTTTAATGGCTTGAATGTCCTGGTGATCGGGGACGCTATGCTCGACGTTTACCTGGACGGGTTCGCCAATCGTATTTGCAGGGAGGCTCCAGTTCCGATCGTTGACATTAAAGATGTCAAGGCGATGCCGGGGGGAGCCGCCAATACCGCCATGAACCTGGCGCACTTGGGGGCCGAGGTTCACTATCTATCCATCGTGGGTTGCGATCATGATGCGGCGTTGCTGAAAGATATTCTCGTTCGTCATGGTCTCGACATTTCGCTGATTATGTGCGATCAGACCCGCCAGACAATTACCAAGCAGCGCGTGGCTGCCGGCAGCCAGCTTCTTCTGCGGTTTGACACCGGGACGACGGAAGCTATCCATGGGAAATATGAGCGGCGGATAATCGATATCCTGAAAGAAAAATTTCACGAAGTTGATGCTGTCGTTGTCTCGGACTATGGCTATGGCATCATGACGGATAAGATCATTGGCATCCTCGGGACTTTACAGCATAAAAAAGAGACGATTTTAGTGATTGATGCGAAGTCGCTCGATAAATACAGGCACGTCGGCGCCACCGTCGCGAAGCCGAACTATCAGGAACTCGTGACGCTGCTTGCCATTACGGATCCCGCCGCAAACGGCCACCGCTCCGAGCAGATCAGGCTCTACGGACAGAAGCTGCTTGAAAAAGCCGGAACAAAATATGTCGCGGCCACGATTGATGTCGAAGGCGCCTTGTTGTTTCAGCACGGAAAGGAGCCTTATCGCACATTCTCAAAACCGGTCGAGAACAGCAAGGCTGCCGGGGCCGGGGACACGTATGTCAGCGCGCTTACGCTCGCACTTGCCAGCGGCGCGTCGATTGAAGCCGCCGCCGAGATCGCCAAGTCCGCCGCAGTGGTGATACTGCAAAAATCAGGCACCGCGACGTGTACCCAGAACGAGCTGAGCCATTACTTCGGAAGCAGCCGCAAATATAGCCACGACTGGCAGGAGTTGAAGAACCGGCTTGATGCTTTCAGAAAAGAAGGCAAGCGCATCGTCTTTACCAACGGTTGCTTTGACCTGCTGCATAGCGGGCACGTGAGCTACCTGGAGCAGGCGCGCGCATTGGGCGATGTCCTGGTTTTAGGCCTTAACGCCGATGCGAGCATCAAGCGCCTGAAAGGGAGCAACCGGCCCATCAATAACCTGTACGAACGCATTCGTATCCTGTCGGGGCTGGAGTCGGTGACACTCATGACGTCGTTCGAGGAAGACACGCCAGTCAATCTCCTGAACCTCATCCACCCGGACGTGTACGTGAAAGGCGGGGACTATGCGATCGAAAACCTTCCCGAGGCGCCAGTCGTCCTGGCCTATGGCGGAACTGTCGAGATAATGCCTTTTGTCCAGGACAGATCCACGACAAATACCATTCGCAGGATTAAAAGCCTGGATAGGCAAGTGGCATAACCGGGAAACGAACGATGTTCTCCGGGGCCTGGAAGAACCACAAGAATATACTCTGTATTCGCCTCGATAATATGGGCGACGTGCTGATGAGCCAGCCGGCAATGCGGGCGCTCAAGCAGTCAGCGCCAGACAGGGAAATAACTCTGCTGACATCAAGCGCGGGCGCGTCGATTGCTCCGTTTATTCCGGAAGTGGACGACGTCATCGCGTTTGATGTTCCCTGGATAAAGACCAGTGAAACCAATGGAGAGAAACAGCTGCTGGCGCTTGCCGGCGAGTTGAGAAGCCGGCAGTTCGATGCATCCGTAATCTTTACGGTCTACAGCCAGAATCCCCTTCCGGCCGCCATGCTCTGCTACCTGGCGGGCATCAAGACGGTTTTAGGCTATTGCCGGGAAAATCCTTACCAGCTGATCAACCAGTGGATACCTGATAAAGAACCTCTCGACTATATTGTCCACGAGATCGAACGGCAGCTCCGCCTCGTCGAGATGGTGGGGGCGCCCGCGTGCGATACCAGGCTTGCGCTCGAAATTCCCGCGGAGAGCCGGGAAAAGGTATCGGATAAGCTGGCTGCGATCAGCATTCAACAGGGCGAGCCGTGGCTGGTACTGCACGCCGGGGTAAGTGAAGAGAAGCGCCGCTATCCCGCCGATAGTTATATCGCCGCCTGCCGCTCGCTCATCAAGCAAGGCTATCAAATTGTACTCACCGGCAGTGGCGGGGAGCGCGGTTATGTTGACGAAATTTATCGCCAGCTCGGCGATGCCGCCACTAACGTCGCCGGCGAGCTATCGGTCGCGGACCTCATCGCGCTGATAGCGGCAGCGCCCGTTTTAATCTCGAATAATACCGGCCCCGTCCATATCGCCGCCGCCGTCGGGACGCCGGTGGTCGTGCTGTACGCGATGACGAACCCGCAGCATACGCCATGGCGGGTGCTAAACCGGGTGCTTTATTTCGAGGTGCCGCCGGAACTGCGAACGAAGAACCGGTTGCTTCAATCCTTCCCGTCAGCATCGACTCCCCGAGCTTCACCCCGGGCGATTGCGGCAGCCGTTAATGAACTTGTAAAAGAAAGGATAAATCATGCCAGCAGGAATGACTGTACTGATTCCCTCGTGTAACCGGCCCGCTACCCTGGCGATGACGCTGACGGGACTTTGCTTTCAAGAGTACCAGGATTTTGCCGTCGTTATTTCCGATCAAAGCGATACGCCCATTTATCAGGATTCTTCAGTTCGGACGGCTATTCGACTGCTGGAAAAAAAAGGGCGCCGGGTGCGTCAACTGGCCAACTTGCCACGGCGCGGCCTGGCTCAGCAGCGCCAATTTTTATTGGATTCCGTAGAGTTGCCGTATTGCCTTTATCTTGATGACGATGTCTTGCTGGAGCCTTTTGTTTTAGGAAATATGCTGCGCGCCCTCACGGAGGAAAAGATTGGATTTGTCGGCCAAGCCCTCATTGGGTTGTCATACCGGAACGATTACCGGCCCCAGGAACAGGCAATCGAATTATGGGAGGGGCCGGTTGAGCCGGAACTTGTTACTCCCCAGTGCTCCAGCTGGCAGCGCTATGCGCTGCATAATGCGGCCAATATTCTCCATGTCCAGGAAAAGCTACAGCTGACTCCCGTGACGCAAAAAAAATACAAGGTGGCATGGGTCGGTGGCTGCGTCCTGTATGACGCGCAGAAACTACGAGAAACGGGCGGGTTCAAATTCTGGAAAGAAGTACCGCAAGAGCACGCCGGCGAAGACGTCCTGGCGCAGTTGCGGGTGATGAAGCGCTATGGAGGTTGCGGTCTTATCCCCTCCGGGGCTTACCATCAGGAGGCACGAACCACCGTAACCAATCGGAAATTCGATATTCCGAAGGAGCTGGCGCTATGAGCGGAAGAGAGAGGTACTGACATTTTGAAAGATTCACTTATCCCCTCTATCGCACAATTACTTGCCCGGCAAGAAAAATACGACTCGCTCATTCCGGACTTGACCCGGAATCCAGCCAAGAATAGTTTGCTTTGACCCTACTGGATATCCCGCTTTCGCGGGTATGACGATATGTTGTTTCCTCGCCGCATAACCGAGCGGGAACGTTGATTAAACAAACCTATGGCATGGAAAACTTGAAGATAAAAACCTCTGCCGCAGAAGATTTTTCTATTGAAGAAATAGAAAAAATAGCAAAGAGCGCAGGGGATATCGTCATGGCGCATTACGCGCGGGGCGCGCCGCAGGAATTTAAATCTGCGCGACAGGTCGTCACCGGGGCCGACAAGGAGTCTGAGCAGTTACTAAAAGAACAGCTTCTAAAAATCTATTCCTGCCCGTTTTATGGAGAAGAAGGAGGCGGAGATATTGCCGAACATGGCGATCAATGGGTGGTTGATCCGCTTGACGGGACAGAAAATATGCGTGGATATCCTCCGCTTCTTGCTGTTTCGGTTGGCCTTCTCCGTCACGGTATCCCTGTCCTGGGCGTCGTTTATGATCCGATACACGCTTTCCTCTATAGCGCCCAGGAAGGCAGGCAAACAAGAGTAAACGGAGAGGTTACGCAAATAGGTAGCCAGGGCGATCCAGAGAAGGCTATTGTAGGCCTGGATTTTTCCTCAAAAATGGAGACGCGGTCTCAGACGCTGGAGCAGCTATCACGCGTGCTGGAACAGGCACGCGCAGTGAAGGTATTTGGCGCTCCCGCTCTGTCTCTCGCAGCGGTGGCCGCAGGGCGGCTCGATCTGTTTTTCCGTCCGTCGACCAAACCGGCGGATACGGTGGCGGGTGTCTGCCTGGTGCGAGAGTCAGGAGGGAAAGTTGTGGATTATGACGGAATGGATTGGACAATACGCGCAGAAGGGATGATTGCCGGCTCTTCCGGGA
This sequence comes from Nitrosospira sp. Nl5, assembly GCF_900102495.1. GTDB lineage: Bacteria > Pseudomonadota > Gammaproteobacteria > Burkholderiales > Nitrosomonadaceae > Nitrosospira. Next base: position 179,816 of record NZ_FMVQ01000004.1, on the reverse strand, counting down.
TGGTGGACGCCTATCTCCCATATTTCAGGTAGCTGAGCGAGAAAGAAATCGGGATTAATAGGGACGCTCAATCGATAGAAATCAATGAGCATACAATCAATCGAGTCTGACCCCATTGTTTACCTTGTGACCCCATTGTTTACCACTGTTTACGTCATGTCACTACTCGAAACAAAAATTACCGTCCCTCAAGCAACGCCCTTAGCTCATATTTTTCCCGGTCGATTTCGCTCCGTGTACGTACACCGAGACGCCGCAATATGGGTAAAGGGGGGCACCACCCCTGCAATCCATGCTGCAGCAGGAATGTCAGTACAACGCCTGGTACCGCAAGCCATTTTTTGTCGACAGTCACGCCGAGCAAAAGACCGGTCAAGGCCAGTGTCGAGGCGTTGACTTCAAGCGCGCGCTCGACGTCCCATTCCTGGTCGAGTTCTTCGATGCGCCTGTTGATGACTTCGTCGCTGCTGTTGGCGTAACGCCGGATGTTGCGATTTGTCCGGCGATCTATTTCGTGGTTTATATATGGCGCCGTTGCGTGGCGTACGCGATCTTTGCTCGTTTGGTCTTCGGCATGCAGCATGGTTTTCTCCTTTGAAGAAGTGGTCTCAGAGAGGGTTTGAGTCCATCAGGATCAACCATTATCAAGCTTAATTTCTGTAATCTTCTGTACGGAACGACACAGTGGGGGCGAAGATTGTTTCTATCGTGCAGAGCTCAATAAAGTTTCTTTTGTACACTTTCTCATACCGAGGATAAGGACTTGGCAAACTGCAACTAAAACGTTCGGACAGAAACGTTCCGCTGATTGAAAGTTATCTTGCAAGAAGCTTACGTTTCAGCTTTTGTCCCCTCGCATAAGCCAACGAGCGTTGCAGAACCGATAAGATGGACCTGCATGCTCGCCGTCACTTGCTTTTTATCAGCGGTGGCGGGCAAATCCAGTACGGTATCGAGGGCGAACAACTGGAAGTGGTAATGGTGGGTGCCGCGAAAGTACTTGGGGCAGGGCCCTTCATACCCATGGGTACCGCCATTGGCGATGCCTTCCATGCCACCGGCGGGAATATGGCCGGCCGGCACCAACGTCGTTGTTGGGGGGATATTAAAAACAAGCCAGTGAATCCAGGGGTCCGGCGTTGCGTCGCGGTCTTCCACCATAAGAACGAGACTTTTGGCCTGTGCGGGAAAGTCTCCGAACCCGAGGGCAGGGCTGGTGTTCTCCCCGTTACAAGTGTGCGGCGTGGGAACGTTAGTATGATCACGAAATGCTGAACTGGTAATAAACATATATAGCCTCCTTTCTTGCCCGCTACTTGGCCTGGCGGGGCGCTGGATTCCGGGTCAAGCCCGGAATGTGAAACCATGGTATCAAACGGCGTAGCGAGACAAAGTGAAATAAACAGGAAAGTCCTGACAGAAATAGCCAGGCGTTCCATGTAATACTGTGGGTTGCAGAGGATGATAAAGGTATAGCACGAAGAATCCCATGATGCAATTGACCGGACTGCCAATCAAGAAAATTGCCATCTTCAGGGCGCTGAAACTAGGTGATTTCCTGTTGTTTACACCGGCATTGCGAGCCATCCACCAGGCTTTTCCGCAAGCGGCCATCGATTACATCGGGCTGCCCTGGAATAAAGAGCTTGCGAAGCGCTACAGCCATTACATTGATGGTTTTGTTGAATTCCCGGGTTTTCCGGGGCTACCCGAACGCAAGTTCAGTCCGGAAGCAGTCGCAGCCTTTTTAACGGACATGCAGCGGCAAGAATACGATCTCGTCTTGCAAATGCACGGCAAAGGCACGGTGTCCAATCTCCTCGTTTCCCTTTTGGGGTCCCGGACGGTGGCCGGTTTTGCAGGTAAGGATGCATACTGGCCGAATCATGATTTCTTCCTGTCATACCCGGACAGTCAACCCGAATTGCTCAAAAACCTCGATTTACTGGAGTTTCTCGGCATCAGCCAGCCGCATAATCGGGACAGCACGATGGAATTTCCATTATTCGACGCGGACTATCGAGAACTCCAGGTATTGAAAGAATACCGGTCCATTGGGCATCAGCCCTACGCCTGTTTACATCCTGGGGCGATTTCCGCTGCGCCGTGGCCGGCCTGGCATTTTGGGGCAGTGGCGGACAGTTGTATCCGCCAAGGCTTGAAGGTGGTATTGACTGGTACCGCCCAGGAAAAGCCCCTGACACAAGCAGTGATGCAGCAAATGACAGGCACGGCGATTGACTTAGCGGGCAAAACCGGTATCGGGCCGCTCGCTGCCCTGATGAAAGGGAGCCAGGCTGTTGTTTCGAATGACACTGGCGTTTCGCATCTGGCGGTGGCGGTGGACGCGCCAAGTGTGACCGTCTTTACGACAACCGACCCTTTAATTTGGGGTCCGCTTGACAAGGTCCGGCACCGGGTTGTGTCTGGGAGTGCTGCCAGGACACCCGCGGCGGCCATCCAGGCGATCAAAGCAGTGGCGGTAGCGGAAAACGAGAGGAGAAACGCATAATGCAAAAGAAACCCCGGGTTCTTACCTGGCATATTCACGGCAATTATCTTTACTACCTGACACACGTTCCCTTCGAATTCTATTTACCGAAAGGAGAGGGCGAGGGTTATGGCGGCCGCATGCCGGGTTTTGACTGGGGGGATAATGTGCATGATGTTCCCGTTGACCAGGTGAAGGATCTTGAGTTTGACGTGATATTGTTTCAGCACCGCAAGAATTACGAAGTTGACCAGCACCGGATATTATCCGAGGCCCAGCGCCGGTTACCGAAAATTTATCTCGAGCACGATCCGCCGCAAGAACACCCGACCAATACCCGGCACTGGGTGGACGATCCGTCCATGCTGCTGGTTCACGTGACCGATTTCAACCGGCTGATGTGGGACAATAACCGGACGCCGGCGACAGTCATCGACCATGGCGTGATCGTGCCGGAAAACGTAACGTATACCGGCGAGAATCCCAAGGGCATCGTGGTGGTGAACAATATCCGGAAACGCGGCCGGCGGTTGGGGCTGGATGTGTTCGAGGCAATCCGTGGACAGATACCGCTCGACCTGGTGGGGATGGGCACAAGCGAACTTGGCGGCTTGGGCGAAGTGTCTCACGACGACTTGCCGGCTTTTGAAGCGAGTTACCGTTTCTTCTTTAATCCGATTCGCTATACCAGCCTGGGGCTATCGGTCTGTGAAGCGATGATGACAGGTTTGCCGATAGTCGGGCTTGCGACAACCGAAATGGCGACGGCGGTTCAGAACGGCAAGACCGGCTACGTTGAAACCAGCATCGACAAGCTTATCGAGCGGATGCGCTACCTGATCGACCACCCGGAGCATGCCAAAGAACTGGGCCAAAATGCCAGGGATTATGCAAATCAGCGCTTTCACATAAAACGGTTTGTGAATGACTGGCAACGAGTTGTTGATCGTTTTGTCGAAAACGCCTGTTAGCCTGCTATGTTATGGGGAGTCTGAGGCAGTAATTCCCCCGCTAGCTCAAGCACCTCCGCGACGGATATGCTTTCAACAAATGAGTACGAGTGGTCACAGCCGGCCGTCACAGGCTGAAACGGCCAGGGCGAGACAGGCTTGATCCGGCACTGGGGGCATTCCAGTTGCCAGCTTATGGCGAGGCGGTGACGGCTCCGGCTGAGCGGGCCCCAGTTCAGCACATTCGGTGCCCAGAAGATCCCGACAGTCCGTGCACCAACCGCTCGTGCCAGATGCAGTGGTCCGGTGTCATTGCTGATGACCAGCGCGCTTTTCTGCAGGAGGGCGGCCAGGCCGCCAAGCGCAAGCGAAGTGCAGGCAACGGCGGCATGGTTCATTGCCCGCGTGACATTTGTAATAATCTCGTCTTCTTTTGGCGTGCCGGTCAGAATGACTTCATATCCCCTTTCGGCCAGGTTGTCGGCGACAGCGGCAAATTTGGCCGCCGGCCATACCCGCCGGTTGTCGTCAGCACCGGCGTGGAGCACGGCATAAGGCTTTCCCTTGATCATTGCTTCAACGGGGACGATTTCCTGCTCATCTGCTTTCGTCACGACAATACGAGGTTCGAGCCTGGTGGTGCGAGCACCGACTAAAGCGGCGATCTCGAGATGGCGGAGAACCTCGCTTTGATAATGCACATAAGGAATAAAGCGATCGATCATCTCGGCCGGCGGGTTACGGATACCTGCGGTCAGACTGGCGCCGAGCTTCTTGATGAAAGGATTCGCGGTTTTGCCGTCGCCTTGCATATGCACCACAGCGGCGAATTTTTCAGCGCGCATGGCTGCGCAAAACAGTTCAGCCTCGTCCGGATGAGCGGTGTTGCAGGCTGGGCCTTTTACTTCGACTTCGCTCGTCCCGCTGATACCGGCCAGTACCGGGACGCTGATAACCCGGTCAACCGGCGAGGGCCGTGCCGCGAGGAATTTCTTTAGCCAAGGCTTGGCGAGCAGGACTAGCTCGGCATTCGGATAGGTCTCTTTTATGGCGTCTAATGCAGGCAAGGTGACGATAAAATCGCCCAATGCCTTTGCGTGAAGCACGGCAATTTTACCCGGCGCGTCAAGCAGATGAGATGTTGCCAGCGTTATTTGCGGTAACCCTTCCGCGGCCTTCATCGCTTTCATGGCACTCATGCCCTCGGTAATGACACCGCGTCCTGCGTTGAACGCGCCGTGCCCGGCGACGTACGCGTCATCGGCCCTCTTCGGCCTGAGTCCAGGACCAAAGAAACCGCTTTCCCAGAGGGTTAAATATGCCGTTATTCAATGTTTCCGATTGCCTTGCTGACATCGGCCGGGGTTTCGAAGCTTTCATCCGGCAGCTGCTGGAGCGTCTGCATTATGTTGTCATCCGCGCCCTTGGATTTGGCATGCTTCACAATGTCGTCTTTGTCCGCGGGGTAATCCATGCCGGATAAAAACTTTTGTACTTGAATTGGATTCGCTTTTGCCATGGTTTCTCCTTGATTACTCGTCATTATCTTCAGTCAAGCCGGCGGGAAGCATGTCGTACCCCTCGTGTATAGTGAGGCGCCATGCTTCCCGCGGTTGGGTAACACGATAGGCACAATGTCAGGGAGGGCTTGAGATTTCGCTGAGCGCTTCGGCGACCGCACTGATATCTGAACTCTCGACGGCAAAATCCCCAAGCGATACGATCCCCACCAACCGGTTCCCGGCATCCACGATCGGCAGGCGCCGGATCTGATGGTCGCTCATGATTTGTGCCGCTTCTTCTATCGAATCATCCTCGTGTGCGGAGACCACTCCTTCAGACATTACTTCCCGAACCGGCGTGTCTGGGTCCTTGCCTTCGGCAACCGCCCTGATCGCGATATCGCGGTCAGTGATCACACCGAGCAAGTCATCCTCTTCTCCCACAGGTATCAGCCCAAAATCGCCATCCCGCATTTCCTGGGCCGCTTCTTCTATCGTCGCGTCGGGACTGATAGTCTGCACATCGGTGTTCATCACTTCACTGATCTTTTCCATGCTGATCTCCTGATTGATAATTTATCATTGACGCCTGACCGCGTCCCCCGGTTACCGAAACTGTTTTTCGCCCTCAACCTCCAGCCGTCCCTGCCTGATGATTCAAGCAAAAAGACGATTGGCAAGTATCTACCGGTCAATTCCGCCATTCTGTACGTCAACGTACAGATCGCAGTAACTTTTATTTGAGGATAAAGCCACTCTTTGAACGAATGGCAGAGGGGCTTGTTATTTCGTAGCGTTCAGGGTTTGTGCAGGCAAGGCGAGGAAGCAATATTGGTGGCCGCGACGCGGTAGGGACAAGGGTTACTCCGCCCCACAGATTCTTACATGCAGAGTTCGCATGTCAGTTTTTATACAGATTTAAGATATTGTAGAAGTCGGGAGTTCATCTGACAAAAAATGTCTGAATCAGTTATCCTCATCGACAAGAGCTCATCGGCTGAACCTCCCAAAAGCGAACATTCAACATGGGAATTCAGCGGATGCCAAAGTTGCGTTTTTGGCAGTTCGAATGGGGGTGACGAAATTAAAAATGTTCAATAAATAAACAAAAGGTAAGGTATCCAATGGCTGAAAGTTTATCATTAGAGGATTTTCTTGAGAAACATAGCATTACGCGCACTACCTGGGATAACGCGAATATAGAGTGGACGACTCTTCAAGCAGTCGCTGAGGATCATGAAAATCAATCATCGAATCTGGAGAACTCCGCAGAATTTATTGCAAAAGTAATACAAAAATTCAATGGCGTTCACTCAGTCCGTTGGCGCGTAAAGAATTCAGAGCATCTCATGGCAAAAATTGTCAGAAAAAAATCTGAAGGCAATCCAAAATATGATGACATCACGCAGAATAATTATTTTGAGAAAGTGGCTGATCTTATTGGCGTTCGAGCGTTACATCTATTTAAAGAAGATTGTTTTGAGATTGATGCAGCTCTTAAAGCTCAATGGGATCCAATTGAAACCCCAGTAGCTTATATACGAGAAGGAGATAGCGAGAGTTTGACGAGTAGTTTTACAAGTCATGGATTTGAAGTTAAAAATCATCCCGCTGGCTATAGGTCAATCCATTACGTAGTTGAATCAATGCCCCTCAAACGAAGAATTCATTCTGAGATTCAAGTTCGCACTATATTTGAGGAGGGATGGAGTGAGATAGATCATAAAATTAGGTATCCGAATTTCTCGGACAGTCCGTTGGTTCAATATTTCTTGGAAATATTTAACCGAATGGCTGGAAGTGCAGATGAAATGGGTGGGTTTGTTCTTGGTCTTGTTTCAACTATTGGTCAACTGGAAGATAAAATCCGCGTCACAAATAAAGAAAAGGACGAAGCTTTTAAGCAGATGGAGTTAGCTCTGAGTACGCTGGAAAACGTAAAGGAGCAAGACAAGGCATCAAAAGAAAGCGTTGCTACACTCAAAATGGAGATCGAAAAACTGAAGCAAGGAAATCAAGCCATTAGCCTTGCTATGAACCTATCGGGCATGATGAAACTTACGGCGAAGCGCAACTTAGAGGATATATTGAAACCTATAGATTTTGCCGCAACACATCCTCGCTTAGCCGACCTATTGAAACCTACCGAAACAGATATTACCGCAGCAAATCTTCGCTTAGCCGAGATATTGGACCGTACTCAACATCGGACTTTGGCACACCTTTCAAAGAAGAAAAAATAATTGGTTTAATCTGACATTTTTTTTGCACCGACACCCGCCCATGCGCTGCGAAGACGAACACCGGCGAGCAGGCCGAGGCGACAAACGCTGCCCCAGGGAAGACGCCGGACACGCCGCGCAGTACTGTCTGGCCACCGCCGACAATGATGGCGCTCCCGACGACGAAGCTAACGTACTCCTTCGTAGTTTGTCTGATCGCCTTTCACAGTTTTGGAATCACTATTGCGTCAAGGGGGAATCAACTCCTCCCCCTGATTCGCCACTTTCCCCACGCCAAACGAAAATGCAGCAAATCCAGTAACCACCATTCGTAAAGAGAAAAAAATTATGAAGAAGAACGAGCTTTGAAGCGATGGCCGCCAAAACCGCCTTCACCAAAGCCGATGCCAGCCATGCCGTGGGCGGCATTGACTGAAATCATTGCGGATGCCCTGCGAAAAGGCGATTCCATTTCTCTGATCGGTTTTGGAACCTTCGAGATGCGCAGCCGTGCCGCGCGGACCGGCCGTAATACCAAAACAGGTGAAGAGCTTAAAATTGCCGCCTCAAAGGTTCCAGCATTCAAGCCGGGTGCCACCCTCAAGGCAACGGTGAATGGTGCCGGAAAGAAGTAAGTTCAACAACCAAATATTTTCGCGTCCCAAAAATCATTCCTCGATATTGAGAAGCCCACCCCGAGCGGGTTGGCTTCTTGATTGTTAGGTATCAACGCCGGTTTAAAACTGACCCACTTTTTGGTTATTTGGTCGGAATAAAATTGACCCACCGGAGCATTTAATTTTACTAAGCCTTCAATTGCCCGGCGCCTTGCGCTTATCCTTGAGCCGGTAGCTTTCGCCTGTGATCTGAACGATGTGCGCATGGTGCAGCAACCGATCCAGCATAGCCGCAGTGAAGGTCTGGTCGTTGGCGAAGGCCGATGACCATTGCCCAAAGGCCAGATTGCTGGTCAGAATGATGCCGCGCTCACAGCGTTTAGCCACGACATTAAAGAATAGATTGGCCTCGTCACGCCCGAAGGGCAAATAGCCGATCTCATCCATAATCAGCTGCCCTGCGGTATGCAGGGAAGTCCAGTTCACATATTCGCTGATTCGTGGACGGTTCATGCGATCACTCTGGCAGCCAGCCGTACTCGACTGGGAATTCAACGTAAAACAGGTCCAGCTTTTCCACTTGCAGCAAATTCAGGAAACGCGCGGCTTCCTCTTCGTTCAGGACAAAGCCAACCTCCACCGGGAGGTCTGACGCAAGCTCAAGAAAAGTTTCTTCATGCAATGTGCCGCGCCGCCCGAAGCCGGCTATCGCGCGTGTTGCCGTGCCGCCATGGATGCCGCTTTTTTTTGCGTGCTCCAGCAACCACTCGTATAAAAGAATACCGTCGTGTTCTCGGTATTCGCTCACATAAAACTTGAGAAATATGCCTTGCATACAGGCAGTCAATGCATCAGGGGCTTATGGAAGAGTTTTAGTATCGGATTTCATACGCGCATACCTTTAAAGCGCTTTAATCTGGATCTTGCGGAACGCTACACGCCCGGTATGGGTTTGCAGGCCGATAAAGCTCGGCGTGCTGCCCGAGCTGGGCTGGCCGCGCGTTGGGTCGGTGTTGTCATACTCCGTAATTTTTTTGCCATTGAGGAATACGGTGTAATATTGCCCCAGCGCATGGATCTCGAATTCATTCCATTGGCCTACCGGTTTTACAGGCAGGTTGTCCGGATCGTCAGGCGCGGCGAAACCGTAGATCGCGCCGGTCTTGCGAATAGCCGCGCCATCGGGACGTGCAAGCTGGTCGATCTGTATCTCGAAACCAAAATGAATTGCGACATAAGCAGTGTTGTTGTAATTCTTGCTATCGGGATGCGGAAATCGAATGAACACACCCGAGTTGTCATCCTCACGCCAGCGCAGCCATTCAAGCTTGAGCACGAAATCATGTGGCGTCGGATCGGTATGCCAGAACATGCCGACGTCATTGCCGGGCACCGACTCGAGGGAGCGGTCGACGAGAAGAACGCCGCCAGGATAATTATTGGCCTGGTTCCTGATTGTCGACATGTGCCATTTGTTCCTGTTTGCGCCATCGAACAGCATGGTGAACCCTGCATCGGGGTGAAATGGCGCAACGGTAAACTGCTCCGCCAACCGCCGCGATAATGCCACCCCCGCCAGCATGGGATTGGGCGAACCGACTGTCGGAAACAGGGCTGGTCCGGCTGCATAGGCGTTGTCGACAAAGTGGAAACGGGCATCGGCATTGGTAACGGAAGTATTCGGCCCGTCACCCATCCAGAGTGGCCCTGCTTCATGATGAGTAGTGCCCATGCCATCGCGGCGCCCGCCTTCCCACACCGGCTTGTAGGGCACAAGTTGTTTCAAATCCGCCGTTGATGGCACGGTCTGCGGGCCAGTTGCCGTGAAGACGGTAAAATCGTTCCCGCCGGCGAACACCTTCGCGACATCATCGGCGGCCTGGTCCATCGCGTCCCAGAGCTCGTAATCGTTTGGGCTGAGATTGTAGGTAACCAGCGCGCGCCGCGCGCCGACCTCATCGGTTTCGTTCGTCAACGTGATATGGCTGCCCGGGTTCTGTTCCTGCGTTTCGCCGATGCCGCGAATGGTGATGACGACTGTGTGGTCGTTCACCTCCTGCAGCGGAAGCATGCTATCCAGGTCGGGAATCTTCTTGAAGAGTTCGGCCTCGGAGTCCGGGCTGAGCTTATCCAGTCCGGCAGCCGTAATCTGCAAGTGGAAATACCCCTTCCCCGATCCATCGAGAAATGCATGTCTTCCTTTCACGAACAAGGCGGACGCCTGCAGCGCTTTCACGGCCGGATCGAGGCTGGACAAGGAGGAGCGCGGAATGCTGAAGGTGAGATTGGAACGCAGGTGCGCCATCAGGTTTTTGCCGATCCTGTCGTAATTCGTGATCCCCTGGAAGGAGAGCAAGGCAAGGCGCGTGCTTTCTATGGTTCCCAGCGCGATGATGACGTTGCCGTTATCCGCCACGGGGATGGTCACGCGCTGCTTTTGCACATTCGATCCATCCCCGCAAATGGGAAGGTAGGTTTCACATTCCACCCCGGTTACCCGGCCAAGCCCGTTCTGGATAGTCGTGACGAGCCGGATCACGCGGCAGTGAGGCGCCACCATGAATCGCTTCTTGATATCATCCGGATAGCCTACAGCGTGCATCGACTCGGTGGAAGCCGCCCGTGCCGCCTTGACCAGCAGGGGCACCGCGCTGAATTTGTTGAAAGGGAATAATCCGGAGCCTGCACGGCTCTGGACAGCCAGGGGCGCTTCCAGTTTGTATTGCTCCTTGATAAAGGCAGGTATGCCTGGCGGCACATCCAGATGCAAAGGCAGATTGACCGGCTTGATCGCGCCCGGGACTTTGTTATTCCTGATCCCGTCGAACAACTGCTTGCGCAGGGCCTCGTGCATGGCTCCGCTGATAAAATCATTCGTTTGATCGGTGCCAATCTGTTGCGCGGCCTCCGCAAAATATTTGTTGTTCAAGTCATCCACGACGCTGGCGGGCCAACGGTCGGGCGGCATTTCCGTATCGGTTGCGGTATCCAGCAATTGTGGAGACCAGCCACCGAAATAGAGGGAGCGACCTCCCAGGCAATAGGCCAGCCCGGGAAAGCCCTGCGGTACTTTTGACGGCTCCGCGCGCCAGGGCAGCCCCCATACTTCGTTACGGGGCACGAAGGGATCGGTTTCAGTAGGCGGAGGCACCCCAAGCCCGAGCGGGGGATAGTTCTGGACATGCTCGGTGAGCAGCAGCGAGCCGGCGTCGAGCACCAGGATACGATGGCTATGGGTCTGGTCTTTCGAAAATAAGTGCTGCGCGAAAACGGGCCCGAAGCTGCCGCCTCCGATCACAATCACATCAAAGGGCCGGGCGTCATCGGTGGGAGAACCATCCGGCCGCTGCCCGTCCCTGCGGGTGCTATTCAGCGCTTCATCCAGGCCGTTGTTGATGTAACGGCCGAGAACGTCTTTTGTAAAATCGGTGGTTTGCGGTTTGCTTGCAGTCACGTTGAAATCTCCTCGCTTCACTCTCTTTATTTGAAGCTGCCGTCAGGATTCCAGCCTGGCGTCCATGGTGATCTTGGCCTTCATCAGCTTTGATACGGGGCACCCGGCCTTCGCCTTGTTTGCGATTTCCTCAAACCTCGCTTTGTCGGCGCCGGGGATTTTTGCGGTCACGCTCAGGTGGCTCGCGGTGATCTCGAAGCCCTCGCCGATCTTATCGAGCGTAATTTCGGCATGCGTCTCGATTTTTTCCGGCGTCAGGCCGGCGTCTCCCAGCATCAAGGAAAGCGCCATCGAGAAGCAGCCGGCGTGAGCGGCGGCAATCAGCTCCTCCGGATTAGTGCCTTTGCCATCCTCGAACCGCGATTTGAACCCATAAGGCGCTTCCCTGAGCACGCCGGTCTCGCTGGAAATGGTGCCGCCGCCATCCTTGATGCCGCCTTTCCATATTGCCCATGCTTTCTTTGTCGCCATGATCGCTCCTTGTGGGGAAAAGATTACCGTTGCCGAAACCGGCCGTCGTCAATGCGCCGTTATTGATAAAAAAACGGTCAGACTGCGCCGGAATTCATGCGTGATCTGTGCGGCGTCACACATTATCGTAGGATGGGTGGAGCAAAGCGCAACCCATCGTTCTGCTGCAAATTGCAACCCATCCTTCCGCCGAATATGTAGGTGATGTGGCGTGCAGCCCATGGTCTTGATGGGTTGCGCTTTGCTCCACCCATCCTACGGAAGATAAAACCGGCGTGTAGAAGCTTTTTTCTAATTTGAGTTGGCGGCGGGTTTTGCATTCCACAATATCGCCATGCCGATGATGGCTGATAAGATCGAGCCTGCGAAAATCGCGATTTTGACGGCGGCGAAATTGGCGGCCACGTTAAAGGCCTGGCTCGCGATGAAGAGCGACATGGTAAAGCCGATGCCGGCCAGCGCGCCGGCGCCGGCCAATTGGCGCCAGGAATAGGCCGCAGGCTTAACGGCGATGCCTGTCCGTACCGCCAGCGCCGTGGCGGCGATGAATCCGAGAGGTTTGCCGATTACCAGGGCGGCCGCGGTGCCGAACATCAGGGGCGCATGGTCGCTTAATACGGAAATGTCCAGCACCACTCCGGCGTTGGCCAGGGCGAACAGCGGCAATACAATGTAACTCGATTTGGGGGCGACATTGCGGAGCATGCGGTCCGCCGGCGATTCCAGCCGTTCATGGATGGCATCCAATACTTGCAGCGAGGGCTCGGTAGGACCGAACCGCATGACTTCCTGCCCACGCCTGGTTTCGGCTGTCAGGATCGCATCGGCTTGCTGCATCAGTACCTGTGGATTGGGCGGAGGGCGGGTTGGAATCAAAAGCGCGAGAATGACACCGGCCAAGGTCGCGTGTATGCCGCTGGCGTAAACACACACCCACAGGCCGATCCCGAGAAACACGTAAGGAGGCGCGCGATACACGCCGCCCCGGTTAATCAGGACCAGCAGTCCCACGAATGCGGCCGCACCGCAAAGATAGCCGATATGCAATTGATTCGAATAAAAGATCGCCACGACAATGATCGCCCCGATGTCGTCGACAATCGCGGCCGCGGTCAGGAAAACCCGTAATTCGACCGGCACCCGTTTGCCCATCATGGCGATCAATGCGACCGCGAATGCCGTGTCCGTCGCCATCGGCACGCCCCAGCCCCGCGACCATCCCCCATCCGGCCCGATTGGCACCAGGACCAGATAAAACAATGCGGGTACCACCATGCCGCCGATGGCAGCAGCAATCGGCAACATCATGGAGCTCGGGCTGGCAAGATGGCCGACGGTGAATTCCCGTTTGATTTCCAGACCGACAACCAGGAAAAAAATAACCAGCAGCCCGTCATTGATCCAATGGCGGAGCGACAGCTCGAACCCGGTGTTGTCGAACGTCAATCCCAGGTGCAGATCCCAGAACGCATTAAAATCCCGGCCGAGCGCGGAATTGCTCAGTGCGATGGCAAGCACCGAGCCCAGCAACAGCAGAATACCCGCCGAGGGTGTCCACTTGGCAAAGTCCTGCGCCACCGCCTGGACCACATGCCCCGGCGAGCCGGTCAGCGCCTCGGCAAGCGAGTCGGCGTCCCACGGGCCATCGTAACGGCGGCCATTGATAAAAAACGTTGGCGTGATGAGGACGCCGCTCGCGGCGGCGCTCGCCTCGTCCGCGTCCACGCGTGCTTTTGCGCCCAACGTGCCATCGTCGCTCCGGGGCGCATTTTTGTCATCAAGGACCTGGTCGGCCGCGATCGTGTGCAGATCGTCCTCGGTCAGTTCCTCGGACAGGGTCATCAGCGCGACATGCACATTCCAGAAGCGCGCCGGGTCGCTATATGATTCCACCAGCTCGGCGGCGCGGCGCGCGATATCGCTGTCCGGCAGGGGGCGATGACGAAATACATAGCGCAACCGGTCGCCAAATTGCTTGCGCATTTCGGTGACACGCTCGTGGGCCGCCCGGGACGAAGTATCTGCGTAGCTGCCATATTCGACGAGGGTAATTTCCGCGTCGGGAGGACCCAGCACATGATCGTATGCCTCGTCAACAGGGGGATCGAGCCGATTGGGGAGGGTGTCGGGGGTCACGTTGTCTCAATTCCCCGCTTTTAGCCGATCCAGGGCGGTGGTGAGGCGAATCCATTCTTCGCGCGGCCATGGCATACGGGATGCATGCTATCAAGAGAGAGGCGGCGGAGCAATGCCGCCTTTATTTGCGCGAAAGGCGCGGGAAAATTTTGCGTCGCGCTATTTGCGTAGTTGAAAACCCGCAAAGAGCGCCGCATGATTAATAGATGAGTAACCCGTTCGGCAGTCCCGCTGGTTGGGAATGCTCAAACTCGGGATTGTCGATGCGCTCGATTGCGCGCGAGAGGGCATCCCGAAACGCGCGGGCCTGCTCCACCTGCATAACGTATGGCCTGCCAGGGTCAGCTTCGGAAAGTTTCTGCTGCTCATGAGATAAAAATGGGAAGCGAATAGAAAGGATTCCATCAATGGGCACTGCTTTTATCTCCCAACCTGTAATCGGGAACAGAAAAAGATCATCTTCCATGGGACGCTCCTGCTGGAAATGGAAATTTGTAATTGTTGAGTCTAACGAAACGAGTCTAGCAAAGTGCAGGTTGTTCCTTCGTTACCTAGCGCACATTGGCGAAAATCTTTATGTTGGATAATTGCCGTTGAATCTTTCTGTTTTTCCGCCGTTGTCCCGCCGGTTTGCACGCCCCTTTTTCCGAAAGCGTGAGCAGCATCAAGCCATTTTGTGGCGGGGCATGGTTTTCAGTCGCCTTTAACCCGGATTTCCATCAGGAGATAACCGGGTGAGCGCCAGAGTATTTCCAATGGAAATTATTACAATAACCCATTGATAGTGGTCTCGCGCCATACCATAAGGAGGAAATAATGGATCTCATCGCCAAATTCCTGGATCGCGTCAACTGGGAAGTGCTGATGTTCACAACACTGCGAATCCTGATAATCAGCTTCGCGGCGTGGATGTTGCTGTTAGCCCTGAAGGTGTTATTGAACCGCATGCAGCGAACGCTGGTCAGCAGGGCGAGCGACCAGGGAGAAATGGCGACTGAAGCCGCCAAGCGTATCGAAACGCTGGTCAGGCTGCTTCGCCAGGCGGTGGTGATTATTGTCTGGGTAATGGTGGGTCTGGTGATACTGAGAGAGCTGGGTGTCGAGATAGCGCCTATTCTCGCCAGTGCCGGTGTCGTCGGTCTGGCCGTCGGCTTCGGTGCGCAGAATCTTGTTCGCGATTTTATCGCCGGCTTTTTCATGATCCTCGAAAACCAGGTAAGGGTGGGAGATGTGGCAATCGTCAATGGCACCGGCGGTCTTGTGGAAAGCATTAATTTTCGCACCATCGTGCTGCGGGACGAGACGGGGACCGTGCACGTGTTTCCAAATGGGGCCATCACGACGCTCGCAAATATGACTCAGGAATGGTCGGCTTATGTGTTCGAGGTCGGCGTGGCTTACCGGGCGGATATGGATAAAGTCATGGCTGTCATGCGCGAGGTTGGCGCAGAGATGCGCAGCGACGAAACGTTTGGCCCGCAGATGATGGAGGATATCGAGATATATGGCGTCGACAGCTTCAAGGATTCTGCCGTGGTCATCAAGGGACGCTTGCGCACCAGGCCGATCAAACAGTGGAATGTGGGGCGTGAATACCGTCGGCGCCTCAAGCTTGCGTTTGAGCGCGAAGGCATCGAAATACCCTTTCCTCATCGTACTATCGACTTCGGCGAGACCGGCAGCGCGTTGGTGGCGGGACTGATCAATCAGAAAAATGGGGAAAAG
Source organism: Nitrosospira sp. Nl5 (assembly GCF_900102495.1). GTDB lineage: Bacteria > Pseudomonadota > Gammaproteobacteria > Burkholderiales > Nitrosomonadaceae > Nitrosospira. The sequence goes on along the minus strand of NZ_FMVQ01000004.1, from coordinate 164,248 downwards.
CCGGATGCGTCGTGAGCGCCGGCTTGTACCTTTCGCTACAGCGTGGTTCCATCCGCCCGATGATGGTCAGACATTGAGGAAATGGATGCCCATCTTTTCGGCATAAAGCTCGGCAACGTAGCGCGAGGCATCAGCCGTATGCGCCACTCCGGATTTTTCCACGGAAAGCGAAAAGATGCCGACCTGGTGCAGGTCGATCGTACTCAGGACTTCCATGCCGCTTGGATCGAGGAGTTCGATGACCCCCGATAGCTCCTTGTCCTGGCTGTTACGGCCCTTGACCACGAATTCGTCGAACCAGGCCGCCCATGGCTTGATATCGGTCGCCGAAAATGTGACTTTCAGATTCGGAATCTCGAGCTTGGTTACCTCTCGTCCCGAGACACGGAAATCCCCGGTTGTCTCCAGCGTGACGTCTTGCCTGATCGTGAAAGAATCGATCTTGCTTACGTGCTGGCAGGGCAGGTCACCGAGACGCATGCGGAAGTTGGAGCATAGCCATTGCTTGTTCCTGGTATTCACCACGCCTGCGAGCACTGATTTGTCGCCGTCCTTATAAGTGATCTCGTCGGGATTAAACTTGATGGTAAGGAAAGCCTTATCCTTGCAGGTGGCGTCCAGTTCAGGGACCGTGATTTCGGTAATCAGGGCATCGCGAAAGTACCGGAATGCCGTCGCCTTGCAGTCGGCGTTACCGGCCACGACGTAGCCGCTCTTGCGCGGGCTCGTCTGGGCGAGCGTGGCGGCGATCCAATCCCGCAGGCTTTTTCCCATCGATATGCCGGTCTGGATGACGATGGGTTCAAATTTCAATGAGGAGATGTTCTTGGTGGGCAGATCGCCGGTGCTAGTGCCGGTACCGGCGGCTGCGACCTCGCCCCTGACGTTGCCGCCTTCAAAATCCTTGAGGACGGTAGGCCCTCCGTCCAGATAGAGGATGAAATGGTCTGCGCCTTGGAAGGTTGGGTCGGTCATGATCGATCTCCTTATGGAAGAGGTGGGAAATTAATGGCTTTCTCCGAGGGGAGTGTTGAAAAGCAGGACATTCAAGATCAACAGAATGAATTATGGCCTAAAAAAGCACTGAGGTTTTTTCACAGCCTGCTATTCGCCAGTTGAGTTCGGGGTTTATATCCTGTGCGGCAGATCTGCGCTCAAGGTTAGATCAGCTTGCACAGCTGAAGTTGCCGCTTTTTTGATAGCCCCTTTTGGGGCAACCGTTTTATCTCTATTGGTTTTTAGAATTTCAGTCCCGCGCGAAAAGCGGCAACGGGATCCCCGCTTACTTCTACTTGTCATTCCCGCGTATGCGGGAATCCAAGATTCTCCAGTTGCGGGTTTACGTGTTCCAGGAAATGATAGTCTAGATTCCCGCGTGCGCGGGAATGACGGTCTTCGTAGATTACCCCATTCGCGGGAATGACGGCCCAGGTGGCAACCGTTTTGCGCACCCCGTTTTGCGCACCTTGAGGCGTTGGCGGATTTTGGATAAGATAATGCAACATCCTGAGTGGGCAGCGCGGCAAGAGCTTTGGGTGATCCGTACGATCTGGAGAATTTCGGGGTTTTTCGTAAAAGCGCTCCACCGATTGCTCGCCATTACCCGCCATCTATCCATAAACAATTCAAACCTGACTATTTCACCGGAAATATCATGCATAAAGTACTACTGGTCCTATTCTCCGCATTGCTCTCCGCCCCGGTTCTTGCACAAAAAGAGCCTCGGGAATACCCCTGGGAAAGGACCGTGAAGCGTATCGAAGCGGATGAAGCGAAAGCGGCACGGTCCAAAAAAGCAGAGCAGCAGCGCGAGGACGATACGAAAAAACCGGAGAAAAAGACCGACGCCGAGAACAAGAAGGATAAATAAGGCGGGTCTCTCCGGCGACTCCGCCCTGCCGCGTCCCGCCAGATAAGACCCGTTAAACCTGAATCCGGGACGCGAATGGGTGCTTTGATCTTCTATATCGCGATTTATTTCATCGGCTACTATGCCGCGCATCTGGTCAATCAGGTGGCAGGCCGCGTCCTGCTCCATAACCGGCGCGTTGCGGGCCTGGTCCTGGTTCTTATGGTCAGCATGTTTCACGCTTATAAGATACTCAGCAGTCCGCTTCCTCATGACCACGATAATGGAGCAGGTTACGCGCTTGGTTTCTACGTTGTCATGCCGGTCACAATAATCGTTATTGCCGTTTTATTTCTCACGTGGCAGGAGAGGCATGATGGAGACATATGAGCTATATTCTGCTCACCATCTGCCCTTGCATCGAAAGTCATGGTAAGGGCGGCTTGCGGCGCATGAGGCATGTCATAATGCGGGAGAGAATGCGGCATTGAAATAGTCCTGTCCGCAACCGGTTGCCTGAAAAAATGATTTGTGATTCCCAATAAAAGCGGAGTACAGGATGTTCAAGCCCATCTACTACCATATTGGGATCGTTGTTCATGATTACCGGGCAGCCGTCGAGCATTACTCCAATGTGCTAGGCGTAAAGTTTACCGAACCAACGGATAGCGTATTGTGCATTGAAAATCCGCGGACGCAACAAACCGAAAGCATAAAGGTGGTCGCGACGTACTCAAGGGCGCTGCCTCCGTATCTGGAGTTGATTCAAGCCAATGGCAGCGGGATATTTTCGGAGAAAAATGCAGGGCGGATTCTCTACTTTGGCATTTGGGAACCGGATATGGAAGGCAGGATAGATAAATTAAAGCAGCAAGGTATCGATATCGATGCGCTGATACGCCCGGAGTGCGACAAACCTGTCAATGCCATTATTACCGCACCCGACAAGATGGGCGTGCGCATGGAATACCTGAGCAAGTCATTGCGCGTTGCGACTGAAGCCTGGGTGCTTACCGGGAAGTTTCCGGTCCTGGGGCATTAACGGGATTGAAATCCCGGTAGCCGGGCGAGCGATCTGAGCCGGGCTAAACCGGGAGCAGCGTTTTACGCCCGCCGCCGTCCATCGCAGCCCGGTCTTTCGACGTCTCCAGATGAATGATCGCCATGTTTCTTCTCAGGCTCTTCTGCAATAGCTGATAAGTGTCCGGATCGAAGCTCAAGGATGAGCGTGTTTTCAACACGTCTTCAAGCTCCGATTCGTCTTCCACCGTTCCCACGTGGCACCAGCTGTCAAAAACGTGAAGCTGGCTGCCACTGGTGGCTTCGCAATATTCACGAATGCCGATCCTGCCCGGGTAGGGCCAACGCTTCAGGCGGTGCGGAACCAGCGCCTGCTTGAGACGCAAGTAATGGATCTCGGCCGGTTCCTTGCCGGCGCATACGCCATCGCAGCGTTTCAGTTGATGCGCAAAACACGTGCCCTTTCCGCTTTCAATGCCGATCACTCGCGGACATAGCCTGTTGTCGGCAGCCATTCCGCGCAGCGCTTCGATCGCCGCCCGCTTCGAACGGAACAGCCCGAACAAATATTCGAATAATTCCGGATGGATATCGTCCCCCGTGACGATGTTGACCAGCGGCACTTGATTGAGACCACCTGCGAGGCTCAGCGAGAATAATTTCCCTGGAGAGCGTAGCCGCCGGTTATAGGCTGGTCGACGTTCTTTTATCAATCTTGATTCCAATAACAGCGCCCCCAGTTCCCCGGCCGTTTCCACCCATTCGACGCGGCTGACTTGCTGCCCGATGCGCATATCCTTGCTGGATGCATGATCGCTGCTGAAGTGCGACATGACGCGAGACCGCAAGGCAACACTCTTGCCTATGTAGAGCGGGAGATCGTTTTCGCCATAGAAAAGATACACCCCCGGGCTGTCGGGAATCTCGTCCAGGAAGGCGGCATCGAGGCCGGCTGGTAAACTTGGCCCCTTCAGCAACGACGCAATCGCTTCCACCACCCGGGTTTCCCCTAATTCGCGTTTGGCCAGTTCAAGATAAGCCACCACCAGCTCGACATCGCCCATCGCCCGATGGCGTGCATGGGTAGTGAGCCCATGGCGGCACATGATGGCGTCAAGGCCGTGGCCTCTATGCTGGGGATAGAGCTTGCGGGATAGCTTCACGGTACACATGACCTTTTGCCGAAGCACGGCGCCCAGGCGCTTGAATTCGCTCTTGAGGAAGCCATGATCAAACCGGACGTTATGCGCCGCCAGCACGGAACCTTCGATGCAGCTGTAGAGCTTGTGGGCGATTTCCTCGAAAGTGGGAGCGTCTTTCACCATCTCGTTGGTGATGCCGGTCAGGTGCGAAATGAATGGCGGAATGCTGATGCCGGGATTAACCAGGGTTTCCCAACGATCAGTCTCCACTCCGTTTTCAAACCGGATAAGAGCAATCTCGGTAATGCGGTCGTGCAAGGGCGTGGTTCCGGTGGTCTCCAGATCCAGGATTACGAAGTCGGGCAGGGCGGAGAAGTTTTCCATTCTTTGCGGTTAATATCGTTGCAGCTGGTTTCCCTGCATCAGCTGATGCTCACCCTCCACTGTGCTTAGGAACCATGCCAGTTTGGAGATTATGCGTAATGAATATGTAGGATGGGTGGAGCGCAGCGTAACCCATCAAAACCATTCAGGATAACCAACCAGCATAATGCGCCAGACGGCAAGACGTTAGATTCATATGAAGATGTAAGGTACGGGATACGCCGAGATCGATGGGTTGCGCTGCACTCCACCCATCCTGGCGAAAATTGTCCGGCATATTTTTTAAATGAGCTGGATTCATGCCTGTTGAAAGATCGTACAATAAATACGTATCGATGGGAAGGAATGGCTCCCTTGCATCGTTCAGGAATCTTGGGTGCTCAAAGATGAGCAAGCGTGAGGGGGTCATGCTCTCCTCCGAAATATTTGCGCAGGCAGTCATTAAAGACTTTGTTGTCGGTGGCGACGTGCGCAAACAGGGTCATCGAGGATTGAAATTTCACGGTATCCGGGTGGCCAAAAATATCTTCGATTGCGCGCCCGTCGAGGGCAGCCACGATTCGGCTGCACTCCCGCAGTCGTGGGCCGAGGACAGGATGGTTGAGGTACGCCTCCGCTTCTTCACGAGAGGAGATCGCAAACTTGATCGCCATGTCGCTGTGGCCCAAGCCCTTGATTTGCGGAAAAACAAACCACATCCAGTGACTTCGCTTTCTACCATCGCGCAGTTCGCGGCAGACGTTTTCAAAGACGGGTTGCTGGGCATCCACGAAGCGTTGCAGATGGTATGGATCGTTCACGTTTCTTCTGAATCGTCAATCATCAATCATCAATTGTTCTGCATTAGGGTTCGTCAGAGTGGACTGTAAATTTATCCACTGGGATTCTGGCATCGGGCGGGTTAAAGATAATAGGAGTAACGTGCATGCGAGTGACGTAAAGATACGCTGAAAGAACTCATCGTGGTATTTCCGCGAATGAAGTGGAGAGTGAACCTAAACTTTTGAGTATAAGTTGCGGAAACTGTCGACACTTGGTGATTTAACCGCCACTACTTAGTGAAAAAACTGTAAATCGCGCTACCTATTAGGGAGACCAATAAACCTCCGACTATTACGTCTTGAAATCTAGCGATAAAAGCTTTTCTTTTTTCGTAGGCACTTAACGCGTCCCCCCATGCAAATATATAGGAAGGCATGAATCTAGGCACTACCCAAAAAACTATAAACATAGCAATTAGCATACCGACGACATATAAAGCAAAAAAAGCAACCCGGTCGGGTTGAACCTCTAGCTTGGCTCTCTCTAGAAAGATTATTGCTTCGGTCGCATTAGCAAATGTGTTTGAGATGTAAGCTTTTTCGAGCTTGTCAACAGGAGTCGCCAAACTTTGTGGATCAAAAATTAATGTTAGTACTTCAAGACACACCCACGCGATGGCGAGGAAAAACGGAACCGACCATGGACTACTAAGCAAATATGACCAGGTGAAGCGTTTTTTAGCGCGAAGAAGAAGATCTTTGATCTCAGTTGAGGCAATCACTGCCCAGTCGCGAGATGGCCCTACAATAGAATAAATTATGCCGGTCTCAGATTTTCGATTCAGATTTCCACCCTGAAACAATACTGAAAGCCTCCAAGGTTCGGAGTCTACTTCCCCTACGAATTCAATTTGGAGGCATTCAATTGCCTTGCTCCCTTGTGTACGTTGCGCCAATATGCTGTCGAGCGAAAGATTCGAAAGTCGGGATCCATCTCGTAGTACTACAGTGTTGTTCTCAACGGCCGTTGCTCCCCCTGCTTTGGCGGCGTGCGTCTGAAGATTTTGATGAATTTGCCGCAAGGTGGCCTCTGTCAGATGGAAGCCCCAAGGTAGAGAGTCGTTGATCGGGTTGGGATCTTTACGATTGTTCTGCATAGCATTTCACCCCTACATGACGTCCAATAACTTATGAACATCTAAGTCAACGAGCGATACGAAAAATATTAATCCGCTTCACGCGAATTTTTTAATAAAACTCATCTACCTCATCTATAAATGAATGGAACATTTTTAAACGATTTAACCATAGCATTTTTTTTTGGAATTACTAGAAAAGAAACGGCGAATTGCGCCAAATCAAATAACCAAAAAGGGTCCTGGGAAATAGCGTTGCAATTTACAGTACGGAAAAGAAGACTGTTACATGGAAACTATGGGAAATATGCACGTTGAAGAACTCGGCGTGTGCAGCAATTTATATCAGAAAAATTGACGTCAAAATATAAATTTGACATCACCTTATCACCCGCCTAATCTAGGAGAGACTTCCCCCTGATACGCTAAGGAGACCAACCATGACAAAGAAGACAGCCGTCAAGCCGAAGGCGACAACCTTCCGGATAGAGCCCGATATTCAGCAACGCCTGTCGATGCTGGCAAAAGGCCTTAAGCGTCCGCTCAATCAATTGGTGAACGAGGCTGTTAGGACGTTCGTTGAGAGGCGCAGCAAGGAGCTTGAGGGAGACCTTGAGGCCAGTCTTGCCAAGCTTCGCAGCTACCGCGAATCCGATCCGAATTTCGAGCAGGCGATTATCGCGTTCGCCGAGGCTGAAGCTACCTTGGACGATCCTCTTGAAGGACAGCACACGAAGGAGCTTGGCCCCGCCCAAACGAAGGTACACAAGTTATTGAATGGTTGACTGGGACGACGACAGTCCTCAGCTACGGCACAACCTCGTCCGGGCGCTGAGCAGGATTCGGGATGCTTCGCGGCGCCGCGAGACTCCAACAGTCGAAGACGCGCGCGAATGGCAAAGCGCAACGATGCACGGACTCGATGTGCCTGACTCACAGTACGTCGGGAAGTTCCGGGGCGAAGCCGGGCCGATCAAGGAATACGAGATAGCAATTGGCGATTACCGCGGCGCGCCTGCCAGCGAAGTGGAGAGTGAGCTCAAAGCTTTTGAGCATAAGTTGCAGGAAACCGTCGCCGCGCTCGATGAGTTGATACCGATCGACAAAGAACTCGATGCGGATAGCGCGATGGCGGCTATCAATCTCTGCGCCTGGACGCATGCGGAATGGGTGCGCATCCATCCGTTTGCCAACGGCAACGGCCGTACTGCCCGTTTTTGGGCCAACAGCCTGTTAATGCGTTACGGCCTTCCCCCATTCGTGCGTCTGCGCCCGAGGCCGGACGGGGGTTACAGTAGCGCCGGGGAGAAGGCCATGCGCGGAGACTGGAAGCCAACTGTGAAAGTTTTCCAGGAAATGCTGAGAGATTTCACGGTTGACTGAACTCTCGTCAAAAGGCAACACGATTTCCGCCTTGACGCGTACCATGGTGATTCCCGGAATTGAACAATAAGGAGCCTTTCCATGAAAAAATTACTCATCCTGGCTGTCGCTCTGATCGCCCCCGCCTTTGCGGTCTTTGCTGAAACGAAAGCATTGCATGATGCGGAAATCATCGGTGTCGTCATAGCCGTGAACGAGGCTAAAATCGATGCTGCCAAATTGGCGCAATCCGTGTCATCTCAGCCTGACGTCAAGATGTTCGGCCAACGTTTGATCGACGAGCATACCAAGGCCAGCTCGCTATTCAACGACTGGGCGAAAAAGAACAATGTAACGCCCCAGAGCAGTTCGACCAGCGACAGCCTGAAAGCTAACGAGGAACAATATCTGGCGAAGCTCAAGGAGTTGGGCGGCATATTGTTTGATCTGGATTATATGGGTCATGAAGTGGAATCCCATCAACAAGCGCTCGACCTGTGGGACAGCAAACTGATCCCCGACGCCACCGATGAGGGATTGAAGAGTTTGTTGGACCAGATGCGTCCACGGCTTTCCGGGCATCTTGAGCAGGCCAAGCTGATCAAGAAGTCGTTGGGTAGAAAGAAATAGGGAGAGCAGTGGATTAGAAGCGAGCTACGTTGCCGACAATCAATGCGGGACCGATGGGTGGCAAGCGGGCTAAAGGCGGCCATGGCTCGATGCCTGTTTTTATCGCCGGAGTCAACGGATCAGGCGCGAGCGGTCTCGACTCACCCCCTGACTCGTGGAGGGAAATTAATCGCGTGGAAGTTTCACACTAGTCCGAACGGACTGTAGGATGCTGGTGTGGATGGTTGTAGAATCGATTGACGGAGCCGAAATCACCGGTTCCGACGAGTTTTTGCCAGTCAGGCACCGCCGGCCTTGCAGAACAACCACATTGCCAACGGCTTATCTGGACAGGATGCTCGCGAGATGTGGAAGCAACGGTGCCATGCAATGCGCCAATCACCGTTCGCAATGGCGATACGCGGCATCTTTTCTTTAATCGATACTTGAGGAGAATCGACAATGCATAATAATCGAGTTGTGATCCGAGCTATCTGCGGGCTGGCGTTGCTGCTGCCTGGAATCGCGAGTGCCGCTATCGCCTATGACGAGACTGCAAGCGGCGATTTCGCGGCTGCCAACCTGGAGTCGTCCGGCGTCAGTCCGGGAACGTTTGCCGGGATAATGACACCTGGGGTCAGCACCATTACGGGCAGTTTTGGAAATTCGGATGCAGCCGGCAGGGATACGGACGTTTTCAGTTTCGAAATTCCCGTCGGCCAGCAGCTCACGGCGATTGACTTGACATACACCCCTGTCAGCGGAGATGCGGGTGGCGGCTCCTACTTCGGGATACAGGGCGGACTGGAGATCGGCACCGGCTTTGAAACGGTCGGTTCCAATCTCAGTAATGCGCTTATCAGGGAAAGCGAGGACATCCTGAGCAGGTTCGACCTCGGCCCGGAGTTTGGCGGAACCGGTTTGACGGCCCCGTTGGGCGCTGGCAACTACACCATGTTCATGTCGGAAACGCATGCGGTTGTCGACTACCAGATGGATTTCAATGTCAGCGCGGTACCCGAGCCGGAAACCTATGCCATGTTGCTGGCCGGCCTGGGCCTGCTTGGCGCGATGGCCCGCCGGAAAAAGACTTCTCCCGGCAAGTAAGCGCGAATATGCTTCAGGAGGGGGCTCCGGCCCCTTTTTAATTCCGGTTCGGGGCAAAACGGATTGAGAGAGGCGCAATAGCAGAGGGCGGCTGAATCGTTATTCGTTAATTTCATCCAGCTTCGCCGCCGCCAGGCAAACAGCCTCACGCAGAGTCGGCCCACTCGACTTGACCTCGTCGCAGTATAAGGTGAAGCCGCCTGAATATTCGGATGTCGGGCGGGTATAAACCGCCTGGTCGCAGTACTCTCCCAGCCAGTCCAGTATCTCCGTATCAGTGAGATTTAGGGGCGCTGGGCGGTGTTCTGTCCATAATTCAGCCCAGCGCCCCATGATCACTCCAGCCTAATAACTACAACGTCTGCCTGTGCCCTTTCAAGTCGGGCCGAATTCCGCGCCAGGCACAGCCTGGGCATTTCTTTGCGCTTTTCCGTCGCTGACCGCTTGTCTTTCCACGCCACAGGGGGCTTACTGGATCGAGGCTATGCCGGCTCGGGCCACACATCTGTTTCGCGGTATTGCCATGCCGCGCTGCTTTGCGGCATGAGGTAGACTTTACAAGTTATACTTGTAATTGTCAAGCAATGTTTGTACCGCTAACAGCGAGCGCGATGGTTCTTATCGCGGATTGACGCTAGCAGCTTGTCGGGTTTTTGCAGCCAATTTCTTTAAGTCCGACAGCTGCCAAGGGGAAGAAAAGCGTTAACGCTGTGGAATTCGCACGAAAGGCGTTTCGTTCTGGCCCCGCTCATACGTTTTCCCGGGGCCGAATTCGATTACGTGGTCATCTTTTAAAATCACGGAATAATCAATCAGATTATAAGTCGAGCCGGTAAAAATAGACCAGCCGCCGGGACGCCGCTTCGAATAGAGCAATACTTCGTAATCGCCGTTGCGTTGGTAACCATCCGGGCTGCCTGCGCGGTTTATGACCTCTGTTTTTGTCATGCCGGCACGCACGCCATCCAACTTAGCCGCGGTGACGCATGCGGACAGGATCAATGTGCTGAGCAAGGCGAGAATGATGGGCTTCATGATTAAAACTCCAAAGGGACTACGATTAACGGCCAAGCGCTTTAGTGGCGGGTGGAACGCCGGCTATTGCTTTGACTATCCCGCTACGATAACAAAGGGAGGAGGCCGTGCTAACGGATATAATGGGACTCGGAGCGATGCCCGGTTATATTACCTGACGTCAGCAGCAGGATCAACCGTTACAGGGCATGTACGCCATTACAAGGCGTTAAAGGCAACCCCATGAGATTTTGGGCGCACTTATGACAATCCGGCGGGATGGGGCAACGGCATGGTTTGCCGTTCTGTCTTGACAATTAGAATTCATCGCCTATCTTGAGAACAGGCCAATGGCGTGGGGATGACCGATCTCGGCACATTGGGCGGGCGTTACAGCTCCGCCACCGGCATCAACGATGCCGGCAGGTGGCAGGGTACTCCAAAGCCATCGGAGGGGGCTTCCATGCCTTCATCACCGGGCCCAACGGCGTGGGGATGACCGATCTGGGCACTCTGGGTGGGGGTGACAGCTCCGCCACCGGCATCAACGATGCCGGGCAGGTGGCAGGGTACTCCAAAGCCATCGGAGGGGGCTTCCATGCCTTCATCACCGGGCCCAACGGCGTGGGGATGACCGATCTGGGCACTCTGGGTGGGGGTGACAGCTTCGCCACCGGCATCAACGATGCCGGGCAGGTGATGGGACATTCCTACATCACTGAGAGAAGCTTCCATGCCTTCATCACCGGTCCGAACGGCGTGGGGATGACCGACCTCGGCACGCTGGGTGGAAATGAAAGCTCCGCACGTGGCATCAACGACGCCGGTCAGGTGGTGGGGTATTCCGAAGCCATCGGGGGAAGTAATGATGCCTTTATCACCGGCCCGAACGGCGTGGGCATGACCGAATTCAGTATGCCGGGTGCGAATTCCATCTCCGCCGATGCCATCAACGATGCCGGCCAGGTGGTGGGGTCTTCCAGCACCGCTGCATGGACTCACCACGCCTTCATTACCGGCCCCAACGGCGTGGGGATGACCGATCTCAATTCATATGTGGATTTGCCGGATGGGTCGTACTTAGGCACGGCTATCGACATCAATAACCGGGGACAGGTCCTCGCCACCGTAATTCCCGAGCCAGCCTCCTACGCCCTCATGCTGGCCGGTCTGGGCATGGTCGGCTTCACTGTGCGGCGCAGGAAGGCGCGGGAAATAACCCGCGCCAAATAAGGGACCAGGGTAGGGCGCCAATAAGCGAAGCGCATTGCGCCGGATGTCGTTTTCATATTCAGGCGTATCCTCGGCAAGGCGCAAAGGCACATAAAAATATCATTGCATAAGGGAATCCTATTCCCTCATCCCGGCGCAATGCGCTTCCCTTGCTAGCGCCCTACGTCGTGCTGGCTCTCCAGTTCCTTGATGAGCAACGCGACTTCGGCGACTTCCGCCAGCACTTCCTTTACCGCTTGCTCGAGCGTGTAGTTGCGCTTCTCGGCTGCCTGCAGGTGCTCCGGTAGTTGCATGATACGGTGATCCCATCTGGCGCGCGCTTTTTCCGAAACGTGGAAAGCAAGCAGCATTTCCAGGTCATCGTAGAGTTTTGGTCCTGTTTTCATTATTGTGGGTCGACTATTGCGGGAGGGTTGGTCGCGTAGGGGTTGGTTGCGCTATCGTTGCTGTATGGGCTGCCATATTTGCCGTGGGGATTATTGATGGAATCGGGACTGTATTTGCTCCCGTATTGCCCATAGGGGTTGCTGGTGGAATTGGGATCATACGGATTGGCGCTGAGATTTCCAAGGTATTTTCCAGTCTGCCGGTCTCTGAGTTGCGGCGTATCGGCAAACACAATCCCAGCCATCAATACTGCGGCAATACTCACTGTAACCTGTGTAACAATTGATTTCATCATCGCCTCCGTGAAAAATCCTGCTGCCGCAATCCGGTCGTTTTAACGCCCCCCTGGTTATACTGATTTGCGTCCGTTATGCAATCATGCTTTTTCCGCGCATTGCACCGGCAGTGTGCTCCGCACCACTAATTTCTTCCACGTCTGTCGAATTTCCGGCGGTTTTGCTGGGGTCTGTTTTGTTGCCTTCTATCTGATTGCCGTCTTTCCCCGAGTCTTTGTTGCCGCATCGGGCACCCGCCGCGGAGGAAATGCCGGAGGCGGGTGAGGAGCCAGATCCGGTACCGGCAAGGGTTTCACGTCTACCGCGGTTGCTGTTTCCGGTGCTTCAACAGGCACTTCGCGAACAAGCGCCTCACTGATTTTCACCAGCCGGGCGGCATCTTCTTTCGACATGTGCTGCATTGCCTTGACGACTTGTTTTATGAGCGGGTCGTTGCTGGAAACAGGCTTTCCGGCTTCTTTGGAAGGTCCGCCGGAAGCCGCGCCTGCGGGCTTTGCTGCCGTTGCCGCCGGTATCTCCGGCGTTGTCCCGGAGTGCGCCGCGCCAAAATGCATCACCGCCGCGGGCAGCTTGAGCACTTCCGCAATCCTGTTCAATCTCTTTCCACGCGGCTGGGTCGCGCCGGATTCCCATTGCTGGACAGCCTGTGGAGATACGCCAACCAGTTCTGCCAGCTGAGACTGGTTCAAGTCAAGTTTTTCCCGTCCTTCGCGAATTATTTTAGCGATATTCATGAATCCATAATACAAGCAACGCTTGCGGCACGCTTACAAGAATAGCTTGACAGATACAAGTAATACTTGTAATAATGCCGCCATAGGCTTGCTGATCAGGAAAATCACCGATTTTGGTGAAAAAAACTGGATTCACCACGTTCCTTGAAGGGTATTGCCAATCAAAATGAAGAAAACAGCGTTATTTCGATGAACTATTACGAACGCTATTGCGGCGACTACCAGCGTGACACCGCTCACCTTTCGCTGGCGGAACACGGCGCTTATACCATGCTGCTGGATACCTATTTCAGTGTTGAAAAGCCGCTGCCCAAAGAGTTCCCCAGCCTTTTCAGAGTATGCAGGGCCATGACGCGAATCGAGCAGCAAGCGGTCAGAACGGTAGCGGAGCAGTTTTTCCCGGTTTCGGAGGTTGATGGGCTGCGCCACAACCCGCGCGCAGATCGCGAAATCGCAAAAGCCAGGCCGAAAATCGAGGCGGCACGAATCAACGGCAGGAAGGGGGGGCGCCCGCCAAAAGACGGAAGCAGGAAAGAAACCGGGGAGGGAGTTCAACAAAAACCTGGCGGGTTAACTGGGGGTTCGGAAAATCCGAACCCGGAAATAAATCCGGAAGCCATGCAGCGGGAACCCGGCGGCAAAGCTTCCCAGCACCAGCACCAACTCCATCAAAACAGGGAACATAACCATACACAGACTATTTACCCGTCGAAAGAGCAGGCGTATTTGCCAACCCCGTTGCCTGACCCTGGAGTTGCTCCTTTTGCTGAAACGCATGAAGAAAGCGCTAGCGAAGCCTTGATATCACCCGGCGCGGCCGGCGCCTGTTGCAAAACCATGATCAGGCATGGGGTGCAGGGCTGCAATCCGCACCATCCCACCCTGCGTGCACTGCTGCAGGCGGGCGCGGTGGAGGAGGAGTTCGTGCAAGCGGCAAGAAACGCCGCCTCCAGGGGCAAAGCCAGCTTCGCCTATGTGATCGGCACCGTGAAACGGCAGCGTGAAGAGGCGGCAAAGCTGGTTCTGCATCAGGGACGAATGCCCAACAGGCAGGAACTGCTGGAAGCATCCAACAAGGCGGCGACCGAAGGATGGCTGCCGCCGGAATTGCGGAAGACGGAGCCGGCAGGGCCGGAATTGGAGGAAATTCAGCATGCAAACGGATGATTTCCAGAAATTTCAAGACGGGATTGCCGGCGTGATGGGGTTTTATGGCAGAAGCGTATCGAACTTTGCGCTGGATGTATGGTGGACGGCGCTCAAGGGGCATGACCTGGGCGCGGTGGTGGACGCTTTCAATCGCCACCTGGCTAATCCTGATGCTGGGCAGTTCCCGCCGAAACCCGCCGACATCATCCGCATGCTGCAAGGTTCGACACAGGATTCCGCGCTGCGGGCGTGGGTTAAGGTCGACCAGGCGGTGCGCCGTATCGGGACATATGCGGATGTGGTATTCGACGATCCGCTGATTCATCGCGTGATCCAGGATATGGGCGGCTGGATCGCGCTCGGAACCAAGAAGGAGGACGAATGGCCGTTCGTGGCGAAGGAATTCGAAAACCGCTACCGCGGATTTCGTTCCCGCAATGAATGTCCGGAATATCCCGCAAGTTTAGTTGGCATTGCCACCGCGCATAACAACCAGAAAGGTTTCAAGGCCGATCCACCGGTGCTGATCGGGAACGAGCAGCTGGCGAGACAGGTGTTATTTGGGGGAACAGACAGGCCGGCACTTGGCTTCAAACGCATGAGCGATGGCCTGGATGAGGCAGTGGGCGAAGCGCTGTGGAATCAGGGGACTGGACACGCAACAAAGGACGGTTGAGCGCCCGGCGTACGGGAAACCGCATGGCTAGGGCGGCCGATAGATGGGAGCCAGGAAGTAATGAAAATAATGGAAGAGCTGGAAAACTGGAAAGAGCGGACAGGAGGCGCTGAGTGAAAATATCGTGGGTAATAACTCGGGCGGCAACAATGGTGGCGATGGCTATGTTTGCCCATGCTGAATCTCGTGCCGAGGCTCACGGGCAAGTCCCGCCGGATATCGGGATCAACCTCCATCATGGCAATGGTACTCAAGCCGCGGCGGGTGCCGGGGCATTTGCAACATCAAACCAGGCTCAAACGCAGATACAGGCCTCCGAGTCAACCGCAACGGGCGGGCAGGGCGGGGCGGCCTACAACAGCGGGAATAACCAGATCATGAATCTGGGCGTGTCCGGTGTGCGAAACAATCCGAACATCGGGCTCGGCCTGATGGTGCCTACCGCGCCATGCCGAGATACATACTCGATCGGTGGCTCGGCGGCCGGCATGGGGGGAGGCGTGGCCTGGTCGAAGGCCGACCGGGAGTGCCGCTGGCAGGATATCGGTGCCGCATTTATCCGGGCTGGATATATCGAGGATGGACTCGCGATGTGGTGTGCGATCGAAGGCGTCGAGGATATCGCTCCGACCTGCAAGAGATTAAAGACCGCAAAACACGCAGCGGATTCCGCAAAGGGACTCGAAGCTTCCAAACCCGTGGACACGGGATGGTCGGGATGGTAAAGCAGAATGCATAAAGCTGATATGACAAACGACGGTTCGCCGGATCTCGAGCGTTGGGAGTACGGAAATCCCGAAGAGGTTGTTGCGCGCAGGCAGGCGCAGTCGTGCCAGGGTTGCCGCCACGAGGAAGTGATCTCTTTTGGAAACGGGCGTCTTGTTTCGCAGTCCGTGAAGTATTGCGGGAAAGGGCGCAAACATGGGAAGCGTTGCGCGTTATATCAACCTAAGGAGCATGACAAATGAAATTCAGCAGTCCGGAACGCGCCCTGGGATGGGCTTATGAAACGACCAGCAGGCCCATCGTAAAAATATCGTCCGTCAATGATATGCGCGAAGGCAACAGGGCAGGGGGGGCGGGAGGGAATGGTGAACTGACCGCGCACGACCGCCACGCGCAGGCGGCGTTGATCCTCAGTTTGTGCGAACGCGTGTTGCCTGCCCTGCATATGGCCTATGTGCGCATCCAGTTTGGCAGGGAAGCCAGCGGATTCGATCTGCTGGCGTCCCATCTGGCGGCAAACTTCGGTACGGGGTTGCATAGCCGCAGGAGCATCGAGAAGATTATCCGTGCCTATTGCGGGGAAAAGATAGGGCTGCGCGAGATACGAAAATCCATGTCGTGCGGCATGCTCAAGGCAGTGTCCTACCGCAACCAGGCCTATGACGCGCTGGACGTGATCCATGCGCAGGCGATGGACAGGTTGCGCATGGAAATGGAGAGCCGGGACTTGCTGCCGGACTCCGTGGCCGGGCAGACAGGGTAGAAATCCTGCCTGTCGAAAAGACGCCAGCCTACAATTTTGTCATTACTGGCCAGCGCTTATTTTTGCTGGTTGTAGTCGTAATTGATCATCCACTGAATTCCAAACTTGTCGGCGAACATTCCAAAGTAAGCGTTCCAAAAAGTTTTTTGGAGTGGCATCGTTACACTTCCGCCTGCTGACAGCCCATTGAATAGAGTGGTTGCTTCCTCTTCGCTGTCGGGATGGATGGAAATTGAAATATTGTTGCCGGCGGTTACCTTTCCGATGCTTCCGGCGTATCGCTGGCCATCAGGATGGTTCCCTGGCCGATGGGTAAGGAAACGTGCATGATTTTGTCGCCTTCACCTTCCGGCATCGCCTGTTCGGAAGGCACATCCTTGAAGCGCACCATCTGAATGAATTCCCCGCCAAACACGGATTTGTAAAAATTGAACGCTTCTTCGCAGTTATCGTTAAAGCTCAGATAGGGGTTTACCGTAGTCATGATTTTTCTCCCTGGATGACCGGTTGAGTGTTGCCGGACTTTGCCTGACGTTCATGCGCTCTATCCGGTTTTCGTAGGATGGGTGGAGCGAAGCGCAACCCATCACCGCCTAATTCCATACCGGCCATCTGCCAACTGCGTGAGGATGCTGCTTTGGCGTGACAGCTGTTTTGATGGGTTACGCTACGCTCCACCCATCCTACAAAGCTTCGTCATTCCTGCGAAAACAGAACGGGGAAGTAGGTGTAGGGAATGGGGTCTGCATAAAGAAAAAAATCAAAAATATCGTTGACAGCGAACAGAGTATCTAGGCGTATGAAGAAAACGCTATCAGGCAGCCGGTTTGCGGCCGAGCTAGCTTTTTGGGTCCGATTGATTCAACGATTCCTGGATCTTCTGGGCATCGTCAAGATGCAGGGAAAAGGGGGAAAACAGATTGAACAACAGGACTTTCAATTCGTGATTGCTGGCGCTGGGCATCAACTGGTTGTCGATCGTGTCGAGCATATTCTGGTAGAGGACGACTTTCTGGTCGATGTAGGCCTTATCGAATTCTTCGCCGCGCAATGTCTGCAGATTGGCGAAATTTGCTTCGCTGCCGGTTTTCAGGCTCTGGCTGATCGGGTTGTCCTGGAGCGTTACGTTAAGCTTTGCTGCCAGTTCGGTGGCCGACTGGCTGACTTCGGTATGGTCTCCAATCATGCGTTGCGCATACGACTTGACGTCTTCGTTGGACGATTTGGATTGCGCCAGCCTGGCAGCCTCGATGGCGATGCTGCTCGCCGTTACCACAACGTCCGCAATATGCGCATCGTGGATATCCCGCATTTCCGCAAAGGCCGGAAATGCGGGAATCATCAGTCCAGCTGCGAGAATGATCAGATTTTTCATGCAAGTCTCCTGGGTGTTTGAACAGAACGATGATTGCCGATGGGTTCATCATGGCGCCGCATTGGCGCCCGCTTGATCAAGGCGTAGTTTAGATAAAGCTCATCCGTTAGGCAACTGTTCGGGTCATTCCGGAATATTCGTTGCGCTTGACAAGCAGGCGGAGGCGGCTATATTTTATTCGTCAGTTAATTAGGTCTCAAACAGGCTCAATTGTTCCCAACGTCTCCAACCTCATGAGCACCTCGCGCTATTTTCGCGGCACTCGCCGGCCCTCCGCTTCGCCGCGCGGTCCTTGCATGCCTCGCTTCGAGCGGGACAGAACACCGGTGGCGGATGCGCCGCACGATTCTGAATAACTCGCCGCGTATCTTGCAAACGCCTTGGCAGGCACGTGAAAAGGTAAACCAATGACCATGACAGGCGACATCGCGGAAAATGATTTCCTCATCACGCGCATTATCGATGCGCCGCGAGAGCTTGTGTACCGGGCATGGACCGAGCCGGACCGCCTCGCAAAATGGTGGGGTCCCAAGGAGGTCACGAATACCTGCGAGATGGATGCGCGGCCCGGAGGCGGCTATCGCATTGTCATGCGCACCCGCGATGGCGTCGAATATCCAATCAAGGGCGTCTATCGCGAGATCGCCGCTTCCGAGCGGATTATCATGACAATGGATTGTTCCGAGCACCCGGAAGCCTGGCACGACCTCGTGAATCCGAACCGCAGGAAGGGAGAAGAGGGGGCCGACAATCCCGCCGGGGAAATGCTTACCACGGTGACTTTCGACGACCTCGGCGGCAAGACGAAGCTCACGATCCGGACGCGCTTCGAATCAGCCGCGATTCGCGACGCAATGCTGAAGATGGGGATGAACGAGGGATGGACGGAAAGCCTGGAACGCCTGCAGGAACATGTGCGGGAACACCCGGCGATGTTCTGACCGAGAAAATTCTGCTCGCGCGAAGAATTTATTCGGATTTTTCCAGCGACGACTGGATCCGTCAGGCATATACGAGGTGCAGGGAAAGGGCGAAAGCAGGCTGTACAGCAATGCCTCCAATCCTCATTACTGGCCAGGGATTTCCAGCGTTACTGTTTCGCTAGCGTTGTCGGATGCGTCAGCGCTTCCTGAAGTCTCTTTTCCTGATCGGGTGACAGGGATGTCCGCAAGACTTTGCCTTTCACGTCGGAGAGCTCGGCCAGAACCCTTTCCGCTTGCACCTTGCGCGCAAGTATGAAAAGCGCCGATGAGTTGACGGGAATCGTTTCGCTCAATGACTTGATGAAATCGTCGTCGATGCCGTAATCGGATAAAGAGCCCGACAATGCTCCCGTCCCCGCCCCGATCACGCCGCCAAGCAAAAACCCGGCGATCGGATTCAGGAATATCAGCCCTACCACCGCGCCCCAGAGGCTGCCGGAAAGCAGGCCGCTGGACGCGCCGATAGCGGTAAGGTTGATGCTTTGCTTGAGGTGGATCTCACCCTTCTCGTCGCGAACGACAATCACGGCATCTTCAAGATCTATCAGATATTCCCTTCTCAGTTCCCGGAGCCTCACCAGAACTTCATCGGCTTTATGCGTGTCTTCAAATCCTATCACCACTAGATCGGACATGTTTTTCTCCTGTCAAAGTAGACAAGGCAGACCATACGATCTTGCATACCGCTACGCCATGCATGTTTACGGCGGGACTCAGCATCCAGTTTGCCGTTTCCCGCCGTGTATGATTACCGAATGATTGCCAGATTTCCTTAATGCCGGGCGACCTCGCCGCGCCAGGCACCGGTTTCGCTCCCGCGGCTCTCAAGGAATTTCTTGAAACGCTTGAGATCGCCCCTGGTCCGCAGCTTTACCGCTCCCAACGCGTCGCCGAGCCCTTCCATGAAGCCTTTCGGACCGTAATCCATTTGCAACATGATCCGGGTGGTTGAATCGGAGATCTTGTGGAAATCGACGACACCCGCGTTTTCCGCCCCACTGGTGCTGCGCCAGGCGATCCGCTGGTCGGGAATCTGCTCGGTGATCTCGGCGTCCCATTCTTCTTCTTTACCGGCAATTTCGGCCCGCCAGTGCAAATGCGTATCATCAAGCTGCCGTACTTCGCATACGCCCTTCATGAACTTGGGAAAATCTTCGAATTGCGTCCATTGATTGTAGGCCACGCTGACGGGCACGTTCACTTCGATTGACTCTTCGATCGTCGTTTTCTCGGAGTCCCGGGATTTTTTGTACTGCTTCGTTAACAGCACTCCACCTGCGGCAACCGCCGCGAGCGTTACAATTTTTCCTAACATTTGCGTTTCCTCCTACGAAAAGCCGCTTCACCATTCAGAAGATATTTTTCATGCCGACACTTCGGTTTGTGAAAAACGGCTGCAACAATTGAAAGACAATTTGCTCACCCTGTCGGCTGAATCGAGTCTGGCGAACAAATACTTGGGTAGATAATGCGCCTTCCCAATGTTTGCCATCTGTGCGGTGGTCAACGTAGGGGATAATTTGAGGAACGAGGACGGCATCCTCCGTTGTCTTTAATTCCAGTATGCTTGACTTTATCCATCATTTCGATAATACTAGAAACATGGAAACTAAAGAAGCAGTCATTGCTCTTGCCGCGCTTGCCCAGGAAACGCGTCTTTCGATATTTCGCCTGCTGGTTCAGGCGGGACCGGAAGGTATTCCGGTGGGACGCATCGGCGACGCGCTGAAGGTCGCGCCTGCGACGCTTTCGTTCCACTTGAAGGAACTCAGCCATGCGCGCCTGATCTCGTCCCGCCAGGAGGGGCGGTTTATCTACTATGCCGCCGATTTCGCATGCATGGCGGAGATGATGGCCTTCCTCACGCGAAACTGCTGCCATGGAATGCCAAAGGAATGTTTGACAATGGTTGAAAACGCGCTCGGCGGCTGTTGCCCGCCTCAATCGAAAACCACCTGACTCTAAAGGAGCCGATCATGAAACGCTTTCACGTGCATATTGCTGTTGATGATCTCGATGCCAACATCCGCTTTTACTCCACCGTGTTCGGTGCTCCGCCATCCGTCACAAAAGCCGACTATGCGAAATGGATGATCGAGGAACCGCGGATTAATTTCGCCATTTCAAACCGCGGTGCGAAAACAGGGCTTGATCACCTGGGGTTTCAAGTCGATTCGGATGCGGAACTGGGAGAACTGCGCCGGGGAGTGGCCGAGGCAGAGATTGCCGCGCTCGACCAGCCGCGGACGAAATGCTGCTACGCGCGATCGGATAAGTATTGGATCGTCGACCCGCAGGGCATTGCCTGGGAAACCTACCATACGCTTGGCGAGGTGGAAATCTATGGTACAGATGTGCCTAAGGCGCGGATAGAACCCAAGCCTCATGAAGCCGGTGCGTGCTGCGTGCCAGTGCCCAAGGCTTCAGAGCTCGCTATATAGCGCGTATTCGAATCATCGTACTTGAGGTTAGGGCGGCATGGGTCGGGGGGCTGAAAGTGCCCGAAAACGTAACGTGCATAGGTCCAGCGGACGGTAGCAACTTACCTGGTAATACCCTTTACTTGTCCCAGCACGGTCTGATCGAGTTCGGCCGTAGTGATTTCAGCTGTGCAACTCCCAACCCCGCTTCTATGCCTGTCCGCTAAAACATCCGCTGCCACATTACATACCTGGGCAGCCAAACCAACGCGAATCTGGACTGTCTTTGGAATCTGGCTGACGTCCACATTGATGTTCTTGGCAATATCTTTGGCGACGTTGCTGATATTGACATTCATCAAGCCGGGGCTCTCCTCAGCGATAGCTGCTGGTGCAATAATGAATATTGCTGCTGAGCTGATCACTGCCAGTACGGTTTTCACACTTTTCATTTTCATCCTCCTCTCATCAGTGGATCAATGGAAGGGCTGGCATGCCCTTATCGTTGGTATTTACCGACTCTGCAATTCTGTTGAAGCTGCTTGCGAATAACCCGGTTGGCGTTGATGAAGGCGGCAGCAAGAGCGAGCTTGTCGCCATGGATCGATTAGGCTTCCGGGAAAGGTTGAATCGGAACAACCATTCCATAGAACTCCTCTTGTCCATCGGATAGGCTGAATTAAATATAGGTAAGGCTTGGCGATTAGTCAAACCGGCTGCGAAAACGCGCGGAAAAGTGCCCGCCTCGCAGCGCGAGGCGCGTCGCGCTCGGGGGACTAGCGATTTCCTGACCCGATTCCGATGCTACGCCCCGAACGACGGGATGCTTCACACAGAACTAATTCCGGGGGTCCCGCACATTCTGTGTGACTCACCGTACAGATTCAGCTATTGAAACGTAAGAGAGTATAAGCGTTTATTTTCGCTGGTACTTCTTTCGCCTCTTAATGCCTTTGCCGCTCTCGTGAAACCTGTTCGTGGCCTAAGCGAGAATGGTACGTGCCATGACCGCTTCCCCGTCATTTACCAAGAATCGCTTCCTGCAAATGGTGCTGGGGGCCTATGTGCTGGTCTGGATCGGTGTCGCGATCAATCCGCGTGATTGGCTGGTCTGGGCGCTTGAGAATATCCTCGTCGTCGTTTTTGCCGGCATCCTCGTCGCGACATACCGCCGCTTTGCTTTCTCGAATCTTTCCTATCTGTTGATCGCGCTGTTCCTCAGCCTGCATGCCATCGGCACGCACACCGGTTACGCGAACTCGCCGATCGGCGACTGGCTGAAAGAGATGCTGGGCCTGAGCAGGAATCCGTACGATCGCATCATCCACTTTGGGTTCGGGTTGCTGCTGGCATATCCGTTTCGCGAACTCCTGGTCCGGACAAGCAACCTTCGGGGCTGGGCAGCGCATTGGTCGCCGGTGAGCCTGATCCTGGCCGCAAGCGTCGGCTTTGAAGTGATGGAGTCGCTGGTGGCGGAGATCGTCAGCCCTGGTACCGGCCCGGCCTGGCTCGGCGCGCAGGGTGACGAGTGGGATATGCAATTTGACCTGGCTGCCGCGCTACTCGGCGCGCTGGCCGCGGCGCTGTTGACCTACCGGCAAGAACGCGCCGCCCTCAAACGCGGCATTTCTCCATGAATGCCCAGCGGTTCTCCATGAATGAAAAACCATTTCGCGAGCGGCGGCTGCTTCAGGGGCTCTGCGTCTGCTATGCGGTCATTTGGGTTATCGCCGCGATCGATCCGGTGAAGCGCAGCGACTGGCTGCTT
Source organism: Nitrosospira sp. Nl5 (assembly GCF_900102495.1). Lineage (GTDB taxonomy): Bacteria > Pseudomonadota > Gammaproteobacteria > Burkholderiales > Nitrosomonadaceae > Nitrosospira. Next base: position 141,354 of record NZ_FMVQ01000004.1, on the reverse strand, counting down.
GAAAACCTTCTCGTCTTTGTCTCGGTGCCAACGTTGATCTTCACGTATAAACGCTTGCCGCTTTCGGATTCCGCCTACGTGCTTATTTTTCTCTTCCTCGTCATGCATGCCACAGGCGCCCACTACACCTATGCGGAAGTACCGCTCGGCTATTGGCTCAAGGAAACGTTTCACCTGGAACGAAATCATTTTGACCGGATCGTGCATTTCTCATTCGGAGTGATGGCATATCCGATTCAGGAAATGCTCATCCGCATCACGAAAGTGCGCGGCCCCTGGGCGTTGCTCCTGCCGGCGGCCATCATCGTGTCATTCAGCGGATTTTTTGAAATCATCGAGGCGTTCATCGCAACACTGGTCAATCCAGAGCTGGGAGCGGCATATCTTGGACTGCAGGGGGATGTCTGGGATGCGCAAAAAGACATGGGGCTGGCGATCCTCGGCGCGGCGCTCGCGATGCCCTTTGGATACCGGCGTGCCTACGAGCGGTCTCGGAGTTCTCTCACGCCTTTTTCTTCCGCGCAGTGATTACAGCAGAACATCACGCCATTCTTCTCCAGGCCATGGCCAATGATTCGCACCCGGCAATGCGCGCAGACAGGCGCAAGCATCTGGATCGCGCATTCGAAGCTATCGAATGTATAGGTTTTATCGGAGGCGACAACCTGAAAAGATTTGTCGTAGTCATTCCCGCATCCATCGCATTTTGGCATACGTTTCTCCTGCGCTCCCTGATTTTTTATTTATAGTTAAAAAAATAAAAAAGGCAAGTATCTGCGGTGAGACGAATTGGCCCCGAATCGCCGGCCCGCGGCTAACGTGAAGTGCCTGTTCCTGCGCTGCTTGTACTGCTTGTACCCGTGGTGGTAGCCGGTTTGGGACGCCAGAAATGAACCGCGCCGCCCGTGAGCCCCGCGAGGCCTACCACCAATACCAGGAAGCCCCAGCCCGTGCCGCCGTTACCGGTATGGACATAATCCCCTGCTTTTCGCACATCAAGGGGAATGCTGACCAGATTGCCGGCGTTTCCCGAGGCATCGTTGCCGGCCAGCAGGACCTTATACTTGCCCAGCGGCTCCAGGTTGACCGCGAGGGGGATGTTTCCCGAGGTGTACTCCGTGGCGGGCACCGACAAGACTTCACGCTCCTCGCCGCCTTCTATTTTCATCAGCCTCACGGCCAGCGGTGCTTCGCGCATATCTGGCGCGAGGATATCGATTACCAGGTTCAGCGGACCGGCCGGCACCGGGGAGCAAAATGGAGGATAGGAAGGATGGTCGCCGTCCGGCACCACGTAGGCGTTGAAGCCAACCGGGAAAGCTCCTGTCTGGACGACACATGCGCCGCCGGAAATGGACTCTTTCTGTTTTGCCTGGTTGTCGGGGCGAAAGAGCTGCCACTCATTGCCGGATGTGCCACCGGTTTGCTGGGCATGGGAGACCGGCAGAAATGCCAGGGCCATCAGCATTGCGCATCCCGGGTAGAGCATCGTGGGGAAAATCCGTTGCGTCATCGCGTTCCTCCTCTTGCAGTCAATACAACCAATAGCAATATAACCAGTAACAATATTACCGATAGGGGCCGGACTCGATTGCCGTCACATGAATCTGGAAGCGTCAGAAACCCAGCATTAAAAAAATCGGGTTAACAATCATTAAATCAATTCGAGGCATCGGCGAACGCTCCGGAATAACGGAATGGCGACTCGGGGCTGCTATTCCCGGTCCCAAGTGGCATCTTCCGGTCTTTCTCGCTATTGCGCAAGGCCAGGAAGCCAACCAGGGCACATCCGGCCTTTTGTATAACGGCTTGCGGTTTTATGAGACAACCGCTTGGCTACTTGTTACACTTCGGGAAAACAGAGGCGGGCTTTGGTTGGGGCGCGTCGAATCCAATGTTAATGCTTCGTCACAACTTTAAATTATTAGGCGGCGTCCTGCCGCATAAACAGTTAAACATTTTGTCTTCTCCTGAAATGAAGGTCAATAATGGGCTGGATTTATCTCCTTGCTGCGGGCACCTGTGAGATTCTTTATGCCGCTGCCATGTCGCGCACTGATGGCTTCACAAAGTTGTGGCCCAGCGCCTTCTGCATTGTATTCATCGCCGCCAGCATGTACCTGCTTTCCATCGCCGTCCGCACCATTCCTATCGGCACCGCTTACGCGGTGTGGGTCGGCATTGGCGCAGTCGGCACCGCGGCTTATGGAATCATCGCGCTAGGCGAAGATCGCAGCATACTCAGATTGTTGTGTTTCGCGCTGATTCTGTCCGGCATAGTGGGTTTGAAGCTCCTTTCGGAAAGCCGCGTTTGATAAGCGTTCCGTAAAGCTATCCATCCTTCCCCGGGTGATCGTGATAGCACATTTGCGGAGGCGCAAATATTGGCTGTTTAACTATTTTGCATAACAGCCATGCGGCCACGCCAATCACATTTCAATGACGGCTTTCAAGGGCAGGTGGTCGGAAGCGACGCGCGCAAGACCAGTGGCATGAACCTCCAGTTTTGCGAGGCGCCTGCGCGGGTGCACCCAGAGACGATCAAGCGCCATGAATGGCCGCCGTGCCGGGAAGGTCGCACAATGCGGTGTGCGCTTGAAGTGCGCGTGCAGCCAACGCAAAGGCCGTCCCCACAGGAACCACTCATTCAGGTCACCCATTAACACATAAACATTGGCGGATCCGATATTGAACAGCTTGAGCAGCTGGCGAACCTGCTGGCGCCGTTCCCACGGCCGAAGCCCCAGGTGGGTCGCGACTACCTGTACGCGCCGTCCGTTTCCATCGAGAGTGACGTCGATTGCGCCGCGCGCTTCGTGTCCGGGCAGGGTGAGGTCAACCCTGTTCACGGCCAGGATGGGAAGCTTGGTCAATATGGCGTTGCCGTAGTGCCGGGTTTCGCGCAGCAGGGTAGGGCCGGCAATGGCTGTCAAGCCGGTTTTCGCGGCCAGGTAATCCAGCAGGTCGCGGCCCTCGACGTCATGGTGCTCCACTTCCTGCAACGCCAGGACATCGGCGTTCAGCTCATGCAGCACTTGCACAATGCGTTCAGGCTTGAAGCGGCCATCGGTGCCAATGCAGGCGTGTATGTTGTAGGTGGCGATCGTCAGGTGCATAGTGCGTCTCTGTAGATTCAGGTTTTGCAAGCCTCCGCTTCGCGGAATTGCGTGCTTGCATGTTTCGTGCCTCGGTGCAATCAATGCGACCGGCAGTATCCGCGGCATTGCCCAGTGAAGCCGCCCACTGGCCTGGCGTCGATGAGGAGGTTTTGCGGCTTATTTCTCCTGGCCTTGCACTCTTGACCATCCGGGTTGTCTGCATCGCGGGGTATAGGGGTTATTCACCAGGTTGGCGTTGTAATAACGCGGATTGTCCGTCACTTCCTCACCGGCCCAGGGTGGTTTATCAAATGCCTGCTGCTCGCTCTCCAATTCGACCTCCGCTACTATCAGACCGACGTTATCCCCAAAAAATTCATCCACCTCCCAGATGAGCCCGCCGAATTCGACACGGTATCTTCGCTTTTCGATCAACGGCCGAAGACATAGACCATCCAGCATTTCCCGGGCATGCGCCACAGGAATCGGATACTCGTATTCGGCGCGGGTCGCGTGTTGGGTGATGCCCTTGACGGTCAGATATGCGGTATCGCCCGCGGTACGCACGCGAACCGTGCGCTCCTTGTCGATACTCAGATACCCTTGGCGAATCTCGCTGTATTCCGCTTGGCGCCAACTTGCGTTGCCTTGATTCTCAACGAGAAACTTGCGCTCGATTTCCTTATTCATAAAATTTCTTTATTCATAATTTTCCTCCTCCGGCAGGGGACGGATTCCCATGATGCGGGAGATGGCAAGGGGATAGGCGACGTTTTCAAATTGCTCCAGCCCCAAAGCCGATCGCACCGCGAGAACCTGCTCGGCGTGCTGCGATTCGATAGCGATCGACTCGATAGCCGCGCCGTTGACCAGCACCCGGTCTCTCTCCACCGGGCAATCCCGGAACGTGAAACGGAAGCGGCGCTTGAACAGCTGGGCGCGATAAAGCGGGACGCTGCCCTGGGTGACATGATTCAGCAATTCTTTTTCAGTCAGCGAGGCCGGAAAAGGCGAAATCCGTTCCAGGGCGGCAACCGGGAACAGTTTGTCGGGCAGGGTCGCGAGGTCGATGGGGAATGCCCATTCCCCTTCCGGTTTCCAGCGTTCCAATCCATTGAAGCGTTCAATCAGGCATTTGATCTCCAGTTTACCCTCGCGAATCTTGACATTGCGGTCGCAGTCTTCATTATTGAGGAGATATATTTCTCTGCTTTCACTGACCGATTCACACGGCGCCTCCTTGCGGATGCGTTGTTCAACCGTATCGAAACCCTGCCCGAAGATCCGGAATTCGAAGCGTGGCAAGGTCTCATTCATCGCAGCTACCCGGGCTGTTCACCGGGAAGGGGAAAGCGGCGAACCGTAATGGTTCGTACCATGCTCCAGGCATGTCTCCAGCCATATCGATTGGACACGTCATCATTTCAGGCTCCTTTATTAAACCCGGATAAAAAATCCAGTCAATCGGTCGTCGCTCTCAGCCGCGAATCGCGGCGCCGCTCTTCCCACCGCCAGAAGGCCCAGCCGCTGGCGATAATGACAGCAACAACCGCCGCCAATATGGCAAATGCCGGCAAATCCGGTTTCTGGATAGTGGCAGCCAGGCGATCCGTAAACAGGGAGATGCCCACCATCCCCGGCGCCATTCCGATGGCAGTGCCGAGGACAAAGTCCCGGAAACGGATTTGCGAGGCGCCCGCGATCATGTTGATCACCGCGAACGGCGCGAACGGGACAATCCGGACGACGATGATGGTGATTAAGCCACGATTAGCCAGGCGCCTGTTCAGCTCGCGGAGCTTCGTGCCGGCAAACCGGCGAACGGCATTGCGCCCCAGCAAATGGCCGAGCGCATAGGTTGACATCGCGCTCAATATGGCGCCGAGCATCGAATAGAAAAAACCGTACCACGGGCCGAACACCAGCACGCAGACAATGATGAGCACTGTCAGGGGAAACGCGACCAGGCCGGCGAGAACGAAAACGCCAAGCGCCAAAAATGGCGCGCCCCGTATCTGTTCGAATTGTGCGCCTAAGCTGACCAATGTCTCGACATTCACCCATTCCCGCAGTGGCGACCAATGCCAGGCGGCAGCCAGCCCCAGGATGGCGGCGAGTATCGACACGATCAGGGCAATATGACGGCGGACCGGTTTGCGTTGTGCCGGAGGAACGAACTCTTTTATCAGCCGATCCGCCTCGATGGGCCGGTCGGGATCGACGATCTGGCTATCCGGCACCAGCGCGTCCATGTCCGGCGTCACGCGAAACTTTAGCGGGGTCAAACTGCGGCCGGCACCGCAAAGTGATTCGATGCCGCGGATCAGGGAGCCTTCGCGCGAAAGGCGCGCCTCGACCTCGGCGGGCGCCATGCCAAGGTGCTCTCCCAGCAGGCGGTTGCGAAAAGCCCGGATGACATCGCTGATGCGAGAGTCGCCGTTTGCCTCGAGCACAAGATCGCATTCGGTATCGAAGCCCATCGAGCGATTATTGAGGTTGGCGGAGCCCACGCGGAGCAGTTCATTGTCGATGATGGTCAATTTGGAGTGCACATTCACGCACACCCCGCCAAGACCGGGCACGCAGGGATAATACAGCCGCAAGCGCCCGTGATGGTCCGCCTCCTGCAGCCGCTTGAATACGCGCTCGCGCAGGACGTCCATGGTGTTCTGCGATAGCCAGCCATCGGTATATTCCGGCAGCAGCGCGACAATTTCCGGCCCGTCGTCCTCGTTCAGCCGCTTTGCCAGCGCGGTTGCCACCTTGTGCGCTGTAAAATATTGCGCTTCGATGTAGATCGTATCCCGCGCGGCGGCAATTGCGTCCACCAGGAGTTGTTCCACCTCACGCACCTCTGCCTGGTTCTCGTATTTCGGAACAGTACGGGCAATAGCGACCGGAGCATTTTCCATATCCGGCGCCAGGTAATCCGGCCAGCAAACCGAGCTGGGGGAACCCCCGGAGCTGGCGGGGATTTCCGGGGCGGATAGCGCGTGGCCGGTTGCACGATGCCAGCGCTCGCGTGAAAGTTCGCCCAATGCAACCGCGACCGGGCCGCTGACCATCATCTGGATATCGTGATAAGGCTGCGGCACCGGCTCCGTTTCCGCCTCACGCCGGCGCGGATCGTCAGGCCGGTGTTCGGGCGTGTCCCAGCGGCCGCGCGTCAGGTCCAGGCCTCCGGCAAACGCGACGCGGTCGTCGGCCACGACAATTTTCTGGTGATGACAAGCTCCGGCCGGATGCTGGTCATCCAGGTGAAAATGCAGGCGGGGGTGGGAATTCCATTCCTGTTTGTAGAGCGGCATCCATTCACGCGATCCGGCAAACACCATGGTGAAATCCCAATCCAGAACATGGATGTGGAGTTGATCGTTGCGTTCAAGCAGGCTATTGAGAAACTCGCCCAGGCGGTCCGGCAAACCGTCGGGCCTGTCTTCCCTGAGCAGTTCCACGCGGCTGTCGATATCCCAGCCAATGATCAACAGGGAGCGTTGCGCCAGTTTTGCCGTTTCCCGGAAGGCACGAAAAAAGTCGGCTCCGTCCACAAGAAAGGCAATGCGGTCGGCATGTTCGATTCGCCAACAATTCTTGCCTGGTTTCAGAATGGGAGGATGCGTCATTTGGATGCCGCGATACGTGCGAAGTCTGTGTGCGAGGTTAGCGCAGCGTTACCCGTTGGATTGCCACATTTGCCAAACACGTTGGCTGCAAGCGTACCTGGCTGAACGGGAGACAAATCGCTGCCGTAGCTAATCCGGGAAGCGGATGCCAGCAGGGCCGGGTTTGTGGAGGTGTCCATTAAACCCTGGGACTCACGCCGGGAAGCGCAATAATGACTGTGGGCGGGCTGATGACCTGCACTGTTGCTTGTGCCGCGGTCAGCGCATCGGTGAGCGCGGTAAATTCCTCCAACCCACTGACGGTTGCAATATCCGCCAGGAGTTCCGGACCGCCCGAAGCATCAATTTCTTCCAGCTGAACCCGGGGCGCCTCGGGATGCAGTGCGCGATATAACGCGTGATTATAATTCGCCGGCAACGTGATTTTTATTTGCTCGGCCTGTTCCAGCAACGCCGGTACTGCTTCAATCGTTTCATGGCCATGCCAGGGCAACTCGATCAATGGTTCTTTTTCCATTATTCACTCCTGATTGTTCAATCTCAGTCCACCGCTTGGCCCGTAGCGAACTTACCGTGAGGTGATGTAAACGGTCTTTTTAGACCTTAGTGCCAGGTTGAAAAAAGGGACGGTCAACGTGCCGGGACTGGCGAAAAAATATGGCTCATACGGTGCGGCCGCTCGTAGCGATAGCGAGACCACGGACCTGCTTAATATGCGCCTTGCAGCCGCGGCCTTCCGTTCGTTTTCGTACATAAAAGGGGCGGAGACCGGGGAAAGGAAATGCCGGGGGAAAACAGGAGGCGCTTTATTAACCTGCGTTTCCCCGTTTGTATCAGAGCGAAAGCAAGCGGATGAATGGATTCGTTCATGGTTCGCTAGCGCACAGAAAAACCGTGGCGTATCGTGCGATGCTCAACATCGCCATGCTGAAAATATTTGATGCAAGTGAAATGCCGCGACGATGGTTATTATCTAAAAGAGTTTAATTATGAAAAGGAAAGCAACCATTGTTTCAGTGGCCGGGAGCGTTCTGCTCATATTGATGCTCGCCGACTGTAAAGGACGCAATATCGGGGAAGAAGTCCGGCCCGTGGACTGGTACGAGTCACATCCCGCCGAACGAGCCGAAAAGCTGGCTGAATGTTTAGCCGACCCCGCCACGCTCGATGGCACCCCAAATTGCGTGAACGCCAGCCGTGCGGAGAATAACGTAAAAGCCAAGACAAAGTGGGGTACGGAGAGCGAAGGTGTAAGGACTACGCCGCCGATTCCACCGATCACCAATTAGGGCAGTGCCGTGGCGGCCAATTTGCGGGAAATCCAACTAAATTTTGGGAATGCGCAGCGTTTTACTGATCATCAAGGTTCCGGACAATACGAACAGCAGGGCCAGGGGATGCAGTTCCCACGGCCCGATCGTCCACACTCCCCAATAAAGATTCTCGCCAACACGTTCCTTCCAGGCAGCCCATGCCAGCACCCCAGTCAGGATAACGCTGGTGGGAATCGGCGTACCTTCGAAGTAGGCAACTTTGCCGGCCCCTTCCGAGAGACTCTCCGCGGTGATATTGAATCTTGCCAGGCGGCTCACTCCGCAGCATACAAAGTAAATCAGCGCCAGCCAGTCCCACTCGCCGCGTAATCCGGCAGCGAAACCGAGGGCCGCGGGGGCGATGCCAAACGAAAGAATGTCCGCCAGAGAATCAAGTTCCCGCCCCAGCGCCGAATGCTCATGCCGCCATCGCGCGATGCGCCCATCAAGCACGTCGAATATGAAAGCTGCCACCATCATGCCAGCCGAACTGAAGAAATGCGTTAGCGATTGGCTGTCAACATAGAGCATTGCGAATAATACGGCCGCCACGCCACAGCCTGCGTTGCCCAGCGTGAAGAAGTCCGCCAGCTGGAACCCGCGAATCATGGAGAAATGCTTGGGAGGATCGGGGGATGGGGGCATTGGCTTCTCGGTTTGTCTCGGTGGAATTGCTACCTAGCTGATGAGCGGAGGACAGCTTTGTCAGTGAATCTCTGAATAAATCTTCCTGTACATTCCCGTGAAACCCGGAAGCATGTTTTCGTTCCCGGTTCCCATGTTTTTTCTCATAAACCAACCTTGGACAACTTAAAATAAGGGATTCGGCTCTACTGATAGTGACTCTGATTTACGTATAAATCCTGTAACAAACCATCAATACAATGAGAGAGACTAATTTCATCACGCCGAGGTCAAACAAATGCGCAAATTTGTTCCTTATGTACGAACCGCGGAAGGGTATATCGAGCGAGTGTCCTATGCGATCTTCAACGCGTCCGATGACTCCCTGGATCCTTATGTGCATGCAGAACCGCTCGTAGGGTGGCCGGAATCCCAAGTGTTCTGGGCAAAAGATGCAGGACCCAGCGTAGGCATCGCACCGCTGATTTCATCGCACGGCAGCTAGCTCTTCACCCCACCGGCTTTTATTTATAGCATCAATTTCTTTTTCTGCTGGAATAACAGTGGAATAGCAGGGGACAGACCACGGTTTCCGCAGTTTCCCCTCGCACCGATGCGCTCAGAAGATCGGAAAAAACCGTGGTCTGTCCCCTACTCTATGTCCCCTATTCTACTATTCTAACCCTGGTTGTCGTGCGATTCCGCAGGGGGCGGCTGGGGTGGTTGAGGCGGTGGCTGGGGCGCAACTTGCTGCCAGCCCTCAGGGCATTCCTGGACTTCCGGGTAGTAGCCCGCCGATGCCCGGCAATAATGCCAATAATTGGCTTGTGATCCGGGAGCGGCTTGTGATCCGGGAGCTGGTTGGGCCGCGTTTTGTTGCTGGATGTATACAGGCGGCCGGGCAGGCTGGGCGGCCAGAGGCGGATATGCGTAATACGGGGACGGATAAAAAGGCGGCATATAGCCGAACGCACCAAACCCGTAGCCCGGCCATCCCCATCCACCGAGATGATGAACGATCAAATGGTCGTGATGGTGGTGTCCGTGCCCATGATGATGCTCTCCGTCATCATCATCATGCCCGTCATCATCGCCCTCTCCTCCGCCATCAAATCCCCCATCATCGGATCCTCCATCATCAGCCCATGTGGGGCCCCCGGGAATCAGCCCCAGAAAAGCGGCCATCAGGCATGTCAGGCAGAATAATTTGATTTTCTTCACGTAAGCTCTCGTTTCTCGTTTGCGCCACGGTTGTGCGACGGAGATTTCGACGGAGGTTTCTGACGGTCTCTGGGTTGTCTGCTTCCTTATTTCCGGGTATTTTCTTACTTAACGCGCAGCACTGTTATTCGATGACAATTGTGAATAATTTGTGAATATTTTTGCAACGCGCTTGCTTGAGAGGAAAATTGATTGGACAGGTTATCGCAGTGAGAAATTCCACTGCGCCTGCGCGGCAGGCGGCCATTGAAAAACGGCGGGAGGAGGGGGTGTTCCAGCAGCCGGACTTGAAGAATCGATGCGAAAAAGACCCTTTTGCAGCTGATTTCCTTTAAGTGCAGCTGATTTCCTTTAAGTCCGATAGGCCGCCAGCACGTTCAGGCGCGTACGCAGGGCTTCAACTTCATCCAGCAGCTGCAGGGCCAGCCCGACGCCTGCAAGGTTGATGCCGAGATCACTTTGCAGGTGCGAGGCAATCCGGACATGGCGCAGGTGCATGCCGGTGAAGCGCCAGGAATGTGGTTCGGGCATTTCCGTCGAAATTTCCGGGGCCCGTTCCGGTGTGGCTTGCGCACCTACCTCCGGCGTGATGACGCCCTCGGCAACCAGTTCGATAATATATTCGGTCTGCACCGCGCAGGCGCTGCTAATCTCATCCAGGGTCAGGATGCTCTGCTCTTCCGGTATGATTCCGCCCGGTTCCAGCGGCATCACATCCGGCATCCCGCCTTGCTTGCCAAGTGATTTTGTCTCGTCTGTCATACTTATACTCCCAGTCCCGCACGTGGTTTGAAAGATTTGAATTGCTCGGCCATGCCGCGGTAAAAATCCTTGGCGACGTCATCGAGCGCGGGTGGCAACACGACTTGCAGTACCACAAAGAAATCTCCCGGTGTTTTGCCGGGAATGCCGCGGCCTTTCAATCGCAGTTTCCGCCCCGTCCCCGAGTCAGCCGGTATCTTTAGGTCGACCATGCCATCGGGGATAGGCGTTTTGACGGTCGCACCCAAAGCAGCTTCCCATGGGGCAATCGGCAGATCGAGGTACACATCGGGGCCATCGACACGATAATGGGGATGAGGGCGGAATTCGATCTCCAGGTACAGGTCTCCCGGCTTGCCCTGCCTGGACCCCGGTGCTCCCTGTCCCGCCAGGCGGATATGCTGCCTGGCGCGAATACCCCGGGGGATGATGACATTAAGCTTATGCTCGCGCGTCGATACATGCCCCTGAGCATCGACCTCGGGCACTTTCAGCATAATGGAGCGAGTCGCACCCGTGTAGGAATCGTCCAGGTCGATCAGGAGCTTGGCATGATGATCTTCGCCCGCGCGATGAAAAGATGCTCCACCGCCCGAGCCGCCGCGTTTGCCGCCCCCACCGCCGTAGCCCTGGCGAAAAGCATGGCCAAACAGCGATTCGAAAAAATCGCTGTACTGCTCTCCATTGCCGCCCGCGCCGCCCATGTCTCCCGGAAATCCCCGCCCCGAAAATTCGAAGCCAGCATTCCAATCCGGCGGCGGACGAAACTCCTGGTTTGCCTTCCAGTTGGTGCCAAGCTGATCGTAGGCTGCGCGTTTTTCCGGATCCTTGAGAACTTCATATGCTTCGCCCAACTCTTTGAAGCGGATTTCGGCGTTTGGTTCTTTGCTTACATCGGGATGGTATTTGCGCGCCAGCTTTCTGTATGCGCGCTTGATTTCGTCCTGGGATGCGTTGCGCGCAACCCCCATGATTTTGTAATAATCCTTGAATTCCATCTATATTCCCAATTAAGCAGCGCCCAACGCCGGTCCGGCTGCCGGTTTCCAGTGCTCAGGCTGCGCGACTTGCTGACTTACCTGCCTCCGCGCAGCCCGGCCGTCGCCACGCTCATGACCTGCCGTGCGATAGGTCGCCCGACGGAAAGGGGCCGGGCATTCCGCTGTTTTTCCAGCTGCGGGCGCGCCACGCAAGCATCAGCAGGAGCACACCGGAAACGACCGCGTAACCGCTGATCAGCCACACCAGGGCCAACGCCCCCGCGCCCGGGAAGAAAAATATCGCCAATCCGAACATGACGGAAACAATGCCATTGAGAATCAGGTATTGCTCTCCGCGAATCACCCTGCGCAGGCGGATAGCCATGGCAATATCGAGAATGCCGGTTCCGAATGCGGTTGCGCCGATAACAAGCACCAGCATCACGGCGGTCAGCGCGGGACCCATGATAGCCATCACGCCAGCCGCGAGCCCCACCACCCCCAGCAGGAGAAGCAGCCACCAGTCACTGTTGCCCGTACGATTCTGCAGCGCGCTGACGATGGATATCGTGCCTCCTATCAGCGCATACGCAGCGAACATGACAATGAGCCACATGAGTGTGATACCGGGCCACAGCGCGGCCAGAACGCCGAATACCAGCGATACTGCTCCGCGCCACGCCAGTGCCTTCCAGGATTTCAAAAATAATTCGTTCATGATGTCACCTCATTTTCGAATATGCATGCGAATGATGGTAAGAAAACAGGGGGTCGCGCGCGGTGCGGTAACGAACATAATTTGATTTTTAGCGACGCATTCTTATGTGCGGTGGTGCACAGCCACCAAGCTGGCGGCACGCTACTATCTCAGTTCTTAATTTTCGACAAGGCGCCGGGCGTATCGTCATACCGCGCGTTGCGCGCACGGATTCTGCCCGAGAAAAGCGCATCATGCGCCATTCATGCCAGAGCCCTGATCCGCCGTTAATCTCGCACGGGAAGCGGGTCGCGGCGACTCGTACTTTGTGCCGCCGCTTATGCGAATGTCCCATATTTTTCTCCGCTCCGTGCTCTTTCAAGTGATTAAATCTGTCAGGACGGTGCTGCTATTGGCGGTGTCATTGGCCGGCACTGTGCTACAAGCGGCATTTGCCGCTGAGCCCGCAAGCAGATTCGCATCCGAGGTGAATGCCGCCTCCGCTGCTACCGTGGTCGCTGCACCACCTACGCCCGCTGCACCACCTACGCCCGCTGCACCACCCGCATCCGCCGCACCACCCGCGTCCGCCGCACCACCTGCGTCCGCCCCACCGCCAGCGCCCACCGCCGCACCACCTGCGTCCGGCATACCACCCGCGTCTGCCGCACCACCTGAATCCGCCGCATCACCTGCACCCGCTGAGCCGAAAGTGGAAGAGACGGCACCTGCCGAGGCGCCGATCGAATTGATAGAAGGCGGACTGGTTGCCCAGCTATTCGACTTGATCGGAAAGCAGCTGGACGAGGCGGTCGTGGATCAGTTCAGGCTAGCCTTGCGTATGCTACGTGAGGTCGGAACGGTAGTTCCATGGTGGCAGTATAACTTGAGTATGCCGGAATGGCGGGGTGTGCTACTCAATGCCTTGCTGGAGGTTGCGGTCATCCTTGCGGGTGCGCTATTCGCGGAGTGGCTGCTGCGGCGCGTGCTTGCGCGGCCTCGCAGGCTGATCGAGCAAAGAGCGGCGGCTCGTCAGGCCGCGATTGACCGGAATAAGGAAGAAGCGGCCCGCAAGGCGGCGCTGGCAGCGCAGGCAGCGAATCTTCCCGCCGAGCCCAACGCGGCCGTGGATCACCACTGGAGCCTGCTGCGCCGTCTTCCGCCTGCGCTGATGCACTGGCTTCTCGAAGTGATTCCGCTAGCCGCTTTTTTGGGGGTGGCCACAGTGCTGCTGGATACATTCGGCGGGCAAGCGACAATATTCTACAACGCGACTATGCCTATCATCGAGGCTTACACAATCACGCGCATCGTGCTGAGTGTTGTTCATCTCTTGGCATCTCCACTCGGGCAGGGTCTGCGGCTGATGCACATCAGCGACGCCGCAGCGAGTTATCTGAATCGCTGGATACGGCGGATAGTCGTCCTGGCGATGTTCGGAACCGCTCTCGCCGATATCTCGTTGCAGATGGGAGGACGCCTTAACACTTATCAGGCGCTTTCCAAACTGGTGGGGATGGCGGTTCATATCATGTTGCTGATTATGGTTTTCCGCAGCCGCAAGGCGACCGCGGCGGCGATACGCGGGAAGGTGGAGAATCGCGCGGGGCTGTTCGGGGTGCGCGGGATGATTGCCGATATCTGGCCCTTTATCGCAACTGTCGGGATACTTGCGATGTGGCTGCTGTGGTCGATGGAGGAGGGGAGCAGTTTTCAGCGAATGCCCTACGTCTTTGCTTGGTCGGCGGTTGCCATTGTCGGTGTCAGCCTGGTGTCTATTCTCGTTCTGGGTGCGATCGACCGTGCATTCATTGCCGATCGCGAAAACGCCCTCGAGCAGGCGGGCCAGCCGAGGCCCTTACCTCCGAAGGGGGGCGCTAAAAGCGTCTATCACATTCTGGCGCACCACGCGGCCTCTTTCCTGATTGGCATCGTCGCCTTTATCGTATTGCTGCAGGTCAGGGGCGTGGATGCGCTCTCGTGGTTCGAAAGCGGGTCGGTGGGCCGCCGCCTGGCCTCGGCGCTCGCCACGATTGCGGTCACGTGCGCATTGGCGGTCGTCGCATGGGAAGTTCTCAACGCGGCAATACGCCGCCGTTTGAACCGGTGGACCGAGGGCGGTTATGCTTCCCGCGCCGCGCGGCTGAGCACCTTGATACCTCTGTTGCGCGCCACGCTGCTTTTCGTCATCGCTGTAATCGTTTTATTGGCCGCGCTGCATCAGCTGGGCATTAGCATCACACCCCTGCTGGCGGGGGCAGGCATTATCGGCATCGCGCTCGGCTTTGGTTCTCAAAAACTGGTGCAGGATCTCATCACCGGCCTTTTCCTGTTGATGGAAAACGCTATCCAGGTAGGAGATTTCATTACGGTTGCGAATCTCTCTGGCTCGGTCGAACATCTGTCGATTCGTACCGTCTGGCTGCGCGCTCCGGATGGCGCATTGCATATCGTGCCCTTCAGCTCCGTCTCCACCGTCACCAATGTCAACCGCGGCATCGGGAATGCTTCCATCAAGGTCAGTGTCAGGGCCGATTCGGACGTTGATAAGGTATTCGCCGCTATTCGGAGCGTGGGCCAGGATATGCGGGACGATTCGCAACTGGCCGATCTGATTCTGGACGATCCGGACATCTGGGGAGTGGATCAAGTCGATGGCTCGATGATTACCATCCTTGGGCAAATCCGTACGCTGGATACGGGCCGGTGGCCGGTGCAGCGTGGTTTCAACCGGCGAATTCTGCAGCGCTTCCGCGAATGGGGCATTCAGTTCGTTAATCCGCAGGAAACCAAGCTGGTGCCACAAGAGCCCTTCCCGACAATGCCGCCACCGCCGGCTTCTTCATAAAGGATGAGGCGCGGCGCTCCGCAACGGGCCTTATGTGCGGTGGTGCACAGCCACGGAGCCGGGGGCGCGCTACCATTTTTTGGACTTGTATAGTGGAATGGACAGATGACCCGGAACAGAAAACGCACAGCCAGGCGTAAACCGGCGGAGACAGGGCCGGACGCAACCGAAAAGCAGCCCGAAAACGAAACCTTGCCCACGGAAAGGGTGGAGCTGGTCAACCCGGAGCCAGGGCAGGAGGCGCAAGGCGAGACGGATGAACAACCGTTGCTGCCGCATGAGCGGGATGAAACGACCCGGAGCCAGGGCACCAGCCGGGACAATGAGGATGAACGTTCGCGCGCCGTGGTAGGGCAAGCGGCGGAAGATACCGAACACGGTCTCAAGGATACGGACCGGCGCGGAATACCGTCGGATATTGTCGCTTCGGATGCTCCCGCGCCGAATGTACCCAAGAAAGCACGCGAGAAAAAACGATAACTGGCGCGACCCGGTATCGGGCAATCGGTGGTTCGGATTTTGCGGGATTGAGCCGATTTTTGCGGTCACACGCGGTCCGTCAGCAGACCCGGATAGCTGTTTAAGATAAATGCACTTCGATGCACGGCGGCGCACCTGGGAGGTGGATCGGAAGCCACAAACCTGTTTCACACGCCGTTCACTCACACTCAGATAGTGAAAAGAACACCTTAGCTTCAGTTTAACCCAATACGAGGAATTACCATGCCGACAGATAAAGAAAATGGCGATGACAATCGCTCAACCATTGGCGGTCCCGCCCACCAGGAGGGAACGCCAGCCAATGAATTTACCGCCAAGCTCGCCGCAACCCAGGAGCTTGCCGCGGGGATGCCCTATAACGCCAATAAGGCGGCTGAGCACGGGGAGGTTTCTGCCTGTCCGGAAAAAGGTCAGACGGTGGAGCCGCCTGATCCCTTCGTCCTGGGCAGCACGCTAACCGAGACCATCGCTTCCGAAAAGGCCGGTGCCGGTGAGCCTCAGCCTGGTTTTAATCCAGGCAACGAGTCGCTCGACAGGGTGAGGGCGGATTCGAGCGACCGGGTGCTCACGACTAATCAGGGAGTCCCTGTCGGCGATAATCAGAATTCGCTAAAAGTGGGACTTCGCGGTCCGGCCTTGCTGGAAGACTTTATCCTGCGCGAAAAGATCACGCATTTCGATCATGAGCGCATCCCCGAGCGTGTCGTGCACGCGCGGGGGTCGGCCGCGCATGGCTACTTCGAATGTTACGCGTCAATGGCAAAATATACACGGGCGTCCCTGTTCGCCGAAGCCGGGAAGCGGACGCCGGTTTTCGTGCGATTCTCCACTGTATTTGGCGAGCGCGGTTCGGCCGACACAGCGCGCGATGCACGTGGCTTCGCCGTTAAATTCTATACGGACGAAGGCAATTGGGATCTTGTGGGAAATAACATTCCCGTTTTCTTTATTCAGGATGCGATGAAATTCCCCGACCTTGTGCATGCCGCCAAGCCCGAGCCGCATTTCGCCATTCCGCAGGCTTCAACCGCCCACGATACCTTTTGGGATTTTGTCTCCCTGATGCCGGAATCAACCCATATGCTGATGTGGGTGTTTTCGGACCGCGGTATTCCACGTAGTTTTCGCATGATGCAGGGTTTCGGTGTGAACACTTTCAGGCTGGTGACAGCCGATGGCGACTCGCAATTTGTCAAATTCCACTGGCGGCCGTTTGCCGGAACCCATTCGCTGGACTGGGACGAGGCGGTGAAAATTGCCGGAGCCGATCCCGACTTCCATCGCCGCGACTTGTGGGAAGCGATCGAATGCGGCGCTTACCCGGAGTACGAACTGGGCATGCAGATCTTTACCGAAGCCCAGGCCGAAGCATTCAGCTTCGACATACTGGATGCCACGAAAATCGTGCCGGAAGAACTGGTGCCTGTCATCCCCGTGGGCAAAATGGTCCTCGATCGCAACCCCGACAATTTCTTTGCCGAAACGGAGCAGGTTGCTTTCTGTGCCGCGCATATTGTTCCGGGACTGGATTTCAGCAATGACCCGCTGTTGGCCGGCCGCATCCATTCATATGTGGATACCCAGATATCAAGGCTTGGCGGGCCCAACTTCCACGAGATTCCCATCAATTCGCCGGTGGCGCAAACGCACAACAACCAGCGTGACGGCATGCATCGCCAGGCAATCAATCGCGGTCGTGTTGCCTATGAGCCAAACTCCCTGGCGGGAGGTTGCCCATTCCAGGGCGGCACGGCTGGCTTTACCTCGTTTCCGCAGCCCGTAACCGGGGATAAGGTGCGGGGGAAACCGGAGCGTTTTGCGGACCATTACACGCAGGCTACCCTGTTCTGGAACAGCCAGACACCGACCGAGAAAGCGCATATCATCCGCGCCTTCCGTTTTGAACTGACGCGAGTGCAGACGCCCGCGATACGTGAACGGGTGGTGTCGATGCTGGTAAACGTGGCGGAGGATCTCGCACAAGGCGTCGCGCTGGGCCTTGGGATGAGAGCCGTGCCGCCCGCTCAACCGAAAGCGCTCCAACAACCGGTTGTGCCGGAGGTGGCTGCATCTCCGGCGCTTTCCCTTTTTGCCCGTCCTGGCGATGGCAGCATCCGCATGCGGCGCATTGCCATCCTGGTCGCCGATGGCATAAGTGGAGCGGCTTTAAAGGCTCTGCAGGCAGGCTTGGCCGGGGAGGGAGCCGTGCCGCGTCTTGTAGGTGTCCGGCTGGGGACGGTGGAAAGCACGGACGGCGATCAAATCGAGGTCGACGTTACCTTTGAAGCCATGCCCGCCGTGCTTTTTGACGCGCTGGTGGTTCCCGGCGGGCATGCCGATGTGGCGGATCTCGCCACCCTGGGACACGCGACAGAATTCATCAGGGAGCAATATCGCCATTGCAAACCCATCCTGGTGCTCGGGGCCGGCAAGGAGGTGGTCGAGAAAGCGGGCGTGAAGCTGACATTGCCGTCCGGCCAGCCTGATCCGGGAGTGCTTTATTTTGAGGATGAGGATGTTGACACTATTCTGCCCCAATTTGTCGAGGCCATTGCCGCGCACCGCCATTTCGAGAGGGAAATAGACCCGCCACGTGTTTAACGAAAAACGTTTTGTCTAATATGGATGAAGGACGCAATCATGGAAAAACCCCGGGGCGTTATTAAACGCGCGTTGACTTCGGGAACCGTAAGCGGCATCGCAACCGCAATCGCCGCGGCATTGGCGGGAAAACGTGAAGACGGGTCATACGCCGCGCCGCTGAACGCAACCAGCCATGTTCTATGGGGGGATAAGGCGGCGCATCAGGACGATGCATCGCTTAAATATACGTTAACCGGCCTTTTGTTGAACCATGCCGCGGCAATTTTCTGGGCGCTGTTTTACGAAAAATGGTTTGGCCGGCGCGGCACGGGAAGCGTCGCTGGTACCGCCGGTGCTGACGAAGCGAGATCATTGGCAAAGCCCATTCTCGGCGCAGCCGCGGTCACGGCGGGAGCTTACGTTACCGATTATTATCTCATCCCCGAACGGTTCACGCCCGGCTTCGAAAAACGTCTTTCGGGAAAATCATTAGCCACAATCTTTGGTATCCTGGCTGTGGGGCTGGTCGCATGCGATCTGATCGATGCGGCGAAGAGCAGGCGCAGATGATGTTGTAAAAATTTTATATGCCTATGAACCATTCTCAGTTTAGTGCTTATGTAGATACTCTGTTTGCTGTCAACGATATTTTTGATTTTTTTCTTTATGCGGGCACATTACCCTATACCTACTTCCCCTTTACCCAATCATTCCCGCGAAAGCGGGAATCCATGGGTTTTCGGTTGCTCGAATTCACTCACTGCGGGATAACGGCCTGTTGCGGTCAGTGTCTGGATTCCCGCTTTCGCGGGAATGACGAAGCGGTTGGATGAAGCGTAGGTACATAGGTAGATGGGTAAAACGTACGTAACCCATTAAACCCTGAAAGCCGTATAGAGGCATAAAGTTTTTATGAAAAAGGCGCTCCTGCTAGCCATTGCCTTGATAATTCCCGCGTTTGGGGTCATGGCGCATGCGCCCGCCCACCCCCCCGGCGGCACTGCGAGTCCGCAGGAGGTTAAGTTAGGCAAGGTCAATTTCCCGACCTCGGCTGAATCCGAAAAGGCGCAGGTGCTCTTTCTGCGCGGTGTTGCCGCGCTTCATTCCTTCTCGTACGAACTGGCGCTCGATGCGTTTCGGCAGGCCATGGAAACCGAACCCGATTTCGTGATGGCGCACTGGGGCGAGGCGATGGCATACAACCAGACCTTGTGGGGACAGCAGGACACCGAGGCCGCACGGAAGGTGCTGGCAAGCATCAAGGACACTCCAAGGCTGACCTCGAAGGAACGCGCTTATCTGCACGCGGTGAAAATATTATATGGCGAAGGGGATAAAACCGCGCGCGACAAAGCCTACGCCGAGGCGATGGAAAAGGTCTACCGGGAATATCCGGATGACCTGGAGGCCGCATCCTTTTTTGTACTGGCCTTGCTCGGCAGCGTCCGGTCGGAAGACCCCGCCGGTATACGGAACCGGGTAAAGGCGGGGGCAATCGCGCTGGAAGTTGCCCGCAAACAGCCCGATCACCCCGGCGCCACGCATTACATCCTGCATACGTTTGATGATCCTGTGCACGCCATCCTGGCGCTCCCGGCAGCGCAACGCTATGCCGACATTGCGCCGGACGCACCCCATGCCGGGCACATGCCCTCTCACGTTTTCCTGCAACTCGGGATGTGGCCGGAAGCCGCCGCGACACTGGAAGCGTCGTGGGCGCGGCAGAAAGATTCTCCGGTCAGCGAGCGCGACTATCACAGCCTGTACTGGCTGCATTATGTCTATCTCCAACAGGGCCGCTACGGCAAGGCCGAAGAATTGCTTGCCCTGATGCAGAAAGGCCTGGCCGACAGTCCCGAAGAGGCAAGGGCTTTCCGGGGCTATGCGACCTTCATTTATTCCGCCATGGCCGCGGCTTTCATTGTCGAAACCAGGCGTTGGGACTGGGCAGCAAAGCTGATTGATTCGCTTCAGCGAAACACCGCGCACTTCATCGATGCTGTCGAGCGCAACCCCGGCCCTTACCAGGGGTTGGCCAAGTACGTTCAATCGTTATGGATATTCACGCGTGGCATGGCGGCGGCACACAAGAATTTGCCGGATGCGCAAAAGAGTATCGACGCATTACAGGCGATGGCGCAAGGCACCGGTCCAGGGACAGGGGATCTGCCCGGTATCGGCCTGCCTCTGTCGAAGATACTGGAGATTCAAAGGCTGGAGGTCGGCGCGGTGGCAAGCGCGTCAAAAGGCAAACTGGACGAAGCGATCAGGAGTATGAAGAAAGCAACAGCCGCGGAGGAACCGTTGCCGCCTCTGCCGGGGCCGCCTCCACTGATCAAGCCGTCGCATGAATTGTTCGGTGAAATCCTTTTGCAGGCCGGCCGCCCCGCGGAAGCTGAAAAGCAATTCGAGACAGCGCTTCTGAGGCACACAAACCGGGCGAGTTCATTGCTGGGCGCGGCGCGTGCCGCTGCCCGGCAAGGAAACCGCGAGAGCGCAATCACTGCCTACTCGCTGTTTCTGCGCCAGTGGCGGCTGAGCGACGCAGGGCTGCCGGAACTGCAAGAGGCCCGGGATTACTTGAAGCAGGCCAACGCATATTAAGAATGGACGTATACAATATGTGCTGGCAAATGGGCCATCAGGAGTTTGATTGCTGCAAGGTTGCCGGAGGGATGAGTGTCAAGCCAGGTCGCGCTTGCGGTATGCCAGTGGGGAACAGGGAGCCTATGTGAAAAAGATCAGATTGCTATGCCTGGTTTTCGTTATGTTCGGGCTGGTTCCCGCCGGTGCGCAGGATGGTCAGGGCGGCGGGGGAGACCAGGGCGGCGGCGGTGGTGGTCATCATGACGGAGGAGGCCATCACGGGGGCCACCACCATGGTGGGCATCATCATCATGGCGGACACCACCATCATGGAGGAATAGGTTTCCTGAGTATAGGAGGCTTCTATCCTGGTTATGGCTTCGGCTATGGATTCGGGCCGGGTTTTTATGGGGGTTATTATGGCGGTTATGGTTTTGGGGGCTATGGTTTCGGAATGCCTTACTATCCCCCTTATTACGCATATCCCCCGGTGGTTACCGTACCGGTGACGCCGCCAACATATATTCAGCAGCAACAACAGGGCTCCGCACAGCCTTCGCCACCGCCGCCCCCGAAGCCCAGCAATTACTGGCATTATTGCAGGAATCCGGAGGGATACTATCCGTATGTAAGAAAATGCCCCGATGGCTGGCTGCAAGTTGCCCCGCAACCCGCTCAATAAATTACGAGGACAACCATGTCAAAAACCCGTAGATCGGCCCCCTTGCTACTGGCATTCTTATTAGCCTCGTGTGCGAGCATCCCGAGCGGCCCCAGCGTGATGGCCCTGCCAGGCTCCGGCAAAACCTTCGAACAATTTCGGGGGGACGACACCTACTGCAAACAGTATGCCACTGAACAAATTCAGGGGATGACGCCGAATCGGGCCTCCATCACCAGCGGCATGGGAACCGCCGCCATCGGCACCGGGGTTGGCGCCGCGGCGGGTGGTGCTTTCGCGGGGGGAACCGGTGCGGCGATTGGCGCCGGCAGCGGCCTCTTGCTGGGAGGGCTGATGGGAACCCGCACCGCCAGGACTTCAGGGGATCTTCGTCAGCATCGGTATGACATGGGTTATACGCAATGCATGTACGGGCACGGCCACCGTGTCCCGATATCAGGGCAGATCGTGGATAATCCTCCTAATCAACCGGCGGCGCAGCCTTCCCAACCCTCGGGCAATGTAACGCCGCCTCCGCCGCCGCCGGGAAATCCGCCGCCTCCACCGCCGCAATAAAGCGTAGTTTTCACGGTAAATCCTGGATACTTCAATGCCCCAACATGTACGTGAGGAATAATTATGCGAATAATGATTACCGGCGAAAAATCCATCATGGACGAACTTGGCGCGGCGCTTGACAGAGACAAGGCGCTGGGTGAGCCGGTAGAAAAATTGGAGGACAGGACTGAGCTGCGTTTGGGGTTGCTGGAAGCGGCCGCGATCATCGCAATCGTGGCCAATGTCGCCAAGCTTATTGAATATCTGATCGTCATCGCCAGGCACCTGAAGGAAGGCGAAAAGAAGCGGCTCGAAGTCAAGACCGCCGCGGCGGCAACGCTTATTGAAATCGGCAACAAGTCGACGCCGGAAGACCTGGAGAAGCAGCTATCCGCCCATGGCGCGACTTCCGCCGGGCCGTCCGGACCAGCCGCTTCCGATGCCGAAAAGAAACAAGATTGACTCTCGCGTTGAACTCGGCAGTTTTTATCGGGACGACTTCGGCGGCTTCAGCCCGCTTTTCGCCGGTGTCACCATCCGTATCGCATCGCAGGCGGCCTACGACGAATTCGTATCGTTCCTGACATCCCAGACTCTTCCCGGAGACAGGAAAGAATCTCTTAGCCCCATTTTGATGCGGTCCGTGATAGAGCACGAAAGCCGCCACTACCACGATTTTCTGCTCGGCTCGTATAACGGCATGCTGTTCAGGGCCCGGCTGCAAGGCATATTGAATGGGATAAAGGCGCTGTATGTGGCAAAGGAGCTGTCCGGCGAGGTGTTTCCTGTCCCGTTGAGCACGTGGATGGCGTTGTCTGCGGAAGAGCGGGGCGCACAGCTGGAAGATTGGGCGGCATTCAGTCACGATGGGAACAAGCCCGTTGTCATACCGGTCCCGGTCTTGTCAAAGAAAGCGTTGTTGCGGCCGCGTGAAACAGAGGTTTATGCAATAGAAGGCAATAATGATCCTGCAGCCATTTTTTCGCTTGCGGCCGAGAATGCGATGTACGGGTACGCAAGGATACAAGAGGCCGTTCAAGCGCTGGCGAGTTCCCGTTCACCCGACTACCGGGAGCTGATCAACCCCGCCAACATACAGGAAGTGCTTGCCTTGACAGTACAGTTGGGCGCCGTATGGCAGGCGCAGGGTGAGCAGCAGGCGCGCATTTTTGCGCGGTTTTTCCTGCGCGAAAGCAATTTGCCGTCCGCCAGGCTTTGGCGGTTTCTGCTGCATGTCGTATCGCGGCGGGCGCCCGATCCCACCGAGCATGAGGACGCATTCGAGCAGGCCTTTGCTGCGAGTTTGCAGATCATGGCGATCGGAACCTGGACGCTGCTGGGGAGTTATCTCAAGGAAGGGGAAGCAGCATCCCCCGCGGAACGGTTGACGAATCTTTTAAAGCATCTCTCCGTGGATCGTGCCGAGGTGAATATCGCCCGGAATACTCCCTTGAGCATCGCCGCAACCTGGGACTATTGGGATGCGGCCCTGGGCGTTAGTCCCTGGCGCGAATCGCTGCAGGAGTCTCTCGACTGGGCAGGCCGCGGGGTCGATTTTTATGAAGAGGTGCATGAGGCGTCTTCCCCAGGTTGGGAGAAAGCCTTTCATGTCACGCTTCGTAATATGATGAAAGCGTATGCGGCCGATCAGCGGATGCTCATCGAGCATGTACTTGAGCACCCGGAAGACCTGGTGGGCGTAACGCGATATATCGGTCTTCCCACCGGGATACTGCCGATGCCGCTTTTTCGGCTTCAACTGGATAACAGCGCGTTAGACCTCGCCAGGCTTGATCAGAAGGTTTTTGAACCTGTCATGACCGTCAATCTCGATGGGGCAGTGGGTGTGTTATCATGTTTGCTGAAAATGCCCACCCAGGTTTACCGCGAGCGTGCCGCTGACGCGATTGCGTTCGAGTATGCCGCCCAACTTTGCGACATGGCGTTTTCTCGACAGGAGCCACACGGGCGCTCGCCGCTTCTAAAGAAAAGATTGTTATCCGATCTTGAGAGAACCGTATGCAAAACGCTGCGCTTTATCGTTTAAAGCGGGTGCTATTGTTAATCGGGGGGAAAACAAGTATAACGCCATGCCGGCGAAAGCTGGCACCGGGCGGCGCAAGATAGTAACTGCGATGGACCGGGACGGGATTCCGGGTCAGGCCCGGAATGACGGCTTTATATTACTCTCGCCGGATAAATTGGCGAAAATCCATGCAGGGAACGCAAGCGGAGCAAATCACTCAAACGCTATTAATCCATATCAGCCAAATATTTCATGAGACAGAACAATCTTAAGCGCAGCGCCGCAATTCCGGATAATCCCGCCATTGCGGACCCCATCGGTTGCAGCGAACGAGCCGGCCGTCACGATCTCTGCGAAGCGCAATTCGACAATAGTTTCGTGAGCGAGCTTCCGGGCGATACGGTGACTCACAACGTACCCCGCGCGGTGCGCAACGCCTGCTATACGCGGGTCACGCCAACGCCGGTACGCGCCCCGCGGCTGCTTGCCTGGGCGGAACCGGTGGGAGAATTACTCGGTATCTCGCGTCCCGCGTCGCCTGTTGGCCCGGCGGTGGAGGTGCTCGGCGGCAACCGAGTTCTGCCCGGCATGCAGCCTTATGCGGCGCGCTACGGCGGTCACCAGTTCGGCCAATGGGCGGGGCAGCTCGGCGATGGCCGCGCCATTACGCTGGGGGAAATACTCGGCCCGGACGGCAAGCGCTGGGAATTGCAGCTCAAGGGAGCCGGTAAAACACCATACTCGCGCACCGCGGATGGGCGCGCGGTGTTGCGTTCGTCGGTACGCGAGTTTCTGTGCAGCGAAGCCATGCACTACCTGGGAGTGCCGACGACCCGCGCGTTGAGCCTGTTGGCGACGGGTGAAACGGTGGTGCGCGACATGTTTTATGACGGTAACCCGCAGGCCGAAATGGGCGCCATCGTCTGCCGCGTCGCCCCGTCATTCGTGCGTTTCGGCAACTTCGAGATACTGGCTGCACACCGTGAACTGGATACGCTTAAACGCCTGGCCGATTACGTGATAAGCAGGCATTTCCCCGAACTGGGGGCGCCGTCGCCTTCCACCTACGGGCGCTGGTTCGAAGAAATCTGCCGGCGAACCGGGGTGCTGGTCGCCCACTGGATGCGAGTGGGTTTTGTCCACGGCGTGGTGAATACCGACAATATGTCGATACTGGGTCTGACGATCGATTACGGCCCCTACGGATGGCTGGAGGGTTTCGATCTGCAATGGACGCCCAACACGACAGATGCGCAGGGACGGCGTTACTGCTTCGGCAACCAGCCGGAGATCGCGCAATGGAACCTGACCCGGCTTGCCAGCGCGCTTGCCCCGCTGATCGAGGACCATGCGGCGCTGGAGAACGGGCTGAGGGTTTTCGGCGAAACCTTCCAGAACGCGTGGCGTGGCGTGCTGGCCGACAAGCTTGGGCTGGTCTCGCTGGGACAAGAAGGGGATGACGTATTGCTGAGCGACCTGTTCGATCTATTGCAGCAGGTCGAGACCGACATGACGATATTCTTTCGTGGGCTTATGACCATTCCAATGAATGGCACCGCTAACGCAATGGATGACGCCGCGCTGGCGGGGCTGCTGCGGGGCGCGTTCTATACCGAGGAGGGATTGGCGCAGGCGCATTTGAGCCGCCTGGCCGGCTGGTTGCGCCGCTATATCGCACGGACGCGGATGGACGCGAAGGCGGCTAACATGGAGGACCTGGCGAAGTTTGCGAGCGCGCGCCGGGAGCGGATGCGGCGCGCCAATCCCAAGTATGTCCTGCGCAATTACCTGGCGCAGCAGGCAATCGAAGCGCTGGAGCAGGGGGATGATTTGGTCATAACGCGGCTGATGGAAGTATTGAAGCACCCCTATGACGAACAACCGGAGCACGAGGAACTCGCCGGCAGGCGCCCTGAATGGGCGCGTAACAAGGCGGGGTGCTCGGCGCTGTCATGCAGTTCGTGACCTGCCGCCAGTGGCAGTAACGGCGGTAATAGTGGTAATAGCTAAGTGCCAGGACGCGCGGCAAATCGGCCAGAAACTCTTCAATGAGGATCTTATCCAGCCCCCGGCCCAGGAGATGAAAAGTTTCCTGGGCTTTCAGCACGGCGGGCGGGCGATTTACATCAACTTGGTTTATCTCTTCGAAAAACAGGCGCTTTTCGCTTTCGGTTAACCCGCATCCTCAAGCACGGCTTTTTCGCACTCCGGAACTACCTTATTCCTGTATATACGCAAATTGTCGCGCGACAACGTGCCGCAGGCCTTTTCTCGGCGCTTTGGTATGATAAAGTATGATTTTATAAACCTTCTACCGGAAATAAATATGGCGGAACTCGAGCGACTGACCATCACCATGCCAGGCGAAATGGTCGCAGTCGTCAAAGCTGCGGTCGCAGAAGGTGACTACGCATCGACAAGCGAGGTCGTGCGAGAAGCACTGCGCGACTGGAAGATCAAGCGCGCAATTCAACACGAGGAAATCGCGGCGCTCAAGGCGGATATCGACAAAGGCCTTGCCGATGTTGCGGCAGGCCGATTGACTGAATTCAATGCCGATCGGATTGTCGAACGCGGGAGCAAGCTATTAGCCGCACGCAAACCATCCGCTTGACGGACACGGCCGAGGCCGACCTCGCAGAGATATGGGCGTATATCGCAACAGAGGGATCGGACACCGTGGCAACGCGCTTTCTCTCGTCCCTCGAACAGGCGTTTCAGCCATTATTGCAAACACCCCTGATGGGGCCTGCTCGGGAACATCTGGGAGCAGGACTGCGTGTCATATTTCATAATCCGTACGCTATCTATTACCTCCCCACTGAAACAGGGGCAGTTATCGTTCGTGTCCTGCATGGAGCGCGTGATGTCGTGGCAATTGCAAGTCAGAGTGGGTTTGTAGATGAGCGAAGAATTGTCCCCTGACGGTATAGGCCAAGCCTCTTCCCACACGAATCCCCCAGCAAGCGCCCCTCAATCCTCTGCGATGGGTACTTGTGGGGGATAAACATTTCATGCGAGGCCAGAACACAGGCCCTGCATTTGCCCGTCATCCAACTCCACCCATCCCCAACCCTTGCCCGTGAGGGCGGCTGCCCCCCAGGGATGCGGGAAGGGAGCCGCTGTTAGACCACTACCGCTAAAGCGTCTTGAGATATTCGAGCAGTGCTTTTTTCTCGTCCGGCGAAAGCGTGGTGCCAAATTCATGGCCGCAGCGGCTGTTGCCCGAATTCCGGTCGCTGCAGTCCGTGGTTTGCAGGGTGTAGTCGAACTTGGTCTGGTCGACGGCAAGCCCAACATTAACCAGGTCGTACGCCGGGCCAACCTTGAATGAACCGACTCGTTCGGCTACGGGCTTCAGCAACTCGGCCAGCGTTGGCACCGACCCGTTATGCAAATATGGAGCCGCTGCCCAGATTCCTTCAAGCACCCGGGATTCATAGGCGTAGGAAGTGGCGGGGCCCAACATCAGCGGCGGTATCTTGAACGCATCCTTGAGAGATTCCGTCTCCGGGGTAAACGGCGATTGCGCGCCCTTGGCCTCCGCCTGGCCTTCCGCTTTCATCAATACGGGAACGTAATGCTGGAGAATGGAACCCAGGACAGATGTCACCAGGATATTAAAGGCCGTATCGACGGGCTTGAGCGGCTGCGTAAGAAAGGGGATTTTAGCGCCTTCAAGCACGCCCGTCTTCGCCGTCCAAGCAAGTATTTCGTATTCCCTCGAGTCGGTGCCGACATCCAGAATCGGCGTGTTCCAGGTTTTCTGGTCGGGAAACCGGGTCACGCCAGGGGTGATTCCATGGCAGTCGGCGCAGCCACCCTGCGCGGTCTTGCGCGCAAAAATCGCCTTGCCTTTGCTGGCAAGCGCCTGGTCTACCTTCCATGGCCATTTGGGCGGGCCAATTTTCCGAACCAGATCCTCCAGCGCATTCAGCCCCTGGAAATTGGCGGAATTATGATGCAGGTAATCGACTCCAAGCAGCCGCCATGCATCCTTTTTAGGGTGGAAAACGGCGAAGACGCCGTAAACCTCACCGAGATTACGCGAGAGCCCTAAAATGTTGTTGCCATTGCTGGAAAATCCCGGCCACTGTGTCTTATCCTGAACCGCGGCGTTCCAGAGGAAAGGATAGCGCACCGGCGCCGTCGCGGGTTTGATATTCTCGGGGATCAGGTACGTGGGGGGCGGGCCGATGTCGAGCCCGGTGAGCCGGTTAAAAATCATTGCCACCGCGTCAAGCCGCGCCGGCCCCCAGGGCGACGAGGGCAACGCCCCTTTCATCAACGTGTGATAGGGCAGATACCAGGCTTTCAGCGCTTCGCGCAGCTTCGCTTGTTCATCCGGCGTGGGCGATGGTCCCAATACGGAGCTAGCAAACTCCGTAAAGGCCTGTGGATCGATCAGTACGGCATTGACCGCGATATCGAGATCGGCAAGGAAGCTCTGAAAGTCAACAATTCCCGGACCACCATCGATGCGATAGGAGTTACCGTTAACCTCGATCTGACGCGTATGGCAGGCGGAGCAGTTCATGCCGATTTCCTGCCCGTTGCTCCCGCTGCCGACCGTAAAGCCGACCGGCAGCCCGGCAGGCCGGCTCTCTTCGTTGGGCAGGTATCCATACCGGCTGAGATTTGCAGCCATGAAGGGTTCCCCGTTTGCCTGCTTCAAGGCGGCGATCCAGCGAAGCGGCATGATCCGTGAACCCTGATCGCGACTATAGAAGTCTTTCCGGGCGGAAGCGGTCCATTCCTTGCCTTGATCAATAGGTAGTGGTGCCGCCGCGGATAAGGCCAGCGGCGCAAGCATGGCGAATGCCAGCACCATGTTGCCGAACCAAGATGCAAATCCGGTTTTCATTTGTTATCTCCCTTTGAGGTAACCCGGATATTTCATGCGCTGGTCCGCATCCTCGCCTGCCTTTTGCTGACACGAGAAAGTTTTTCCGGATGGACGTATGAGCCGCTACGCCATTTCCTTTCAAAAGTTTCTATCAGCCAAAGTCCTGCGCGATCATCGCACGAACGAAAAAACATCCCGGCTAAATGAATCGAACCCGGCTCTATGTTTCTTATTTGTAGCGGAGCCGGTTCAATGATTTGGTAAGTCTGTGTCAAGCAGTTGCTCTTGACCGGTATTGCAAGCAATGTCTATGTCCGGTGGCCTCCCTGATTGTCGATTAACAATACCCATATTAGATAGCAGGATCAGCGCCATGAATACCTGTAAAATCTTACAGGTATTGGCCCGCGTGGATGGGCGTTGGCCCGAAACGATGGAAGGTGAAGCGCAGCGGCGTAGCCGGGATTTATGTGCTGGTCTTGATACCCGAGGGGGAATATCTATTTCCTGCCAGTTCGATCCCTATGATCCCTCGCTTTTGAACGATATGAATCTACATTGGGAATCAGGGCCGCATTTTTATCGGTAGGGCCGGGCTAAAAGGGGAAGAATCTGGTAAGCGATTTATGATCGTGTTATTTGGCAGATGGCGGAATTATTATGCAAACCATCCCAGGCAGTTCAGAATTGATGATTGAGTTGAACGGACACAATATCAGCCGAGCTGCTGAAGGACCCGCGAACCACTGGAAGCAATAGCGGATTGCCGGTCGGCCTATCGATCTCGGATTTTTCAAGAAATACATGAATGTACCCAAAATCGACCGAGGTACGTTGACTGATCTTCTGGTTAATTCCTACCGCTAGCAGCGTCCGATCCGAGTCGGGAAGCCTAACTGTACGATCCATCGCATTACGAATGGGGGATTGATCATAGGCCACGCCCATTTTCAGACGCAATCCGTCGTTATATTGGTATTGAGCTCCGAACCCTAAACGACAGCTATCCTTGAAACCCAGTCTCTCGTTTAGCAACGTGGCGCCACCTATACGACTCTCCACCATTAACGCTGGAATACTACTCCAGCCTGTCCAGGTAAAATCAGCGAGAAGCTGTAACTTGGCATTGAACATATGGGATATGGCAACGGATATAGTGTCCGGCAACTTGATAGAAGCTGACGCAGGAATCTTGCTTCCCAGACCTTGGAAGTGCCCATCGACGTTAAGATCTATCGACGAACGGTAGGTAATGCCTAAGCGCGTTGCAGGCGTTACTTGCAACATCGCTCCAAGGTTGTATCCGAATCCGATATCCCTGCCGGTTAGCTTTGTTCTCGGATCGATGGGCGCGGCAACCGGTGCCATGCCGCGGAGATCTGCATCAAATCCTACGATATTAAAGCCCGCGCCAAGAGAAACGACGTTATTCATGCGCCAGGCAATGCTGGGATTTGCATTGATCCCAGTGATTTCTGATGAGGTCCCCTGATAGCGTCCTATAAAAGTTTTACTCCAGTCCGTAATACTGCCAAATGTCGGGGACAGGCCTAGTCCAAGACGCAGCGCATGATTAATCGACATGCTCCAATAACCGGTTGGAATAATCGCAACTCCCCCTCCGTGGCCGCCATTATCCCCGACGGAGCTGCCGGGAAATACCGTGCTACCGGTGTCCTTAAACCTTAAGGAACTTATTGGTACGCTCAATGCTCCGGAGAAGTGATGGCCCGGGGTAAGGTAAGTCATCCCTGCTGGATTAAAGAAGATCGTTGAAGCATCTTGCGCGGCCGCCGCTGCTCCCGCATAAGCATACCCTGCCCCTGACCCATTCTGGTTCAGTATTGCGAATCCTGAAGCGGCCGCATGGCTAGCGGCAAATATCCAGCTCATTGCCTGGAGAACGACTAGGAGTGCCAAGGGGTGATACATGAAATCCTTATTCGAGGAGGCATCTAAATAGCCGCTATTCTTCTTCCAGCTGCTAGTGTAGTGAGTCAGAGATATCGCTACTTAAAAATGACAAGATTGCCGCGATACTGCGTTGCTCGTCGTTGCACATGAATAACTATGCACTTCCTCGCGCCTTGTCTGGCGCCAATCCAGTCATTTTTAACATTCCTTCACGGTTTATTCATTTGAATCGGTTATGTAACGATATCTCTGACTCACTACACTAGCCCTTTTTGCCCGGTGCCGGTCGAATGGCATATGAATTGAAAGTGCTTTTACTTCCCTAACGCTTGCGCGGATGCTTTATTCCGAGGATAGTTTTTTCCAGGACAGAATGCATTTTCTTGGTGGCTCGCTCGGCGTTTTTTGTCAATTCTTTCTGCACCATCTCCGCGAAAGCGACCAGGTCCTGCCGGGGATAAGCATCCAGCACGCCGCAGTCCTGGAAAAACTCGGCAACCCAGCGAGCGTCCAGTTCGGTGTCTCCCGTTTCTTCCAGATACTCTTCCGCCGCCATTTTGGCGTAGTCCGTCAGTTTGGGCATAGTGTCTCCTTCTAGGGTATCTGAACAAGGGAAAACCGGGTTAATCCGGAGAATAGTTAATCGCCATCCATCACCGGCTCGCTGTCAGGTTGCGCATTGTTTGCTGTATGTCAATTTAATACCCTGCTTCCTTCTGATGCCGGAAGGCCAGTACATATAGGGCATCATATGCCGAGCAGCCGATAAAGGCATGGTATGACGAAGCGGTAGCCGCTAATTGGCGAACTCCGCGGGATATAAAGAATCAATATCGGAGTGCAAGCATTGTCGGTAATAATCGGGTGGTTTTCAATATAAGGGGCAATGGCCATCGCCTGATTGTGGCAGTCGCTTACCGTTTTGGTGCCGTTTAAATCAAGTTTGGTTCGCCAACATACGTTGCGGTTTCACGAACGTGAACGACGCTTACAGACAACGCGACAGCAATAAATGATCCGATCATAGCAGTTTTCATATTTAGTTCCTCCAATTGACACTAGGAAGCGCAGGATGAATGCGGTTTGGTAAATCCTCTCTGCTTAATGTCACTTGCAGTTTTGGTATTGATCCAGGCAATCTTGATTTTACATACCTTTTGCCTATGCGAAATCAATAAACAGGGAACAAAGGCGAATCGAACGCGCGGCCAGGCTTCCAGTGGAAGAGGAGCCAATTGTAGAGAATTACGTGAGATGGGTTGCGACATAGCGTCTGTTTGGGATTTGGTTTATACGAGAACAATTGCCGAGAAGCAATTCCAATATTACTGAATATTGCTTTTGTCAGGGTTGCGCAGATCAAGGAATTCGCTGGCAAAGCAGGCATTGGAGGAACTGGCAAACGTCCTGATCTCGCAAAGGAAATTGCTTCCTGGCGAAAGCGGAAGAGATAATTGAAACAATGGCTAGTGTTTTAGGCAGTGTCATCCAAGGTCTGGATAACAAGACTGAGCACTATTAATGTGCGGTCGCTTTGAACAATCCGGAACTTGACGCTATTATGCCAGCGCCCCCCGGCATCGACGTGAGCGATTATCGCGAGTGGGATTGCGGTGATCGTATCCCCTTTGTATAACACCTCATCAGGACGCTGCACGTGGCTGATTAAGTCCGAGAAAGGTGCCATTCAGTGTATCGGCTTGAAGCGGGCTATTGAACACCCCCAGGAAGTGGCCGAGTTTGAGCGCGCGCTGATTTCCGAACGGTCGAAGCTGGAATGCGTGCTGCAAGAAAAAGGGGGAAGCATTTAGGGCGTCCGGTCAGATTGAGTCGAGCAAATCAACCATGCGGCCAGGATGATTACGGAAGAACGGGAAACGGTATCCGGCCGGGTTGCCCGGGTTGCCCGGTTTGTTAAGGGTAGGTCGGTCAACCTGACATCGAGCGTTAAAGCGGAAGGTCAAAACGACCTAACAAACCACGGAGATAAGAAAATGCCTTTATATCGCTGTACTCACTTAAAAGAGATATGCATGCGTCACTTTCAAATGGGTAGAGTGTTCCGTACACGGTCGATTATGCCAGGCGTAATCATCGCATCGGTGTTGGTGCTGGCAGGTTGTGAC
The DNA here is from genome assembly GCF_900102495.1 of Nitrosospira sp. Nl5. GTDB lineage: Bacteria > Pseudomonadota > Gammaproteobacteria > Burkholderiales > Nitrosomonadaceae > Nitrosospira. The sequence continues at coordinate 108,387 of NZ_FMVQ01000004.1, read as the reverse complement.
AGCGGGCAGCCTGGGGGTGAGCAGGCGCCGCCTCCGCCGGAAGTCAGCATTGCCCAGGTGCTCTCCAAGCCGGTACAACAATGGGATGAATACACTGGCCGTGTCCGCGCGATCCATACCGTTGAACTGCGAGCCCGCGTGAGTGGCTATGTGCAACGTGTCGCGTACAAGGAAGGTCAGGAGGTGAAGCAGGGTGATCTGATGTTCCTCATCGATCAGCGTCCCTATCGGACGGCATTGGCCAATGCGCAGGCACAGCTGGATCGGGCGCGCGCGGCGGAACAGCTCGCGGGCATGCGGGACAAGAATGCCCGGCTGCTGATGAAAGACGAGGCAATCTCACGCGAAGAGGCGGACACGCGCCGAACCACGTACACGCAGAGCGCCGCTGATATCAATGCGGCCCAGGCAGAGGTAGCCCACGCCAAGCTCCAGCTGGAATTTACCGAAGTGCGCGCGCCAGTCGCCGGAAAAACGAGCCGTGCCCTGGTAACGGTCGGCAATCTGGCCGTTGCCGACCAGACCATACTGACCACGGTCGTGTCGCAAGATCCGATATACGTATATTTCGACGTCGACGAGAACAGCTACCTGCGCTACAGCGAACAGGAACGCGATGGCAAGGACGCGTCGCCAGGCACCTCGGTACGTGTCGGCCTGGCCAATGAGGAAGGTTATCCCCACGCAGGCACAATCAACTTCTTCGACAACCAGGTCAATTCCGACGTTGGAATCATACGCGTGCGCGCCGTGCTCCCCAATGCCGATCGAATTTTTACCCCCGGCTTGTTCGTACGCGTGCAATTCGTCAGCGGCAGCAAGGAAAATGTCCTGCTGATCGATGATAAGGCCGTGATGACAGATCAGGACCGCAAGTACGTCTACGTGGTGGACAAGGATGCTAAAATCCAACGCAAGGATATCGTGCCCGGCCGCATGGCGGAGGGATTGCGCGTAATACAGTCCGGCCTTGCGCCTGACGACAAGGTCGTAGTCGCCGGCCAGCAGAAAATCCACCCCGGTATGTCGGTTAAACCTAATGAAATCCCGATGGCTGCGCTGTAAGGCGCCGTGAGGTAAACTTTCAGTGGATTTCTCCAGATTCTTTATCGACCGGCCGATCTTCGCGGCTGTGCTGTCGATCGTGATTTTTGCCGCCGGCCTGATTGCGATCCCCCTGCTGCCGAGCGGCGAATATCCGGAAGTCATCCCGCCGACCGTTCTCGTACGCACCAACTACCCAGGCGCCAACCCGAAAGAGATCGCCGAATCGGTAGCCGTGCCGCTGGAAGAAGCCATCAACGGCGTTGAAGGCATCATGTACCTGAAGTCTATCGCCAGTTCCGATGGCACCCTGCAGGTAGTGATCACCTTCACGCCGGGCGTGGATCCGGATATCGCCGCGGTACGCGTGCTGAACCGGGTGAGCCAGGCGCTGCCGCGCCTGCCGGAGGCGGTCCGGCAATATGGGGTGACGACGCAAAAACAATCCCCGACGCCGTTGATGTACATGAACCTGTTTTCGACGGACGGACGCTACGACTCGCTTTATTTGCGCAATTACGTGGTATTGCACATCAAGGATGAGCTATCCCGCCTGCACGGCATCGGCGATGTGCAGCTGTTCGGATCGGGCGACTACGCGATGCGTGTCTGGCTCGATCCCGATAAAGTCGCCTCGCGCGGCCTGACGAGCGGGGACGTACTCAACGCGCTGCGCGAACAGAATGTGCAGGTATCGGCCGGCCAGCTCGGCGCCGAACCTTCGCCGAACAAACCGGATTTCCTGGTTTCAATCAATGTGCGCGGCCGTCTCAGCACGGAAGCCGAGTTCGGGAACATCATACTGAAGAGCGGCCCGAATGGTGAGGTGGTGCGCCTGTCAAACGTGGCGCGCGTGGAACTTGGCTCCGGCAATTATACCGTGCGCGCATATAACAATAAGAACACCAACGCCACGATAGGCGTCTTCCTCTCGCCAGGCGCCAACGCCCTGGCAGTGGCGGACTCGGTGTATGCGAAGATGGATGAGCTATCCAAGCGCTTCCCGCCGAGCGTCATCTACGATCCGACATGGGACCCAACCGTTTTTGTGCGCGATTCGATCCGCGCCGTGCAGAACACGCTGCTGGAAGCAGTTGCCCTCGTCGTGGTTGTCGTGATTCTTTTCCTGCAGACCTGGCGCGCGTCGATTATCCCCCTGATCGCGGTACCTGTGTCGATAGTGGGCACCTTTGCCGTGCTGTACGTACTCGGTTTTTCGATCAACACGTTGACCCTGTTTGGTCTTGTGCTCGCGATCGGCATTGTCGTCGACGATGCCATTGTCGTCGTCGAGAACGTCGAGCGCAACATCGAGGAAGGATTGACGCCGCTTGCCGCCGCGCACCAGGCGATGAAAGAGGTATCAGGCCCCATCATTGCCATCGCGCTGGTGCTGTGCGCAGTATTCGTGCCGATGGCCTTCCTGACGGGCGTAACCGGCCAATTCTACAAGCAGTTCGCCGTGACGATTGCGGTTTCCACAGTGATATCGGCCATCAATTCGTTGACCCTGTCGCCGGCATTGGCGGCCATGCTGCTCAAAAGCCACGATATGCCCAAAGATACGCTATCACGCGTGATCGAGCGTTTGCTCGGCTGGGTGTTCCGTCCCTTCAACCGCTTCTTCCGGCGCAGCTCCGAGAGATACCATCGTACCGTCGGATACGCGCTGACAAAACGCGGGCTCGTGTTCGGCATCTACCTCATGCTGCTCGCCTGCACCACGTTTCTGTTCGGCAAGGTACCGGATGGTTTTATCCCGACACAGGATAAGCTTTATCTCTTTACCGGCGCCAAGCTGCCCGAAGGCGCCTCGCTTGCACGCACGGACGAGGTCGTGCGCAAGATGGTCGATATCGCGCTTGGCACCGACGGCGTGGAGAAAGTTGCAGCCTATGCTGGCCTCAACGCCTTGCAGCTCACCAACACGCCTAATTTCAGCGCCGCCTATGTCATCCTCAAATCGTTCGATCAGCGCAGCCGCAGCGCCAGCGCCATCGTCGCCGAGCTCAATGAAAAATTTTCCTCCATTGAGGAGGGTGTTACCTTCGCGTTGATGCCGCCGCCGATCGAGGGATTGGGCAATGGTTCCGGTTACTCGCTGTACGTGGAGGATCGCGCCGGCCTTGGTTATGGCGCACTGCAGGATGCGACCAAAGCGTTTCAGGGCAAGATCGCGCAAACACCGGGGCTGACCTATCCGGTCAGCGCTTATCAGGCAAATATTCCCCAACTTGAAATCAAGGTCGATCGTACCAAGGCCAAAGCGCAGGGCGTGTCGCTGAGCGAACTGTTCAACACGCTGCAAATCTACCTGGGCTCAGCCTATGTGAACGACTTCAATCTGTTCGGCCGCGTCTATCGCGTATTCGTCCAGGCCGATGCCGGGCAGCGGCAACGCGTTGAAGATATTGAAAAATTACGAGTACGCAATGAGAGTGGCGATATGATTCCCATGAGCGCGATGACGACGATCAGGCCGACCTATGGTCCCGATCCGGTGCTGCGCTACAACGGTTATCCTGCTGCTGATCTGATTGGCGATTCCGATCCGCGTCAGTTGTCCTCGGGACAGACCATCACCCGGCTTAAGGAAATGGGCAAGGAAATACTGCCAGACGGCATGATGCTCGAATGGACGGATTTGAGCTATCAGCAAGTGACACAAAGCAACGCAAAACTGATTGTATTTCCGCTTGCCGTCATGCTCGCCTTCCTCGTGCTCGCCGCACTGTACGAAAGCTGGACGTTGCCGCTCGCCGTCATCCTGATCGTGCCGGTATGCATGTGTGCCGCCTTGCTCGGTGTATGGTTGACCGGTGGCGACAACAATATATTTGTGCAGGTGGGACTTGTCGTGCTGATGGGCCTGGCCTGCAAGAATGCGATCCTGATTGTGGAATTCGCGCGTGAACTGGAATTCCAGGGCAAGGGGATCGTTGAAGCGGCACTTGAGGCTTGCCGCCTGCGGCTGCGGCCGATCGTCATGACATCCATTGCCTTTGTCGCCGGCTCCGTACCGCTGGTGCTCTCTACAGGCGCGGGCGCCGAAGTGCGCTCAGCCACGGGGATTACCGTGTTCGCGGGCATGATCGGCGTAACTCTGTTTGGACTGTTCCTCACCCCTGTGTTCTATGTCGCTCTTCGCAAATTATCGGGAGGTGCGCTTATCAGGCACAACCCGAAAGTACCGGATGTGCCAGGGAATCCCCGGGAGTAGGTGCCAGCACCAGCACAAGCTGGTTTCCAAGATTCTCACCGGCAAGGAATATGAAAAGCCCTGCCACGTACTCGCCATAAACCCCGGAGCGCGGCGATGTAATACCGGGTGGTGGCGGGATCAGGAAAATACGTTGGGGCAAAGGATCGGGGAAAGATCATGTATTTCGAAGGCGCATCTGACAGGCTAGCGGCCTGTCGGACTTAAAGGAGATCGGCTGCAAAAGCGTCTGGATCGGTGCATATTTCACCGCTTTTTCGGCCAATAGAACAACTATTGGCCTTCAAAATCGTCAAAATCTGTCCTCGCCCAGTCACTTTTTCGCATCGATTCTTCAAGTCCGACAGACTGCTAAGGTATGATGTGAATGACGCCGAGGTGCCGGCGCTTAACAAACTCGCAAGGAGGGAAAGCCACCGAATAGCAGGCGCCTCCCATGATCAGATCCCGATTTCCCCATGAAAATCCCTGAAAATCATAGCTGGCAGCGGACCAAAATCGTATGCACGCTGGGCCCGGCAACGGACCAGCCGGGTGTGATCGAGCGCCTGATCGAGAGTGGGATGGACGTCGCGCGCGTGAATACCTCGCACGGCGAGCATGCCGATCATGCATGCCGCATAGAGCGGGTGCGCCGGGCGGCGCAGGCACTCGGGCAACCGGTGGCGATTCTCGTCGACCTGCCGGGCCCGAAATTTCGCGTCGGCGATCTGCCGGGCGGCGCCTGCGAGTTGGCCGAAGGCGAGATAGTCACGCTGGCGGAGGAGGATGATTCGAGAGAGAGCGGTAATCTTTTGCCCGTGCGGAACCGCGAATTGCTCAGCGCGCTTCGGGCGGGGGAATTGGTATTTCTGGCGGATGGTTCGATCGAGCTGCGCGTAACAACTGCTGGCATCGGAAGCGGCGCCGGGAATGGTGTCGGATGCGAAGTCGTCATCGGCGGCACCGTACGTTCCGGATCCGGAATCAATGTTCCGGAATCAGCCTTGAGCGCGCTGATTCCGACTGACGACGACCGGCGGCATCTCGCATTTGCGGTGACGCAGGAGGCCGAATGGGTCGGCGTGTCGTTCGTGCAATCAGCCGCTGATATTGACCGCGTCCGGGCATGCCTTCCGGCCGCATCCGGGGCTGCGCCCCTGCTGATGGCGAAGATAGAGAAGCGCGGAGCGCTTGCCGATCTTGATGCAATCGTGGAAGCATCCGACGGTGTGATGGTCGCGCGCGGTGATCTGGGCGTCGAAACCGATCTTGCCGAGATACCGATTGTGCAAAAACGCATTATCGCGGCGGCCAACGCGCGCGGCCGCCCGGTGATCACCGCCACGCAAATGCTGGAGTCGATGGTGGAGCACGAACATCCCACGCGTGCGGAAGTCGCCGACGTCGCCAATGCGGTGCTTGATGGAACAGACGCGGTGATGCTTTCGGCTGAGACGGCCATCGGCCGGTTCCCTGCTGCCGCGGTGCGGATCCTTCGCCGCGTGATTGCCGCGACCGAAAACGAGTATGGCGAACGCATGGTGCTGGGCCAGATGCATGCGAGTACTGCCGGTTCGCCGGACGATGCTGTGAGCTTCGCCGCGTGCCTGCTTGCAGCGCGTCTCGGTGCTCGGGCGATCATCATCCCCGTCCGGACGATGACAGCGGCGCTGGCTATCGCCCGGTTCCGCCCGCAGGCGCCGCTCGTCATACTGGCGGATTCGGAGCGGCTGTACCGGAGCCTGGCGCTGGTGCGGGGCGTTTCGCCCCTTTTTTTCGCTACGCCCGCTTTGGTAAATGAGGAAACTGACGCGCGGGCATATGTCGCCCAGGCGGGAGAGTGGCTGATATCCCACGAACTGGCGCAGCCAGGCGATCAGGCGGTGCTGGTCTTCGCCGCAGGCGCTGCCGATGATAAGGCCGATACGCTGCAGGCTGTCCATTTAGATCCCGCGGTTGCAAAGGCGAAGCCCGGGGGCAAAGAGCCGTGACGTGGTATCGGGCTGAGAAAGGTCAAAAAGGAGCTGCAAAATGAGCGGCAAGCCGCCATGTTAAGTTTTTTGCCGGAGAGGTGTCCTAAAAAAGCGTTGCCAAACAGTAACAAAGGCGCCGATCTTATTTGTTATAATTTTGTTGGAGACGGCTCATTTGTAGCGCGTTCCACGTCTTCTTTTCTGGAAGCTCGCGCTGACTGTAACAGTAACTGTGTGGTCCCCTGGACGGGGAGACTTTATGCTTATCGGTACATCATCTTAAATGGAGCCGTGCCACCAGCATAATCGTCAATCTTTCTCAGGCACAGGGAGGACCATCGTGGAGGCGGAAGATTAACCCCAAGCATAGCCTTCCGTTTGGCCGCGCTCCTTCCCGGAATATCGTAGCTGCCCTGACATTCGCCGTCTTTCTGTCCCTTACTCTTGCGAGCTGGGGGATCGTGAAAGATCTTCAGGAGCGCAATGCAAATACCCGCTTCGATACGCTCTTAGCCGAGGCCGCCTTTCAAATCAAGGTTCGTTTCCTGGGATACGAACAGGTGTTGAAAGGGGCTCATGGATACCTGCTTGCCTCCGGCTTTGTCTCCCGCGAGGGATGGCGGACATATATGAAGACCTTGCGCCTGGCCGATAGCTATCCCGGAATTCTGGGAGTGGGCTTTGCCGAACATCTTCTCCCCGCTGAACTTCCCGCACATATTGCCGCAATTCGCGCACAAGGGTTTCCCGATTATAACGTTTGGCCGGAAGAGCCGCTGCGGGACCAGTACACGACGATCATCTATCTGGAACCTTTTGCTGGGCGAAACTTGCGTGCATTTGGATACGACATGTATTCCGATCCCGTTCGGCGCATGGCGATGTCGCGAGCCCGGGATTCCGGAGAAGCTGCTCTCACGGGGAAGGTAAAGCTTGTTCAGGAAACCAGCGAGGATGTGCAGGCAGGGGTCCTTATGTATATCCCGTATTATGGACGTGAAAAGTTGCCTCAAACGCTTGAGGAAAGACAGTCTTCCCTTATTGGCTATGTCTATGCGCCATTCAGGATGGATGATTTCATACGAACCATTCTTCAATCCGAGCTTCAGTCTGTTGACCTGAAAATCTTTGATGGCAACGCAATAACCGAGAATTCCCTGCTTTTCGATAGCACTAAAAACGAGACAGAGCAGATTTTCCCGCAATTCAGGGGAACGCGCGTCATATCTGCTTATGGTCAAACCTGGACTATCGAGGCCTCGTCACGTCCTCCATTTGAAGAGGCTGTCAGTAGTAACGAAGCCGTTCTTGTATTGCTTAGCGGAATTCTGGTGAGTATTTTGAGTGCGGTAGTTTCTTTTGTCCTTTCGGTAAACAAGGAAAAGGCCGTGGCTTTGGGACAAGTCAATAACAAGTTGCTATCCGCTATCGAGGAACAACGGGCAGCAACTCTCGAACTTTCAAACTCGAAGCTTCGGATCGAAAGGATAATGGAGAGCATTACCGATGCTTTCTTTGCGCTTGACCGCGAGTGGCGTTTTACATTATTGAATAAAGAAGCGGAAAACCTGTTGCGGCGAACCCGGGGCGACCTTCTGGGCAGGGAAATCTGGACAGAGTTTCCGGAAGCGGTCGGTAGCGCCTTTGACCGCGAATACCACAGAGCACTCGCCGAGAACTGTACGGTCAGCTTCGAAGACTTCTATGTTCCCCTGGGGACATGGTTTGAAGTCCATGCGTATCCTTCGGAAGAAGGTCTCGCTGTTTATTTTCGTAACATCAACGAGCGGAAACAGGCTGAAGTGGCGCGTCGGGAAGCCGATGCACGAATCCGCCAGCAGGCTTCGCTGCTTGATCACGCAACGGACGCGATTATTGTCCGTGGGCTCGATCATCGTATCCAGTTCTGGAACAAGGGCGCGCAACGTCTTTACGGATGGGCCTCGGAAGAGGTGGTCGGCAACTCCATCGACAACGTGTTATACGATGACCCCGAAGTGTTTTACGAGGTGGCCCGCTTGGCGTTGCACGCCGGAGAATGGCGCGGCGAAATTACGCAACGACGCAAAGGGGGCGGCATATTGACGGCTGAAGGCCATTGGACCCTAGTTCGCAACGATGCGGGCCAGCCCCAGTCGGTTCTCGAAATCAACACCGACATCACCCAACGCAAGGTGGCCGAGAGCGAGATACAGTATCTTGCCTTCTACGATTCGTTGACACGGCTGCCTAACAGGCAGCTCCTGCTGGACCGCCTCAAGCAAGTTCTCGCGGTTAGCGCCCGCAGCCGGCAAACGGGCGCGCTGTTATTCATTGACCTGGACAATTTTAAATTACTCAATGACACCCTCGGCCATGACATCGGCGACCTGTTGTTACAGCAGATCGCCCCGCGTCTTGTTTCATGCGTTCGTGAGCACGATACCGTAGCGCGTATCGGCGGCGATGAGTTTGTGGTCATCCTGGCGCCTGATTTCAGCGAATATCCGAAGGAAGCTGTTGCTCGAATCAGTGCTGTTTGCGAGCGGATTCTTGCCGCTTTCAGCCAGCCTTTCAATTTGGGCGCCTATCAGCAGCACACTACTCCAAGCATCGGTGTCACCTTGTTTGGTAATCGGTCCACCACCGTGGATGAACTTCTGAAACAGGCGGATCTCGCGATGTATGAGGCCAAGGCATCCGGCCGAAACGCCATCTGCTTCTTTGATCCTGCCATGCAGGCGGTGATGAACGCGCGCGTTGTCCTGGAGTCGGATCTGCATAAAAGCTGGGAGAGGAATGAGTTCGTTCTCCACTACCAGCCTCAGGTGAGCAGCCATGGCGTGACGGGTGCCGAGGCGCTGCTGCGTTGGCAACATCCCCGTCGTGGCCTCCTATCTCCAGGCGAGTTTATTCCTCAAGCCGAGGAAACCGGGCTGATCCTCCCCATTGGCTTGTGGGTTCTGCAAACCGCATGTGCTCAACTTGCAGCCTGGTCCCGGCGCCCGGAGACAGCAGGACTTGATCTGGCCGTGAATGTCAGTCCCCGCCAGTTTCGGCATCCGGAGTTCATCGAGCAGGTACGCTCGGCGCTCCATCAGACCGGCGCTAATCCGCAAAAACTAAAGCTTGAGCTTACGGAGGGTCTTCTAGTGCGCAATATGGATGAAACAATTGCCAAAATGACTGCACTGAAAGCTGAGGGAGTGGGATTTGCACTGGATGACTTCGGCACCGGCTATTCCTCGCTCTACTACTTGAAGCGGCTCCCGCTGGACTGGATTAAAATCGATCAGTCATTCATCAAGGACGTGCTGATCAGACCTCATGACGCGATTATTGTCCGCACCATCGTGGCCCTGGCCCAGAATATGGGGCTGGCAGTGATCGCCGAGGGGGTGGAAACGCAGGCGCAGCGGGATTTTCTCGCGCAGAATGGCTGCGGCGCCTATCAAGGGTACCTGTATAGCCAGCCGCTGGCGCTTGACCGATTCGAGGAGTTCATGCGGGAAAAGCATGACTCTGGAGGATGCTTCCGAACCGAACCTTGAATTTAGCGGGACAAGCGCGGTCCACCTACAACTCCGGGAGCGCTTGGGAAGCATCCGTATCCTTTGCCACCATGATGCGATTGCGCCCGGCTCTTTTCGCTTCATACATTGCCGCATCCGCACGCTCAAGCAATGCTTCCTTGCGTTCGCCTTCCTTTAGCATTGCCAGGCCGAGACTGATCGTTACCTCGATGGTAAATTCCTTCAAATGCAACGGCGTCTCCATGACACCCTTGCGTATGCGCTCCGCGATAACCTTTGCCAATTCCAGTTCGGTGTTCGTCATGATAATAACGAATTCCTCCCCGCCGAACCTGCCTGCCTTGTCAAAATCGCGCACCGCCGCCCGGATCCGCTCGGCCACATGCCGCAGTACAAAGTCGCCAATCACATGTCCATATGTGTCATTGATCTTCTTGAAGAAATCAAGATCGATCATGATCAGGCACAAGGGGTTTCCGCCATCTTGCCGCCGGTCATTGTGGGCGGCATTGATCTGGTGCTCGAGGGTTTCCATGAGACTGGCATAATTCATCATGCCGGTGAGCTGATCGGTCGAGGCTTCACGGTGCAACTGGGATGTTTCTTTGCGCAGCCCATCCAACGCCTTCTGCAACTCATCAATTTCCGGCAGGCGATAACCCTCCGCAGCCAGATAGAGCTCGAGGGAGGTGAGTTTCAAAATGCAGTCGACGAGGGGCTGGACAGTCGCGGCATCCTCGGCAAGCTTAATGGATGATAGGCTATTTACCATGGTTTGCTGCGTCAGGCAGTGTTGTAATTGCAAGATGCTCAAAGGGATTTTTCCCCGGGCGAAAGCAGCGGCAGTTTCCAGTCGCTCACTAAAGTACTCCGGAGTATCGAAGCCCTGGCCATAGCACTGCAAGCGGCGAACCCATGCTTGCTTGAAGGATTCGATGCCAATATTCCGCTCCATCAGCGAGAAGCCCCGGTTGCGCGCAAGGGCGGCAAAACAGGACTTCACCATCGCATCCGCTTTCCCATTGATGACTTCGGCCCTTATGCGCTCCGCAAGTTTGCCATGTTCCGCATTCAGCCCTAATACCGAAATTGCCTCCTGGATTCGCGCTTTGTCAAACCTGCGTGCCGCACGGGGGGATGTGCTTTTAGCGCTCATTATTTTCCAGGGAGTTTTCCATGATGATATTGTTGAGAAGAACGTTCGATAAGTACAGCTATTTTTGCCATCACCCTTGGCGACTCAGGAAGCCGCGATGGTTCTTGAGGCACTCAGTCGGGATGACAGGATCAGGCAGGTTGCAGCGGGAAGAATTATGCACTACTCTTAGTATTGTCGAGCTCCAATCAGCAGCATATAACAGTCGCTCGGCGCCTTATCCCACGTAAAGCGTAACCCGCGTATCGAGACGGAGTATTCATGAATCTTGGCCGCCACGTAATGATGGCATCTGTAATTGTCTCCTCCGCCTTAATGGGATGCGCATCGCCCAAATCATATTTAGGCGCTTCCTTTCCCAAGGTTACCTTTGAAGATGTGCAAAAGAGAGACGCGCCGCTTCATCTGCGGCTTGCTGTCGAGTTTCAGCGCAATGGCCAACACTTCTCCAAGGGCGACATCCCGTTGCGGGATTATGCTACCCGAATATTCAGGGAATCCGGCGTCATTTCCCCGATTGACATGCTCTCGCCGGGTGACGAGAAGGAAGAAGGCACCGTCAAGGTGGTATTGAACAACATCGCCGACAGCGGAACCGTCGCCGCGGAAACGGCCCGTACTGGATTCCCGTTATGGATGGTCGGGAAAACCATTACCGATGCCTACGAAATGTCGATGAGTATCACCACGCGGGGAAAGACAATCAGCCGAAGCGGCATAAAACACGCATTTCACACCGCTATCGGCAACATCGACATACCCGATCACCTGCAGCCCTTTCCCTCGGATGAGGCTTTCGGAAGAATGCTTCGGCAAATGATTGTCAAGGCGTTGATAGACATGCAAAAGAGCGGGGAGCTGTGATGGGCGGTTTGGACAGTCCCGTCATTTTTATTCGGAAGCAGGTGGAGCAATAAATCAGATTTGAAAAATATGTTGCGGGGCTGAAGGGGAAGTCGTGGATCGGATTATTTTCGGATTTTGTACCCTGTTTTCAGCATTCGCAATGTCCACCACGATACTGCCAGGAAACATGCCATCAGAGTCCCAAGGCTGAGGTAGGGTGAAACATCCGAGGCGCGAAAGAAGCCGTAGCGAAACCCGTCTACCATGTAGAAAAACGGATTCAGATATGATAATCCTTGCCAAAGTGGAGGCAGCGAGGGGATCGTATAGAAAACCCCCGATAAAAACGTCAGTGGCAGGACGATAAAGTTTTGCAACGCAGCAAGCTGCTCAAATTTTTCCGCCCAGATTCCCGCAATGATGCCTAAGGCGGCCAGCAACGCGGTGCCCATCAAGGCAAATGCGAATATCCATGCGAACGAGTACAGGGGAATTTCAAAAAACCCTAGCGTCACCACGTAGATACCCAGTCCTACCACGAGACCGCGAACTACCGATGCCAGTACATAAGCAGTGAATATTTGCTGGTAAGAAAGCGGCGATAACAGCATGAAGATGTGATTGCCCGAGACCGTCGATTGAATCAGGCTTGATGAGGAGTTAGCGAAAGCGTTCTGCAACATGGCCATTATCACCAGTCCCGGAATCAGAAAAACTGTGTAGGTTACACCGGGATATGCCTGCACCCGTTCTTCCAGTGCGTGAGAAAAAATCAATAGATAGAGCAAGGTAGACAGCATGGGTGCAAATACGGTCTGGAACCCGACTTTCCAGAATCTTAGCAGTTCCTTGTAGAGCAGCGTAAGAAATCCATTCATACCGATGCAGGTTCCAGACTCTCTGTATCGTGCATGATCTTTACGAACACTTCTTCCAGATCAGGTTGCAATATCTGGAGTTCCAGGATTTGGGTCTGGGTTGCGCGTAATGCTGTCATCACATTTTCAAGCTGGGAGTATTTCTCGATTGCCAGAACGTAGTAGCCCTGGTCGTGGCCGATTATCAGTAGCTGTAACGCCGCCGGCAGCGTATCGGGAGATAACCGCACTCGTATCCGGTGTCCGGAAATGTTGCTGATGAGATTTCTGACGCTATCAAGCACAACGATACTGCCATTTTTGAGCATTGCCACGCGGTTGCATAAAGCCTCTGCTTCTTCCAGATAATGCGTAGTGAGCACAATGGTATGACCGCTGCGGTTTAACTGCTTGATGAAGCGCCACAGGGCCTGGCGCAATTCCACATCTACGCCTGCGGTGGGTTCATCCAAAACGATTACCGGGGGTTTGTGGACCAATGCCTGCGCTACCAGTACGCGCCGCTTCATCCCGCCGGACAACAAACGCATGTTGGTATCGGCTTTATCGGCAAGGTCGAGATGGTGGATTATCTCGTCTATCCAGCTGTTATTCTTCTTTATCCCGTAATAGCCGGATTGGAACACAAGCGTTTCCCGAACGGTAAAAAACGGATCAAATACCAACTCCTGCGGCACCACGCCTAACATGCGGCGTGCTTCACGGTATTGGGCAACGACATCATGCCCCTTTACCCTGACACTCCCGCTGCTGGCAAGGGTAAGACCCGCGATAATATTGATCAGCGTCGTCTTTCCCGCTCCATTGGGGCCAAGCAATGCGAAGAATTCGCCGGTATGGATTTCGAGATCAATGCCCTTCAAGGCATGCAATGTGCCGAACCGCTTGTGCACCTGCCTGACTTCGATTGCCGGAGTCATGAAGAAAGCTCTGTTTCAAACGGAGGAATGACAAATTCGTATCGCTCGGCGATATGGCTTTTGATCGCATCCACCATCATTTTCGCAGAGTTGAAACCGGTCTGGTCGGCGATCTTCTGCATGCAGGCAGGGCTGGTAACATTTATTTCGGTGAGATAATCACCGATCACGTCCAGCCCCACCAGCATCAGACCTGCATCGTATAGCGCGGGACCAAGCGCTTGAGCGATTTCGCGCTCACGCAGGGTGAGCGGCTGCGCCACAGGTATCCCGCCCGCGTTAAGATTGTCGCGTGTCTCGCCTCGCTTGGAAATGCGGGCAAGTGAGTAAGTCACATGTGTCCCGGCGATCAGCACGATGTGTTTATCGCCTTGAGCAATATCGGGAATGTACCGCTCGCTGGCTGAATCATGGGTCGTGCGCATGCGATAGCGCGGGAGGGTCTCCAGGATCACACCGATGCTGTAATGTTTGCATGAGCGCACGGAATTCATCGAGCGGCAGTTTCGACCATGGAGACAGGCAAGTTTTGGGATTGAATGATGCTGCCTAAGGCGTCTTGCGAGAAATAGTTGCTAAGGTATTGATCGAAAGGGACCTCAGCCGTGGCCTCGAGCTGTTTCTGTTGCGCCAGCGATGCCTTGACCTGGAGATCAAAATTCCTCTTTACCGCCGCGTCCAATGCGGCATTCTGGAAATAACGAGTGTATTCACGGGACTTCTGCAATACCAGTTCGGTAATGGACATCTTTTGCGCGCGCATGGCCGACAGCACCCTTGCTGAAGCCGTCAACTCGGGATGGCGAATTGTTTCGATCTGCTGGTGCAATGCGCGGGTGTAGGGAATATCGGTATTGCCGTTATCCAGGATCTCACAGATCTCCCGCATCTGCTCACACAGCGTCAGGGCCCACTGCCGCAGCGGGACTTCATGCCCGTTGTCCAGCAGCTTCAGTCTCGGATCCCTGCCGCGATTGGCCACCGACAATGCGTTATTGCTGGTCTCGTCATGCTGCTTCAAGTCATGCCCCGCATTGGTCTGGAATAGACAGAAAAGGCTGAGCACTTCAAGAAAGCGCGTGGTTTCGATCGCAATGCCGGCAGGTTCAAACACATCAACATCCACGGTTCGTATTTCAATATATTGGATCCCCCGGCTTCCCAGTGCCTGCAGCGGCCTCTCGGCGGGCCTCGTGGGCTGTTTTGGCCGCACCGAAGTGTAATATTCGTTCTCTATCTGCAGGAAATGAGTATTCAACTGCTGGTACTGGTCGCCTACCTTTGCCCCGATCCTTTCATATCCGAGATAAGGTATCGTTGTTGCGCTGCCCAAATCCCGTATATATTCTTCAATACTGTTAAAGGAAATATGAACCATCGATTGAACGGGATTCAAATAGCCTATCTCGCTCATCCTCAAAGAGGTGGCAAAGGGCTTGTAGTAGGAATGCTCATCAAAATTCTGCAAAGTATCGGAATAAACAGAGTTGCGGCTATCGATGAAGCTTTTGCCCACTGCCGGGGATGAGCCGAATAAATACAGGATAAGCCAGCCATAACGCTGCAGATTTCTGATCATTCCCATATAAGCGCCGGTGGTGAACGATTGCAGATCACCCGTATGTTTCACGAACTGTTGGTATTCGGGCCAGAATTGTTCAGGAAGCGAGTAGTTGAAATGGATTCCGGCGATGACCTGCATGCAGCGGCCGTAGCGATAGCTTAAACCCTGCCGGTAGATGTGCTTCATCCTCCCGAGATTGGATAAACCATATTCGGCGATGGGAATTGCCGGGTCGCGCAAATCGCCGACAGGCATACTGGCCGCCAGCAATAATTCGTCATTGATATTTGCGCAGACATATTTATGGAGGTCCATCAAGGAATGCAGCACTTCCGTTCCATCCGATAATGCTGGCGTGATCAACTCAAGTAAGGCTTCAGAATAATCAGTTGTGATATTCGGATGAGTCAACGCGGCTCCAAGCTGAACCGGATGAGGTGACAATGATATTGATCCATCCCGGTTAATTCGGAGGCTTTCTTTTTCGATGCCTTTCAAGCCATGAATTAATAACGGCTGAAGAGATTTGTTGATGGGTGTTGCGTGCTCGCTACAAGATAATTGACTTGACATTTATCCTCCGATATTGCTTGCAATAAGCAAGTGGTATGAGTATAGACCTGGAGACGGACAGGCGTGTAGTCTGCAAAATCAGTTATCAGAGTCCTATTTTTGAAACTATGAGGGGCGCAGTGGCAGAGATGGATTCTTTGCGCAAGTTCCGATAGCGCTCTTAGTTAGCCTAGTCCTCATGCAGCATCTCGAAACGCTGTGCGAGGAAATCAATTAACGCCCGCACAGATGGCAGAAGACCGCGCCGGGACGGAAACACCGCATGAATGATTTCGCGCCGCGGTGCCCAGTCCGGCATCAGCCTAAGCAATGAACCAGCCGCAAGTTGATCTCGTGCCATGACCTCCGGCAGTTGCACTACACCGACACCGGCCACAGCGGAATCTCTTAGCGCGATCATGTCCGTCGTCACAAAGCGCGGCGTATGATGAAGTGTTGCATGTGCGTCATCTGGCCCATGCAGCACCCAGGTATGGATTTGTTGCAGGTTTCCCAGGCCCAGGCTAGGCCAGTTGCTCAAAGCAGTCGGTGCAGCAGGAAAACCGAGCCGCTGGACAAGGGCAGGGCTGGCTACCAAACATTGGCCTCGATCAGCCAAAACACGCATAACCAGGTTACTGTCCTGCAAGGGCGGTGGTCGCACACGAAGGGCGACGTCGACCGACTCGCTGACCAGATCGACACGCCGGTTGGTCGCCTCCATCTGCACTGTGACGTGCGGATAGCGCACCATGAAATCGGCCAGCATCACTCCCACATAAGCATTCACCAGCGGTATGGGGCATGTCATCCGGATTACACCCCGCGGTTCGGCTGTTAGCGTGTCTATTGCTTCCTGGGCCCCCTCAGCTTCCACCAGCATCGCCTTGCAATGCATGTAATAAGTCTCGCCGGCATCGGTAACTGCAAAGTGACGTGTCGAGCGCTGGATCAAGCGCACACCCAAACGCTCTTCCAGCTTGGCGATGCGGCGGCTAAGCTTCGATTTCGGCATGCCGAGGACCCGGCCTGCCGGAGCAAAGCCGCCATGATCCACGGCCTGGACGTAGTAGTAGAGGTCATTCAGGTCTTGCATAGGGGCTACCCATCGTTTCAAAAATAGAACTCTGATAACTGATTTAGCAGACTACACGCCTGTTCGTCTCCAGGTCTATACTCTGACCACTTGCTTATTGCAAGCATAATACCTGGTAATTGCGTTAGCAAGAAGTTCCCCTACAGGAAGAAGTGGTAGTCAGTTAACTAAAAGGAGTACCGAAATGGCAACAAAACATCGAAGGCTGCGGAGCTATCCGCAAGCAGGTGTTCGTGCTTCCAGCATGGCGTCATTGCACGAATCAAAGATGTACAAGTTTGGCGTGCTTGGTCTTCTGGGAATAGCAGTACTCTGGAGTGGGTTTCAAATCTTTGCCTGACGAAGCATTTTGCAAGGGTGAATGATGTAACGACTTATCCCCATTTTGATATTTATGGAGACCAAGTTCAATCCACCCAAACAGTAGCGGGTAATTAATCTAAAGGAGTATTGAAATATGGCAACAACACTAAATACGGCGAGCCCGGCGAAGTCGGAAGGTCGGGACTACGACATGTCCCTGTGGTACGACTCGAAGTGGTACAAATTTGGGCTGATCACGATGCTGGCGGTGGCGATATTCTGGATCTGGTATCAACGCACCTTTGCCTATTCGCACGGCATGGACTCAATGGAACCTGAATTCGAGAAAGTCTGGATGGGGCTGTGGCGGGTGCACATGACGGTGATGCCGCTGTTTGCCCTGATCACCTGGGGCTGGATCTGGAAGACCCGGGACACGAAGGAGCAGTTGGACAAGCTTGATCCCAAGCTTGAGATCAAGCGCTACTTCTATTTTATGATGTGGCTGGGCGTCTATCTGTTCGGTGTTTACTGGGGCGGCAGCTTCTTTACCGAGCAGGATGCCTCCTGGCACCAGGTCATTATTCGTGACACGAGCTTCACCCCTAGTCACGTGGTGGTGTTCTATGGCTCCTTCCCGATGTACATCGTCTGCGGCGTGGCCACCTATCTGTATGCCATGACGCGTCTGCCGCTGTACGCTCGGGGCACCTCGTTCCCGCTGGTCATGGCCATTGCCGGTCCGCTCATGATCCTGCCGAACGTAGGCTTGAACGAATGGGGCCATGCTTTCTGGTTCATGGAAGAGCTCTTCAGCGCACCGCTGCACTGGGGCTTTGTGGTACTGGGCTGGTCAGGCCTGTTTGCCGGCGGTGTTGTGGCACAGATCGTCACCCGCTACTCCAACCTGACCGACGTCGTCTGGAATGGCCAGAGCAGAACCATTCTCAACAACCGGATCGTACCGTAATGGCTAGCTGAGGAATCCGAGCAGTGGCCTGAAGCCTAAATCGCCCCGCTCCCGCATTACAGAGGACGGGGCGATTTGCAATAAGTCATGGTAAAACAGCACGCAGAGGATAACGAAGATCAGTTGAACCATACATCAAGGAGCAATCAAATGATCAAGCAAGTGATACGGTCCACTATTATTGTCGTTGCAGCGCTTTACTGTGGCGCGGCTGGGGCGCATGGTAAGGTGTCGATGGAGGAAGACGCATGCACTCGCCGGCTTGATGATGAAAGCATGGTGCATTTGAGCGCCTACCAGCCTCAACATGAACCCAGCGGCCAATACTGCACGGATATACCCAGGGAAGGGAATACTTTATTGGTAATAGACCTTGCGGATCAGGCGTTGCGCGACATTCCCGTAGGGATACGCGTAGTACGGGGAACCAGCGAGGTTGATGATGAGACGGTGGCGTACCTGCGTCCGAGTTATCATCCCGATGGGGTAATGAGGGGAGAGACCAGCCTGGATAAGGGGTTATATACGGTATTTATTACTGGCGAGGCGGTCCCTCCGGTACATTATGAGTATTCGTTGCGCGTACAGATGATCAACTATGCGAATATTTTTCGTGCTGCGATAGGTCCGTTGGTTGTACTGCTGCTGCTTAGCCTGCTTGGTTACAAACTAATGAAGTCCGAGCGGGTACAGGTTTGGCGGGCTTCCACGCGCCGGGCTTCCAGGCGCCGGGGATAATGCGGCATCGAGAACACCCGAAACGTAGGAAGGGTGCTTCTTTACTTTATTACACTCATGGACCTACATTCATTGCAGAATGCAAGTATAATCTTTGGTTGCAAAAAGCAAGTCAATCTGCAGGCCAGCGCGAAGTTATGACGAAATCAAACCAGATCAGCCGTTCCTCCTGTCCAGTCAGTTGCGCTCTGGACATATTGGGCGACAAATGGACGCTGCTTGTCGTTCGTGATCTCATTTTCTTTCGTAAGCGATACTTCGGGGATTTTCAAAATTCCCCGGAAAAAATCGCTACCAATACCCTTTCTGATCGCCTGAAAAAACTGGAGGAATGCCACCTCCTTTTGCGACGCCGCGATCCGGCTAATGCGCGCAAGATTATTTATATGCCTACTGAAAAATGCGTGGATCTGGCGCCTCCAATCATGGAGCTGGTACGTTGGGGTGCAAAATATGTTCCTGAAAGTAATGTACACGAGAATCTGGTTCAACGATTTGAGCAGGACCCGGTGGAATTCATGGGGGAAATACGATTATCTCTACGTAAAGAGAATGAAGCGAATAAAGAATAGCGGGATTGGATGATGCAAAAGGAAATCAAGGCTGTGAGAGAGATGAAAGTTAATTTTTAACTGAACTTTACTGAAATGCTCTTGGCACTATTACCAGGGCACATCAGTACCATGCCTCTAATATTGCACCTACTTAACAATTAAACTGCAATGCAAAAGGAATTCTCCATGTACGATCAATCAAATGTCGAGCGCACGCTGTACGGATTCTGGCTCTCACCTTATATGAGCCAGGTCGCGCACTTCCTCTCGGAAACCGGTCTACCTTATCGTTATGAACGCGTGTCTCCGTTTCAGGGGAGCACGCTCACGCCAGAGCACATAGAACGAAATCCTCTTGGGAAAATTCCCACTCTCACGGATGTCAATGGCGTTGATATTTCAGAAAGTCACGCAATCTGTCGTTATCTCGCGAGAATCTATCCGGAAGCACGAAAGTTTTATCCGATTGATGATCCGATGCGCTGTGCAGAGGTCGATGCCAAGAATGACTTCATCACTTTCTCCATAGCGGGTCCATTCTTCAACTGGTTTGTTGTCAGCGCATATTTTCCAAAAGCATGGAAACTCAAAATTGAAAAAGAAGCCCATATCTATAATCTTTGTTCTGTCTTGCTAAGCAAAATGTGGCTGCCCCGGCTGGTGAATGGCTCGAGAATGGAGCCGTTCCTGCTTGGCAAAGAGCCTTTTCTGCCGGATTTCCAGTTGTTCTACACGCTCGAGCTTAGCCAAATGTTTTCCGAACTGTTCGAAATACCCGAGATGCATCTGTTTCGAGACGATCCGGCGTTACAGACGTTTTACGATGCCATGTGCGAGCGCCCTTCTACCCGTAAAATACTGGCGGCTAAGGAATTGGAACTCGATGTTACGAAGAAGGAACTCTACGGTGGGTTTGGTGCTGCCTATCTTGACAAACATATCGACAGGCGAATCCTTGGAGGGATATTCGGGCGTGAAGTCTGATCCATACATAGGGAGCCTTAACCGGGTTTTACGTTTAAACCCCTACATCTACTCCGAATATCCGCCACCCAGCCTCTGCTCTTCCCGTGAGTAATAGCGCACGTCGCCCAGCGGCACGACTACCAGTCCGCCTTCGGTGACGTGATATTTCGCCCGGTCGCTGGCATGATCGAAACCGATTTTTGCTCCGGGGGGAACTACATTATGCCGGTCAATGACCACATGGCGCAACCTCGCGCCGCGTCCGATGCGCACATAATCCATGATGATGCAGTCCTCGATTTGCGCCCCGGGCTCGACCACCACTTCCCGCCGCAGGATCGAATTGCGTATTGTCGCATTGTTCACGATAGCTGCGGCGCCCAGCACGACATTATCAAGTTTTCCCTGCTTGACCCAGGCGGTCGGTCCGTCGTAATGACTGGAAAAAATCGGCCACTGCGGGTTAAAAACATCGAAGTGCGGCTCCAGCCCGAGGACGTCCCGATGCGCCTCAAAATAGGTGTCCAGCGTTCCCACATCGCGCCAATAGCCCTTTTCCTCATACGGTTTTGTGCCGGGGACGATGTTGGTTGAAAAGTCGTAGGCAAACACCCGGTGGGACCTGGACAGGCGGGGAATGACGTCGTGGCCGAAATCAGTCTCGCCCTGCTTGTGCGCTTCCTCCAGCGCCACCCTCAGCAGGTCCGCGTTGAATAGATAATTGCCCATGGAGGCATACGCGCGCCGTGGATCGTTAGGCATGGATTTGGCCTGCCTGGGCTTCTCCTGGAAACCGCTAATTCGTCTCGACTCGTCGGTTTCGATAATGCCAAAGTTTGAAGCCTGTTCCAGCGGCACGGGAAGCGCGGCCACGCTGATATCCGCATCGTTCTCGCGATGAAAACGCACCATCTGCCGCACGTCCATGCGGTAGATATGGTCCGCGCCGAATACCGCCACCAAGTCCGGCCGATGCATGTCCATCAGATTCAGGCTCTGATACACGGCATCCGACGTCCCGCCGAAAAGTGTACGTTCCTTTGTCATCTGCGGTGGCACCACGGTCACGAACTGGTCCGAGAACAGCGCGGAAACGGTCCACGCCTTGCGGATATGCTCAATGAGAGATTGCGGCTTGTATTGCACCAGGAGGTAAATCGAACGAATGTCGGAGTTCACCAGGTTGGTGAGAACAAAATCCACGATACGGTATCGGCTGCCGAATGGCACCGCCGGTTTGCAACGGTCGGTTGTCAATGGCCGCAAGCGCGAACCCTCTCCACCCGCCATCACAAAAGCCATGACTTTCCCCCGGCCCCTTCTTTCCAGCATATCGGTTTCCATTTGTATCCTTTCAATTACATCCAGCTTTATTTATAGCCCATGATGTTGCATTTTTCCCAGGAGTGCCTTAGCGGCGCTGCATATGCTAAGATTCAACAACACATGGCAGCAGCAAGAACTTACAACGAACAGGCCAAATCCCGTCGCCAACCCATGTCCATTGCTCCCATCCTTCATCCAGCCCACGCGACTCATACGGCTCATGCGTATGAAGGGCGCTGGATAAGGCTGTGTGATCGGTGCCTCCAATGAAAATCTGGCCGGGCAGCCCCTATCCGCTCGGTGCCACCTATGACGGGGCGGGAACCAATTTTTCGCTGTTTTCGGAAGTGGCTGAGCGCGTCGAACTGTGCCTGTTCGATGAACAAGGCGGCGAAACCCGGGCTGATCTGCCCGAAGTCACCGGCTACTGCTGGCACGGTTATTTTCCCGGCATCGAGCCGGGGCAGCGCTATGGCTTTCGCGTGCATGGGCCGTGGGCGCCCGAAGAGGGCCACCGCTGCAATCCGGCCAAACTCCTGCTCGATCCCTATGCCAAGGGGATCGACGGCGATATTCGCTGGGATGAAGCGGTATTCCCTTACCAGTTCAGCGCGGGTCCCAGTGAGCGCAATGATGGAGACAGCGCCCCCTTCATGCCCAAGTGCATCGTCCCGCAGCCGTTCTTCGACTGGGGTGGGGACCGTCTGCTGCAGCGGCCCTGGCATGAAACAGTCATTTACGAACTGCATGTCAAAGGTTTTACGGCACGGCATCCGGATATACCGGAAGAACTGCGGGGTACCTACGCAGGCCTCGGGCATTCCGCTGCGATCGGGTATCTGAAACAGCTTGGCGTCACCGCTGTCGAGTTGATGCCGGTGCACTATTTCGTGCAGGACAAACACCTTGTCGAGAAGGGGCTGCGCAACTACTGGGGCTACAACTCCATTTCCTACTTTGCGCCGCAAGGCGGCTATGCGGCCGACAAACGTCCGGGTGCCGCCGCCGCGGAGTTCAAGCAGATGGTCAAGGCGATGCACCAGGCGGGCATCGAAGTCATCCTCGATGTGGTCTATAACCATACCGCCGAGGGCAACCAGCTGGGGCCTGTGCTGTGTTTCAAGGGCATCGACAACGCGGCTTACTATCAGCTGATGGCGGATGACCGCCGCCACTACATGGACTACAGCGGCACCGGCAACTGCCTCAATATGCGCCAGCCCCATGTGCTGCAACTGATCATGGATTCGCTGCGTTACTGGGTAATGGAAATGCACGTGGACGGTTTTCGTTTCGATCTGGCCGCCGCCCTGGCGCGCGAATTGCACGAAGTACAGATGCTCTCCGCCTTTTTCAATATCATCCAGCAGGATCCCGTCATCAGCCAGGTCAAGCTGATTGCGGAACCCTGGGACCTGGGGGAAGGCGGTTACCAGGTCGGCAATTTCCCGTCCGGCTGGTCCGAGTGGAACGGCAGGTATCGCGACTGCCTGCGCGACTTCTGGCGCGGCCAGGAAGAGACCCTGAGCGAATTTGCGCACCGCTTTACCGGGAGCCCGGATCTCTACGCCGGCAACTCGCGCAGTCCTTTCGCCAGCATCGACTTCGTCTGCGCCCACGACGGCTTTACGCTACGCGACCTGGTGTCTTACAACGACAAGCACAACCTGGCAAACGGCGAAGACAACCGCGACGGCAGCAATGACAACCGTTCCTGGAACTGCGGCGCCGAGGGAGATACCGACGATGCCGGCATACTGGCCCTCCGCGCGCGGCAGCAGCGCAATTTTCTGGTCACGCTGCTGTTGTCGCAGGGTGTGCCCATGCTGCTCGCGGGCGACGAATTCAGCCGCACCCAGCGCGGCAACAACAATGCCTATTGCCAGGACAATGAAATTTCCTGGATCGATTGGGCCAACATGGACCGGGATTTAGGCGAATTCACCAATCGCCTCATTGCCTTTCGTCATGCCCATCCGGCCTTCCGCCACCGCGGCTGGTTCCAGGGCCAGGCAATTCATGGCGCGGACTGCAAGGACATTGCCTGGTTCAATCATACGGGCAGTGAACAGGCGAATGGAGATGAGCCTTGGGGCGGATGGCTTACCAAAAGCCTGGCAATCTTCATCAATGGCGAAACCTTTCCCAACCCCAATGTCCGCGGTGAACCGGTGACGGACAACAGCTTTTACCTGATCTTCAATGCTCATCATGAAGCGGTGGATTTCATGCTGCCTGAGGAACGCTGGGGCCGATGCTGGCTAATGGTGCTCGACACCACCCGAGGTTGGGTCGACGATGCCGCACCGCTCCAGGCGGGCGCCAGCCTGAAAATGGAGCCGCGGTCGACAGTGCTGCTGCAGCGTCAAGCCTGATGCTGCAGCAGCGGCCTCTTGCGCCCGGCGGCGCTCATCGTTTATCGATCCACGCGCGGGCCGCTATATCGGCAGCCTCATGCGCCTTTTTTTGATCGTGTAAAGGTTCGACGAAGCTTTCATAAACGACTACACCCTTATCGTCGAGAATCCTGTAACGGCCGTTCCAGAGACCCGTGCTGTCGTCGCACTCCGATCCGGAAACAATACTGTATCCTTTGTAGTCAACGTTCATCTTGCCTCCCAAGTAAGTATGTAATAATCATAGTTAAGCCGTCGTCAAATATCCATGTTTATTTGGGATAATGGATATCCGGTCCCGGTTTTCCCGCTGCATCGCCGCCAGGGATGAATTTATGCCCGGTCGGCAGATTTATGTGCCAGTCGCCCCCCATATTGCCTGAATGGGATCAAATGGCGCTGGCATGCAAGGATTGCAGATAACGCGCAGGTTTTTGCGATAATGCGTCATATCCCTGCCTGATGCGCCCGCAGCAGCGCATAGGGAAACGTCTCGAACAGCCGCGCCAGCGCGAATCCATGGGCTTCACGTGGCGCCGGCGGGTCAAGGACCTCGCCGGTCAGCGTGTTGGTCCACTGCCCGTGCATACGCTCCGGCGGCAGTTCGAGCCAGGTATCGCCCCACGCGAGCTGGCCGGACGGAGCCTGGCCGTCTTCTCCCATGAGCCCGCCAAGCAGGCGCGGCACGACAACCAATACGGTCTCGTCTCCGTGATGCCGGGCGAAGGCGCACACGTGCTGCGCACGTTCACCGTGTGCTTTCAGCGGCAGGTAGTCGCCGTCACGGAAGAGTTGCTCGCACTCGCGCCGGAGTGTGAGTGTCTTCCAGGTCAGATAGAGCTTGATCCGGCCATCCGGCAGGTCCTCGATCAGGCGCCGCGCGCAAACCGCCGCGCCCTCACTGGCATCCATGGCCCTGATCTTTTCCAGGGCCGCATGCCGTGCCGAATAATCCACCGCCCGCCGGTTGTCCGGGTCCACCAGGCTGAAGTCCCATACCTCGTTGCCCTGGTAGATATCCGGCACTCCCGGTGACGTGAGTTTGAGCAGCAATTGCGACAGGCTGCTGAAAGCGCCCACACGCGCAATCCGCTCCTGGAATGGCAAAAAATCACGCAGAAACAGGTTGGCAGGCTCGGGGGAGAGCAGTGCGCGTACGAAACCTTGTGTCCCGTCCTCGTATTCAGTATTCGGATTGATCCACGAGCTATGCACCTTCGCCTCACGCCCGGCCTTCAGCATGTAGACGCCTACGCGCTCGCAAAGTTTGGCCAGGCCCGCCGCATCCGGCGGCTCGAAGGGCCATACCCCCAGCAGCGTCTGGTATAGCAGATACTCGTCGTTGCGGCTCGGCGCATGCTCTGTATCCATCTTGCGGCGCTTGCTGTGGTTGAGCTTGCTCCAGCGCGATAGCGCCTGGTTCCACTGGTCCGGCATCTCGGAGAGCGCGTTGATGCGCGCACGCACATCCTCCGACCGCTTGTTGTCGTGGGTCGAAGTGGCCAGCATCGCGTGCGGCCAGCGGCGCGCGCGCTCCTGATTTTCCCGGTGGAATGCCGCGAGCGATACGCCGAAGCGATACGGCTCGCCTCCGACTTCGTTCAGGGACACCAGGCGGTTGTACTGGTAGAAGGTTGTATCCTCCATTGCCTTGGCCATCACCGGGCTGCTGTACTGCTGAAACTTCATGGCGAAGGCGCACACCGCGTTCCGGTATGCCTCGCTCTTCCCCCGAGTCTGTCGCGCCAGCAGGACATCGCGCACAAAATCGAAAATGCTGGTATCCGCGGCCTGGCTGCGCTTTTTTGCCACCCCCACTGCCCAATCGACATAACGAATGTCTTCTGCCGACGTCTCGCAATCGGCAGCATAGGTGCGGTAAACCGGAAAGCTCGCCACAATTTCGGCTAGCGCGCTGCGCTGGCTGTTGAAGGTGAAGTCGCAGGTGCGGCGGTCGCCTTTCGCAATGCGCGCCAACTGGGTGGCCAGCACCTGGAGTTCACCCGCCAGCGAGGTTTCCATGATCAGGTGCTTGTTCGCGCGTACGACCTCGTCCGGGTTGGGGCGCGCCCGGATGAAACCTTGATAGATGCGGGTGAAATGGTCAGCGGCCCCGCCATCGACAAACAGGCCGCTGCACACCGCCAGGAAGTTGTAACCCGTGGTTCCATGGATCGGCCATGATTCCGGAAGATGTTCATGGGAAGCAAGAATCTTTTCCACCACCACATACAGCGGTTTGCGGTCTGCCTCCGCCAGCCCGGCGGAAAGTTCCGCCGCCATTGCCTGCAAGCGCTCGAAGTATTCCTTCGGTGCGTATAAACCATCCGGATGATCGATGCGCAGCCCATTCACCTGGCCGCGCGCCAGCAACTCGCGCACCAGCCGGTGTGTGTTTTCGAACACCTCGGGGTTGTCCATGCGCAGCGCCGCGAGATCATTGATGTCGAAGAAGCGGCGATAGTTGATCTCGTCCGCTGCCGCGCGCCAGAAAGCCAGGCGGTATGCCTGGGCCTCGAGCAGTTCGTGCAGCGGATCAAAATTTGCCGTGTCCGGCGCCGTGCCATTGAACGCCGCCACATTCTCCTGGACGAATTGGGCAATATCGGCGCTGCTCATGAAGAGCGAGGCCAGGTGATGCTTGTGCATTTCCTTGTCGCGCGCGCGTTCCGCAACCGCCTCGGCCGATATGCCGTCGCGTGATGGCAGGTGGCTAAAGGCGGTGATGAGGGATTGCAGCTCCAGAAACTCCGGATGCTCTTCGCCCAGCCGTATCCGCAGGCGCTCCAGGCCGTGGCCAAGGATGCGGGGATACTCTCGCGGGTCCACCGGGAAACGGTGCTCGTAATAGAACACGCTGAATGCCCCCTGGGCGGGGTCGAACGCGAGCTTGAGTTCGCCGTTCTCCAGGATTGTGCCGTAGTGGTCGCCGAGTACCGGCAGCAGCACACGGCCCGGCAAGTACTCCGCGATCAGGTACCAGTCGATGTCGAAGTAGCTGGCAAATCGTGATGCCGGGCCGTTTTCCAGCACGTCCAGCCACCAGCCGTTATCGGCGCCGGTGATGCTCATGTGATTGGGCACCATGTCCATGATCTGGCCCATACCCCGGCGTTTTAATGCGGCAACGAACTGTTCGAAGTCCTCGGCGCCGGCGATCTCCGGATTGAGGCTGCTGTGATCGGTGATGTCATAACCGTGGCGGCTGCCGGGGCGCGCCTTGAGCAGCGGCGACAGGTAACAGTGGCTGATCCCCAATTCGTCCAGATACGGAATCAACTCCGTCGCCTGCCCCAGATTGAAGTCGCGATTCAATTGCAGCCGGTAGGTTGCCCGGGGGATCCACAGCTTCACGCCCTCGGTGACCATGCCCCCGGCGGATTCCGGCGTACGCAACACCGGCCGTTCCTGGCGCAGCGCAAGCAATATTCCCTGCAAATAGGCACTGCCGCGCCACTCTTCCAGATTGAGCGGCAACTTGAGCCGCCAGCAAGGGTAGGCCGGCTCCACCGTGCCCGGCAGATTCGGCTGCTCGCGCACCCCGAAACCGTCTTCCATCTGTACCAGCAGCAGCTTGGACGGTGCCCGCGCCAGGTATGTGTACACTGCCGCCGCCAGTTCCGCCGTCATCTCGGGGAAACCGACCTGATGCAGGCCGCTGCCTGATGGCAACACACCTTCGCTCTCCAGCGCCACCAGCAGCTGCGCGCGGTCGGCGGCGCGTTCAACGATCTGCTGATTCCGTGCTTCGTCGTCAGGAAACAGATGGCGCTCGTGACGCAGGTCGATATCCAGGCCCTGCCAGAATCCGGCCAGTGTGGGTAGGTCATGGGTGGTTACCGCAGCCACCGCATTCGCCGGATACTCTTGCGGCGGCTTCAGCCGGCCGTCGTCGCGCCGCTCGAAATACAGCAGGCGCGTCGACATCACGTTCATCGGCTGCAAGGCTTGACGTACTTCATCGGGGACGGTGCCCAGATCCTCACCCACTACCAGGCAGCGATTGCGCTGGCTCTCCAGGGCGAGAATGCCCAGCAGATCCTCGAACGGATACAGCACATAGGCGCCTTCCGCGGCGGGCAGGCTGCGCGCGACCCAGAACAGGCGGCGCAGACCCATGATGTGGTCGACGCGCAGCGCCCCCGAATCGCGCATGTTGGCACGCAGCAGCTCAATGAAAGGCACATAAGCCGCGGCAGTGAGCTGATGGGGAATCCAGGGCGGCAGTCCCCAGTCCTGGCCGAGACGGTTGAACGCGTCGGGCGGCGCGCCAATATTAACGCCGAGTGCATAGAGTTCGCGCCGTGACCAGGTCGCGCCGCCGCCTTCCGCCACGCCGACCGCCAGGTCGAACATCAGGCCTACGCTGAGCCCCAGCTCCCGCGAACGCGTGCCGGCCGCGCCTAGTTGCCTGAAAGCGTGCCATTGCAGGTATTCGAAGTATTCCACCCGGTCCAGATGCGCCTCGCAAAATGCCCTCACCTCCGGCGCGTGCTGGTCGCGGTAGGCTTCCGGCCAAGCGGGCCAGCCCCACACCGCGTTGTCCTGTGTCCGGAAATACTCCTGCAACGCGTCGAACAGCGCCTGCTTGCGCAGGCCCTCGCCATGTTCGGCTTGAAAGGCGCGGAAATCCTGTGCCTGGGGGGTGTTATGGGGCAAGTGCCCGATGCGGAAATGCCGGTACAGGCACTCAAAGACTTTCGACTTCACCTCCGCGACACCGCGGTAATCCACCTGTTCCATGGCACGAAGCGCACGCAGTTGCGCCTGGAATTGCGGCGCAAGCACCAGTGCGCGCGCCTCCTCGCACTCGCCGGAATCGAGGAGCGCTTCCACGTCGAGGTAAAGCGTATTGAACCAGGCGCGGCTGGAGGGACTGTACGGGGTTACATGCTCCGGCGCGTCCGGAAACAGCGCATGAAGCGGATTGAGCAGCAGCGTGCTGGCGCCGGCTTCAGCGCAGAATTCGACCAGTTGGCGCAGGTCGCCGAAGTCTCCCATGCCATAGTTGCGTTCGGAGCGGATGCCGTAGAGTTGGGCCGCAAACCCCCACACGCGCTCCTGGATCGCCGGTGGCTCATAGCAGGCGAGGGGTGCGACGATGAACGACATGTCGCCATTGAGGCCGCGTCCACCATCCGCGCGTTCAATCGAAAAATGGTGATAGCCCGGTTCCACCGCGAGATCCAGCGCCAGCACCCGCCGCACGAATTCCCGGCCGTCGAGATGGCAGCGCTCCGCATCTTCCAGCGCGGCCGGAACGAATTCACCCCGGTCCTCGGCGCCCGATTCCCTGCGCAGACACCAGCGGTAGGCCAGTTTATCCTCGCTCAGGGGCAGAGCAATGGGGACGCGATACGGTCGCGCCGGTTCGCGCACGACCTGTACCGGCGGCATCGGCCGCTCCCATTTGCGGTGCTCGAAAGCGCGCAGGGATGCGTGGACCTCTTCTTCAGTGTTGGCGGCCACCCCCATGGCGGCAAGCAATGCGCGCTTCGCGGCTTCGGAAGTAGCATAGGCATTGCCCCAGTTATCACTGTACCGGGGCAACACGCCATGCAGGTCGCATAGTTGATCGAGCGGGTTGCTCATGGTTTTCCTTTCCGGGCTTCGAGCGTCCACACCACGGACCACGGATCGAGCATGCCTTTTGCCGCTTCCATAGATGAGACGAACACTGTCTCTCCCGCTGGCACGGCTGCGCAAACCACCTCACTCGAAAAATTTGCCAGCAGCCGCAACATCGAACCGTCGCCCAGCTGCCATTGCACGCGCAAGCCGCCCGGTGCAATCACCTCGAATTGCGCCGCACCTCCTCCCGTCCCGCGCAGGCGCGGCACGATCACTTCCTGCCGCTGCTTCAAAAGGTGCCGGTAATATGCCAGCCAGCCCGCCTGCGCCTCGTCCCCGAGAGAAGCCCAGTCGAGTTTTGAGTCAAGAAAAGTTTGCGCCGTATTCGGGTCCGGTATGGCTGCTTGCGTCGCAGGGTCGGCAAAGCGCGCAAACCTGGCAAATTCGCGCCGCCGTCCTTGCGTCACCGCTTCGCGCAGGTCACCGCTGAAGTCGCAGAAGAACTGAAAAGGCGATTTTGCGGCGAACTCCTCGCCCATGAACAGCATGGGAATGCCAGGGGCCAGCAGGTAGACGGCCGCTGCCGCGCGTACCGCAGGCTCTGGCGCGATGCGGGTAATGCGCTCGCCGAAAGCGCGATTGCCTACTTGGTCGTGACACTGCAGGAAGGACACGAAGGCTTGGGGCGGAAGATGCGCGCTCGCTTCGCCGCGCGCTGCGTGATCGCGGTAGGGGGATGCCTCTCCCTGGTAGGCGTATCCTTCGGCCATGCAGCGTCCGAGACGGCCAATCGGCATGTCAGCGTAGTCGACGTAGTACCCATCCGTTTCACCGGTAGCGAGGACATGCAGCGCATGGTGAAAGTCGTCATTCCACTGGGCGATATACTGCCCGTGGCCGTGGCCGAGATAGCGCGCCTCGTTGGCGTCGTTCTCCAGGATCAGGTGCACCTGCCGTTCGTGGTCGATGCCGGCATGCACGCGTGTCGCCAGCTCGGTGAGAAGGTGCGGCGCGGAGTCGTCGATGATCGCATGCACCGCGTCCAGCCGCAGGCCGTCGAAGTGGTACTCGCGCAGCCAATATTCCGCATTATGGATGAAGAATTCGCGCACGTCCCGGCTACCCGGCGCGTCGAAATTGAGTGCTGCGCCCCACGGGGTGTGGTGATGCTCCGTAAAGAATTTTTTCGCGTAAACGTGGAGATAATTTCCTTCCGGCCCGAAGTGATTGTAGACCACGTCCAGCAGCACCATCAGGCCCTTCGCATGGGCGGCCTGAATCAAGGACTTGAGATCGTCCGGGCGGCCGTAACGGCTATCCGGGGCGTAGGGTAGCACGCCGTCATAACCCCAGTTGCGCGCACCGGGAAAATCGGCCACCGGCATCAGCTCGATCGCCGTCACGCCGAGTTCCGCGAGGTAGTCGAGCCGTTCAATTACCCCCGCGAAGGTCCCTTCAGGCGAGAACGTCCCCACGTGCAATTCGTAGATCACGGCTTCTTCCCATGCGCGGCCATGCCATTCCGCGTCCTGCCACTTGAAGCCGGCCGGGTCGATCACTTCACTTGCGCCATGCACGTCGTCCGGATTGAAGCGCGAGGCCGGGTCCGGGACACGCAGGCCTTCGTTCACCTCGAAACGATAGCGCGTCCCCGCACCGGCGCGCGAAGTGATGAGCTCGAACCAGCCGCCGCCACATGCGTCCATTGGCAGTACCAGCTCGTGTTGGGGTTCTTGCCGGCCGATGCACAACGCCACTTGCTCGCAGTCCGGCGCCCAAAGGCGAAAGCGCACGCCCTGTGCCGTCAACTGCGCCCCGTAGGGCATATCATGCGATCGTGTAAGCAAGGTGCTCCTCTTCACTGCTCAACGTCACCGCCTATTTTTTCCGCTGCATCAGCTGGCTTAGCTGGATCAGTCCTTGCATGGCGGCGCCGATTGCTTTCGAGCGTTGCGCCAGGGCAATGCTCAGGCTGG
The DNA here is from genome assembly GCF_900102495.1 of Nitrosospira sp. Nl5. Classification (GTDB taxonomy): domain Bacteria; phylum Pseudomonadota; class Gammaproteobacteria; order Burkholderiales; family Nitrosomonadaceae; genus Nitrosospira. Next base: position 76,844 of record NZ_FMVQ01000004.1, on the reverse strand, counting down.
CGGCCGCCCTTTCCACCATGAACAGTGTGACCAGCCTTTCCGCGACCCGCACATCGGAAGGAAACAAGGCATGCCCCTTCATCGCCCTGCGGTAGCTCTTGAAGAACTCGCGATTTGCCAGCGCCTGCCAGTTATCCGCATGCTGCCGCAGCGCCGCGGTTGTTTCGGGGGAATCCGCCGCGATGTGCACCTGATCCAGCGCCGCTGCCGCCACCTCCGAAAATGAGAATAACATGCCCGCCACATCACGCAGGGGCGTGTGTTTCTGCCGGCGTTCGGGCCAGGCCAGCTCAGGGTCGCCGCCATAGTTGGCGATTAGGAAATCGTTATTTGACAACAACACCTGGCCGAGATAGTAGTCACCGTGACAGCGTGCTTTCATCGCGTCCAGGGATACCGCCGCCGCACTCATGATGCGCCGGCGGAATCGCGGCCGCGCCGCCACCAGGCTGTTGCCCAATAACCGCTCCGCGTCGGTCAGCCGCGGCAGTTCCGCTCCCAGTGACGCATACATCGCATCCATCTGCGCACGCACGCCGTTCACCCACCCGGCAATATCCTCCGCCGTGATTGGCTCGGTGCCAAAGGCCCCGGTGGCTCCTGGAGTATCGGGCAGCGCGAGCGCCTGGTGAAATTCCGCCGTGCGCAGGCCCAACGTTTTAATCAGGTCCATATAAGCGGCATGGCGCGCATCCAGAGGGCGCGCCGGCCGGGTGCGGCACTCGTCCAGGTATCGCTCCAGGTAGTCCAGCGTATAGGTCCAGGCGCTGCCCTGGTTCTTCGCGTAGCATTCCAGGATCGCCAGGGTTGAGCAGTGTCCTTCGCTATCCACGTACTCCACGGTGCCCGCCAGTTGCGCCATGTGACTGAATTTCGCGGTCTCCGTGAGAAACCGCGATATTTCCAGTTCCGGGTGGACACCCGCGAGCAGCCAGCGGTAGCCCTTCAGCACCAGTTGATCGTTCAGGTTAACCAGCGGGCGTCCACGCTCGGACACAGTGCGTGTCACCGTTGCCGCACCCCCCGGGGCGCAGCCGGGAAAGGCACTGGTGGCCTTGAACCGCAATTGCCCGTCGCCAAACTCCAGCGCCGCACCTTGCTCCATGCCCGCTACCACAGCGCAGCAGAAGGCATCGTCCCAGAATGCGTCGAACAGCACTCCCATTCGGGCACGCCGCCGCACTTTGGCAAGCGTGGCATGCAGCAGCGCGCTGATACGGCCACCCTCGTCTTCGTCTTCCCATGCCAGCGCCAGCGGGACGGCGTAGCGATGCACTTCGCCATTGGGCAACGATAACCGGACGATGGCCAGCAGCCAGTTGCCGGATTCAACCGACCATTCCCGCATCTCGCCAAATTCGAATTTCTCCACCGCCGCATTCCTGTCCACGAACCACGGCTGGGAACGGAGGAAGCGCGGGATGATCTGCCGCTCCAGCTGGTCCCGCGCGCGGCGCACCATCAACTGGTTCACGCTTTCGCTGTCGTCCGCGCGGGCAAAGAAAGTGCGCCATCCTGTCTCCACCAGTATCAGCACCGGCAGGTCCGGAGATATCGGGCGCTCCTCGTGCCACGCCGGCGCTTCCACATCGGTCGCCAGGCGGAAGGCATAAAACCCATGGCCGCTCAAGGTGAGCAGGTACGGCAATTCCCCGATGGGGGGAAATTTGCTGCGCCCCACCAGTTCCACCGGCACTCTGCCTTTGAACAGGCTCAGGTCAAGTTCCACCGCCTGCGGCGATCGCGCAAGATTAGCCACGCAAAGAATTATTTCATCCTCGTACTCGCGCAGATAGGCAAGGATTTTGCGGTTACCCGGCCGGAGGAAACTCAACGTGCCGCGACCGAAGGCGCGGTGCGCCTTGCGCACCGCGATCACCCGCCGCATCCAGTTGAGCAGGGAAAAGGAATTGCGGTGCTGCGACTCCACGTTCACTGCCGCGAAGCCATATACGGGATCAACGATGGGCGGTAGAAATAGCTGGTCGGAATCAGCGGTGGAAAATCCGCCGTTGGTTCCTCCGCGCCACTGCATGGGCGTGCGGACACCATTGCGATCGCCGAGCAGGAGATTATCGCCCATGCCGATTTCATCACCGTAATAGAGAATCGGCGAGCCGGGCATGGTCATGAGCAGCAGATTCATCAGTTCAATGCGGTGGCGGTCGTTGTCCAGCAGGGGTGCGAGCCGGCGGCGGATGCCGAGGTTGAGGCGCGCCTGGGGATCAATCGCGTATGTCTGGTGGAGATAGTCGCGCTCGCGATCGGTGACCATCTCCAGGGTCAGTTCGTCGTGGTTCCGCAGAAACACCCCCCATTGGCAGTTGTCCGGAATGTCCGGCGTCTGCTCCATGATCTCCACGATCGGGTGGCGGTCCTCCTGCGCAATTGCCATGTACATGCGCGGCATGAGTGGAAAGTGAAAGGCCATATGGCATTCGTCGCCATCGCCAAAATACTCGCGCACATCCTCCGGCCACTGATTCGCCTCCGCCAGAAACATGCGGTTGCGGTAGCGTTTGTCCAGTTCGGCGCGCATGCTCTTGATCACCGCGTGGGTCTCCGGCAGGTTCTCGCTGTTGGTGCCCTCGCGCTCGCACAAGTAGGGCATTGCGTCCAGTCGCATGCCGTCCACGCCTGCGTCGAGCCAGAACCCCATCACGTGCATAATGGCCCTGAATACATGCGGATTGGCAAAATTCAGGTCCGGCTGGTGCCAGAAAAAGCGGTGCCAGTAATAGGCTTGCGCTTCCTCATCCCATGCCCAGTTGGAACTCTCGGTGTCGGTGAAGATGCTGCGTGTTCCACTGTATTTGGAAGTGTCGTTGCTCCATACATAGTAGTCCCGCTTGCTCGAACCCGGCGGCGAACGCCGCGCCGCCTGGAACCAGGGATGTTGATCCGAGGTGTGGTTGATGACCAGCTCGGTGATCACGCGCAAACCGCGGCGATGCGCTTCGTCGATGAATTTGTGGAAGTCCACCATCTCGCCGACGGCTGGATGGACGTTGTGATAGTCGGCGATATCGTAGCCGTCATCACGTCCCGGCGACGGATAGAATGGCAATAGCCACAGCGTGTTCACCCCGAGCTCCTGCAGATAGTCGAGCTTGGAGATCAAGCCTGGAAAATCCCCGACGCCGTCACCATTGCTGTCAAAGAACGTCTTGACGTGCAACTCGTAAATGATTGCATCCTTGTACCACAGCGGATCTTCTTCCTGTTCCATAGCGTGTTTTCTTTCTTTATCGGAGGAATCGGTGGCTGGCACAGTCTGCGCAGCACCGCCAAAAGATTCCATTATGTACTATTCCTATTCATTACTCGAAATTCGCGGCGGATCCCGGGAAACCAGGCGCCCTTCCGCTGGAAGGAGAAAACGCAGCCCCGCATCCGTCATTGGCTTTTCCCCGATCACGACAAGAACGGTATTCTTGAATGTATCCAGGGGAGAGTCTGTGTCATATCGTACAGACCTTCCGATTCCTTTTCTTCAGGATAACCATCAGGCAGAGGCCGCGTTCGTGCGGCGAAGCGGGATTTCGTTTTCCTGGCGTCCTGGTTGATTGCTTCCGGCGAACCTTCCACACGCCAATTCCCTTTGTCCTTCGATCCCACTTCGCCTCAATGCCGTGGTTACCCCTGGGAGCGCTTCTGCTACATCGGGACGCAGCCAGCGGGAGACAAGCCGAATGGCGGGTTGCGCCTGACTCCACCCCATCCTGCCGAAAACCGCATAGTGGCATATAAAATCGCTTACGTTTGCGTGCCGTCGATACTTTGAACGTATTCATAGGCTCAACATGAAAAAGATTTTTGCTCGAGCCGCCGCCAGCAAAATAGTGTGGGCAGCCGCAGCGCTGTTCGTCATCTATACGCTTGGCGGTTTCCTGCTTGCTCCTTACCTGCTTGAGCGTAACCTGCCACGCTATGCGGAGCAGCATCTTGGGCAGCGCGCAAGTGTCGGCGAGATTCGCATCAATCCTTATCTGTTCATACTCGACGTGTCGGATTTTCAGCTTGACGGAACCGGCGAGAACGCCATGCTGAAATTCAAGCGTCTTGTCATTGACTTCGAGCTGTCGAGTATTTTCCGGGGTGCGTGGACATTCGCGGAGTTTCGCACGGAGAAACTCGATCTTCGGCTGGAGATTGACAGGGAAGGGCGCCTCAACGTCATGGAACTGGTAAAACGCCTGCAGGGGCCGGAGGAGCCGGAGCGGCCGGATCAACCCCCTCCAAGCATCGTATTCGAGCATGTGATGGTAAGCGACAGCAGCATCAGTTTCAATGATCTCTCGGACGCAACCCCGGCGAGCACGGCGTTCGCGCCCATCAACCTCGAGCTTACCGGTTTTAGCACGATTCCCGATCGGGAAGGACGTTATATCCTGGCGGCAAGCCTGCCCGCAGGCGCTTCATTGGCGTGGAAGGGCAGCCTGACGCTGCACCCGCTGGCTTCGAGCGGGGAGTTCAGCATCAAGGGGATGAAACTCGCGACCGCATGGCAGTTTTTGCGGGACGAACTGCGAATGGCCGAGCCGCGCGGTGAATTCGCACTCGCCGGCCGCTACGATTTTTCTTACCAACAGGGTAAGGCCACGCTCGGCCTGGACGAAATCCAGGCGGAAATATCGGATCTTCTCATTGCGCCGCCCGGCGGCAGCCCGGCGTTGCTTGCGCTGCGCAGTTTCCGCGTCAGCGATGCGCGCTTTGCTCTCGATAAGCGAGAACTTGTTGTGCCGAGACTAACGGTTTCCGACGGTAAACTGAGCGCAAGTGTTGCCAGTGACGGCGCTCTCGACTGGCAGAGCCTGGTCGTGACGGCAAACCCCGCGCCCAGGGCGAATGAGGGAGCGGCCAATGGAGATGCCGTGGTCCCGGATAGCACCGCCGCCGTGGAGGACGCAAAGCGACCGTGGCGCGTGCGAGTGGAAAACGCCGTTATTGAAAGGCTCGCGCTTGCGTATTCTCATCACGCATCGTCGCCGGCTATCGTTTTCCGGGCAGGAGCGGTAAATAGCAAATTCAGGCTTGACATGGCGGCCGGCGCCGATCCAGCCCAAGGCGCCGTGGAAGGGATACAGCTGGCGGTAAATAATATTGCGGTGGCGCCGACCGTGGCCGGTACCGCTGATGCGGCTGATACGGCACCGCTGGCGACACTGGACTCCTTCAGTCTGACCGGCGGCCGGCTGGATATGGGCGCGCGCACCGCGCTGGTGGAGGAAGTTACGATAAGCCACGGCGACGTTGCAATCACCCGAGGCCCCGGCGGGCCAGTGGACCTGTTGCAACTGGCGCTTGGGGCAGGCTCAAAATCGAAAGAAGTTTCCCGGCCACCGGATACTGTTTCCGCTGTTCCGGCGGATGCTCCCTGGAAATACCGGGTGGGATCAGTGGAACTGAAGCAACTGGGTGTCCACCTGGCCGACCGTGGCTTTACCCCTCCCATTTCCTATGACATCAAGGTGGTATCCGTTGCGGCCGAGAATATCGACAGTGCGAGCGAATCGCCGATTGTTTTTGCAACCGAGCTTCGCATTGGTGAGCAGGGCGTTGTCAATGGCGGCGGCACCCTCCAGCAAGACTTCGGACAAGCGCGCGGCAAGTTCGACGCGACAGGCATCCCGCTTGAACCGTTGCGTCCGCTCGTGGCGCGCCACGCAACGCTGGATCTGAAATCAGGAAACGTCGCAGTCTCGGCGGAACTGGGCTATCGTTCCGATGCCACGCCGTCGATGACAGTTCAAGGCAATGCAAGTATCCATAATTTGCGTCTGAACGAAGCCGGCACGGAGGAACGCCTCATTGCCTGGAAATCGCTTTCCGCAAAAAAAATCGCGCTAAGCCTTTCCCCCAATCGGCTTGCGATCAAGGAAGTGCGTCTGGTCGAGCCTGGCATGAAGCTCCTTATCGGCGAGGACAGAAGCGTCAATCTCAACCAGGTGCTAAAGAATAGCCCTTCGGAGGAAGCTGCGGCAAATCAGCTATCACCAGCGGAAAAGCCACCAGAAAAGCCGGCTGGCAAATCGGCACGAAGCCAGGATGGCTCGCCCTTTCCGGCTGAAATCGGCCAGGTCCAGATTGTGAACGGGGCACTCGACTTCGCTGATCTGAGCCTGGTGCTGCCGTTCTCCACTCATGTGCATGCGCTTGACGGCGCAATTGTGGGAATCTCGTCGGCGCGGCAGACCCGGGCTGAAATTGCACTGACCGGACAGGTGGAAGCTTACGGGGAAGCGAGCGCCGCAGGCGCGCTGATACCCAGGGATCCGAAAAAATTTCTCGATATCGAGGCGAATTTTGAAAACATCGAAATGCCGCCGCTATCGGCATACTCAGCTACTTTTGCCGGGAGGAAAATTGCGTCGGGCAAACTCTGGCTTACTCTGAACTATAAAATCGTGGACGGAAAGCTTGCGGGCGAGAACACAATAATGCTCGCCGATTTCAAACTCGGCGAGCGGATCGAGGCGCCAAATGCACTCGACCTCCCGCTCGACCTGGCCATTGCGCTGCTGAAGGGACCGGACGGCAGGATAAAGCTTGCGGTACCGGTGGAGGGCGATGTGGGCAACCCGACATTCGACTATGGAACAGTCATACGCGGGGCGCTTGCAAACGTGATTCGCCGCGTCGTGACTTCGCCGTTCCGCATGCTCGCCGGGTTGTTGGGCGAGTCAGACGCCGAGAAACTTCGCAAAGTGGAATTCGAACCGGGTAGCGACGAGATCGCGCCAGCCCAGCGCGAGCAACTGGATATCCTGGTGGAGGCCTTGAAGAAGCGGCCAAAGATCGGAGTGGTGGTGCGGGGATCGTACGATGCAAAGCGCGATGGACAGCATCTGCGCAGCGAGCGCGTCCGCCATGAGCTGGCGATTGCCACGGGCGTCAGGAAAGAGGGCGGAGAGGCCGAAGAGGATCTGGGACTCATTGCGTACGGGGATGCCGATGTTCAGAAAGCGCTGGAAAAGCTGCTGGCCGAACGTGCCGGCGGCAACGCGATCAAGAAGTTTGCGGACGATTACGCGAAACGGAGCGGCCGCCAGCCTGACCGTGTCAACGCACTACTCGGGCTGTTTGGACGTGGCAGCGAGGACCGCGCATTCTACGAAGCCCTGTTCGAGCACCTGGTGGAGCTCCAGCCGCTACCCGATGACGCACTGCAATCGCTGGGCAAAAGCAGGGCGCAAGCCATCATTGACGTGCTGCTGAAAGCGGGTATCGACAGCAAACGTGTGATATCGGGAGAGCTCACCCAGGTGTCCGGCGAACCCGGCACGCCAGTTGCCGTCGAACTGTCGCTTGACGTAGCGGCTGGCGAATCCTGATCCAATGATCAACATGGTGAGGTGTAGGTGTAGGGCGTAATAAGCAAAGCGCATTACGCCGTGTCAACCTTAGTTTGTCACGCGAGTCTTCAATATTCCGTCAAATGCTCCTAATAACGGGGGAGTTGTCATTTGTAATCCTTGCATCTGCACTCCAATGAATGCCAGAAGAAGATTGACGATACTTCATGCGGCGTAATGCGCTTTGCTTATTACGCCCTACTACTACTGTGGGACAAGCGTTTGAGGCCCTCAGATTCGCGCCGGAACAGGATGCCGGCAAATATGTCTGCGACGAAGAGCGCCCCATCAGCTAGCGGATGGCATTCATAACTCCGGGCATGTATGGGTAGGCGGATCAATGGGAGGCATACCTACCGCGGCCCGCGAATCCGGTGTTCTGGATGCGTCATGCGGAGATAGATCGTATCTGGGCAGAATGGCAAACGGCGAATCCTGGCCAGAACCCAAGCCTTGCCATGGGCGGAGAATGAGGAGGCCACGCGCGATATTGCTGCGCTTGGGTATACCTACGTGTAGAAATGCGGCATTGGCACGCTCCTGCGTTGCCGGCTAAGCCGGCTAAATTGCCAGAGAGGCTACGCTGATTCAGCTTGCAGGTGCCGAGCAGCGTATTCGGCCGCATTGCACGTATCTCTAAAATGGAGCAAGAGGTAGGGCCGCAATAAGCGAAGCGCATTGCGCCGCATGGGAATCTGTTGATTACCCATTGCCAGCATCCAGCGGAGTCTATTTCTTCATCGTTACCTGCTGCAGCGACACCCACGATGGTGCAATGCGCTTCGCTTATTGCACCCTACCATTCCGGATGCACTGCCACCATCCATTTTATGAGCCTTGCTGCCGGGAAGCCGGCAGGGGAAACACCTCGAAGACGGCAATGGAATAATCCAGGAACATCTCGATTTTACGCTTGAGATCGGCAGACATCGCAATGCGCTTGGAGCGAAGGTCTTCGGGATCGACGTGCTCGATAAGCAATCCATGATCGATCGCAACCTGGATGTACTTGATGGCGGTGCGCTGGCTGATGTTCGGCATGAGCTGGTACAGCTCGGACTTGCAGAACGTATCGGCGGGAGTTCCGTTGAGTCGCAGCCACATTTGCGTGAACAGATCGTAATAATTCAAATCATGGAATAGCTTGTCTCCCAGAACATCCATCCAGTACTGATCCGTGCTGTTAAGCAGCTGAATGAACTGGCGGCGCCTGATGTTCACCTGCCGATTGGGTTTGCCCATTTTTTCTTGTGTTTCACCGTTGAACTTTGCGTTGAACTTTGCGTTGAACTTTGCGTTGAACTTTGCGTTGAACTTTGCGGAATTTGCATTTACTAACGAGGGCTGATTATATCTCTTTTACCTGTAATTTTACATGTATAATTTCTAAAATTCCGATACGGGAATTTTGAGTTACCGGGCGGACAATTCCGGCATAAACGATGGCGGCTGCGAAAAGAGGCTCCAACACCATGATCAACAGCATCGAGAAAACCTGGTTTCGTTATCAGGGCAGCTTGCGCCCGAACATTTCAGCGCTGCTTTACTGCGCGCTGACTTATTTTGGCGGAGCCGCGCTCATCTTGTCCCTGAATTCGGTTCTCATGGCGATCGGTACGTTTGCAATGGCGCACGGCATGATAATCGCCTCGTATATGATCCACGATTGCGGACACAATGCCTTGTTCAAATCGCCACATCACAACGCGGCGCTGGGGAGCGCATTAAACTGGCTGACCGGCGGCTGTTATGGAATGTATGGCGATTTGCGCACGAACCATATGCATCATCACGTGGATAACGCGGATGTGATGACGTTCGACTATCGGGGTTATCTCGCGAGCCATCCGGTTCAACGGAAAATCGTGGAGGTGCTGGAGTGGCTGTATGTGCCCGCTGTCGAGTTCATCATGCATGGCGTGCTCATGCTCGCTCCGTTCATCTTCAAGGAAAAGAAGGATCAACGGTTTCGGGCAGTCAAGGTCATTGCTATCCGTTTCAGCCTGCTGCTGGCGTTATTCCTTTATTCGCCCATGGCCTATGTGTGCTACCTGCTGGCCTACGTCATCATGCTGACGGTTTTGCGCTTCATGGATGCGCTCCAGCACAACTACGGCGTTGTCCTGGCGCTGGTGGCCGACAATGCGGAGTTGACCAAACATAGGGGCGACCGGGACTACGAGGAATCCCATACGTTCAGCAACCTCATTTCGGCCAGGCATCCGTGGCTGAATCTTCTTACCCTCAATTTCGGTTATCACAACGCGCATCACACCAGGCCGACAACGCCCTGGCATGCGCTGCCAAAGCTGCATCAGGCACTGTATGGGACCGATACGTCTGTTGTCATCCCGTTTCGCAAGCAGTTATCCAGCTTTCACAAGGGCAGGGTAGCGCGGGTGTTCGGCGACGATAGCGAGACGCAAGGGGACCGGTTCGCGCAACGCCTTCAAAGCGGTTCCGCAGTGGGCGTGAGTGGGGTATCTTTCCTGACGCCGCTCTGATGTCCCCGGCATAAGCGTGCCGCGGAACGCGTATTTCACGCTAAAAGACATCGTAAAACGATAGCCTCAACCCGAACCGGATAAAATTCGCGCCAGACACATTTCTGCCGCTCGACTTTGTGCGGGCGTATGCCGTATATTAAGAACGTGTGGATGGCAGCCAAAGCCAAATTGATTTGCAACCATGACGGCCGGCGAAGCGGGATTCTTGGGAGGCGCCGATATGGACAAAGGTGTTTGCGTGGTTGTCGGTGTTGGTCCGGGCAACGGCGCGGCGATTGCGGACCGATTTGCCGCCAATGGCTACAAGGTAGCACTTTGTGCCCGTGACAAGCAGAGACTGAACGACATTGCGGGGTGCATCAAGGGTTCTGTCCCATTTGAATATGATGTCCGGGACCCTGACGCCGCTCCCGGCGTTTTCGCTCAAATCCGGCAACGACTTGGTCCCGTTGACGTTCTCGTCTACAACGCCGGCGCGGGCGCCTTCGCGAATATCGACGACGCCACGCTGGAGGATTTTCAGGCTGCCTGGGAAGTCAATTGCAGGGGACTGTTTTTAACGGTCAAGGAAGTGCTGCCCGATATGCGCGCTGCAGGATCCGGCAATGTCGTCGTCATTGGCGCGACCGCATCTGTCAAGGGCGGGGCCAATTTTGTTCCCTTTGCATCCGCCAAGTCAGGCCAGCGGGGACTTGCCCAGTCTTTGGCAAGGCATCTCTGGCCCGAGAATATCCATGTTGCCTACGTGATACTTGACGGGGTTGTGAATCTGCGGCGAACCAGGCAGCAGATGCCCGACAAACCGGATGAATTCTTCATGGAACCCTCCCGGATTGCGGAATCCGTCTACTTCCTCACCCAGCAGAATAAACAAGCCTGGACATTTGAACTCGATCTCCGGCCTTTCGCGGAGAAATGGTAAAGCATCCATTGCGCCGCTTCCTTAACTTGAAGAAGAGAGAACCGTATGAAACTGGAATCGCTGGCATTGCATCACGGATACACCTCCGAAGCGACGACGAAAGCCGCGGCAGTCCCTATTTATCAGACAACCTCTTATACGTTTGATAATACCCAGCACGGCGCTGATTTATTCGATTTAAAGGTGCATGGAAATATTTATACGCGAATCATGAACCCTACCACCGCCGTGCTGGAGCAGCGCATGGCGGAGATGGAGGGCGGTGTCGGCGCGCTGGCCGTTGCTTCAGGGATGGCCGCAATTACCTATGCCATTCAATGCATCGCCAGCACCGGTGACAATATTGTGAGCACCAGCCAGCTTTATGGGGGCACTTACAATTTGTTCGCGCACACGTTTCCGCGGCAGGGAATCACCGCGCGCATGGTGTCGCACGATGACTATGCAGGGGTCGAGCGGCATATCGATGCCAACACCAAGGCGGTTTTTTGTGAATCCATTGGAAATCCCGCGGGAAATATCGTCGATATCGAAAAATTAGCTGATATCGCTCACCGGCATGGAGTACCCCTCATCGTTGACAGCACTGTTTCCACGCCCTATCTATGCCAGCCTTTTACCTTTGGCGCGGATATAGTCGTGCACTCGCTGACAAAATATGTCGGTGGCCATGGTACGACAGTAGGTGGAATCATCGTTGACTCAGGGAAATTTGATTGGATAAAGCACAAGGCACGCTTCCCCCTGCTGAGCGAGCCCGATCCGTCGTATCACGGCGTTGTTTACACGGAAGCATTTGAAACCGCCGCCTTCATCGGCCGCTGCCGGGTCGTGCCATTGCGCAACACCGGCGCGGCTTTGTCGCCGCATAGCGCATTTTTAATACTGCAAGGCCTGGAAACGCTCGGACTGAGAATGGAAAGGCATTGTGAAAACGCACTGAAGGTCGCGCAGTATCTGGAAAGCCACCCGAAAGTGGAGTGGGTGAATTACGCGGGATTGCCCAGCAGCAAATATCACGAACTGTGCAATGAGATAAGCAAGGGAAAAGCGTCAGGCATCCTGAGCTTCGGGATTGCCGGCGGTGCGGCTGCCGGCGGCCAGTTCATCGATGCGCTGAAGATGATCCTGCGCCTGGTGAATATTGGTGATGCCAAATCGCTCGCCTGTCATCCCGCATCGACGACCCACCGGCAATTGAATCCCGATGAGCTGGCGGCCTCGGGGGTTTCGGAAGGCCTTGTCAGAATATCCGTCGGCATAGAGCATATTGACGACATTATTGAGGATATCGCCCAGGCGCTGGAGGCGATTGTTTGAATGCGCGACCCGCATCAGGTTTCTGCGTGAGTTTGATTTTCCGGATCACCGATCTGGCTGCATGGGGGATCAATTGATTCGCCAAGCCAAATGATGGGTTGCGCTTCGCTCCACACCATCCTACAAAGCGCAGTCATTCCCGCGAAAGCGGGAATCCATGGGTTTTCGGTTGCCTGAATTCACCCACCGCAAGATGACGGCCTGTTCCAGGCAGCGTCTGGATTCCCGCTTTCGCGGGAATGACTGGGTAAAGGGGAGTAGGCGCAGGGCAATGTGCCTGCATAAAAAAATAAAAAATATTGTTGACAGCGAGCAGAGTATCTACAAAATTTCATCTCGCCAGAGTCCTACGTCGGCAGGTAGTGGGTGGTACAAAAAGCGCCGGTAATCGGGCCTTCCTTGTTTTCCCTGTGATAGTCGTGCCACCAGCGCGCCGACTGCCAGATTGCCTCCGGGCAGCTGGCGCGGCTTTCAAGCCCTGGCGTGAGGTCGAACCCCTCGGCGCCGCTGATAGTTTCAAGCATGGCGGCGGAAGGAATTCCCAACCCGTCCAGCAATGGATTCCCCGCGCGCCCTACGCCCCATATATACCCTAGCCACGCTACCAGGAGTTGTACCGCGTCGAGCACGGCACGCTGCTTCCGGAAGCGCTCGAGCGCTTCCATGAGTTTGGCGGGCGCGACCGAGGCCGGGAGGTAAAGGATTGCGATGTTGGGGAAGCTTTTGGCATCGGCATATCTCCCGAAAACCGATTCCTGCACGCCGTTGCTTGCCGGAGGGAGACCGAAGCCGGCAGGGGGCATGAGCGAGATTTCGTAAAGCGGCGCGGCAGCCAGGTTGTTAACGTCGCTCTGCCCCAGCAGCGCAACATGCGACCAGTGGCTGGGCGTCAGGTCGTTGCGCAAATGCGATTGCGCAACCCTGAGGCGGAAGTCGATCAGACCCGTGCCGCCGAGCAGCAATATGGCTACTCTGTCATCCCGCCAATGCGAGCGCAGCCAGTCTATGTTGGTCTTTCCACGGGCTCTCCTGGCTTCGGCGAATTCCTTGTTGATCGATTTGGCTTTTGAAGATAGGGTAGGCATGTATTCTCCTTAGTCGGGAACTAATAATATCTCGCGCACGGCTTGCGGCTTGCGCAGGTTGAGATCTTCGTGAATCGGGTAATAGGTAATGCGCAGACGTACGCCGGCGCCGCTACGGGTGAACGACAGTAGCGCAAAGTGATTGCCGCGCTGTTCGTGCATCCGCGAGCAGACAAACCGTGCGCCAAAATCACCGAACCAAAGGAATTCCGGTACGGATCCTGGACTGGAATGGCGCGGCCAGGCATCGGTCTGGCCCTTGATTGTCCCCTGGAGGGCGATCAGCTGATCTTTTCCCACCGTGCTTACGAGTGATGTGGGAGAGGAGATGATTTCGAATATCGACTCCCGTCCGGTGCGCGCATCCCTTGCCGCCGCCACGCGCCCCCAGTGCACGTCACCGGTAATCATGGTAATGGGCAGGCCTGCCTCGGCGAACCGCCCCAGCGCATGGGTGACATAACTGAAATCCCCATAATTCGACAACTGATAACCGGCGAGCGCGCCTTTCAATCCCCCTGCCGGAGAATCGAGCATCGACTGCCCTGTGACGAATATGCCGATATGCCGTTTTTGTATCGCCTCGGAAACCCAGTGTTCCAGCTGTTTCCTCCCTCTTGCCGTGAGTACCGTGGCGCGGCCGGGGTCACGTTTCGACCGTCCGTCCGCCAGAAAGAACGACAGTGGCTCGACAGTGATTACCGATGCGTCGCCCAGCTCGGCCTGGCCACCAAAATGATACGCCTCGGGTTCACAGGAGAATTGAAAGGCTTTATACAAGGCAGCCGCGGCCGCGGTCCAGTTATCGCGCCCGGACTGCGTCCAGCTGTTCTGGATAAAAGGACTGCCGTGGGGAAAATTATTCCAGTATTCATGGTCGTCAGGAACGGATGCTGCCGGTGCGAGCCCGAGCAGTTGCGAATAACCGGTTTCTCCCTGCCAGTTCGCGCGGTAGTTGCCTTCAAATCTTTGTGCGAGAGCGGCGGCGTTGTCGGGGAAGTTCGCGAGCGTGGGCAGATCCAGGTAAACCTGGTCGCCCAGCAGCAGCGTCAAATCGGGCCGGGTAGCGCCGTTCAGCTGGCTCGCAAGAGCGCCTGCCTGCCCTTTGTCTTCCGGCCGGTAAAAACAGGAGGCCAGAAGGACGTTGAACGTGCCGTCGAGAAGGCTGGGGACGGTGGAGGCGAGCGTCCTGGTGCGTAATTCCGCGCTTGCCGTCGCGCCAGGAATGCTCGCCTTGACCGACACCAGGTAGGCGGTGCCTGGGTCAAGGCCGCTGATCTCGAATAGCCCGATAAAATTATCCGCGGGCAGGCCGCCGAGAAGCTCCGCCGGGATGGCGCTTGCAAGAGGCCGCAACGGATGTAGACGGGCATCGGCAATCGGCTTGCCGTCCAGAAACCAGGTAAGCGCAGGCGCATGGGGAGCAAGAATTCCGACCCATATGCGTATACAGTCGCTCGGCGCAGCGCGGGGCACGAGGGATATTTTCATGTCGGCCTCATGCGGTCAAGCAGGGGTCCATTGACAGGAATTGCAGCGCTGTATTTCCATTCATAGTGAATCCAATGCCTATGTTCCTGGTTTGAGGCGTAGGATGGGTGAAGCAAAGCGTAATCCATCGAACAGAGTATCTACCGGAAGCGGGAGGAGCATATAGGACATATCAATTTATTGACGTTGTGCATGGTAGGGGGATTGTAAGCCGAAACTATTTGCGTGTTGGAACTCTTTCGAGACAAGAGGCGGTACGCTTTCCCGTTATCATTGATGATATACGGTGCAATGAATGCAGGGTGGATGCGGTGTCAATCCTCTCGCTCGCGCAGATACCGTTCGAAAAAATCCAGGATGCGGTCTTCATATTCCTTGCCTGCATAGGCGTGCATGTTGAAATGCCCGCCGCCAGGAACAATCCACATTTCTTTGGGCTGCCGGGCAGCGTCAAACAACCGTCGGGTTTCCGCCACTTTGGTATGTTGATCGTCGGTACCGGAAATCAGCAGCAATGGCGCATTGAGATCGCCAATGCGTGTGATGGGGCTTAATTCGGTGGGTGAAATATCCAGGCGGAACGATAACTGCGACAGCAGGAGCGGCGAAAGCGCTGGTCCAAACTCGCCCAGATGGAGCCTCAAGCGGTTTTCGACGGCTTCCTCGATGGTCGGGTGGAGCGATTCGAGCACCACGGCGTCAAGTTTCAAGGCGTGTTGCGCCAGTACAATGGCAGCCGCGCCCAGCGACACGCCGATGGCTGCGATCCTCTCGGACGGGAAGTTCTCCCGCAGATAGGCAACGGAAGCTTCCACGTCTTCCGATTCGCGAACGCCAAAGGTGATCCGGTCTCCGTCTGTCTCGCCGTGCGCCTGCAGATCAATGAGAAGGACGCCATACCCCTGCGCGTTCAGGAACCTGGCACGGCTCAGCATCTCCACCCGGTTGCTCCGGATCGAATGAACCAGCAATAGCACGCCGCCTCCGCGCGCACCGCGCCGCAGCCAGCCATGCACCCTCGCATCCCTATCGCGGGAGCCGGCCTTGACGGGAATTTGCACAGGCTCGACCGGAAAATCGGTTGACAGCGTGCCGGCGAGGGAATCCACGGCGGTGGGGGCGGCGCCTGTCAGCAATTCGCCAACGCCAATGGCGACAAGTATTACGGCGGCCAGGCAAGCCGACATTCCTAGCAGAATCCAGCGGCGCATGTTTTCGGATGGTTGATGGGCTAAATAAAAACGCGTTTATTTTTCTGTCTTGCACGGATGGCGGGCGGATTGCCGGGTTGCGCTGCGTAGCCCGGATCTGCTATTTCATCAATAAGGTATAATAACAACATTGTTATTATACTTTTACAGAGTTACGGATGCGTTTTGAATATGACCACGAGAAAAGTGCCGCCAATAAAAGCAGGCACGGAATTGATTTTGATAGAGCGCAAGCCATATGGGATGACCCGGACCGGGCGGAAATCCCCGCCAGAGGTTTGGATAAGCCGCGTTATCTGGTCATCGGCAAAATCGACGGCGGGCACTGGTCTGCCGTAATGACTTACGGCAATGAAAGTATCCGTTTGATCTCGGTCAGGCGCTCTCGAAAAGAGGAGATGGAACACTATGAAAGCTTCTGACCTTGATAAGAAATTCGATGAGAATGACGACGTAACGGCGTGGCTGGACTTAAAAAAAGCGCGACGGCCTGGTCTTGAAGCGCGGCGCGTCAATGTGGATTTCCCCGCCTGGATGGTGCAATCGCTCGACAAGGAAGCACACCGCCTTGGCGTTACCCGCCAAGCGTTGATCAAGCTCTGGCTGGCGGATAAACTCGATCATCGCCATACCGGCTGAAGAGCTGAGTGTTTCCCGCCACGAAGCAGCCTGATCATGCGGTCGGCATACGGATATGATATCGGATACCTTGCGCCAAGCCGCCTGTTAGCTGATTTTCTTTCTATGACTATCCACCGTTCCCGATTTTGGGGCTTATGCAGGATCCCGGTTATCAGCCGTAGCATCGCGTTAAACAACTAGCCTGCCAGCACTTTCGAAGCGAGCGCGGTGCCGATGACGCGGGCTTGTATCTTTTCAAAGGCTGTGTCACGACTGGTGGATGTGTCATCGCAAAAAGGGGCGAAACCGCAGTCATCCGTTGTGCCCAGTTGGTCGACAGGAATGTACTTGGCCGCTTCGAGTATGCGGTCGCGGATTTGTTCCGGATTTTCTATGTGCGGATCGATGGGCGCGACGACGCCGATAAATATCCGCTGATCCGGTTTCATGTGCGCACGGATGATCTTCAGCACCCGCACGTAATCCTGTTCGCCCGCTAACGCGATATAAAAATTCCCCGCTTTCAAATGGAATAGACTGGGCAACAGCTCGGCATAATCGACATCGGCGCTATGCGTCGAATTCTGGTCGCTGCCAGGGCACGTATGGATTCCAATTCGCATCAACTCCTCGGAAGTAAAACGCGAGAGTGCCAGGTTATTCAAATCGATAAAACTGTTGAGGAGTTTCCCGGTGGGATCAAGTTTCATCGCCAGCCGTCCCTCGGTGAAGTCGATCTGAACCTTGTGCGCACCCTTGCCAAGGCAGCGGCGAATCTCGGTCTCATGTTCGCGCAGCAGATCATCGATGAACTGCGCACGCGAGTAGCCCGGGATCTCCGTGGCCGGATACATGAGGCTCAAGGCGGAAGCCGAGATAACCGCTTGCTTGACGGGGACGCGGGTGTGCCGCATGGCGCTATCCAGGTAGCGGTCCGCGTATAGCCTGTAGCGGAATGGCCCGGATTTCAGTTGCGGCATCCGGCGGTTGTGGCCGGCCTCGAATGGAATTATAAAGCCGTCCGGAGTCGTGTGTGGGTGCCCATCCACCGGATAGGTCCAGAAATTATGGTACTTCCTCTGTTCGCCATCGGTAATCACCGGTGAGCCGGTCGCCTCAAATCTCTCGATGGTATCCCTTATGGCAATTTCATAAAGCGCGTCGAGCTTCGGGTCCATGTGGTCTCTGTCCGCAAGCGCCTCGATCAGTTCAGGCGGTCTCGGAATGCTGCCAATGGGCTCGGTGGGGATTGTCATGCATAACTCCTGGTAGCTCTGCTTCTTACATCTTCGTTCTTACCTCTTGGTCTGCATCCACCTGGTCAGACTGCCGATGGTGGCAATCAGTTCGTGCGATTCGACAGGCTTGGAAAGATGCATCTGGTAGCCGGCGATCATCGCCCTGGTTCGGTCTTCAGACCGGGCAAACGCAGTGAGTGCAATGGCTGGCGTTGCTCCTCCGTGAGACGCCGGAAGATTCCTCACTTCGCGAATGAACTGGTATCCGTCCTGTTCCGGCATGCCGATGTCGCTTATCATCACATCCGGACGATGGCTCTTTACGATTTCCAATCCTTCCGCCGCGCCCGCCGCGGTGATGACCTCGGCTTCGCATTGCGTCAATATCTCATTGATGAGATCGCGGGAATCGAGCTCATCGTCGACCACCAGCACCGTCACCCCGGAGAGCCCGATGTAATCGCCATTAGAAGGCGAGGAGGCACGGTATTTCGGTGCTGCCGGGTGGGCGCGATCTTTGCCGTCGCGGATGGGGGCCACGGGCAGGCTGACGATAAAGGATGCTCCTTGCCCCTCGCCGGCGCTTTCCGCGCGAACCGTCCCCCCGTGAAGCCCCACAAGTTGCTTCACGATGGCAAGCCCCAGGCCGAGTCCGCCGTGATTGCGGGTGAGTGAAGAGTCGGCTTGCCGGAAACGGTCAAAAACGTATGCCAGGAATTCAGGTTTGATACCCAGCCCCGAATCCTTCACCGTAACCTCGATATGTGACTCCACACGTTCGACGATAACCTCGATATGGCCGCCCTTGGGTGTAAACTTGACCGCATTCGAAAGAAGGTTCCAGATGATCTGCTGGAGCCGGTTATGGTCGCCCGAAACCGGCCCGGCCGATGGGTCGATGATTTTCCGCAGCCGGATCGCTTTGGCCTCTGCCGCCGGAGCCATCGACTCGATTGCCGCCTCGGCGACGCCGGCGAGGTCCAGGCGCTGGACGTCCAGCCTTATTTTCCCCGAGATGATGCTGCTCATTTCAAGCAGATCCTCGATAAGCTTATTCTGGGCGCGCGCGTTTCGTTCGATCGTCTCCAAACCGCGCTGGATATCCTCCTTGCTCATCGTCCCCTGCAGAATGAGCTGGGACCATCCAAGAATTGCATTTAACGGCGTCCTGAGTTCGTGGGACAGTGTCGCGAGAAATTCGTCCTTGATGTGGTTGGCCCGTTCGGCTTCGCTTCGCGCGATCCGTTCATTCTCAAGCAGCTGCTTTTTCTCTTCGTCGGCACGCTTGATGGTGTCTATATCGGTATTCGAACCGACCCAGATCGATATATTTCCTTTGGTATCGCGCTTGGCATGGGCCCTGGTCAAATGCCAGCGGTACTGCCCGTCGGCCCGCCGGAAGCGGTGCTCCATCTGGAAAGGTTCTCCCGTGGCGAGAGAGTAGTGCCAGCGTCTGATATGCTCATCCACATCGTCAGTATGGATGAGCTTGGTCCACTCCCATTCTTCCATCTGCTCAAGGCTATGCCCGGTGTAATCCCTCCATTGTTGATTGAAATAGTCCACGCCGCCGTCAGCTCGCGCGGTAAATAGTTTATGCGGCATGGACTCCGCCATGAAGCGCAGGCGCTCGCCGCTTTCCCGTACGGCTTCTTCGGCGTGCTTGCGCGCCGTCACATCCCTGAAATTCCAGAAGCGGCCGATATTCTGGCCGTCAATGGACTGGATCTTGGAAAACTGTTCAAAAACCCGGCCATCGGCAAGCTCCAGCAAATCGTGGCTGTCCGCCGGCCAGGAGGCGTAAATCTGTGCCGTCCTTTCCAGGAACCGCTGGGGATCTTTCAACGATTTGCAGCAGTATTTCAGCAGTTGCCGGTGTTCGCTCAAATTCGTGATGTCCTGGGGAATCGGCCACATTCGCAGATACAGCTCATTGAATCGCAGTACCAGGCCGTCCTCATCGGTAACCAGGATTCCATCGGCAGTGGATTCTATGGTGGCGCGCAGGATCGAGAGAGAGTGGTCAAGCCGCCTCGCTCTCTCTTCCAGTGATTTTTTGGCCTGCTCGAGCTCGTGTTCGGCACGCTGGCGCGCCCGGAGAATAGTGTTGGAGGTTTGCAAAGCAACGGAACGCAGCAATTTCTCCTCATTCTCTTCTATCATTGCTTTCCCTTTCATTGATTTGTCGCGACGTGGTGACAAACGCCTATCCCCATCAGCGCGTTTGAGTATAACCCCATTCAGATTCAGGTCAATAAAATATCCGCGCCGGACGTAAACCGCGGACCGCGTGCTCGCCAAGCCCGTGCTTCGTAAGGGGTAATATACGACTGAACGCGGATGATTACCACCGGATTATGCGCTGGTCCGCCGCGAACGCCTGGTTCATGGATACATGGAGAAAGTAATGCCTGGCCGGAACAGCCGGAAGCATATAAAGCAAGGGTGTTGGCGGTGGTTGCTCAGACCGGCATGAAGGCCGCCTTGCAAGATTTGTGCTAATCTGGAATGGGAAAGGGCGAATGTCTGAGCGAACATTTTTCTTTTTATCGCCGCTCGGATTTACTATCGCAACCGGTGAACCCTCCAGACATCAGGACCAGGAACGCCAACCAGAAAACGGAGAAGAGATTATCCATGAATCAGTCTGAAATTCCGGCCTGGCTGCGCGGCAGCGAAATGGGCGAGCTCATTTATGTCCACGACTGGACGGAGTCCGGCTTGGGTCCGGTCCATGCGTGGCCCGCCAGCCTCAAGATCGCAGTTAACATTGTGCTGTTGCTGCCAACGCCTGCCACGTTGCTTTGGGGTCCGGAGCTCATACAGATCTATAATGACCGTAGTCGTGACATGATGAATGCCAAGCATCCCATGTGCCTGGGCCGGGCGTCGCGGGAATGCTGGCCGGAGGCATGGAGTTTTACCGAGCCGGTCTGCCAGGGCGTCATGCAGCGGCGCGAGTCGTTCACCTTCGACGATCAACCGTTAACCGTAAACCGCAACGGGACCCCCGAAGAGGGATTCTTCAAACTCACGTTCAGTCCCGTTCCCGGCGACATTTTCAATCATGGCGATGGCGACGCCGGCCTGCCCGGAGGGGTGCTCCTGACGGTAACCGAGACGACCGAATTGGTCCGCACGCGCGCGCTCGAAGCGGAACGCATCCGTCTCCAGGAGGCGCTGCAGGCAAAACGGATTCAACTGTTCGAGGAGGTATTCCGCAACACGCCGTCATTCCTGTATGTGCTCAGCGGACCGGAATTCGTCTTTGAGTTCGCCAATGAGGCGTTCTATCAGCTGGTGGGCCATCGCGAGCTGATCGGCCGCCCGGCCTTCGAAGCGCTCCCTGAAGCAGCGCAGGACGGCTTCCAGCACAGCCTGATCCAGGTAATGGCGTCCGGCAAGCCGTTCATTGGATTCGAGCAGCCGGTAAAAGTCGTTCGCACACCTGGCGACTCTCCTGAGGAGCGATTTATCGATGTCAGTTACCTGCCCCTGGTCGATGAGAATGGCGCTTGCCAGCGTATCCTGGTATATGGCATCGATGTTACTGCACATGTGGAAAAGCGTGAAAAAGCCGAGCTGGCGCTGCGCGAGAGCGAGATCCGTTTTCGCCGCGCACTTCAGATCGATACGGTCGGCATCATTTTCTTGAATTCGGAAGGCAATATTACGGAAGCCAATGATGCATTCCTGGCGATGAGCGGCTTCAGCCGCGAGGATGAGAAGGCGGGGCGATTGCGCTGCGATGAAATGACTCCGGCGGAATGGACTTCAGTTTCGTTGCGAGGTATCGAGGAATTCAAGGCCACGGGACGGACCACACCCTACGAGAAGGAGTTTTTTCGCAAGGACGGGTCACGCTGGTGGGCTTTGCTCTCCGCAAAACAACTCAGCGAGCGTGAAGGTGTTGAATATGTGATTGACATAACCGAGCGCAAGCGCGCCGAGCAGAGCTTGCGGGAGAGCGAGGCAAGGTTTCGCGCCGTGGCGGAAGCATCGCCCGCCCTGATCTGGCAAGTGGATGCGCGCGGGAACCCGGTGTATGTCAACCCGCGATTCGTGGAGATGATGGGAGTGACGGCGGAAAAGCTGATGCGTGTTGGCTGGCGTTCAATTATTCATCCGGACGATGCAACCGGTTACCTCGCCGCGTTCGAGCAGGTATTGCGCGACCGTTCCCGTTTTCAGCAGCGCGTCAGGGCGAAAACCAGCAAAGGCGAATGGCGCTGGTTTGAATCGTATGCGCTGCCATGGTTTACCGCGGCCGACGAGTATGCGGGACATGCCGGCCTGTCGATAGATGTCACCGATGCGGTCAGTGCGGAAACAGCGTTGAAGGAGACCGATCGCCGCAAGGACGAATTTCTGGCTACGCTGGCGCATGAGCTGCGTAATCCGCTTGCGCCGATTTCCAACGCACTGGCGCTTATCGCGCGCCCCGATGGCGCCGCAGCTATTCCCCGCCTGCTGCCGGTCATCAACCGGCAGGTCAATTACATGGTTCGCCTGGTGGATGACCTGCTGGAGATATCGCGCATTACCAGCGGAAAGATCGAACTGCGGCAGGCGCCTACCGAACTGGCTGGCGTGCTGCGCAACGCCGTTGAAGCGAGCATGTCGCTGATCAACGAAAAAGGACATACATTGAGCGTATTCATTCCTGAAGGGCCTTTGATTGTCCATGCCGACGCCGTTCGCCTGGAGCAGATATTTACCAATCTGCTCAATAATGCGGCGCGGTATACCAGGAATGGCGGGCAGATCTGGTTGACCGCGCGCCAGGAAGGCGATAATGCCGTTGTATCCGTACGGGATAACGGTATCGGTATCCTGCCGGACATGTTGCCGCGTTTGTTCGACATGTTTGCGCAGGAGCGCCGTAACGGCGTGGGGGCGCATGAGGGTCTCGGCATCGGGCTTAACCTGGTTTCCCGTCTGCTGCAAATGCATGGCGGCACGGTGGAAGCCACAAGTGAAGGAAAGGATCGGGGCAGTGAATTCGTCGTGCGCCTGCCGTTGTCGGAAGTATCCGCACGCGCGAAAAGCGCCGGACCGGAGAAAGCGGTTCCGGCGCCCCCCGGGTTGCGCGTCCTGGTGGTCGATGATAATCATGACGCCGCGGAAATCCTTGGCATGCTGCTTGCATCAATCGGCATTAACGTTCAGGTCGCGAACAGCGGGCCGGCGGCGCTTGCGGCAATTCCGGACTATCAGCCAAACGTGATCCTGATGGACATCGGCATGCCGGGCATGGACGGATACGAGGTCGCACGCCGTATCCGCGAGCAGCCGCAATTCAAGGATATCAAGCTGGTGGCGCTGACCGGGTGGGGCCAGGAGGAAGACCGCCGGCTTTCCCGTGCCAGCGGTTTCGATCATCACCTGACGAAACCGGTGGATTTCAAGGTCCTTGAGGATTTGATCGCTGCGATGTAGAGTCAATCCCGTTTTTCCTGTCTGCCGCGCCCACGTGTCTTTTCTCGCCTTTTTTTGCGCATACTTTTTGATGCGTTGTCCCCGGATGTCTGCGCCAAGCCGGCCGGCACCCCGCATATCGTTAAGTGCGCTACTGCACAGCTAGCGCAAGATATTGCCCATAGTATCCAGTCTTGGGTCATTCCCGGTTTGATGCTTGTGCGGACCGCGGTACCGCAGCCGGCGCAACCACTTTTGCAACCGGCGCAGTTTTTCCATGGGTGGTAAATGGATGATGAATGGCGTTTTACTTCGCTCTTCCAGAGAGTTTATGGAATCTGCTCAAGCACGTCGGTTCCGTTCAGCAGCGACGTATCTCCGAGAGCTTGCCTTGGACTTGTAGCCGGTCATTTTCATCGTTGTTTATGGTAATTTAGCAGGGAGAAAACCATGTCCGCTTCACTTAAACCTCTGAATGAACAGGTGATCGTTCTGACCGGTGCCTCAAGCGGCATCGGCCTTTGCACTGCAAAACTGGCCGCGGCGCGCGGCGCGCGGCTAGTGCTGGTCGCACGCAGCGAAGCGACCCTTCAGGATCTGGCGGCGCAATTAGTCGATGCCGGCGGTGAAGCCATGCATGTTGTCGCGGATGTCGGCGATCGAGAGAGAATGCTGTTCGTTGCCCAGGAAGCCATCGCTCGCTTCGGCCGTATCGACACCTGGATCAATAACGCCGGCGTATCGATCTTTGGCCGCCTGGACGAAGTCAGCGAAGCCGACAGCCGGCGCCTTTTCGACACAAATTTCTGGGGCGTGGTAAATGGCTCGCTTGCCGCCCTGCCACAGCTGAAAGCGAATGGCGGTGCTCTCATTAATGTGGGCAGCGAAGTATCCGAAGCCGTGGTGCCGCTGCAGGGCATGTATTCGGCATCCAAGCACGCGGTCAAAGGATTTACCGATGCGCTTCGCGTGGAAGTCGAAGACGTGGACAAGGCACCGGTATCGATTACGCTGATTCAGCCGACCGCCGTCGATACGCCGTATCCGCAGCATGCCAAGAACTATATGGACAGGGAACCAAAATTACCGCCGCCCCTGATCGACCCCGAGGAAGTTGCCGAAGCGATTCTGAAAGCGGCAACCGACGGCGGCCGCGATATAAAGGTTGGTGCGATGTCGGTTGTCAACACCACGATAGCGAAGCTGATGCCGAGCCTTGGCGACAAAATGTCTGCCCGACGGATGGAAAGTCAACAGGAAAACTCCGCGCCAAGTCATCCCGAAGGCACGTTATACGAGCCCGGAAAAACTGGCTTGATTTACGGCCACGCGCTTGATGAATCTTGATGTGACTTGTTTCCATTCTGAGGAATCCACCTTGATTTTTTTGAGTTTATGTGCGTCTCCGTACATAAAAAGGCAATTCTGCCGCATAACATGAATACATATCTTTAGCTTTTCATAGTGAAGATAGCGCTTCCGAAGACATCAATGCGTGTTGGGTAAAAAGGATGCCGGCGGAAAATTTCATAGTCAGCAATCAGCCAACAAGGAGATAAACATGCCTACATCAAAAAGCGGTGGCGACGGCCAGAGCAAACGCGGTTTTGCTTCCATGGACGAAAAGAAACAGCGGGAAATTGCCAGCAAGGGCGGGAAGGCTTCCCACGCGAGCAGTTCCAAGTCTTCCTCCAGCCGTGGGGGGAGCTCGGGGCAGCACGCCAAGGCCGGCAGCCAGAGCCATAAAAACGGTTAATGCCATTTGCGGAAAAAGGTGGGGATTCCTTCACCTTTTTTCGCTCTTCTATTTAATGCGTGGAGAAGCAGCCCGTGTTACCGGTCATTATTGACTGGCTTAGGAGGCGCCGCCGAAACCGGTGGCTATTAAACCTCGGCTCGCCATGCAATTCGTAGGCGGATATCTCCACCCTCTCATATTGATACCGATAGATACAGGAAAATATGATGAATAAGGCATTTCTGTTACTTGCCCTGCCGAATACGCTGGCATACGCCGCTTCGGCTTTTGCCGATGAAAAAGTTCAATGGTCTGATGTGCCGGCGCAGGGCCAGAAAACAATAACCAGTCACGCCGGCGGCGGGAAAATCGAGGAAGTCGAGAAAGATGCAAGGAAATAGTGGCTGGCAAGCCAATTACCGTCTACGAAGCCGAAGTAAGGAAGCCCGATGGCAAGAAGATTGAAATTAAAGTCGCCGAAGACGGCAAGCTCATCAAGGTGAAAGACGATTAGATTGCATCCGGTTGCCAACCCTGTCGGGTGTTTTCACATACATTTTTTATTACAGGAGAGCTATCATGAATTTCCAGACAATTTTGAAAGGCCGGACAGTTCAAGCCCTGACGCTTTTGAGCGCCTTGGCCCTAGCTGGCGCCGGGCATGCGCAAAGTTACGGCTCAGGAGACAAGGATTCCGCAAGTTCTTCCGGCTCTACATCAGGCCAGTCTTCGCAAAAGCCGAAGAAGGACTACGATCAGTCAGAGGGGGTGAAGGGCCAGGCAAAGGAAGAAATTGACCGCAGTGTAGAGAAAGACATAAAGCGGGACAAAGAGCACAAATTGGACCCGAGCAAACATCGCAAGGATCCGAACCCCTGATAAGCGAAGCGCGGGCTGGAACGTGCCCGCGCTGTTTTTATATATCTTCGCCTTACCAGTGTCCTTGCTGGTCGGGCCTCAAATCTGCCTGAAATTTCTGCCGGCAGTGTTGCGTAATGAGAATTAAGCACGACTTCTTGAATCGTCACTTCATGCGCGTTCAGTTCTTCAACTCATGGGCCCGCTCTTTGGCAAGTTGAGCCATGACTCGCTATGACTTCTTTCGGCGCTTGACGTCTGCCTTGCTGGTGAGTGCGCTACATGCCGGATGCAGGTTCAATGACTCCCGCAACGGGTGACAAACCGCTCTATGCGCCTCAGGCCGCAAGAGACGTAGAGGGATTCGATTCCCTGGCCGAGCTGGCGCTGGATATGCGGTCGTCCTGGCGGCACGATGCGGATCATATATGGCGACAACTGGATGCGGCGCTTTGGGGGCTGACGCATAATCCCTGGGTCGTTTTACAGACCGTTTCGCGGGAGAAGCTCCAGCACGTTTTTGCCGATCCCACGTTCCGCAAGAATGTCGATGACCTTGTGCAAGCGCAGCGCGACGCGGCAAAGGTGCCAGCCTGGTTCCAACAAAAATGCCCGCAATCTTCGCTCACGTGCGTCGCCTATTTCAGCATGGAGTTCATGTTAAGCGAGGCACTGCCGATTTATTCGGGCGGGCTTGGCAATGTGGCCGGCGATCAGCTCAAGGCCGCGAGTGATCTCGGCGTACCGGTTGTCGGTGTGGGGCTGCTCTACCAGCAAGGGTATTTCCGGCAGGTGATCAACAAGGATGGAAGCCAGGAAGCCCTGTTTCCGTATAACGACCCCGGGCAGTTGCCGATTACGCCATTGCGCCGGAGGGATGGGGAATGGCTGCGGTTGGAAATCAAGCTCCCAGGTTACTCCGTCTGGGTACGCACCTGGCAAGTGCAGGTAGGGAAGGTGAAGCTGTATCTGCTGGATAGCAATGATGCGGCAAATTTTCCGGCGCACCGGGGCATCACCAGCGAGCTTTATGGCGGCGGCCCGGAATTGCGTCTCAAGCAGGAACTGCTTCTTGGAATTTGCGGATGGCAGCTGCTGGATGCGCTCGGCATCAAGCCGGAAGTCTGCCATTTGAACGAAGGCCACGCGGCATTTGCCATATTGGAACGTGCCCGCCGTTTCATGGAGGAAACCGGACAGACTTTCGATGCCGCGCTATCCGTTACACGCGCGGGCAATCTGTTCACCACGCATACCGCGGTGACTGCCGGCTTCGACCGTTTCGTTCCAGCTCTTATTGAACAATATCTCGGTGACTACGCTGAAAGGCAACTCGGGATAACGCGCCGCGATTTACTGGCCCTGGGCCGGAAGAATCCCGATGATCCCTCAGAGCCTTTCAACATGGCCTACCTGGCGATTCGCGGGAGCGGGGCGGTCAATGGCGTGAGCCGCTTGCATGGACGCGTGAGCAGGCATCTCTTTGCACCCCTTTTTCCACGCTGGCCCACGGAAGAAGTACCGGTCGGCCATGTGACCAATGGGGTTCATATCCCCACCTGGGATTCCGAGGCCGCCGACAAGCTCTGGACCCTGGCCTGCGGAAAAGGACCATGGCTGGGGACAACGGAAACGCTGGAGCAGAATATCCTCTGCGTCTCCGACCTGGATCTCTGGCGGTTCCGCCTGGCGGAGAGCAGGGCGCTGGTTGAGTTCGTCCGGGAACGGCTGTCCCTGCAACTCGCCGTATCGGGAGCGTTGCCGCACACCGCTGAAGCCGCAAAGCGCTTGCTTGACCCCGACGCCTTGACGCTGGGTTTTGCGCGGCGGTTCGCAACTTACAAGAGACCGGACCTGCTGTTGCATGATCCGGAACGGCTGTTGCGGTTATTGAATAATCCGAAGCGCCCGGTGCAGCTCATCATGGCGGGCAAGGCGCATCCCGCGGATCAAGCCGGTCAGGCCCTGATTCGGGAGTGGACGCATTTTATCCGCCGCGCCGGGGCGAGCGCCTCCGTGATCTTTCTTAGCGACTACGACATGCAATTGACCGAACAGCTGGTCCGGGGAGTGGATGTCTGGCTCAACACGCCGCGGCGACCCTGGGAGGCGAGCGGGACGAGCGGAATGAAGGTACTCGTCAATGGCGGCATCAATCTATCTGTACTGGATGGATGGTGGGCGGAAGCCTACATGCCGGAACTGGGGTGGGCGCTAGGGGACGGGCAGGAACACGGCGATGATCCCGCCTGGGACGCTGTCGAAGCGGAAGCTCTCTACAACCTGCTTGAATACGAGGTGATTCCCGAGTTCTATAACCGCGACAAGCAAGGCGTTCCTGTTGCCTGGGTGACGCGCATGCGAAAGAGCATGGCGCAGTTGACACCTCGCTTTTCGACAAATCGCGTGGTGCGGGAATATACGCTGCAACACTACCTCCCGTCCGCCGTTGCCTATCACGAGCGGACTGCCGGCAACTGCGCCCTTGGCAAGAAAATTTCAAACTGGCAGCAGGAGCTGGAACGGAAATGGTTCGCCTTGCGCTTCGGCGAAATGACGGTCGAGACTGACAACGGGCAGCATGTATTCACGGTCCAGGTCTATTTCGATGACCTCGATCCGGATGCGGTGCGTGTCGAGCTGTATGCCCAGGGAATTATCGAAAATACGCCGGTGCGACAGGAGATGAAGCGCCTGCATCAACTGGCCGCAAGCAACGGTTATGCATATGAAGCAAGGGTGCCTGCCGCCCGTGCCACCTCCGACTATACGGCGCGCCTGATACCAAACCACGATGGCGTAACCGTTCCCCTGGAAGCCCCGCAAATTCTATGGCAGCGATGATATTGGCAACGGCTACCTGAACAGGTATTGCCTGGCTGCCGCACGGTTGTACGGTATCGCACTGAATGTGCCTGCAACGCGGGTATAGCATATTGTTTGGCGCTGTTGCCACACTCATTCCAGGAGCCATCATGGGAAATTCCCCTGAAAACAAAGCGGATCAGTCAGCGGACGAACCAGTTGAACAGACATCGGACCAGTCACCGGAAAAATCCGTGGATGAAGGCGACCCCGTCAGTGATGAAACTCATGGAAACAGGGCTGAAGAGAAAATAGAAGAGCGCGCTGCCAAAAAACAGCAGACGCACGAGGAGGCAAAGTCCATTACCGGATCCGAACCGCACAAAGACAACAGGAACGAACATCCGGGAGAAGGCCCGGCGCCGCTTGACCGGTACTAGGGAATATCGGAGTTAGAGAATATTTGACCAACTCATCGAGGTAGTCCATGGCGTGGGGCTTTTTGGGTTGCCTCAGAGGCAGGGAAACGAGAAGCGAACGGTCGAATGCCCTCGCGAGAGCACCGGAAAATACGACAGGCTGGAATAGCCGATACCGAAATCGTCAATTACTACGTTCCAGTGGAGTATTTCCGTGCCGATAACACGTCCGGTTGAAAGCGCTATCTGCGGCTGGTCTACCGTGAAGATTTCACCACATCCAGCACCAGCGCAAGTCGCGTTCAAGGCTGCGTTTTCAGTTGCCCGAGGCCAGGTGTTCAGAATAGAATTTATACTGGTTCCGGCCGGCCTCTTTGGCAGAATACATCGACGTATCAGCGGTGCGGAGCAAGCTGCTTGCATCGTTACCGCTGTCCGGATAAAGGCTTATCCCTATGCTTGCGGTGATCGTCAGCTCATGTTCCTCTATTGAATAGGGTAGAGACAACGCTGCAATGAGCTTCTCGGCAACCCGTCCCGCGTCTTCCGCGGCTTCAATCTGGCTTAGCAAGACAATAAACTCATCACCTCCCCGCCGGCTTACCGTGTCGGTACGGCGCACTGCGGATTGCATGCGCTCTGCGACAATTTTAAGCAGCCTGTCGCCAATTTCATGGCCAAGCGAATCGTTAATCAGCTTGAAACGATCGAGATCGACGAACAATAACGCCAACCGATTGGAATACCGGGCAGCGTTCCCGATGGCAATTTTCATGCGATCTGCCAGCAACGCGCGGTTAGGCAGGCCGGTCAGCGAATCGTAGTAGGCGAGATGCTGAATGCGCTCTTCCGACTCTTTGCGCTGGGTAATATCGCGCGCAACCTTGGATGCGCCAATAATCCTGCCTGTACCATCCTTCACCGGTGATATCGTAACGGAAACATCAATTGGCTTGTTGTTCTTGCCCCACCGCACGGTCTCGAAATGATCTACGATTTTTCCGCTCTTGATGAGACCCATGATTCTGCTTTCTTCTTCCAAACGGTCAGAGGGAATCAACCCATAGATGGAACAACCTATGATTTCGCTCGCACGATAGCCAAAAATTCTTTCGGCGCCGGCATTCCAGTTCGTAATGATACCGTTGAGATCTTTGACAATGATTGCATCATACGAGGACTCCACGATGGCCGCCAACTGTGCTGTGAGGACCTCGGCCTGTTTGCGTTCTGTGACGTCTCTGAAGCTCCAGACACGACCTGTGTTTCCCTCTTCCACAAGCTTGACCTTCGTATATCGTTCAAACACCCGACCATCGTTAAAATGAAGCATATCAAAAGTTTGTTGCGGCCATGTCGCATAAATTTTTTCGGTTAACAGAGTGAACTGCTGAGGATCTTTCAAATGGTTGCAGCAATATCGGATGAGAGGCGGGTGTCTCGCAGTTTCCATGAGTTCGCGCGGCATTTGCCACATCTCAAGATAAAGCTGGTTATAGCAAAGTATCTTGCCATTCTCGTCTGTGACCAGAATGCCGTCGGCCGTCGATTCTATGGTTGCTCGCAACATGGAAAGAGAGCGATCAAGTTCCGCCGTTTTTTCCTCCAATGCTTTTTTTGCCCAGTCTAGCTCGTATTCGGCACGCTCACGCCCCACGAGAATGGCGTTGGAAGTTTGCGCGGCGGCAGATCGCAACAGCATGTCCTGCTTGCTTTCATTCCCCCCGAATGATTCAACCACGCTGTCTTCAGCTTCCTCCTTCCTTTCCTCCTGAAGAAGACCTGATTGGCGTGGCTCGTTATTACGCTCTCTAGTCATTTTTTAGCGGTTTGATACGTGAACAAAAAAAGAAAGTAAAAACCCATCGACGCGCTCCATCCAGTTGGACCAGCCTCAAAAGGCCGCGTCGCGATAGTCAATTTCCTTCGCAGAAGCCTGTAAAAGTACCGCCGGGCATCATCTGCGCCCGCGGGTTGCAGCGATATCGAGCCCTCGCTGTTCGCTCACTTCTCTTCTGTATCGTAGACAGTGATGGTTAAATTACACGAATTTCACCGTCCCAATTTGCAACCGGCTCTCCGGGACAGAGATCAAGTGGCGCTGCTGGACATTTCGCGGCGCTCTGCGCACTGCTCAGCGAAAATTAGCCGAGGCCTGGCAGATTTTTGCACAATTCGTCATCAGACGAAAACGCCTGGCTTCCGCTTGCTGCCTGCCTCAACAACGATTCACGGCTGCTCAAGGCAACCCTGATGACATTGAGTGGTATCGTATATAGCTTCAGCTCGTACGCGCCCATGTATAAATATGCCTCTTTCAAGAAGTGGAGTCTGTACGGAAACTAACGGTCGATCATGCTTGGGGGTTTGTAGCGGAAAATAGCGCTTTTGCAGCCATTTTTTTTCAAGTCGTACAAGCATAATTTTGTGGAGGAAAACTGTTAACACCTCATGCTCCTTGAGCAGGAGGAACAATCTATTATTGACAATAATTATCATTATTATTAGCATTACCTATAGCGGGAACACTCTTTGAGAAGAGAGCACCTGTATTCCGTCTGTCTGTAAATGGAGAAGCTTTCATACGGGCAGTCACCGCCATCGCAGTCACATAATTTGGAGCATCTTCCGGTTGTCACAGTCGTTTTTACCCTATGAAAAATTTCAAAGACCAGCACGATAAACCCTCGGTCAGGCTGCTGTTAGCCGCCTTGTCATGGCTAACCACCAGGCGGCGGTGTCCTCCCGATCGCGCCACCCAGTCGGCCATCGCCCATCACCTCCATATGCTCGTGCTGCACCCTGCCTCCGATAACATCGATATTCAGGCAGGTTTCTATATGGCCGGCAGGACAGGCATGGATGCCGACGGGCTCCTCGCCCGTTTCGGTGACACCGCGACGCGCTATCATTGAACTCTGTGATTCTCCCGGACTCTGCGAGCTGAAATCAGCAGCTGGCAGCCTGCCGGGCTTAACGGAAATCGGCTGCAAAAGCGTCTGGACGGGAGATATTTCACCGCTTTTTCGACCAATAGAGCAACTATTGGCTTTCAGAATCGTCAAAATCTGTCCTCGCCAGGTCACTCTCTCGCATCGATTCAAGTCCGACAGGCTGCTAGCGCAAACAAACTTTTTGCGGCACTTGAACTTCATCTTTTTGGTAAGTGGCATCATTTTGAGGAAGGGCGCAGAACGCTCGCTTTTCTGTCGCTCTTTATTATTTGCGGAGTTCGCATGAAAAGATTCGCGATATTGAAAAACACGCTTATTCATTCCCTGACGCTGACCGCGCTGGTCATCGGCGTGGGAGCGGCCGGAGTTCTGCGCGCCGAGGGCGGTTTGGTAACCCCGGCAGGACAACGCGCCGCTCCGCCAGGGGCAGGTGGTATGCAAGGGCAGGATAATATTCCAGGACACGGGGCAAGCCGCGTATTCCCGGCGCGCAAACCATGAAGCCCGGTCAAAACCAGGGATACGGGAAGAAGGACGGCCAATCGAAGAACGATACGGATATGGATTGGCGGGGAGACGGCGGCAACTCGGGGTATAGTTCAGGTAGCAGCGCGGGTAGCGGTACCGGAAGCAGTGCGGGTGGAGGCGCCACCGGAATCGGAAGTGGAGGCGGGGGCGGCGGTTATTGAGAGAGAGCAGCGAATGAAATATCGTCCGGTAGAAATTCAAGCGTAGCAGCCCCAATGCCAATTTTCTCCCGCAACCAGCTCGCTCCATTGCCTTTACTGCCTCCCTGTGCCCCGCTTTCGACACCTTCAACATCCAGTGATATGGCTGGCAGGGCAGGTAGGGGCACAAGCGGGCTCTTGCGAGCATTGCTGCCAACCCTCATTGAACTTTCCTGGAACCTATCCTCGAAGAGGAGCCTCTGAATAATCCTTCCGTCAAGCCTGTCAGTGACAAAATCAGCATATTCAAAGGTTCCCTATGCTCCCGCAAACTCTGCGAGTATTATCAGGTTTACTAACGAGGAAGATATGAACAGGCAAAAATACATGTCAACGCTTGAACGCTTTTATTGCTTTATCCTGGCGGCGTTGCTGGGCGCGGCTTTGATCAAACCTGCCTTTGCGAATGAGGCCCTCAGTAGAAAGGACAGGCAAACAGGTTTCCTGGTTTTGGCCGCGGATCGCGGCTTTGTGGGGAACGAGGAGATTATTGATGAGTTCCACATGTTTGCCAAAGGGCGCAATGCCTCATTGATATTCGTTACCGACGAGCGTACCCGGAAATATCTCAAAAGCGGTGTGGATATGCTCCTGAAGAAAGGGGCCGAGCGTATTGTGGTGATTCCCCTGTTTATCTCCGCCGCGGCGCCGCGTTATGAACTTGCCTGCCAGCTGCTGGAAGGCGAAAAGCCGGCGGTTCCCATTTCCTATGCGCGTCCTTATGGCGAGAGCTTCCTTGCAGTTGAGGATCTGGCCGATAAATTTCGCGTCATCTCGCAACCCGCGGCTGCCAGCGTGGTGGTTGTCGGTTATGGAGCCATCGATGACGCAAGCGAACGGAAGATGAAGGCGGACTGGCAACGTATCGCAGAGAAAGCGGCTGCGGGTTTTGGTTTTTCATCGATCAACGTAGTGATCGGCCGTGATAAAAAAGACGACGATGCGGAGGAGCGCGCCGCCAGGTTAAAACAGGGACTGGCCGAGGCAGCGGACGGAGCCAGGAGCGCCGCGGATGGAACGCATAAAACCCTCGTGGTGCCGTTTCATTTCGGTCCCAAGTTCGACAGTATGATGACTTTCGATGGGGGGCTGAAACGGTTGCTGCCTTCCGGCGTTGAGCTTCTGGCCGATGGCAAGCCGGATATTCGCACCGATGCCAGCGCGGCGACGGGAAACCTGGCAACCTGGCTGCAACGCGAAGCAAACCGGAGCCAGCCGATTGCCAGGGAGGATGTCGGTGTGGTGATTTTATCCCATGGTTCCGATTTTAACTGGAACGAGACCATGCGCGAGGCAGTCCAGCCGCTGATGGAGCGGTACAAAATCGAGTTTGCGTTCTCCATGGCGGACCAGGCGACCATCGAACGCGCACTACGCAAGCTGGAGCAGCGCGGCGCAAGAGCAGCGGTAATCGTGCGCGTATTTGCCATGGAAGACAGCTTTCGCAAGAGTATCGAGCGTATGGCCGGACTGGATATAGAAAGTGGAGTCCAGAACGCCTCCGACGCCCATGCCAGTCATGGCCATGGCCATGGACATGGACATGGAGCAGTCAGTGCTGTTCCGGGTTCCCGTATTCGTACCAGTCTGCCAATTCAAACAGTGGGCGGTCTTGGCTCCAGCCCCCTGTTTGCCGCCGCGCTGCTTGACCGGGCGCGCACGCTATCAAAAAATCCGGCGCAGGATACCGTTATCCTGGTCGCACACGGTTCCGGCAGCGACCACCAGAATGCGCAATGGAACAGGAGGCTGGAGGAAATCGCGGAGCATATGCGGAAGGCCAATGGCGCCAGCGGCGAATTTCGGGCGATCAAGGTGGCTACCTGGCGGGAAGATTGGCCCGACAAGCGCGCACCCTGGATCGACAAGATCCGTACCCTCGTTGAAGAGGCAAAAAGTGGCGGTGGAAGAGCCATTGTGATCCCCGCGAGAACCACCGGCGTGGGTCCCGAGAAAAAATTCCTGGCCGGACTGGAATATGATTTAGGCAGCGGATTTGCGCCGCATCCGATGTTTGTGCGATGGGTGGATGAAAACGTCAAGACGGGGTTGGCGCAATTCGCCGATGCGCGCAGTAGTGGAATGGCCACGGTGGAGGCGGAGAATTATGTTTCATACCCGGAAAAAGGGTGGTGGTGAAATCGATCAACAGCTGGTGATGGGTTTCGCTTTGCTGCACCCATCCTACGCCTCCGGGGCGGATGGAAAGTGTCTTGCGGCTTGCCGGGACAGAAATTTCGGGTAATTCTCTTCAAGAACCTGCTTCGGCAAGTTTTTCTTATTTCGGTCTCCCCTTCGGTTTGATTTACGTAATCAAGCGAACATACGAGGCCGGTGAGCGCGTGCAACCATGCAACCTTTAATCAAAATCCTTTAAGGATGAGCCATGAAAACAATCAAACTTGCGGCAGGCTGTTTTGTCATCGGCCTGTTGCTGACACCCACCGCCGGGTATTCCGGGGATAAGAACAGGCATCATTCAAGTGCCGGAGAATCCAGCAAGGACTCGGTAATAACCACAAAAATAAGGGCGAAAATGGCTGCTGACAAGCACGTCAGCCCGATGAACATCAACGTCGATACGGATAAGGATGGTGTTGTCGTGCTGAGCGGAAACGCGAAGAGCCAGTCCGAGATGAACCAGGCGATTTCAATTTCACGCTCTGTGAACGGCGTTACCAAGATCATTAACCACATCAAGCTCTGAAAGGAACAATTAGAAGTGTTAGCCGGTTACGCTACGACAACCGGCTTGGGTTTTAGCGTTCGGAAAGAACAACCGATTGCTGGATGCCCTTGCTCCGTCCCCCTGTCCATTCCCCCGCCGGCAAAAACCGCATCCCGTATGAGCGACGGCCCCGCCGTGTGGCGGCATCCGCCAGCGGCACGGATTGCATGCTGGCGGGGGACACCCCGCCCGCCAGCCCGGAACCTACCGCGGCCTTCATTTGTTCTCTTAAGATACTCTGTAAAAAGGGTTTTTTTGTATATGAGCGTTGTCGCACAGAAATAATGCGAACTTGCGCATATAAAAAAGCCATTACAAGATAAAAAAGGATAAAAAAGGACAATTTTTTAAAGCGGCAATATTTGCAGAAGGATGCATTCGAGCCAAGAGGTGGCAATTGACCAACGAGGATCTTATAAGCTTGCCGTATCCTCCCCTGGAGAAAATCCCCG
This sequence comes from Nitrosospira sp. Nl5, assembly GCF_900102495.1. Taxonomy (GTDB): domain Bacteria; phylum Pseudomonadota; class Gammaproteobacteria; order Burkholderiales; family Nitrosomonadaceae; genus Nitrosospira. Next base: position 40,994 of record NZ_FMVQ01000004.1, on the reverse strand, counting down.
GGATCGGGGCGTTGCTGAGGCGACCATCCCGCGTTGCGGATTTCGAGGCCGAAAGCCGCGCGCTTGTTGGCCTGGCCGATGAGCTTTCGAATCATCCGCGTAACTTGCTGCAGAGGCTGACAGAGGTGGCGCTTGAACTATGCCACGCCGACTCGGCCGGGGTCAATATTCTCGAATCTGATGGAAAGTCGTTCCGCTGGGATGCGTGCGCAGGATTGCTGGAAAAGAATATCGGCACTTTGATGGTTCGGGTCGGCAGCCCCTGCGGGATGGTGATAGAGCGCGATTCGCCCATCCTGATTGAAAAACCATCCAGTTTTTTCGCCCTTCCGCCCAACATACCGCCCATTGCGGAGCTTTTACTCCTGCCTTTTCATGATGGGAAGAAGCCTATTGGAACGGTATGGGTGATCGCACATTCTCCCGACCGCAAGTTCGACGGGGAAGATGTTCGCCTGCTGGCGAGCCTGTCACGCTTTGCCTCGGCAGCATATCAATTTATTCGTTCCATAGATAAGGGCATGAATGCGCGCGACTTCCTGGAAAAACGGGTAGACGAGCGCACGAAAGCGTTGTCGGTGGCAAACAGGGCGCTTCGAGACCAGATTTCAGAACGCGAACGGATCGCGGAAGCACTGCGGGAGGCCCAAAGCCGCCTCGAAGCCGAGCTTTCCTCCATGAATCGTCTCCATGCGCTCAGTTCTCGCCTGGTGAACACCTCGGATCTGCCGTCCGCGCTGGAAGAAATCCTGGGAGCGGCCGTTGCGTTGCTCGGGACCAATATGGGAACGATCCAGCTGTATGATCCAGTCACTAAATCATTGACCATTGCCGCTCACCAAGGCTTTAAACAGGATTTTCTCGACTATTTCGGAACTGTCGATGCGGAGGGCGATGCGGCATGCTCGCGCGCGCTCGCCAGCCAGCAGCGGATGGTGATCGAGGATGTCCAGGTGGACGAACGCTATGCAATCCACCGCGCGGTCGCCAACCGCGCCGGCTACCGGGCAGTCCAGTCCACGCCCCTGTTCAGCCGCGATGGAAAACCGCTCGGCATGCTGTCCACGCATTTTCGCACCCCGCATATGCCGGCCAAGCGTGAACTGAGAATACTGGATTTGTACGCGCGGCAGGCGGCCGATTTCATCGAGCGCCTGCTTATCGCAGAGCGGCTGCAGGATGCCGATCGGCGCAAAGATGAGTTTATCGCGACTCTTTCACACGAATTGCGCAACCCCATCGCGGCGATAGACAGCTCGGCGCGGCTGATGCAGTCGCCGGGACTCGACGGCAGCCAATGCGAATTCGCGGCGCAGGTGGTTCAACGCCAATGCAAGGCGATGAAGATTCTGCTGGACGATCTCCTGGATGTGTCGCGCCTGACGCTGGGGCGGATGACGCTGCACAAGCAAAACGTGACGCTGGCTTCCGTCATCGACTCCGCGCTGGAAACCGTACAGCCTCTTATCGACGGGCCCAATCATACGTTGTCGGTAACAAAACCGCCTTCGTCAGTGGTGGTTTACGGCGACCCGATACGGCTTACCCAGGTTTTCTCCAACCTGTTATCCAATGCAGCCAAGTATACCGATGCGGGGGGCAGGATCACCCTTGATGTCAAGACGGGCGCTGAAAATGTCGTGATAAGCGTTGGGGACAACGGCATAGGTATCGAGCCATCCTGCACCGAGGAAATATTCGGCATGTTTTCGCAGAGGAAAACCAAGAGCGACCGGGCCGCCGCCGGATTGGGTATCGGGCTTGCCCTGGTGCGCGCCATCGCCGAGTTGCACAGCGGCTGGGTTCGCGCCGAGAGTAACGGGTTAGGGCAGGGCAGTACTTTCCATGTTGGCCTTCCCCTGGCGACGGCGCGCGAGATCGCCTCGCCTGTGCCAACCCCCCCAGTCCAGCCAGCATCATCTTTACTGCCGCCACATTCTGATTCTGAGTCTGACGCGTCGCAAGAATCTCATGTATCTCCTCATGCCAAGGCGCGATATCGCATCCTTATCGCGGACGACAACACGGCGGCAGCCACCGCGATTTCCATGTTATTGCAACGCGACGGGCATGAGACAAGGGCCGTTCACGACGGCCGCGCAGCCTTGGAAGAGGCAGCGCGGTTTCTGCCGGACATCGCGTTGCTGGACATCGGCATGCCTCATCTCAATGGCTACGAAGTGGCACGCGAAATCCGCGCCGCCTCATGGGGCGCGGACATGCGCCTGTTCGCGGCTACCGGGTGGGGACAGGAAAAGGACAAGATGCTTGCAAAGGAAGCCGGGTTTGACGTTCATCTGACCAAGCCAATTGATTTCAAGCAGTTACTGGCGCTGATAGAAGAGCACAGGGGAAAGTAACAATACCCTGACGCGCTGTCACCTTGGCAAAGCGATTTGGCCTATTTTCCGTCTTGACAAGCCCGTTATTTGCCCACTGATCCGGGTATTTTGATGGATTGCGCTCTGCTCTATCCATCCTGCTTAGGGGAGGTGTTTCATGGATAGATTGCGTAAATGGCCGGCTCCCCCTTCTGATGAACCTAAAAATTTGCGATGACCGTCACGCGATAGATGCGTGGCGCACCGGGCAGTATGTTGTTGTTGTTGTGGGCGGCCGCAACGTAGTCGACATCGGCTATATTTTCAAGATTTGCCTGCACCCGCAAAACCTTGGTGAGCTTGAGGAAGATTGCCGCGTCCAGCCGCGTATAACCCGGAAGTAGCACGGTATTGTCGAGCGAGGCGTACATGCTGCTGCGATGAACCACGCCCAACCCGCCGCCCAGCACCGGCGAAAAATCATAGCGATTCCACGCCGACACCGTATGTTTGGGGACTTGTGCCACCACCGCGCCGGCGTTGGCACCGCTTATCGCGCGAGTAATTTCGGCATCCGTATAAGCGTATCCTCCCATGATGCTCCATTGCGGGGTGATGCGTCCGATCAAGCCAACTTCAGCTCCCCTGGCGCGCTGCCCGTCGACCAGCATGGTTTGGCTGGGATCACCGGGAACGGGTGCGATGACATTGCTGCGGTCCAGTTGATATAGCGCCGCGGTAAGCGCCAGATCGGGACGGACATCCCACTTGGCGCCCAGCTCCAGATTCGTGAACTGTTCCGGTTTAAGCGCCGCATTACTCAGCGCTAGCGAGGTTAACTGGTCGCCGGCCCGGGGCACATAGGCCAGGCTGTAGTTGCCGTAAATCGAAACCGATTCGATCGGCTTATAAATCAAACCGACTCTTGGTGAAAGCAAGTTGTCGGTAACATGGAATTGCTGACCATTGTTGTTGTTGCGGAATTTTAAATCGAAGCTATCGTAGCGTAAGCCCAGGATGGCGTTAAGTTTAGGATGGAGTGTAATCTGATCCTGCAGATATACAGCGGCTACTTCGACCACGCCGTGATTGTTAGCGGTCGGGCCACCGGCGATGCCGAGTGGGTCAGGTCTGAATGTGACGGGAGTCAGGCTAATCGGATTGGAAAAGGGTACGCTTGAATTCCTGCCGCCCCCCGTAAAATTGTTATTGAAATAGCCGTTATTGCGGAAGTTATCCGTCACCTGGCGGCCATACTCCACGCCGGCCATGAACTCATGCTTTAGCGGACCGGTATTCAGGGTATACAAAAAATCGGTCTGATTGAAAACATTGCTGCGCTCGGTCGCATCGTTATAGGCCTGAATAGCTACCGTTCCTGTGGTTGCCGCTCCGTTGGCAAATATATTCTGGTAAAACTTGTCGTAAACGGCATAACGCGTGCGATTGCGCACGGTGAGGTTGTTGTCGAATGTGTGCTCCACAAGCGAGTTGAGTGCCTTGACGTCGATAATGACCGGGCTGCGGTTCGGATCGCCGAAAAATGTCGAGCGATGGGTGTCGGCCGGACGGCCTGAATCAATGACGCCAGATGTCGTTCCAAACGAAGGGATGCCGCGATCCGCCACGCGGTTATCGGTAAAATACTCCCCACCCAAAACAATTTTGGTTTGCGCGCCGGGCTTGATGGTAAAGGTGGGGTTGACCCCGCCACGTTCGAGCTCCACCCCGTTACGGAAGCTGTTCGAATGTTCGTACATGGCGTTGAGCCGGAATGCAACGACATCATTCAAGGGTCGGCCGATGTCGATTGCGATGCGCTTATGACTGAAAGACCCATACTGTACCGCAATTTCATTGATAGGCGTCCAGCCAGCCTCCTTGGTTACACGGTTGATCACGCCGCCGGCGCCGCCACGGCCGAAAATCATGCCGTTGGAACCCTTCAGGACTTCAACCCGCTGTATGTTGTAGAGATCGCGAATATACTGAACGTCATCGCGCAGCCCATCAACATAGAAATCTCCTGTCGAGTTGTTGCCACGGAAAATCACCGCGTCGCGATTGCCTTCCCCTTGCGATACATGGACACCCGGCACGTAACGTACCACGTCGGAGATGCCCAGCATATTTTGATCCCTGATTTGATCCTGCGTCACAACGGTTATGGATTGCGGTACATCGCGCAAAGGGGTGTTGGTCCGGGTAGCGCTGAACGCCTGCGTGGCGAGATAACCGTCCACCGGGCCTAACGTGTGCGCGGTGACATTGACCGGTGGCAGGACGGCGACTTGAGCGTCCGCCGGGGTAGATTTCCTGATGACATATCCGCCGGCCTGCGGCACCGCTTGCAGGCCGCTTCCCGCCAGCAGGCGGTTCAACCCGGCCTGAACGGTAAAGCTGCCCTTCAGTTCCTGGGCTGCTATTCCTTTCACATCCGCCGCAGCGAACGAAACGTTTATGCCCGCCTGTTTCGAAAATTGATTGAGCGCTGTTTCAAGCGACCCGGATGAGATATCGTATGCCTGGACGGCGGCGCTAACGGGCTTATCCGTTTCGGCAAAAGCGCTGCCGGGGAGAATCACGGCGGTACTCACCCCAAAGCAGATTAACGCGCTGTGCAATGCCAATACTTTTGCCAGCGAAGTACGACGATACTTTTTTTTGTTGCCGCTTTCCGCGATGCGATTGCACGCTGCTTTTAAATGGACATTACTCGGTCGCATGATACTTCCCCTTTGCAATTAATTGATTGTGCCAGCTTTATTTTTGCACTTAAGCTCTTGTTGTTTTTCTATATATTGATTCCCCGCATCGCCTTGTACGGTGCAGCTTTAATGTGCCTTTATAAATAACATCAATAATCTTAAAGGTATTAATAATGCGACGCGTTCGCGTTATAGCATAACGGCAAATAAACTTCCACATAAATCAGAGCCACCTACAATTATATTTTCATAGGCAAGTTCCGCTGTTCGGTACGATGTAGGCAAGGATCGCTAACGGCGGAAAAACATGGGGATTTATCGAGGGTGGCAGCAGACGGGATGTCTTTGTTTTCTCGTGCAGAGGCTTATCCGAGGAATGCTTTTCATCCCCTTCTATACCTCTGTGCTCCAACCGTACCGCCGGGTATGAGATTTAAGGGGAGGAAGGCGTGAAGGGACTTTGTACTGTTAATGTAGAACTGCAGGTTGTTTTAATAATTCTTTGTTTTACAAGTAATTTTAAATGAAATCTCTTCGACTGCATGGCCAGGGTTGATTTTAAAAACCCGTAGACTATAAAAGGAGGCATCAATATGGGTGCCGATAAGCCGATTGGAAACCACCTACTCGCCCTCCCGGGGAGGAGCCGATGTCATGGGCCGCCGGCATGAATGCGGGCCGACGCTTATGCATGCGTCACCCGAAATACAATTACCAACCGCCGCGGTCACTTTCCAACGCGCTGAATCACGTTAACAGGGAATGGAACTACAAACCTGCCGGGATTGTCAGTTATGGTGGAGTCTCGCGTGACAGCGCTCGACCCTCGTGCAAAAGCTCACTTTGACGACATTGAAGATAATGCCAATAGTGGAGGCTCGCAGTGCGGAATGTTGCTGGGCTATCTGATCATGACAAGAACCTTACCCCTAGTCCTCATCACCTGAGCTCGGGTACATCGTTGCTGAACGAATTGCATAAATGGGCACAGGCGCTGAAAACAATGAGGCAATTGAAACTCTTGATCGCATCATTATCCCGAGTCCAGCAATCGACCGACGCGCATTTTTTTATTCGTTTTCGCCTCGTATCCGCACAAATTCTTTGATTTTCATCCTTGACGGATTGTCACCGGACCTGGAATTATGATCAACTGTACTACCTTCGGCTGAGATGCCCCGGATCGGCCCCTTGCTCGCGTTATCTCGCGAGCATCATACCTCGCTGGTCATGGCGCGTGATGCCAAGCACGCCGCCAATGACAATGATGCGGCTGCCTGTGCGGCTGCCATCACCCGTATCGAAGCGCACTGGCACAACTTGATGGCTGCGCACGTCGACCAGGAGGAGCGGCTGATACGGATGGCGGCGGATACGCTCGACCCCGCATTGATGGCGCGTATTTTTGCTGATCATGCCGAACTGCGTACCCTCGCGGGGGGACCCTGTTCACTTGAGCCGGCGGCGCGCCTGCGCCGATTCGCTGACCTTACAATCGCGCATGTCCGGTATGAGGAACGCACATTTTTTCCACAACTGCAATCGCATCCCTGCGTTGCGGTCGCGTCCGCCACGACGCCTAGCCCAATCCAATCCAACCCATAAAGGTGATTCCGCATGAACTTTCCCGACTTCTATGAACAAGCCCCGGTTGTGCGTACCTACGATCCATTCGCCGCCATGCTTGGCGCGGCGCGCGACGGCCTCTTCGAATACCGCTATCTTGATGCGGTGCGCCTGGCAGGCCATTCCTGCCCCACTGTCGCCGGCGCGTTCCTGGTCGGACGCGCGGCACTGACCGCGCTCTATCCGGATGCCCCCGCCGAGCGTGGCGCCATTGCTGTACATATGCCCGCGCCGGAAAAAGAAGGCACTACCGGCGTCGTTGCCCAAGTGCTGACGCTACTCACCGGCGCCGCCGCCGATAATGGCTTTCACGGCATCCAGGGGCGCTTCAGACGGAGGGGATTACTGAGTTTTGCGGATCATCGCGAAGGGGAAGCCATTGCCTTCAAACGCCTCGACAATGGTGAAAGTGTCGCTGTCAGCCTCGATGTTTCCCCGGTTCCGGGAGATCCCGCCCAGGGAGCGCGTATGGCGGCCATTTTGCAAGATACGGCCGATGATTCCCAGCGGACTGCGTTCGCCGATGCCTGGCAGGACAGGGTGCGGCGCCTGCTGCTGGAGTTTGCCGACGATCCGCGCGTGATACGCGTCACCCCCGTGCAATAATCGACCGGATTTTCTCTTGCCTGAATGCGGTTACAGCGGGATGCCCCACCTGTTATTTGACTGACGAAGCCTTTCTTCTGGCCATGAAACCCATCAAACCCAGCCCCGCAAGCAGCATCGCGTAGGTTTCGGGTTCCGGCACGGCCGAGGCGACATACCAGGCGCTGCCGCCTTGCACCTCGGTGAGTCCTTGAACATGAACGGCGAAGTTGGCGATATCCGGTTCTACTGTATTTGTGAAGGTAGCAGTAAAAGACACCGACTCGTTAGCCGTCAAGCGTGACTGCGGGTCGGTAAAATCAAACCGGGTTTCATAAATTGGGGTTGGGCCAACTCCAGGGGAAATCGCGACAGGCGCGTCGCCCGAAATGTTTGAGATGGTAGGAACGAAATCATTCCCCGGCACATTATTGATCGCGACAGCACCGATGAATGCGCCTTGGGTAAAAATCGCGTCCAGGTCAAAAACGTTGAAGGTCACGTCATAAACATTCCCGCTATTATTCACGGTGAGCGATGCAAAGCTTTCGGCAGGAGCATAGTTACCCGATAACAGGTTTCCGTACTCGTAAGTCACCGCATTTGCGGACGTCGAGATCGCTAGCGCGGCGGTGGCTAAAAGTGGTTTTATCATTGTTACCTCTTAGTTGAATTCATCGCGCCGGTAACCGGTCATGGTTTGTATATCGTGTTTGGTTTTGGCGGGTTGGTTTTACTACACCTATCACACATAGCTTGGATTCCGGGTCAGGCCCGGAATGACGATTTATGGCTCTTACTGAATCCAATCTTTTATGTCGCCAGTCCCAGATCGGCCATGAAGGCGTTGGTAAAGGCTTGCCTCACCGCCGCGTTTTCCAGCAGGGTTTCGCGGCTCGCAATCCACTGATCGACGGCGGCATCACCATAGCGGTTGCGTACACGCTCCGGCGTCAGGAAGGAATTGTATTTGCCCCAGTGCAGCGTAAAGGGGATTCCCGCCGCATCCAGATCATTCCAGACCCGACTGTAGAACGCGCGTGTTTCCGGGGTGTTCACCGCATCCAGCTCCATGATCGCGGTCGTGTCGAAGCGGGTGAATCCCAGCGACGCCCTGGTGCCTTTGACGAAACGGTGCGAGAGGATCACCGGCAGGACCACATTTGAATCCTCATATGCCTTGAAAGCAATTTCCATTGCTTCGACCGCGCGCGCCACCGGCATTCCGACCCCGCAGGCCAGCGTCTTGCCCAAAGTCTTCTCGCCACGGAAGAGGTCGCGGATAAGGGCTTGCTTGAAGTAGGGCGCGAATTCCTGATTCACCTGGCTGTTCAGGAAGGGCACAGCCAGCTTGTTGAGGGGGCTGGGTATCCTGCCCACCAGCGTTCCCATGACATCGAGCCCCGAGGCACCCAGCCCGGGCTCGCCGGCGTTCCACTCCGGGGGCGTGTAGTTGTCCGGGTCGTAGGGTCCTTCATATATGATGAGAACGATCGCCTCGGCGGGAGGCGTGCCCTCGTTGGGATTGAAAAAAATCTCGAAGTGATAGGGCTTATCCCTGGGCACGGCGTTGGCCTCCGCCGGCAGGGGAACCAGGGTCGGGTCGCAAGCGGCGATCGCCGCCTTGAGCGTGGCATCGTAGGGATGCCGGAAGCGCACCGCATTGAGGAGGAACAGCTCGCGCGTTTCGATCATGATGCCGTGCAGGATCCCAAAAGAGCCGAAGCTCACGAGGGCGGCGTTGAACAGCGTGTCATCCTGTATGAAATCGGCGCCGATGCTTTCGGCGAAGGCGGGCAGCATGACTGGGGAAGACTTCCGTTCGAGATAGACGTGCTTGTCCGGTCCGGTGATGAGGTGCAAGCCAACCACCATTTCCTGCATGGCGCCGAATCGGTAGGCGCTACCATGCGTCCCTGTCGATAGCGCGCCGGCGATGGTCTGGCCGTTGTTGGAGCCGCAACCCTTGATCGACAGGCCGGCGGCAAAGAGATAGTCGTTCAGCGCGGCAACGGAGTTGCCGCACTCGACGAAGCGCAGTTTCGCGGCGTCTCCGGCATACGCTGCGTCGGTCAAGTCCGGCGGCACCTCGAACGCCAGGCGCAGAGCAGTGGTGTCGATCAGACGGCCATTCGTAACAGCGACCGTGCTCAGCGACCACAGGCTGCCGTGCGCGCGCAGCGACGCGCCATCCTGAATACAGGCCTGGATGATGCCCTGCAATTCCCCGGTCGCGTTGTTGTAGGTTTCGAAGGGCGGCTTCTCGCCCCGGTCGATATCAAAGGCGTATTCTCCCTCCAGCGCCTGTTCATAGGACTGGTGTCGTCCGGTTTCGAGCGTCTGCGGCCTGAAGAAACTGCGTCCGTCTCCATTGGGCATGATTTATTTCCTTATTCTTTCAGAATCGGTCTCAGGAAAGCTGCCGTGATCGCGGTCTTTTAGAAGGCGACGGAAGTATCCCGGGTCTCGTTGGGGGCGCCTTGCACCGGAAATAAACTTCCGTTGGCATCCATAGACCAAGGGTAACAACACCCGCGAGGTCATGCGCCAGAGTGCGATAGATGATAACGTCATTAATGCCCTGGCCCTCGCATTCGGCCGAGAGAACCTGCGGATCAAGCACCAGTCCCCAGAAGTAGGCATGCATGGTCTTCTTCAGATACCCCTCGGTATATCCCCTGGGCTGGATAGGATCCGAATCCGGCACCGTGATCTGGAAGCTGGCGCAGCCGGACAGGACCAGAAGGCCGGCCATGCTGGCGATAAGACATGTTGCGCGAAGACCTTTCATTATTTCGGGAACTATCCCCGTGGCGGAAGTCATTGCCGCTCTCCTTATTTTGCTATGTGCTATGGCAGGCGTCTGACGCTTGTTTGTCACCCGGATCATTGCAGTGCATTGGGAACCGGAGGTGTGGTGCCCGTTGTATAGTCTTTCTGCCTCTGGATCTCCCCGTTTACCGTGTAGACAGGGCATGGTTGCGAATGACCGGGCGCGGAAAGGGACCGTGTTGTTGTGATCTTGACCACGCGCTTCGGGGTTGCCCCTGTCGTTGCCTCCGCAGCCAGGTCAGGGGGATCGCACACGATATAACCATTGAATCGGTGGAGAGGCGTGCCCTGCGGCATGTAACTGCCGGGGAACCCCGACCCGCTATTCAATCCGGACATGCCATTCGCGGGTAACGGCACAGGCAGCACCACCAGCGGGCCGCCGGGATAGCCGGATGAACGGGCGGGAGGGAAGCTGTTTCCGGGGTATTGGGGAGAATGACCATGCGCCGGGGCTGCTCCCGGCGAGAGGAACGGGCTGTTCTGCGCCATATCCTGAGTCATCCCCACCGGACCGAAGCCCATGTTTGCATCCGCGTAGTTGACTTCCTGCGCCGAGATGTAACCTGAATGACCTGAATAAGCGGCCAAGCCGAGTACGATGAGCAATGCGGAATGTTTGGTCATTGCGCTTTCAGTTTATTCAAAAAATACCCAGGAATCAAACTCATGGTCTGTTGCAAACGATTATATACCAGCCCGCTTCTCCGCAATTATTTATAGCATTCGTCAAAGAGAAGTCAATGCAGGAAAAGGGCCGGATTGGCATTGTTTAGAAGCTGGCAACAAATCCCTTGACAAACGCCGGTAACGCTATATAATGCGAACCCATATTGTGCATTTCTATGCGCAGGACAATGTTTATACCGAACCCGCCCAGGCGGGTTTTTTATTGCCCGCCCATTTAAGCGGGTATTTTTTTGTCCGGTATTCCAAAACCCGCCGAGTGCGGGTTTTTTTACGACCGCCTGCCGCTTGCGGTTTTTTTTATGGCTGCCTGCTTTTGCGGGCTTTCTCGCCCGATCCGGGCGGATTTTTCATAGGCAACGCAAATGATCCCAGATAATCCATTAGGACGCGAGTTGATGGCGAGGCAGGTTGCGAGACAGTTTTGTCGGTTGGAAGAAGTCCATAGCCTGGTCTATGGACGCCGGGCAAGCGGCGAAAATGGCCGCAAACAGACCGTCAGCATTCGGGTAGGCTCGCAGAGCCGCCTAATGGATTATCTGGGATGATCACTCCAGCGATTACCGCAATCGTCATTGCCGTCCTCGCCGCGCTTGCGTTTGGCGGGGGATTTGCGCTGAGCGACTGGCGCATGGCCTCGCAGATACAGCGGCTCAATTCCAATAATGCAGTGTTATCGGCGGCAAACGATCAATGCGCTACCGATATTCAATCCGCGCGCATGGCGATGGAGACGCTGACCGCCACCACGGCCGCGAGGGAAAAAAACGCGGCCAGGGCAATGCAAGGCGCGGCAACGGCAGCGGCAAAGCGGACGGACAATGCTAAAAAAATACGCGCTCTTCCGCCGGTGGCGCCAGCGAAACAATGCGAAGCGCTCGCCGTCGAGCAAATAAGGTATGTGCAGAGCCGCCATCAAAATGACTAGATTGGCGCCATTCATGTGTTTTTTGGCCGGTTGCGCCGGCAAACCCGTCATTCAGACACAAGTCGTCGAAAAACCGGTTGCCGTCTTATGCCATGTGGAAACCCCCGCGGAGTGCAAGTCAGCCTATGCGATTGATCGCGTGTCTGTGAAGGACGATGTTCTTACCATCAATCGGGCTCTGAGAACCGAGATCGAGGAACGCTCGGCATGCGAGATTAAGCTGCTTGCGGCGGTAAAGGGATGCAACAGCTTGCCGCTGAAGGTCGAACCTAGTGATGTGCTTCGGTAATTGACCTGCTTTTTTTCAATTTTAGGTTAAATCATGAATGAACGTGAATTCTTGAGGCTGGCGGAAGTTACGGCGAGCGCAGGGCCGGCAGCCAAAAAAAGGGGTGCGCCGACAATCAAAACCCCTGAGCTGCTGGATGCAATCTGTGCCGGCATCTCGCTTGGTAAATCGGCGCGGACGATGTGTATCGAGGCCGGCATCAGCCAACGGGTTTTATGGAATTGGCTGGCGAGCGATGCGGAGCTTATGCGGCAATACCTGCGTGCCAAGGAGCTTTGTATCGACGCCTATGCGGAAGAAATCATTGAAATTTCGGACGACGGGTCGAAAGATACCTACACCGACGAAAAGGGGCGTGAGGTAATAGACCGGGAGGTTATCGCGCGTTCCCAGCTGCGCATCGATGCACGCAAATGGTATGCGTCAAGGCTGGCTCCGAAAAAATATGGGGATAAATTACTGAATGGAAACGACAGCGGCGATATCGGCAAGTCGGTCGTGCACCGGGTCGAGGTGGCCTTCGTTGCCACTGCCGCTGCCGACGCGGGCGCCGCAACCAAGTAATCACCCCATGTTTCCCGGCGTTTCCTAGCCGCATGGCCGCGCACAAGGCGGAATTTCCCCAAAAACTCCGGTTTTTATTCGAACCTGCAAGATACAAGATCTTATACGGGGGGCGTGGCGGCGCGAAGTCATGGGGTGCCGCCAGGGCTTTGCTGATCCAGGCCGCAGCCACGCCGCTGCGCATACTGTGCGCACGCGAGTTCCAGAATTCGATTGCCGAGTCGGTGCATCACCTGCTGCAAGCCCAGATCGCCGCTATCGGACTGCGATCATTTTACGAAGTGCAGAATAACGTCATTTTAGGGAGAAACGGTTCCGAGTTCTTATTCGCCGGGTTGCGCAACAATGTAACCAAAATAAAATCGTTCGAGGGCGTTGACCGGGTTTGGGTGGAGGAAGCGCAGACCGTCAGCAAATCCAGTTGGGAAACGCTCATACCGACTATCCGCAAAGATGGTTCGGAAATCTGGGTCACGTACAACCCGGAACTGGAAACCGACGAGACGCACCGGCGCTTTGTCATCAATCCACCGACGGATGCAGCGGTGGTAAAGATCAACTGGAACGACAATCCGTGGTTTCCGGAGACGCTGCTACGGGAAAAGGACGAGCTCAAGGCGCGTGATCCCGATGCCTACCAGAACGTGTGGGAAGGCCATTGCAGGGTAACGCTGGATGGCGCGATCTACGCCAGGGAGTTGAGGCTGGCACAGGAAGAGGGACGTATATGCAGCGTGCCTTACGATGCGGCGAGACTGGTGCATACGTTCTTTGATCTGGGCTGGGCCGATAACACCAGCATATGGTTTGCGCAATCCGTCGGCGGCGAGCTCCGGCTAATCGATTATTACTCCAACAACCAGATGCCCATTCAACATTATATTTCGGTGCTGCAGGACAAGGCATACCTGTACGGTACGGATTGGCTGCCGCACGACGCCCGTGCCAAGACTCTGGCGACGGGCCGCAGCGTGGAGGAAATCATGCTCGCCGCGGGACGCAAGGTGAGGATAGTGCCGAATCTATCCGTTTCCGACGGTATCAATGCCGCGCGAACGTTATTCAATCGTTGTTATTTTGATGCCGAGAGGTGTGCCGAAGGATTGCAGAGCTTGCGGCATTATCGATTCGATGTGGATCCTGATTCCAGGCAATTGAGCGGAAAGCCGTTGCATGACTACCACAGCCACGCGTCGGATGCCTTCAGGTATTTTGCCGTATCCACGGAAGACGATAAGCCCGCCGGCAGCGCGCGCGGGATCAGCATGAAAGGCTGGCGCGCATGATCCTAAATCCGGCAATTGACCGCTCATTTTTTAATTTAGCGCAATGACCCACAAAGGCTTCCTGAGTCACTTGACCTTCACCGATAAGGTGAGTTCGCTACAGGGCGGATTGCACGGTTTTTGCGGCACATGGCTGCGTTGCAACTTCTTGGAATGGAACAACCATTCCGCGTCGTTGCGCCTTGCCCTGCACCCCAAAAACCGCACCCTCCACCCTGCCCAACTGCCGGGTTTAGGATGATCGACTCTTCGGCCGGGGCGGACACATTGGCGGATATCGGGGCGGACATATCGATCGAGGCATACGACCGCATCAGCCGGGAGCTACGCAACCAGCCGAAATGGCGGCTCGACTCGGATACCGATTGCGACTATTACGATGGTGCGCAGACATCGGTAGAGGTAAACCAGCGTTTAAAAGACGCTGGCATTCCTCCCCAGGACTCGAATCTCATCAAGCCGACGATCAATGCGGTGCTGGGTATCGAGGCGCGCAGCCGCACGGATTACAAGATCACAGCCGATGATGAGCGGCAAGCCGAAATCGCCGAGGGACTCTCGGCAAAGATTAAAGAGGTCGAAACCGAATCCAGGGCGGATAGGGCCATATCCGATGCCTATTCAAGCATGATCCGCGCGGGTGTCGGATGGGTCGAGGTGTCACGCGAGTTTGATCCGCTCAAGTATCCGTACCGCGTGCGGGAAATCCATCGCAATGAAATCTGGTGGGACTGGACATCGAAAGAGCCGGACTTGTCCGACGCACGTTATTTGCGGCGGAATAAATGGGTTGACCGCGCGCAAGTTGCAAGAATGTTTCCGGACCAGACCGAGCTCATCGGCAACAGCTGGAACGGATGGAACAATCTGGACGTGTACGAAGGTTCCGATACGGGCATGGCGCGGGCGTACGAGATCGAGCAGGCGTGGGGACATAGCCAGGAAGATTATCTTAATCGCAGTTCCGGAATGGTTCGCCTCTCCGAGTTGTGGTACCGGCATTTTGAGGATGCATTTGTGCTGGTACTGCCTGAGGGCAAGGCAATTGAATACCGGGAAGACAACCCGTATCACCAGGCCGCGCTAGGCAGCGGCCTGGTGCACGTGCAGAAATCCCTGCTTCCTCGAACGCGGGTCGCGATCTGGCTGGGGCCGCATAAATTGATGGATGTCCCGACCCCGTTGCCGCACGGAAACTTCCCATATGTGCCCTTCTGGTGCTTTCGCAAGGACCGCAGCAGGACGCCGTATGGCCTGATTCGCGATATGCGCGGGCCGCAGGACCAGATCCTCGATCTGGATATTCTGCTGTACGAGGTCCTGAATTCGGTAAAAGTCGAAGTGGATAACGACGCGCTCGACCTCAGCCAGAACACGTATCAGGAAGTTGCGCACAATATCAGCAGTCTGCGGTCGATGACCGTGCTGAATTCGCAGCGCAGAAATGCCGGCGGATTCAGGGTGACGCGGGAACATGCACTGGCTGCGCAAGTATTTCAGCTGGTCGAGGAGCGCAAGCACAGGATTGAAGCCGTGAGCGGCGTGTACCGCGCGATGCTGGGTGCGTCGACGCAAGCCACCAGCGGTGTTGCCATCAACAACCTGGTGCAGCAGGGCTCCACAGTACTGGCCGAGCCCAATGATAACTTCCGCTATGCCCGGCGCCTGGTCGGGGAGCAGCTTCTGGCGTTCGTCAAATACGACATGCTGGGCAAACCCTCAGCTGTGGCGGTAAGGCAGGGCAACAAGCAAAAGACGGTGTATTTCAACCGCGAGGTGATGACGGATTCCGGCCCGGTGATCGAGAACGATATCGAGACCGCGCAGATCAGGGTTGTGCTGGAAGACATACCCGCCACGCCGAGTTTCAGGGCGCAGCAGTTGCAGGCGTTCACGCAGATTGTGCAGGCCGCACCCCCGGCATATCAGGCTGTTCTCTACCCAGCCATGCTGGAATTAACCGATGTGCCGAATCGGCATGAGTTGGCGGACCAGTTGCGCAAGGTGGGCAATATGATTCCCTCAATACCGCAGGAGGAAGCTGGGCAGGCGCAGCAGATGCAGCAGCAAGCTATTCAGCAGCAGATGAGCCAACTGGAAATGGCTCTGAAAGCGGCAGATGTGGAAAAGACTGAAGCGGAAACACTTAACCTCCGGCGCTCGCAAGACGGCGAAGATCAAGGTCAGGTTGCACAGTTGCGGCAGCAAATCGAAGCATTGAAAGCGCGGTTAGCTGACAAATCAGTGGAACTGGATTTAAAGGCGCGCGAGTTGGATATTGAGCAGGAGCGGATCGAGGTTACCGCGAAACTCAAGACGGAAAAAATCCTGATGGCTCATATAGAGCAAGCACGAAACAATATTTGAACAATACTTGAGGAGGAGATCGAATGAATGGCGAGTCTTAATAATAAAACCGTTCATAAGCGCAGTCAGTAGCGCCTAACTTCCAATTACCAATACTCACATGCCGGAAGGCTAATTGAATTTTCACAGATGGCGGAATTGAATATTTTAAGCCGTGATCCAGAGCACCTCAACAACTGATTGGCTTTCACTTTAAAGTTTTCACGCATCCGTCTTACAGGACTATGAGCAACAACCGGAGCATTCATTGAAATTTTATAGGAGTAAAAAATAATGTGGCCATTAGCATCTAGCGATACTACTTTAGTCATCCGGTCGGAAGTTTACGGCGTTGGCGTAACGGATGAAATCAATAATCAGTCTACAACGCCAACCTTAAAAAGGTTTGTGTCCGGGCTGAGCTCTCTGGTTATAGGATATGGTGACATGGGATCCGCTGCAGGCAAGGCAGTCTACGTTGTTTTCGATGCGCTGGACGATGCTGACGCCGCAACCAAACTGGGCGTCGCCACCAGCCGTGAGACAGTGTTCCTTGGCGAACGCAGGTCTTTTCAATTCGGTGCCGCCACGCCCTGCTACCGAGTAGATATTAAATCCCATACGGTCGAAACGGGTGCCAGCAAAATTGCCTTCAGTGGAAAGACATTGGTATGAAGCTAACCGAAAGAATGTCAAATTCCCTGCTCTCGTCGGGGTCACCTGCCTCTACACCGAGCCCCAAGTATATAGGCTACTGGCCCATGTCGATGTGGCTTACTCCGACCACATATGCTTTTCTGACTCAGGTTTCCACTTCAGCAGTGGATGCAACCAATAACTGGATTACAGGGTTTGCATCATCTACATGGGCGGTGGCAGGCACCCCCATTAAAGTGAGAAGCAGCGGCACCATACCAGGCGGGTTGTCAAACAGTGTTATGTATTATGCCGGTAAACCGACGGCTGATCGGTTGACGTTGCATCTGACTAAAACCGATGCCCTTGCGGGAAACGGTGTAGTTGACATCACACGCCAAGGCAGCGGAAACCTAACAGTTTACCCTGCCTACATCAAAGACTATTCCGGTCAGGGGAACGACCTGCTATACGGCCAAAGTACATTTGATACCGTGGCATTTGGTTCTTTTCCTTACATGTCCAGTTCGTCGAGTGGAAGTTTCGACGCGGTAGCAGGTCGTCTTGATTACACCACGCTTCGTAGAAGATTCGTGTGGCCTGCCGACACCTTTCTCTGTTTCTTTCGTGTCAGATTTGGAACGCTGGTTGCCGGCAGGTCATTTTTTGGAAATGGAACGAGTGGACTCACCCACGGCCCTAGGCTGCACGTTGCTTCGAGTGACGCGAGCAGATTAAGGCTACAAGTGGCGCATGCCGGGAGCGTCGTCACATCGATCAATTCCGCTGCCGAGGCTTGCTCCACAAACACCGAGCACCATATCGCTTTGGCCCTTGATGGGCCAAACGCAACAGCAGCTATCTGGATTGATGGGGATCGGGATTTCAATATCGGCGCTCTGAACCTATCTGCGGTGGCCGCGATGAACTTCACCACAGACCTGCGTTTCGGCGGGGCAGCGGCAAACAACGCCCATGCCGCAGGCTTCCGCGACTGTCACGCATTCGCGTGGACAGGTTCGCTACCTGGCAATATTGATGATCTGATTGCACGTGCCGCCGTGTCGAACTATCACAGATTTTCGAGAGGTGAAGTATGACAATCCTTTTCGATGGACGGTTTAACACTACACCGAATTTCAGTTTATACGATCGCATAGAGCGTAGTCCATTACCCTCGATCCCTCCCACGATTTCATCAAGCGAAGCGGGTTCTTATGAAATCGTGACTGACCCATTAGGGAGCGGATCGCCTGTCGCAAAACTTACTATGAAAAGCGCCCCGCTCGGGCGCTGCGAGATTCGTCCATTTGCGCGGGACATTGTAGCCGCAGGTCCAGACTATGGGGAGTTATGGTATGCATGGTGGGATTTGTTCCCCGCGGAATGGGTAGACGAGATACCAGGACCAGCTGATCCCGAAAGCAATCTTTTGAGCGGCTCGAAGGATATTATTGCGCAAGCTCACAGCGCAGACGACGTTACGGACCGGCCTCACTTTCCTCATTTCGCAATTTACGTTGAGGGCAAAAAGCTGAAGTTCCTGCGAACATGGGATACTGCTGCCCAGACTACTACCGCCGCACCTAATTTAACTGTTCACGGCTCATGGCCGCTCGAAAAAATGCGCTGGATCGAGTGGGTATTACATGTCAATTGGGCGGCAAGCTCCAATGGATTCTTTCATCTCTATAAGGATCGCAGGCTGGTATACAGCGAAACAAATGCGCCCAACACATATAATGATGCTGAGGGACCCTTTTTCAAATGCGGTTTCTATAAATTTTTTAGTTCACTCTCTCCGGCCGTCCGCATGCGCTATAGCAAGGGCGTGGTGATTGGCGACAGTACATCGTCTTACCTTGAAGTAACCGGTCATTCCGCACTCGAGACCGCTACGATTCGACGCGTAAGCTGATGTAATCTATAAACGAGTTATTTGACTGACCCGGCAGTTTCGGGGGAAATCCCAAGCCGCTTTGAGACGGCTTGGCGTTGTCCTGTGTAGCGGCAATAAAAAGAGAATGTTTTTTTTATCAACCGCGATACCGGCAACGGGATCGAAAACCACATCGCCACCGCACAGGTCAAGGTAAATGCTTGAGGACACCCGGCCGCCGAGCTTCGGCCGGGCAGCTCAAGCCTTCTCGTAAATAGTACTAGTCACGTTGTCGCAGTATGCCGACAAATCGGCGGCTGAGAAATTGGCGATGGCTCATGCAAGATATAAGGTTTATATGATTCGATTACTATTTGACAAAACAGTTGGCGGAACGCGGCACGGTGAGGGCGTAATGCTCGATCTTGGCACCGTGATTGAGTCGCAGTTAATTGCCTCGGGCGATGCGGCGAGCGCGAATCTGGAGATGTTGCACCCATACTATCATTTCCACGGCTTCGCCGGCGATCAGGCCTCGGACGACAGCGTTTTCTACGATAAATCTGGTATTAATCACGCGGTACGAGGAGCCAATCTGTCCGTCTCGCAACTCTGGACAACTGTGCCCGGCTACGCTTCGACAATCGACCCGGCCCCCAGTCTGGCCGATTCTGTTCTTCGCATACCCGCGATCAACTTTGACTATTCTGGCGGTGAGAAGCTCATTGTCTGGATGCTCGGTAAATGGACGCCAGAGGGCAGCGACACAGGTATGATCGGAGATGGGTACAATACCTTGCCGGGACAACGTGGCTGGCAGATACGAGTAATGGCCAGCGGCAAACTTCAGCCGGTACTGCGCGGAGCTACTTCCGGATTTGGCGGAGTTTTAATTTCGACGCCGTTTAATGGCACATTACGGGACTTCGGGGTTGTCCTCGATGGACAGGCTAAAAAGTATTGTGTCTGGGTTGACGGTGCTGTTGACCCATTTTTCAGTTCAGCCTATTTGACATTCTCAAACGGTGCGGACTTCGATACACGGAGTACGAATACGGTCAATATTGGGTCTGTCACCCCGGCACCCGGAGACACGACCGGAATCGCCACAAGTATACGGGCATGTGTAATCCTAAGGCTTCCCGCATCGTACCCCGTTCCGACTCTAGCAAGCATGACAGTCGTGTTCAAGCAACTCAGGGCGAACCCCGGCAAGCTGCTTCTGGCGAGCGCATTCTAATGACGCTCTTGGCTAGCCATCCGCTGTCTACGACTTTCGCGGGCGTATTCAGCTTGCAGACACTGGGATCGGGGTATTTCAACGACTCAGCGCTTTTGGGAGTTCCAGGCAGGCTTGATCTGGCTAACGGTGCGGCAAAGTGCACAGTGAAAGATACGGATCCTGATACCTACGGCGGGCGTCGTACTGAGATGACATTCAGTCATCAACTCGATCCGACGGGCGAGCGTTGGTATACATGGAAGTTTATGATTCCGCCGTCATGGCCCACCAGTACAGCCTGCGCAATCATGCAGATTCACGAGACAACCAATGCGGGAGCTCCCACTCCCGCACCGCAATTTCTGCTGACGTTCGAGGGTAACCATCTCGTTACCAGGGTTCCGGTAGATGTTCTTGCACCTGGAAATTCATCGTACCGATCGGCGGACTGTCCGTTCGAGTTTGATCGCTGGTATTCCATGTGCTTCCATGCTAACTGGCAGCGTGATTCCACTGGTTTTTGGGAACTGTTCGTGGACAGGGTGCCAATGTTCAAGCGGTACGGATTCGCAAATGCTTATGACGATGTTGTCGGCGCATATCTCAAATTGGGCATCTACGACTACAACAAGGCCGTTGGCACGAAGACCATGTATGTTAGGGATGTAAATATTTGGTCTGGCAATGACGGCTATCAGACGGTAATGGGCGGGGTACCTTTGGCGCCGGCAAGAACGCTACAGCTGTAACTTACTATATAGATCAAAGCACAAGCCGCTAGGAGCAATCCTGAGCGGCTTTTTTATTACAAATTCGAACTTTTGGAAAATCCCCAATAGCTTAGAAGCGCGCTCACGGCGATACCGCAGTTTTATCAACCCTGCCGCACTTATACGACAGGCCCGCTCACTGGGTTAAGCAGTAGGAGGAAAGGCAATGGAAGCAGATCAGCTGACGGATGCGCAAATTGCAAACCTGACGCCGGAACAAATCGAGATGCTGGAGAACAACCCGGACAAGCTCGGCGAGATTCTCGGCAAGCAAGCGGCAAAGGACGAACCCGAACAGGAGGAGCAGGAGAGCCAACTCGGTGTTACGAGTAGCGGTGCGGGTGAAGATGAGCCGGTCGTTCAAACAAAGAGCGGCAAAGGGATTATTCCTTACGAAAAGCACAAGCAACTGCGGGTGGAAAACTTGGCTTTGCGCGAGCAATTGAAGGCCGCTCAACTGGAAAACAGTCAAGCGGCCGAGAAGCTCGAAGCTCTTTTGAAACAGAAAGAGAACGCAACTGGTGCGAGTGTTGCCGAGGCGGATGACGCCATCGCAAAACATCTGGAAACCATCAGGAAGGATATGCCTGATCTCCATCAGGTAATCAGTGCTGTTCTTGAGGGAAGTCGCAAGCAAGGCGAAACGCTCAACCAGACGCTTGAGGAATTGCGGCGCGAAAAGGAGGAATCCGATCGCATGAAGCAATTCAGCGTGGAAGAGCAAGTCGCCGAAGCCAAGGACAATAACCCGGACTTGACGCATTGGGAAAGCAAGGACCCGGAAGCATGGGATGAAGCCTTGAAGCAGGATGAGATTCTGAGAACCAGCGGCAAATGGGCGAACAAGGCCTATGCCGAAAGGTTCCAGGAAGTTGTCCGGCGCGTCAGGGCAATCATGCCGGAAGCCTCCGTGCCACAAAAACAAGCCGACCCGGAGCAGACAAAAGCCGAAGCGCAGGCCAGGCTATCGAGCGCCCCAGTGAGGAAACCCACAACCTTGTCGGATATTCAAGGTGGAGCAAATCCCGCCTCTGAACGTGAGCAGCTTGAAAACCTGAGTCCATTTGAATTGACTCAGAAGCTCATGAAGATGTCGCCGCAACAGGCATCAGCCTTGAGAGCCGATCTTGATTAAAAGGAATTAACCGAAATGGCTGAAACCAACGTAGCAAGCGGCAGTTCGATCGCCGTTAAACACTATAGCGCTGCACTCTTTGCCAATACCCTGAAAGGTGCGTCCGCCATGGAAAACCTGGTCGGGCCGGTGGAGCCGACTTCCGCAATGCAGAAGGTCGCCGGACAGACACAACCCGGCATGCCGCTGGTGCGGATCGATAACCTGCTGAAAAGCGCAGGGGATATCGTCTCGCTGGACCTGGTGGATACGGTAAGCGGGGAACCCCTGATGGGCGACGTCAATCGCGAAGGCAAGGGCAATACGCTGAACTTCTCTTCGATGGAAATCAAGATCGACCTGGCGAGCAAGGTGATCGATGCAGGCGGCAGCATGTCGCAGCAGCGCACCAAGCATAATTTGCGCGAGATCGCGCTGGCGCAGTTGTCCGGCTATTTCCCCCGGCTTGATACGCAGGAGTCGCTGGTGCATCTCGCCGGTGCGCGCGGCTCCCAGACCGGCACGGACTGGGCGGTGCCACTGCAAAGCGCTGCGAATTTCAGCTCGATCATGGTCAACCCGGTCAAGGCGCCGACCTACAACCGCCACTTCGTGGTCAACGGTGCAAATCTGACCCAGGGCGGGGCGCAGCTCGGCTCCATCGTTTCCACCGATCTGCTGAGATTGGGCCACCTGGACAATCTGCGCAAACGGTTGGACGACATGGACCAACCCCTGCAATCGGTAAAGCTTGCCGGCGATCGGGCCGCGCAGACTTCGAAGATGTGGGTATTCCTTGCCACGCCAAACCAGTACTCGGTACTGTTGACCGAAGGCTCGTTGCGCGCATTCCAGCAAAACGCGGTAAACCGCGCCGCCTACCTTGATACCCGCCATCCGTTGTTTGCGGGCGAAGTCGGGATGTGGAACGGCATCCTGGTGATCAAGAACGAACGGGCGATACGTTTTCTGCCTTCCGAATCCACCAGGATCGTCACTTCCGGCAATGCGCCGACCGCAACCGAAACCGATCAACCAGTGAATCCCGCGCTGACCTCCGGTTATGCGGTGGAACGCGGTCTGTTGCTCGGTGCGCAAGCGCTGGGCATCGCCTACGGCAAAACCAAGGTCAGCGGTATGCAGTTCGGCTGGAAAGAGCATTGGTACAACTTCGAGAGCAATCTGGAAGTCATGGGCGAAAAGGTGTGCGGCAAGGCAAAAGTGCGCATGTCCGTCGACGACGGTACCGGCACCAAAGTGCCGACCGATTTCGGTGTGATCGCGGTCGATTCCGCCGTTCCCCTAACCTAGAACGATAACGAGGCTGTAACAGCCTTGCTTCCTTCAACCATCAGCGGCCGGAATTTTCAAGGAGTGTATCAATGGCTACTTTCAATGCAGCAGATTTGAATACCAGGAACCGTCACATGGGTGGTTATGGCAATACCGTCGTCGTCTACGGCTCTGTCACGCCGGCCACGGGTGCCCTGGTGGATGTTTACCGTCCCGTCAGAATCCCGGCAGGTGTTCGTGTTACCGATCTGGATATCGTTAACGATGATCTGGATACCGGCGGCACGGCGTTTGCCGCCAAGGTTGGCTATGAGCCGGTGAATTCGGCGGAGGGTCCGGTTGCGGACGATGACTATTTCTCCGCTGCCAGCACATTCCTGTCGGCCGCTGGCCGCAAGGCATGCGCGTTTCAGCCCATCAAGTTCGAGAAGGATGTGTTTGTGATATTGACCGTAACAGTTGCGGCAACGACATTCGCCTCCGGCGCAATCACCGCTATCGTCAAGGGTGACGGCGAAGGCGTCAAGTAACGGCACTGCGCCACGGTTCGGGCGGTCCTTCCGGGGGTCGCCCTTTTATGGAGTTTGATATGCCCCAAGTGAAGTACATCGGCAACTGCGCCAAGACGGATAGCGTCAACGGCGTGGGGTTATGCTGGGAGCCGGGCCAGATTCGCAATGTGACCGCCGAGGTGGCCGAACGCCTGCTTGCCTTCCGGGATACCTGGGCGAAAGAAGCGAGGGGGAAAGCTGCCCATGCGGAACCGATCGGCCTGGCACCAGCGGAAAAGCCGGTTGAAGAGCCGCTCCCAGTGGTCGATTTTCATGCCATGGATAAAAAAACGCTGATCGAATTTGCCGAACGCCAATACAACGAACGGCTGGACAAGCGGCAAGATGAAGATACCCTCCGGCACAAGGTGGTTGCGCTGTTCTCACGACACGAGATGCCGCTGTAATGGCATTTACGTATCAATCTGTTGTCGACTTGGCGCGCCTTCCGTTGAACGATCTGGACAAGACCCGGTATTCGGACGCCACATTGCTGGCATTTGCCAACCATGGAATGCTGCAGGTACTCAAGCGCCGGCCTGACCTGTTCGTCGGCCAATTCGCCAGCCTGCCGGATGCGGAGAAAGTGCTTGCCGACACTTTCCCCCTTCCGGCCGGCTATGTCCAAACCGTGGCGGATTACGTGACGGCGCGGGCCGAGATGACAGATGATGAGCATGTGAATTCGGGGCGTGCCGCGGCATTCGGGCAGTTGTTCGGTGCAGAGGCACAACCATGAAGCTGTGGAGCGATTTCTACGACCTGGTCGTGCCAGACCTTCCCGGTTGCCCATTCGCAGCTGTAGACAGTGCATTGCGCCAGGCCGCTATTGCCTTTTGCGAACAGTCGCTGGCATGGAAATACGTCCATCCTTCTGTTTCGGTGGTGGCCGGTACCGCGACCTATGCTTTCATTCCGCCCGCCGAAGCCGCAGTGCACGCGATTACCTATGCGGAACTGGATGACAAGGAAATCGAATCACATGCCGGTGAATCGGGTATCAGGATTGCGCGCTGGCGCCACCGGACCGGCACCCCGGAATACATTCTGGGCGGTCCAGCATTTTTAACCCTTGTGCCAGCGCCCTGCGCGGATGGGTCCCTGACAATGATCGTGGCACTCAAACCGGCTCCCGCCAGTACCGGGATAGATGACACGCAATACAACGAATATCGCGAGGCGATTGCTCATGGCGCAATGGCGCGAATGATGTTGTCGCCGAAGAAACCGTATACCGATCTTCCACTTGCGCAGCATCACGCGCAGCAATTCGCCATCAAAACAGCCGCGGCGGGCATACGCGTAGCCAGCAGCCACACTCGTGCTCCATTAATCACTGCAATCTTGCAGCGAGGTTGAAAATGGGACTCAGGTTCTCGAATTTTGGCAAGGCGGTCGTCAGTTCCGCGCCCAGCGGCACAACGGGGCTGAGCTTCACGGTTGAAGCCGGGAAGGGTCTTCTCTTTCCGTCCCTCGGCACCGGAGACTATTTCTACGGAATCTTCAAGGATGCTTCCGGTAACCGGGAAGTCGTGAAGATTGACACGCGCAGTACCGACAGTCTCACCATAGCAGCAGGCGGGCGCGGATTGGATGGCACCACGGCCAGGACCTGGGCGGCCGGGGATTACTTTGTTGCGGGTTTGACGAACGCAGCCCTGGAAGAATCCCTATCCAATGCCAACCTCGCTGCCCTTGGCGCGCTGTCGGCATCCGCCGACGAGCTGCCGTATTTTACGGGAGCCGGCGTGGCGGCGTTAACCGGATTATCGTCGTTCATTCGGGCTTTGCTGGACGATGCCGACGCTGCCACGGCAAGGGCGACACTTGGCGCCGCTCCATTAAACATTATCCCTCCCGGCTCGGTCACGGATTGGTTTCAGGCTGCCGCCCCGGTTGGCTGGACACAGCTCACGACACATAACGACAAAGCACTGCGAATAGTCAGCGGCGCGGGTGGAGGTTCGGGCGGCTCGGTAGCGTTTACGGCGGCTTTCGCGTCGCAGGCAGTTACAGGGTCAAATAGTGCGACGACTCTAACATCCGCTCAGATTCCTGCTCATGCCCACAGTGGTGGCATGGATACAATTGTAAACACCATTACAGGTGGTCCTACTAGTTTTTTTGTGCACCAAAATACTCAGCCGTTGCCTTACACAGGGCTGACTGGCGGCGGTGGTTCGCACAACCACGCCTTCACCGGTACGGCCATCAACCTGGCTGTACAGTACATCGATATGATTTTGGCGAGCAAGGATTAGATGGAAATCAAAGTTGCAGGCTGCCCCCTGGGGGCCAAGTGCGAAGAGATTAAAACCGAGGATGAAAAGCCCGTTATCTACCGCTGTCCGTGGTATGTGCAGGTTCGAGGTGTTGACGTTAACACGGGGCAGCAAATTGATAACTGGGGCTGCGCCATTGCCTGGATGCCAACCCTCATGATCAACACGGCCAACGAGTCGCGCAAAGGCGCCGCGGCTACCGAGTCGTTCCGCAACGCGATGGTGAAGCAGGAAACGCAGGCGCAACAGGTGCGTCTCGCGGCGCGGCGCCTGTTGCAAGGGGAGGATAGCGCATGCGAATGACGATTATTCGAGACGATGGCGTTGTCGGGGTTGACGGACTATTCAGGCCGGTCGACTTATCCACGCTGCCCAGAGAGATCCGCGCCGTGCAGTGGAATGGCGCAAGCGGGCACGTTGAATATACCGATTCCGCCAAAGCGGAAAATACCCCTTTGGAGACAATCACGGATTTTCAGCCATTTATCGATCGCTGGATCGCCGCCGCGCCGCAACCGCCAGCGCGGCCGCGCGCCGCCGAACTGAAAGCCGCGGCGCTTGGCCGTATCAATGAGGCATACGGCGCCGCCGTAGCAGCCCTGACCGAGGACTACCCGCAGGATGAGGTTAAAAGCTGGCCCCGGCAGGAAATGGAGGCGCGCGCATGGTTGGCAGACGCTGGTGCCGCCACGCCGTGGATTGATCAGGCGGCGGCAGGGCGGGGCATAGCCAAGGCTGAACTGGTAGGCAGGATCATGGCGAAAGCCGCTTTGTTTGCGCCATTGCACGGCGAACTTACCGGCAAGCGGCAGAGATTGCGCGATCGGATCGCGGCACTCGGCGAGAGTCCATCACAAGAGGAGTTGGACGCAATTCGATGGTAATCGTAGATGTTCAACAGAGGCCGCCTGGCGGCCTTTTTTATTGGAGGCACGAATGACTATGTTCCAGCGCAAGCGAATCAGGGATATCAAGGAAGAGATGGACCGGCAACACGCGGAGGCCGAGGCTGGCGCTGACAGCTTGCTCGATAAATTGAAGGCATCGAAGTGGACGGGAGCGCTGTTGTTCGCTGTGGCCCTGATCGTCATGGTCGCCGTTTTGTGGGGGCTGTTCTGACATGACCGGTGAAGACGACGATAACGGCAGCGAGCCCAGAAAAGAACGGCGGCGCGGGCCGTCCACCTCGACGTTGTCATTTAGCGGAATTATCGCGATAGCGGGTCTCCTCGCATCGGGCGTGGCCACTTATAACGCGGTGCAAAACGATATTGCCAGTTTAAAACGCGGGGAAGTGTACCAGGAGCGAACCAATGAACGCCTGACGGAGGAGCTTAAAACCGCAAGGATCGAACAGCGGGAAACGATGAAGGAATTTAACGAGAAGCTCGACAGGATCATCGAGCAGTGGCCGCGCGGGAGAAAGCAATGAGATACGTGGCCGCCGTCGTATCCCTGGCCTCCTGCGCCATGCTCACGCCTGCGCCGGTAGAGGAGCGCACGGTTGAGCAGCCTCGTCCCGCAGTCAATCCCGCGGTTAACGCCGAGGTGAATCCGGAACAACCGGAGAGCAAAACGGATGCCCGCAAGCCTAAACTCAAGCCATCGCCTCCACCTCTACCTCCACCTCCACCTCCACCTTCATCCGAAGTCTCGTCGTGTGCCAAGCTGAATGCCGGGGATCTGAAAGAAACCATAAAAGCCAAGCTTGATTGCATCACGGAGAACGCCAAATGACATGTAAACACTGTCGGCAGGCATTCCGAAAAAAGGAGGCCGGCGGAAGAGGGCAAAAACCTGAAGGACGCACAAAATGATCAAGCCGTCTCCAACACAAATCCGGCAAGCCCGGTCCGCGGTTGCTGTCATGGTGCTGGCGGCTTCGACGCTTGTCGGGATCGCCGTGCACGAAGGCTACAAGGATGAGGCCTACATTCCCGCTCCCGGCGATGTGCCGACCATCGGTTTCGGCAGTACCGCCGGTGTCAGGATGGGCGACAAGACCACGCCGGGACGCTCGCTGGTACGGTTGCTCGATGAAGTCGAGGGCGTCTATGCCGCCGGAGTGAAAAAGTGCGTCACTGTGCCGCTATACCAGCACGAATATGAAGCATATGTGAGCCTGGCTTATAACATTGGGGTTGCGGCCTTCTGCCGCAAGGCAAAGCCCGGCAAACCGCCTAATCTGATTGACCTGATCAATGCCGGGAAATATGCGGAAGCCTGCGAGCGCATCGAAGCATTCAAATACGGGCCGGGCAGAAAGGTATTGCCGGGACTGGTAAAACGGCGGGCAGAAGAGCGGGCATTGTGCGAAGGCGGGAAGTCGCCTCAATCCTCGGAGTTAACCCAAAATTGAACGCAGATAATTCATTAGGACGCGAGATGATGGAGAGGCAGGTTGCGAGGCAGTTTTGTCGGTTGGGAGAAGTCCATAGCCCGGTTTATGGACGCCGGGCAGGCGGCGAAAATGGCCGCAAACTGACCGCCCGTACTCGGGTAGGCTCGCGGAGCCGCCTAATGAATTATCTGGGTTAAACCTAAATCCGGTAGTTGGTCGCTCATTGAATAGATCAATATTATGACTAATAACGATATTTTGGATTATTTGATACTCATCTTCCAGGTGAGGCCGCTACAGGGCGGATTGCACGGTTTTTGCGGCACATGGCGGCGTTGCAACTTCTTGGAATGGAATGACCATTCCGCGTCGTTGCGCCTTGCCCTGCACCCCAAAAACCGCACACTCCACCTTGTCCAACTGCCGGGTTTAGGTTGAAGGCTTGTCCAGCGTGACTGCATTCAGAATCGCCGGTTTCTCGGGGCTTGTTCCCAGGCTTTCAAAGCAACTGCTTGGCAACAACCAGGCACAGGTTGCCACCAATTGCATACTGACATCCGGTGACCTGCGGCCGAGAAATGGTCCTTTGCTGGTGTTTGCGCCTGTCATCGAGAACGACGTCGTTTCCATGTTCCGCATGGAGAAGGACGGCAACGAGAAGTGGCTGGCGTGGGATAAGGATGTGGACGTGGCGCGCTCGCCTGTTGCGGGGAATACCGAGAGGCGTTTCTATTACACCGGCGACGGCGAACCGCGCGCATCAGATTACGAAACAGCCACCGCTGGCGCCGGCCGTTATCCGTCCGGGTGCTATGTGCTGGGGGTGACGCAGCCCATTACCGCCCCGACGGTGATGCCATCGGGCGGCATGGGATCGACGCTGACGCGCTCCTACGTTTATACCTTCATCACGCAATGGGGCGAGGAATCGGCGCCATCCCCGGCCTCAGCCGTGACTACCGGCAAGGTCGATGACATCTGGACATTATCCAGCCTTGATACCGCACCGCCGAACTCCGGCACCGTATCAGCCGCGGTTAAAGGCACGCCGTCGGCAGGCTATGTCCAGGTCACGCTTGATACCGTTTTCGGTCTACGTCTCGGGGAAACCATCACCTTCGCAGCCGTGGCTGGCATGACTGACCTCAATGCAACCTTCACGCTTGTGAGCGTGGACTCCGCTGCAACCAAAGCGGTCATCCTGCTATCCACCACCCAAACCTACACGTCCGGCGGCACTTGGACCCGTGTAGCACGCCACAACACGTCCAGCATGACAAAGCGGATTTACCGCACGCTGACCACTTCCTCCGGTACCGAGTATCACTACATCGCGACCGTTGCGGCGATCACCACCACCTATGACGATACGACCAGTGATGAAGATGCCGCGCTGGGCGAAGTGCTTCCGTCCACCGGCTGGCTCATGCCTCCGTCGGACATGAAGGGAATCATCATCATGGCGAATGGCATTGCCTGTGGATTTTTCGGCAACGAGATTTGCTTCTCGGAACCGTTCAAGCCCTACGCCTGGCCGACTGCTTACCGGCAGACATACGACCAGGATATTGTGGCCATCGGTGTTACCGGCACGACGCTGGTCGGCATGACGAAAGGCAATCCGTTCACTATTACCGGCGTCGAACCGGCGACCATGGGCGGCGGCATGGAGAAGCTGGGCGTTGCCTGGCCATGTATGGCGAAGCGGGGGGTGGCAAGTTTCGCCTTCGGTGTGGGGTATCCCGCGCCGCAAGGGATGGTGATCATCGGTGCGAGCAGCGACATTGTGACCAAGGATCTGTTCACGCAAAAAGAATGGGTGGAGCTGCACCCCGACACGTTCATCGCCGCCTCCGCCGATAACCGGTATTACTCCGGTTATTCGGTGGACGACAGTTCCCTGATGTTCGTGATCGACAAGAATGAGGCCGCATCGTTTATCAAGGTCAACCAGCGCATTACCGCGATCTGGGCGGATCCCTGGACCGGCAAGCTCTATGTCGCAATGGACAGGAAAATATACCAGTGGGAGGGGGATGTCGGGACAAAGCTTTCCTATGAATGGAAGAGCAAGAAATTCATCACCGCGCCACCCGTCAATTACGGCGCGGCTAAGATAGACGCCGATTTTGACATGTCGGAGGAGGAAACGGGCGCGGCGCAAACTTCTTACGACACCGCTATCGCTGCAAACCAGGCGCTTGTCACTGCCGGAACCCTGAATGATGGCTTGGCGGATCCGTCACTTGGAGAGTATGAAATAGGCGGAGACGAAATGGAGATGATCCCGCCGCTGATTATTGACACGCTGCAATTCCAGTTGTGGGCGGATGGCATGCTGAAGTTTACCAAACAGGTCACCAATAACCGTGCTTTCCGGCTTCCAGCGGGCTATAAGGCCGACAACGTGGAAGTGGTGCTGTCCGGCAACGTAAAGGTAACGGGCATGGTCCTGGCGGAGACGATGGATGGGTTGAAGGGGGCGTAGTTTCCGGATTCAAAGACCGCCGTTGCTGCCATTCCAGACTACCCACCCCGGACTTCGGCGCAACCAAGAACCGCGATCAGAAACAAATTGGGCTAAACATGGCAACCTCACAAATTAACCTACCCATACTCGGCGGAGTGCGGGATTCCACCAATCCTCCGGGCATGGCCTGGGTTGGAGCTCGTCCTTATCTTCTGTTCGACGGCACCACAGACGAACTGATTACATGGTCGTTTCGCATGCCCTCCGATTACGCCTCTGGCCTGGCAGTCAAATGGCAATACTCGATGCTCAGCGCGACTACGGGAGTGGTTCGTATCGGCGCGCAGGTCATGGCAGCGAGTGACGGAGATAACATCGACACGGATAGCTATGACACACAAAATACGCCAGCCGATGTGACGGTTCCGGCTACCGCAGGACTGATGGGCGAAATCAGCCTCGCATTCCCGACTGTCGATTCACTCGCGGCAGGCGACTACATCTCTGTGCAACTCCGGCGCGAGAATGCCGTATCTCCCGGAACCAACGCCACTGGCGACATGGAAGTATGGGCAATCGCGCTGACCTACACGACAACCTAAATGGCGATAGACCTCGGAGCGAGTAACTCCACTCGATACCATTCGGTCCCGGATCATGCGGATTTCACGCTCCCAGACGGTAATTGGGCGTGGGTTACGTTAGCGCAAGTCGAAGCGAGCGCCAATCCGAGATATTTAATCTCGACGAATACAGTCGGCGGTGCGGATTCATTCAATTTGCTTATCGCAAGCGGCTCGAATCAGGCCGCCGTTCAGGTCAACACTGGATCCCTTTTAGAGGTTACTGGTGCGCCAGCTACTGGCACTTGGATGTGGATGTATGCAACGCGTCGAAGTGGGTCTCTTTACGTAGGCTATGTGCCGCTTTCCGGTTCGGTAAGTGAGTCATCGGGGCAAGTTATATCTGGCACGTCGAACGGAACTTTGCTGTATATCGGGACCAGGAATGACCTTAATACCGTCAGATTTTGGCTAGGTAAATGGGGACAAGTCGCCTTCGTCTCAGGCGCAGGGATAACCGCAGCGCAAGCAGTGGAGCTTGCAAAGGGCGCGCCCCTGCTCGGCATGCCCTTTGCGCCGTCGATCAAGTTTCTGTTGCATGGCAGGAGCGCAAACGATGCAACGATTACCGACCTGATCGGCGGACATGTAGCAACCAGGCAAGGCACAGGCTACGGGACGAGCGAGGAAGATGCGCAGACGCCTTATGTGTGGGCACCGGAGTATAGCCGGGGCGTAGAAGGGGCCCCTCCCGCCAGTTCTCCAATCGCGGTATTCGTCAATCACTA
This sequence comes from Nitrosospira sp. Nl5, assembly GCF_900102495.1. Classification (GTDB taxonomy): domain Bacteria; phylum Pseudomonadota; class Gammaproteobacteria; order Burkholderiales; family Nitrosomonadaceae; genus Nitrosospira. Next base: position 8,913 of record NZ_FMVQ01000004.1, on the reverse strand, counting down.
TCGAAATCAGGGGATCATGTGAATTACCCATGCCTAACGGCAGGGGCTTCCAACTTCGCTGCGCCTTATATCCCCATGGCTAAAGCCGGTTTGTTCATGGATATTGGGAATACCAATAATTCCTCACCTTTCAAGAGGCTCGAATGCTTTATTTGAGATACGCCACGGCAAGCCAGGAGATTCTGCTGGGCAGCTTTTTGGATAGCACGGATGGCAGCACCGTCGAAACGGCGCTAACTATCGCCAACACCGACATAAAGCTCTGGAAGGAAGGCGCGACCACCGAGGCAAGCAAGAATTCGGGCGGCGCGACACACATCGCGTCAGGCCGGTATTACGCAGTGCTCGACGCCACCGATACCAACACCCTTGGAAAACTCGAGGTCAATGTGCATGTCGCCGGAGCGCTCGCCGTGCGGCGCGAATTCATGGTGCTGCCGGCGAACGTCTACGACGCGCTGGTGCTTGGGACCGATTATCTTGATGCGTCTGCCGTGCAACTGGCGGGCCAGACCATCACGGCTGCGGCTGGCGTGACTTTTCCGACGAGCGTTGCAAGCCCGACGAACATCACGGGCGGGACGATTACCACTGTCACCAACCTAACGAACCTTCCGGCCATTACTGCCGGGTGGTTGACCGCTTCCGGCATTGCGGCGGGTGCGCTCAATGGCAAGGGTGACTGGAATATCGGAAAAACAGGATACTCGCTCACTCAGTCGTTTCCGGCGAATTTCGCCGCACTGTCCATCACCGCGGGCGGTCTGGTGGATATTACTCAGGCGGCGGCTGATAAAGCATGGGGCACGGCGGCGCGCGTACTGACTGCCGGCACGAATATCACGCTGGCCAAAGGTACTGGAATTACCGGGTTCAATGATCTTGATGCGGCAGGCGTGGCGGCGGCCACATGGAATGCGGCAACCGCGACCTACGGCATCTCTGGCAGCTATGGTTTGCTGATAGAAACCAATCTTGACGCGCAGGTGAGCACTGTAGGTGGCGGGAGCCTCACAGAGGCCGGTATTGCCGATGCTGTATGGGACGAGGTTCTATCCGGGCACTTGACCGCTGGTAGCACAGGGTACGCGCTTGACGCGTCAGGTTCTGCTGGAGACCCGTGGGCAACGGCATTGCCAGGCGCCTATGGCGCTGGCACGGCCGGCAAGATACTCGGCGACAACATTAACGCCACTATCTCAAGCAGGGCGTCGCAGGCCAGTGTTGATACTGTTGACGATCTCCTGGATACGGAAATAGCCGCGATCAAATCCGACACGGTGGCAATCCTGATAGATACAGCAGAGATAGGCGCGGCGGGCGCTGGCTTAACAGCACTTGCCACTCAGGCCAGCGTCAATACGATTGACGACCTCCTCGATAGTGAGATTGCGGCGATAAAGGCCGAAACAGCGAGTATTCAGACTGACATCAATGATATTCAAATCCGGCTCCCGGCCGCGCTTGTTGGTGGGCGTATGGATAGCACCCTGTCCGCAATCGGCAATAGCACGGCGGCATTGGATGCTTTTAAGCGGGCAGTCAAAGGAAATGTAATCGGCACGGTAGGGGTGGGTTCGACCACGACCAGCGTGGTGTCATCTTCCCTCACTCCTGCCGGATCGGTATCGACACAGTTCAAGGGGAGAATTATGACCTTTGCTGACGACACGACTACTGCGGCACTCAGGGGCCAGAGCACCGATATAACATCCAGCACGGCTGCCGCCACGCCAACCTTTACGGTAACGGCTTTGACTACAGCCCCCGCGAGTACAGACACTTTTGTCATTACGTGATTTAGCCCATGGCTGCTATCTCAAGGCTAGGCTCTGGCGGGTACGGGACAAGGCGAAACGGGATTTTTGCCGGCAAGTTCTATAATGACGGGTCAACCGTTGAGACATCGTTAAGGACCGGCATTACCGCAACGGTTCGCATCAAGAAACCAGGTATTCCGGCAAATGCGGCACCGTGGCTTCGAAACACACTTGAAATCCTGACAGGAAGGCGCGGAAACAAGATAACTGTTCCAGTGGCACAGGCGCTTACCTTCTCCGCTACACCGACAAAAGCCGAATGCGAAGCGCTCTATGCCTACACAAACGAGGTTCGCGCAGCGCTCAACGAAATGATTACAAGGTTTGATAGCTGATGACCAACAGTCGATTGTTTGCCGTTTTAAAGGCCAACATGGGACGGCCTTTATCTCCTGAACTCGGTGCCGACATTCTCATTGCCGCAGACTGGTTATCTCCCCTCATGCCGCGCGCCCTGATTGACGAGATTCCACCGGAAGATTATCAAGGTTTTACCTTCGCTGTTGAGCATATTGGAAACATCATTGAAGAGATAAATCCGCTTCACCGGGCGCATTGGGATGAGACCGAGGAGCACCGGCATGGCCTGCCATTCAATCCGGATTATGAAACATTCGTCCGCTATGAGCGCGCGGGAAGGTACGTTCTTTTCACGCTGAGAGACGAAGGTAAATTATTGGGTAACTGCGCGATGTACTTGGATATGTCCGCGCATACGCAAACCCTCATTGCGACCGAGGATACCCTATACCTGTTGCCTGCCGCGCGCCGGGGAAGGGTCGCAATGCTGTTTGTGGCATACGTAGAGCAATCTTTGCGGCAGATCGGCGCCAAGGAAATCAATATCACGGTAAAGACCGTAAACAAGGCCGGGCGGTTCTTCCGTATGCTCGGCTATCGGCATGTCGAAAACGGATTGATCAAAATACTGGAGGTCGAAAATGTGTAGCTTAAAGCCACCGAAACCTGATCCATTGATCGGGCAGGCCGCGATGTCCAATGCGGAACTTGCCAGGGAGATGGCCCAGGCCGGGCGCGAGCAGCTCGCCTGGGAGAAGGACCGCGCAGCAAGGCAGGATCCGCTGATAGAGGAAATCGTTAACCAGCAGATTGCGTCGGGCGATGCCAACGCAGCCCGGGCAGAATCTCAATGGCAGGTTTACCGCGACCTCTTCGCTCCGGTTGAGGAGCGCATGGTTGCCGACGCCAGCCGGTTCGATTCGCGGGAGCGCAAAGACCGGATGGCGGCGGAGGCGGGGGCTGATATTGCACGCGGTTATCAAGGCGCGCTGGCATCGAACCAGAGGCAAATGGAACGCATGGGCGTTAATCCGAACTCCGGCAGGTTCCAGGCGCTGGCGACCGAAGCCACCCTGGGGTTCGCCAAAGATACCGCCGGGGCAATGAACAAGGCACGGCGTGATACCGAATTGCAGGGTATGGCCATGCGCGAAGGGGCGGCGAAATTCGGACGCAACATGCCGAATACGGGACTGGCCGCCGATGCCGCATCGCTTCATGCAGGAAACTCCGCCACCAGCAATATTGCGACCGGCGCGGGAATCCGCAACGCCGGAATGAATGCCGCGCAAAACTGGTTCGGCGGCGCAACCAGTGCAAACTCGTCTTCCGGTAATCTGGGACTGGGGCAATACCAAGGGCAACTTGACGCATGGCAACAGGCGAACCAGAATTCGGCATTGGGAGCGGCGGGATTAGGAAGCCTGCTTGGTCAACTCGGCTCGGCGGCCATAACAAAGAAGCTTCGCAAAGGCGGCGTCATCAGGAATTATCGTGTGCATGGCCTGGCGGGCCTCACCTCCCTCAAGGCCAAGCGAGACCATGATGAAGCAGGTCACGTCGAAGAGGGCCATGCCAGGGGAGGCGTGATACGCGGTCCCGGCACCGGCAGCAGTGATTCCATCCCCGCTACCGTCGAAGGGCTGCAACCGGTCCGGCTATCAAATGGCGAAGCGGTACTGAATGCCGAAGCGGTGGAACTGCTGGGCGAGAATTTCATACATCGGGTCAATAGCGCTGGCCTGCGTGGATTAAAGCGCCCACGCAAGGCAGGGGAGCAGGAAAATAAAATCGTGAAGGAGGGCGGCCATGTTTAACCTAGGCGCATTTGCCGGCGGCTTGGCGGAGGGCATTCGCAGCGGCGGAGAGATGGAGCTTAAACGGCGGCTCGCGGAGCGGGGGGCCGAGCCGATGAGCGTGCAGCGGAAATACATCACGCAAGAATGGATAAGGCCGCTTTCAACAAGGACCGGCGCGACCGGTTACGGGCCGCCAGCGATGAAATAGCCGCTGATTGGCGGCAACCGCCGCGCCCCACGATGACTGATCCTGATCAGTCAAGCTCCGACTCGGCGGATCTAACTAATTCAGCTATGGCAGTCGGGGCTTTGGAGAAATCCGATATGCCCATTTCAATGGGAGGACTCCAATCAAAAACACCGGTGGCCCGGCGGGATAGCGGCGTTGCGGCGAATGCTGGCGGCTGGGGCCTGATGAGCCAATATAAAAGACCTATGGTACGAAAATACCCTGACAACGCGCTAATGCCAGCGGACGAAATGATCGGCAGGCGAATGCTGAGGGGCAATCTCCTGGAAGATGCGGATGCGCTTACACGCATGGCAAGCATCTACAAGAAACATGGCCTCCTGGAGGAAATGGCGCCATGGATGAACAGAGTTTATGAAGCAAAGAAAAAGGGGATCCCCGATGCATTGCATTTCCTGTTAACCGGAAATGCGAAAGCTGCCAGGGAAACCCTGAAGAAAGGCGGCATAAACCTGGTGGATGATCCGGTGCCGGCGGACCCGAATGATCCGCAAAATTATCGTTGGAAATTTAGACTGGAAAATGGTGGCGATCAAGATACAAACTTAAAGGAATTAGCGGCTGGTTTTCTTCCTTCGTCAATTCTTTCTCAATAGATCAAGTAGTAGTTTCCTTTAGTTCTTTTTTGTGCAATTCGACCTTCATAATGCGGGCAGTCTCAATGCTATAAGCATAATCATCTCTCTATATTATGTTGTCATCATGCTGGGTATCGTGGTTTTATCCAAGGTGAATGGGAGTGATTCTCACATTGCCTACCTCTACGGATGCGCCCTTGCGATCAATGAGAGTAGATGCTTTCAAAAGGTTTGCTTGCGTCTAATCACCCCCCGTAGCAGGTAAAATCAGTTAGCGCATCAGATCTTTGCAAAAGCTACTCAATCCAAAAGCGTAGCGATGATAGCGCAGTACGACAAGCTCATGGAGAGTGCCGGTCAACCGACGCCACCTTGCATCGGGCAAGGCGGCGCGAGCACGCAGGAAAATTAAAGCCTCATAAAGGCAACGAATCTTCTGTTCGCTGATGGGAAAACGATTGCCGACCTCCAGCAGGCGGGTGCGAGCCGCCTCATAGTAACTAACCTGTGGTCCGTAGATCGTAGCACAAGTCTTGTTGCGGTTCCTGCCACGACGCGGTATGCCAAGCTGATTGGCGCCGTGCTGGCGATAGGCGATCAGCGGCATCCGCACAGTATCGAGGCGAGATACAGCGCCGATAAGCAAAGCGATCCAAGCATCGTGCCACATATTCGGCAGGGGCAATACGAGATCGCGATATATAGAGCGAAAGGCCATAGTCGCGCCTGTCACTACCGGGCGTTTAAGCAATACTCCGAGCGCATCCCCAGCCGCAATTCGTGCCTGATTTTTTAGACCAAATTTGAAGACTTTCCATAGCTGTACCCCGAGTGGATGCAAATCTTGGTCCACTACATCGCCGTCAGTAAATACAGCACCCGCCCCCGTGTTACTGAGGAAGCGCCTCTCGATAAAAGCCAACTTATCCGGATACCACACATCGTCCTGATCGCAAAGGAAGATGATGTCGCCACTGCATGCACGTATCGCTACTTCGAAATTACGCGTCGAGCCGAGGCGCTCGCTGTTTGTTCGTAGCAGCACAGGGAAGGAGGCGCGCTGGGCAAAATCCAGCACGATAGCCCGCGTTGCATCATTAGAAGCGTCATCAGAGATTATCAACTCGTCTGGAAGACGAGTCTGCCGCGCAATGCTATCAAGCTGCTCACTGATATAGCGTTCGCCGTTGTAACTTGCCAAGGCGATAGATAATGAGAGCCGTGTATTCATATTACTGTGAGAAATTGTTGCCCACTCGCAAAAGCATGATGACCGATTGCGTTCCAAGAAATCCACCGCTATTCATTACTTTATTGTTCATCAAATTTCCTCAAAAATTCTTTTTTAGTAGAATGGTCAGCCCTATGCGCTCTTTGCCAACTGATAGCTACAGCGGTTATAGCAAGGAGTAGATAGAGATTTTGTCTGAGTATAACCAGCACGTCCGTCATGCCGAACAGGAGAATAAAGCACATAAACGCTGCGCCTAGAATAGGTAGCTTGTATATCTTTAGTGTTTGAAACCAGCTCCACAATAAAAAGGCATACGCTAGAAGGCCAAGCATTCCAACATGCATTCCGATCTCGATCCAATCATTGTGGTAATGATAAGTTCTGAGAAATCTCGGCAGATCCTTATAGCGGCCGTCCTTGTATGTTTCTACGGTTTTATCAAAATAGGGGGCCGCTGCCCCTGTACCGTGACCAAACAACGGTCGTTCGGCTATACCGTATAGACCGATATCCCATATGGCGAGACGATAGCCGAGGCTGGTGTCATATCTTCCCTGTGTGGACAATTCAATATCACTCTGGGCTTGAGCCAGTCTTTGTTGAAAGCTGGCGCTGCTATACGCGAAAACTGCGATCGCAACTATTAACGATGCCGTTATAGCGAGAAGAGTTCTGATTCTTTTTTTGTGCAGCAAAAAAACTAAAAGCCCTGATGAAACAAGGGTGGATAGAAGCAGCCCCCGCGCGTTCTGATTAAATTGAATAAATAGTAAGGAAGCCGCCAGAACCCACAGTAGTGCTCTTGCTTTTTTATTATCTCTTTTACCTGCGAGGTAGAGTGCAAGTATTACCCCGATACCGAGCGTCGCAGAAAAATCGACGTAAGTTATATCAAGGGCGCGGATACCTTGAGAGCCCACAGCCCTCCACTGATACACGCCCGCGAGCAGAATGCCGAAATAACCTATAAATAGGCCGCTCATCGCCCATGGTAATCGTCCCTTGTCCAAAAGGGATAGGTAGGGAATGAAAATCAGCAATGCAGAATATTTCTTCCAGACCTTAACCCCGAGTTTAGGATGGTCGCTCCAGAAAATTCCCAAGGCTACGATAACGCACAAAATGAGCATTGCCAAAATGAAAGGCTCTTTAATTGTTTCTCGGTATCTTCCAAGACCGCCATCCAAAATCCAGGCCAGGGTTAGAAGATAATAGGCATATAAGCTCAGCCCCTTGCTCCACAAGGCGATGCCAAAAAAGAGTAGAGCAGACTTTGCTAGCGCATCGCGCACCTATAAGCACCTTGTATTTGACTGGGCGAATCTGTGGCGCCGTCATGAATCCGTTTCTCCGGATTGTTAATTTTTGATTCAATCCTCATGTTTCTTGGGCTTCGTCCGGCGACGTAGGTCAGCTTAATTTAGTGTCAATGAAAGAATTGGATAGGGGAAGAGATCATGCCAACCGCCGAAATTTTCATCTTTCCTTTACGCGCATAGCAAGCTACACCATTGTTGCAAGGAGGATTTGCGGCTTGCGATTCTTTCATACCGCGGTAAATCGATATCGCGAGCAAAGATGTGTATAAATTATCGGCGTAGATCACGCCTGAAAGGTCGAAGAAAGTTAATAATCAGCTGCGGCACCGCTTGAAATCTTCTTTTAGAGATTGCTTCCTTTACAGCACGTTCACCAGCTAAGCGAAAGAAATTATCGAATGATCTTTTAGAAGACTCTGAACAATTGATTGCTTGGAGTAACGAAATTACCGGGTTTGATGCGGCCGATCCGAGCGCGATCATGCCCAGCCCATGTGTGTGCGTAAAGTTGAAACTTGCGTAGTTATCCTTGATTTCGTCCCATAACTTCCAAACACCAAACCCCCTTTCCCTGACGTTAGTATCATGAAACAAGATAACGCCATTTTCCGACGCTCTTGGGAGCCACGTTTCATAGTCATTCTTAACAGCCTCATAAGTATGCAGTCCATCTATATGAATGAGGTCAAGCGTGTGATTCCCGAAGTCGGCTGCTGCTTCAGTAAAGTCTTTTCTAAGTACATGCCCAATACCGGCATATCTATCCTCAAGTATCCGGGTAAAACTTTTATAAACATCTTCGTCGTATTTTCCCGCATGCTCGTCCCCCAGCCAGAGATCGACAGCAGTAGGTGAACAATCTATCCTAAGGTCCCGTATTGCCTGGCAAACCGCAAAAAAACTTGCCCCATAGTGCGTGCCAAGCTCCAGATACGTGCGTGGACGCATGTAATTCATGAGGCAGAACATGAATGGTATATGTCCGCCCCATGAGGTCGTCCGCGTAAGCGTTTCGATCATTATTCCGGACGGCTCCAAAAACCCGAGCAGCTTTGAAGTTTCTTCGCTCATTTATGTCCATTTGTTATGCAACATCGCGACAGGTTGCTGTATCCCCGAGGATGAATAGTACCAGTAACCCATAATTTTCAGAAAGGATCGATCAATGGGGTCAGATTCGATTGATCCTGAATTGTTCTGAGCGTCTGTCTCCACCCTTTGCTGCTGGCTCTACCCGTCTTTTTAATCTCTTTTGAATATTCTGTTTAAACCGCGCATTTCCCAATACCCAGGCTTTATTGGTCGCCTCTCTGATCTCGCTCATATCCTTGTCAGATATGGGTTGCTCGAATAGCTGCCGATACGCAGCCTGACGTTCCTCGGCAGTTACTCCCAAACGTTGATATTCCAGATAGGGCGTTATCAAGTCATTCGCCTGGCCCCAGGCATTGTAGCCGTAGCTTGACCATGGATATTCGAACGGATGCGCCGCCATGTTTGCACGCATGGGGTTCAGTTCTATATAGCGCATGCAGATCAGTAAATACGCTTCAGTATCAATCAGGGTGGCTTTGTAGCGCCCTTCCCACAAGGTGCCGGTCCGATGGTGGCAA
>NZ_FMVQ01000003.1 GCF_900102495.1 Nitrosospira sp. Nl5 | reverse complement strand
AGGAATTATCGTTGCGTCCGCTGGGAAATACCGTCTACTTCATGCCGCCTTATGTTATTAATGAGCAGGAAATGGATTTGCTGGTGGCAGGAACACTGCGGGCGCTTGATGTATTCTGAAAGCTGCCGGACTTGGAGAAAGCGAAGGGGAAAAAAGTGGCTGAGCGAGGATAGATTCTGAGGATTTTGAAGAACAATAGTGTTCTATTGGCGTCTCTTGGGTCAAAAGCCGTGAAATATGGGCACGCTGGACGCTCTTTCAGCCGATTCCTTCCACTCGTGCCATCTGGTTTAATGCCGGGTATTGAAACTTACAATGGTTACACCTGGAACATGGCCCAATTCAGAATAACGATTGTCCTGTGTTTTGCACTTGCTGCCGCACCGCTGCCCGCGTTTTCCCATAACTTGCCGTTATCCGTCAGTCAGGCCCTTAAACAGGCAGGCATTCCCAAGTCTGCCGCCGGCATTTATGTTCATGAAATCGGTGCGGCCAAGCCAATGCTTGCAATCAACGCGAGTGTGGCGATGAATCCGGCATCGGTGATGAAGCTTGTCACGACCTTTGCCGGACTGGAACTGCTAGGACCGGCCTATACCTGGAAGACCGAGCTGTACGCCAGCGGCATTCTGAATGGCGACATCCTTCAGGGGGACCTGATCATCAGGGGGTACGGAGATCCCAGACTCAATCTGGAAAATTTCTGGCTGCTCACGCGCCGTCTGCGCCAGACCGGCCTGCGGGAGATCGCGGGAGATCTGGTGCTGGATAACAGTTATTTCGATACGCCCATCGGCGATCCAGCTGCTTTTGATGGCAAGCCCTACCGCGCTTACAACATATTTCCCGAAGCACTGCTGGTAAACTATCGAACGCTGTCGCTACGCCTGATTCCGCGATCGGAAAGCAAAACCGTACGCGTTGTTGTCGACCCTCTGCCGGACTCTCTGGATCTCAGCAACAATCTGAAACTCATCGATGGCAAATGCGGCGATTGGCATGACGCACTTGGCGCCGATATTCGCACCGGCATGAATGGCAATAGCCGTGCATCGATCGCATTTAACGGTGTCTATCCTATCGACTGCGGCGAAAAAACCCTGCTTCTCGGTCTGCACGATAGTCCCACCTATACTTTCGGCCTGTTCAGGCAATTATGGACGGAACAAGGCGGGGTATTTCGTGGCAAAGTACGGCTTGGCACAGCACCGGAAGGACTGCTGCCGCTGGAAGTGCATGAGTCTCCTCCACTCGCCGAAATCGTTCGTGACATCAATAAATTCAGCAACAATATTTCGGCGCGGCAACTTTATCTCGCATTGGGTATGACCAGTGGCGCGGCAGCAAGCCCGGCCACTGGCTTAATCAATGATACGGGTAGCGGACGCACGCCTGCCACCCTCGCCAAATCGGGCGCTGCGATCAGGCAGTGGCTGACTTCCAGGCATCTGCATTTTCCCGAACTGATAATAGAAAATGGCTCAGGTTTATCGCGCAACGAGCGCATCAGCGCGGCCAATTTGGGAGGCCTTTTACTCGCAGCGTTCCAAAGCCCGGTGATGCCGGAATTCGTTTCATCCCTGCCGATTACAGCAGTCGATGGAACCATGAAAAAACGGCTTAATGGCACCCCCATCGCAAGCCAGGCCCACATCAAGACCGGCTCGCTGGAGGGGGTCAGAACCATGGCGGGTTACATGCTCGACAAGTCAGGCAGACGCGTGGCAATAGTCTTTTTCGTCAATCACCCCAAATCCGGAAATGCACAGTCAGCGATGGATGCCCTGCTGGAATGGGTTTATAAAAGGCCGTAGGACTGGCGACTCTCTACTCAACTTTACTGTCCAATCCACTCTCTGCGATTTCCGCCGCCCGCAGTAGCGCTTTCGCTTTATTTTGCGTCTCGATCCATTCATTCTGTGGTACGGAATCGGCGACAATGCCCGCACCGGCCTGGACATGCAGCTTGCCGTCCTTGATGACCCCAGTGCGGATAGCAATGGCCAGATCCATATCGCCATCAAACCCCAGATAGCCCACGGCGCCGGCGTAGATGCCCCGCTTGGAGACTTCCAGTTCATCGATAATTTCCATTGCCCGCACCTTCGGAGCACCGCTCACGGTGCCTGCCGGAAACGTGGCGCGCAGAACATCCATCGCATTCAGGCCGGGTTTGAGTTTGCCGTCCACATTGGAAACAATATGCATGACGTGAGAATAATGCTCGATTTGCATGTTCTCGGTGACTGCAACCGTCCCCGTCTGCGCAACGCGTCCGACATCATTGCGCCCGAGATCCATCAGCATCACGTGTTCAGCGCGCTCCTTTGGGTCGGCCAGCAGATCGGCGGCCAGCGTGGCGTCTTCCTGAATGGTTTTGCCACGCGGGCGGGTGCCGGCGATAGGACGCACCGTCACGGTCCCGCCCTCGAGGCGTACCAGAATTTCCGGCGAGGCGCCAGCTACATGAAAGTCGCCAAAGTCATAGTAAAACATGTACGGCGAAGGATTAAGACTGCGTAACGCGCGATAAAGCGCCAGTGGCGACGCCCTATAGGGCTTGCTGGTACGTTGCGATAGGACTACCTGCATAACATCGCCGTCAAAAATGTAGCGTTTGGCACGTTGCACCGCTTCAACGAAGTCTGCTTCATTGAATTCCGAGACAGCCTCGGTTGGCTCGCTCGGTGCCTCAGCCGGAATTTCCGCCGGCTTGCGCAGATTGGCAAGCAATTCCTTCAAGCGTTTTTTCGCGGCTTTATACGCTTTCGTTGCTTCCGTTGCGCCAATCCCTCCGGAAGCGGCATAGACGATGAGATAGAGTTTGCCGGAAAGATTATCCACCACCGCCAGTTCCTCGGACAGCAGCAACAGTATATCGGGAGTACCGAGCGTATCCGGACGGGCGTGCCCCGCCAGCTTACGCTCAATGTACCGCACCGCATCATAGGCAAAATATCCTACGAGTCCGCCGCAAAAACGTGGCAGGCCGGAATATGGCGCGACTTTGAAGCGCGACAGATAGGACTCGACGAAGGCCAGCGGATCCTCCGCTTCAATTTCCTCCGAACCTGCGTCATCAGTGATCCTGACATGGTTGCCCCGCGCTTCTATGCGCGTTGCCGCGGGCAGGCCAATAAAGGAATAGCGCCCGAAGCGCTCGCCACCCTGCACCGATTCCAATAGATATGAAAAAGGCCGGTTAGCGAGCTTGAGATAAACCGACAAAGGGGTATCGAGATCGGCGAACGTTTCCAGCACCACGGGGATATGGCTGTAGCCTTGCACCACAAGGTGATTGAATTCAGTTTCAGTCATGATTCGACTCCACAAAAAACAGGAACGAAGAAAATGGCACAGCGTATGAGGGCTAGGTGCGCCAGCGATAAAGGCCAGGACACCAGGCTTTGATCGCGTATTCCTCGATTCCGGTGTTTTCGCGAATCATGACAATTTCTGGATCAGTTTCGTTGCATCATAAATGGACTGAACGATGGCATCGCAATCAAGCTCGCGCACATCGCGACCTTCATTGTAGCCATAAGGCACGCAGAAGACGTGGCAGCCTGCCGCGCGTGCCGCCTCGGCATCATTGAGCGAATCTCCGATTAACAGCATTTCATGAGGCAGAATGCCGAAATGCTTGCAGGCGTGCAGCAGCGGCAAGGGGTGGGGTTTTTTTTCCGGAAGGCTGTCGCCTGACAGGACGATATCAAAATAATCCAGCAGTTCAGTGCCTCGGAGCAACGGCAGGGTGAATGCCTCCGCCTTGTTGGTGACGCAGGCCAGGCGGAAACCCATTTTTCGCAAAGCATTCAGTCCCTCGATCACACCTGGATAGGGATGTGTGTTGACACACAAGGTCTTCGCGTAATCGCGCTCATATATCGGCATCGCCCTGTTGAACAATTTAATCTCGGGTTCATCATCAAGACTTCCGGTAAGCGAGCGCTTCACCAACTTCTGTATGCCCTTGCCAATATAGGATCGGATGGTCTCCACCGGCAGCTCGGCCCTGCCCAATTCCCGTAACATCATGTTGGCTGCCGCGGCCAGATCAGATGCAGTATCGAGAAGAGTTCCATCGAGATCAATCATTACAGCGTCGATCGAAATGGGAAATTCCATTTCAACCACGGAGGTGTGCGTAAGCGGGGAAGCGTTTTTATTCACTTAATGTCATCATCCCTATAGTCAATACAGTCGTATCTCATCTTGCCCGCTACAATGGCTAAAGAGCGGTTCGATTCCCGGCTTTAAACCTTAACCCAGCCGCTGATCCTTTATTGGGAAATTGCGGAGCAACCAGCCATTGCGACAAACTGGATAAAAAGCCATCCAAGAAACGGATCCGGCAAATTTGGGTTCTGCAACCCTCTCGTCGTGCTTAATTAAGATCAGGCCTTCGCCAACTCTGCCCGTAACGCCGCTACTACAGTATCATAGCGATGCGGATCGCTATCCTTGCCGGCGCTGTAAATGGCAGAACCGGCAACGAATGTGTCGGCTCCGGCGCGGGCGATCTCGGCGATGTTATCCACTTTTACGCCGCCATCAATTTCCAGCATGATGTCCTTGCCTCCCGCATCGATGCGCTTGCGTACCGCCTTTAATTTTGTCAACGCTTCAGGAATGAATTTCTGTCCGCCAAAACCCGGGTTTACAGACATTATCAGCACCAGATCCAGCTTGTCGAGTACATGATCGAGATAGTATAAAGGCGTTGCCGGATTGAACACCAAGCCTGCTTTGCAACCCTGCTCCTTGATCAGCCCGATGGTGCGGTCGATATGCCTGGAGGCTTCCGGATGAAAGGAAATAATATTGGCGCCGGCCTTGGCAAAATCCGGAATAATGCGGTCCACCGGCTCGACCATGAGGTGTACATCAATAATAGCCTTTGTCAAAGGACGAATCGCTTCGCATACGAGCGGCCCGATAGTAAGATTCGGCACGTAGTGATTATCCATCACATCAAAATGAACGATATCCGCCCCCGAATCGATAACAAGGGTAATTTCCTCACCCAGCTTGGCAAAGTTTGCGGAAAGAATGCTCGGAGCGATGCGATAATTGGCCATGAAGGCTCCCTTATAATTAAAAACTCCATTTTAACCGCAAATGGCGGCTGTGCGCTAACGGCTTCATCTGTAAGCGATCATGCTCGAGCTTTTGTCATGCCGGAATAAAGTTTGTCGATGCTATGCTTGCCCTGACCTGAAAAATAGTGTGCAATGCAGTTATGGCTGAAAGCAAAAAATACGAGATTATTGTAACGGTTCACACCACCTACCTCCCGGAACAGTCGGACGAGGCGCTCGACCGTTACGTTTTCGCCTATACCATCATGCTTGCCAATACCGGTACCATCTCGGCACAGCTCATTAGCCGTCATTGGATAATCGCGGATGGCGGCGGCGGCGTACAGGAAGTGCGGGGGCTGGGAGTGGTCGGTGAGCAACCGCTGCTAAAACCTGGCGACAGTTTTGAATATACCAGCGGTACTGCCATTTCCACGCCGGTTGGATCAATGAAAGGAAGCTACCAAATGGTGGCTGAGGACGGCCTTCGCTTCGATGCGGCGATTCCCGAATTTATCTTGAGTGTGCCAAGGGTATTGCACTAGAAAAGATCTTGCTACCCTTGCAAGGGAGGAAATTTAAAGTGACTTCCATTGCTCCCCGGCTGGTTTGCGATTACCCGTATTTCTTTCTACCAACCATGCGGCGCCGGTGAGCACGTTTTGCATCCGCTTCGCTAAGAGGCGCCGGACTCTTTCCGGCGTAAGGATTACGGCCGGTCCTGAATACAACGCGCAATGGCGTTCCTTCGAGTTCGAAGGTTTCCCGGAAGGTGTTTTCGAGATAGCGCTGGTAGGTTTCGGGCACCCGGTCGAGGGCGCTGCCATGAATCACGATTAGCGGCGGGTTGGAGCCGCCCTGGTGGGCGTAGCGTAGTTTGGGACGAGCCATGCCGGCCCGCGGTGGCGGCTGTTTCTCTACCGCTGCCAGCAAGGTGCGGGTGAGTTTGGGGGTGGATAAGTTCACCATCGCTGCGGCATAAGCAGCATCGATGGATGGAAGCAATCCTTTCATGCCACTGCCATGCAACGCAGAGATATAGTGAAGTTTGGCAAAATTCAGTAAAAAAGAAAGTTTCCGGCTAATTTCGCTCTTGATGGTGTCGCGTTGGTAGTCATCCAAACTGTCCCACTTGTTAACGACCAGCACTAGCGCGCGCCCCGTCTCCAGAATGAATCCGGCAATGTGTGCGTCCTGGTCTGAAATTTCGTTCCGTGCGTCGAGTACCAATACTGCCACATTGGCGTCTTCTACTGCTTGCAGGGTTTTCACTACCGAAAATTTCTCGATAGTCTCCAATACCTTGCCGCGACGACGGAGGCCAGCGGTGTCGATCAAGGTATATGGATGGCCATTGCGATCGAAATCAATATAGATACTGTCGCGGGTAGTGCCTGGCTGATCAAATGCGATAACGCGTTCCTCCCCCAGCAGCGTATTCACCAGTGTGGATTTGCCGACATTGGGGCGTCCTACAATAGCAATTTTTGGATGCTTGTCTTTTTTTTCTTCCTCTTGCCATTGAGGGAAATCCGCCAGCGCCAATTCCACTAGCTCATTCACATTGTCGCCGTGCGCGGCGGAAATTGCACAGGGTTCGCCTAAGCCCAGTTCGTGAAATTCAGCAGTCACGACGGAGTACGCCATGCCCTCGGTTTTATTCACGACCAGTATAATTTTTCGGCCGGTTTTTCGCAGTTGGCCTGCGACGATTCTATCCTGCGGCGCCAAACCCTTTCTGCCGTCGACAATGAACAACACCATGTCAGCCTCATCCACTGCTTGCCGTGTCTGCTTCGCCATTTCGTGAAGGACGCCTTCCTTCGTCATCGGTTCGAAGCCCCCGGTGTCGACTACCAGGTAAGGTTTATCGCCCAACCTTCCATGTCCGTAATGCCGATCTCGCGTCAAACCGGGGATATCCGCCACAATTGCGTCGCGGCTCCGGGTCAGCCGGTTGAAAAGCGTTGATTTGCCGACGTTGGGCCGCCCGACCAGTACAAGGGTAGGTTTCATGGCTTCAAGGTGTTTTTTGCGGAAAACCACAGTCCTTCCGCCCAGAAGGAGAAGGCTTAATCCACCCTGCGGTAGATAAAATTTCGCGATTCCGGGCGTTACAAGCTGAAAGCATAAACGCCACCTTTCCTGGTTTGCACCACGAAACCATCAGGCAGCGCTACGGGACGGGTAATGATAGCGCCTTCGTCGGTGGCTGATCGGGCGACAATGCTGCCGGTATCGTTTCTGATAAGGTTCACAAATCCTTGAGAATCTCCCACCACCACTGTAGCCCCCTGGACGAGCGGCGGGGATAGTCGAAGTCCATTGAGCAACTCCTGTTTCCAGATGCTGGCGCCGTCTCTTTTATCGTAAGCCACCACCGCGCCTCCAGCTTCGCTCACGTAAACGTAATTATCATCCATGGCGAGACCAGCGTTGCTGGATATGTCCCGTCCCCAGATCTGATTGCCACTGGCGATTTCAAAGCAGGCCACCCGTCCCTGATAGGCTACCGCACATATCTGGTGCTCGTCCGCCACCGGCACACTGGTGATGTCTGTAATCCGCTCCAATTCTGTCGCCCCGCGCGGCCGTGACACGGCGGCCTCCCAGCCTACGCTGCCGTTCGACAAGTTTATCGCCACCAGTTTTCCACCCGCAAATCCCGCGAATGCGGTACCCCGCGAAATCAGTACCCCCGCAAAACTCCGGACGGTCAGCGATGGGGTTGCGCCCTGGTATATCCACTTTCGTTTACCGGTTTCAGCCTCCAAACAGAAAATTCTGCCATCTCCGGTACGAACCAATACCACGCCGCCATCAGCCTGCGGCGGACTTAGCACCTCAGTGGATACCTGCGTGGTCCAGAAGGCTTTGCCGTCCTTGCTGTCATATGCCAGAACTTCGCCTTTGAATGTCCCAAGCAATAACATCCCCTCACCCAGGCCCACACCCCCCGACAACTTATGCTTGGTATCGACGCTTCCAGCTTGCTTGCCCGTAGCGGAATCAAAACGCACAAGATATCCGTCCATACCTGCAGCATAAACAGTGCCTCCTTCGACTGCCGGCGAAAATGCCGTCGCCTTACTTTCTTCTATGCCGTTCACCCACAGTGCGCGCGCGCGCGGAATCGCGGCCAATTGGGCAATCTGGTCCTCGGTCATTACAATGGTCTCGCCGCCGAGGAGTCCACCGGTCATACCCGCCACATCGATATCCGCGAGGTCGCGCACCAGGTCACGTGTCATATCGACAACACTCGCGCACCCGGAAAACACCAACAGCGACACCATCAGCAAAATATGCCGCCGGATAGCACAAGTAATCGATACGGGTTTATCTACGCGCATTATCTAAATCCGGCAGTTGGACAGGTAGGGTTGGGGAGTTTATATCGCAGAGCAAAACGCAACGGCGTCGAATTGCGCCTCGCTGTTGCGAGCAGATCGCGCCCGGGAGGCTGGATGCGGTCGTTGCATCCCCATGTGCCCGATCCGCCGTCCCGTTTTCCTTGGCGCGAACCGAGATTTCCCCCGGGAAATGTGGTTGACATCGTCCTCGCGGTCTTTTTGCGTGTATTGCGAATTCGAATCTATTTGGCGTCCGCCAAAGCATCCAGCTTCATTTGTACAATATTATGATAAGTGCCTTTTTTGCCCAGCCTGTCGAGTGCCGTTTGATAAGCAGCACGTGCCTCTGCTACTTTACCCGCCGTGGTGAGGACATCACCTTTGAGATCCGCATAAAGACCGGCAAAAGATTCGCCATGTTTAGTCTCCAGCAACCTCAGGGCTTCATCGTGCTTTCCTTCATCCAGCAATATACCTGCCAGCCGCAACCGCACAAGGTCTTTCAACTCATCTTCCTTGGTATTGTCCAGCGTCCATTGCAGGCGGCTTTTGGCGCCCTGTATGTCGCCTCCCTCGAAACTCGCGCGGGCCGAGATCAACGCGGCCCGAGATGCATAACCACTGCCGGGAAAACCCTGCATTAATAAATTCGCTGCGTCGCCTATTTTCTTGGGATCCCCGCTCGCTTCGATTTCTCGCAGC
Source organism: Nitrosospira sp. Nl5 (assembly GCF_900102495.1). GTDB lineage: Bacteria > Pseudomonadota > Gammaproteobacteria > Burkholderiales > Nitrosomonadaceae > Nitrosospira. Next base: position 248,826 of record NZ_FMVQ01000003.1, on the reverse strand, counting down.
GAAGCATATAGCTCCGCCGCCTGCTCCACCTGCTGTTTCTGGTAGTAGTTCCACGCCTGCATACCGCCTATACTCGCGATGAAAGTCGCCACTACGACAATTGTCAATGTGCCGTATGCTTCCCACCAGGATTTCAGCCCGTCTATTTTTTCCTGCTCTTCCAGATCATAAATCGCCATTTACGTTCCTAGTGTAGTGAGTCAGAGATATCGCTACTGATTCAGGTTCTTTTAAGCAGAATCGCCGCTTCGGCCAATCCGACTCTTACCTGTTCCGCCGCCTCACGCAACGGCTTGATGCTTATCTCACCGGCTTGCGCTTCATCGTCACCGATAATGACGGCAAAACGCGCACCGCTGGCATCGGCTTTTTTCATTTGGGCCTTGAAGTTGCCGCCTCCGCAATGCAGGATTGCATTGAGACCCCTGTCCCGCAAGTGCCTGACTGTTTTCCAGGCAAGTCCGTCCGCGGCCTCGCCCTGATGTATTACGTAGGCATCCGGCACGGCACGCGGTATATCGTTGCCGCATTCGATCATCAGCGCCAGCACCCGCTCCACGCCCATGGCGAAACCGCACGCCGACGCGGCCTTACCGCCAATCTGCTCCACCAGTCCGTCATAACGCCCGCCGGCGCATATTGTGCCTTGCGCACCGAGCTTGCCGGTAATCCATTCGAATACCGTGCGGTTATAGTAATCCAGTCCTCTCACCAACCGCGGGTTGATCTCGAAGTCTAATCCCTGGTTACGCAGAATGCGCTGTAATTCCTCGAAATGCGCCAGCGAATCCTCGTCCAAATCATCCAGCAACTGGGGAGCGCCATCAATGATTTCCCGCATTTCGGAATTCTTGCTATCGAGTATTCGCAACGGGTTACTGTGCAACCGTCTGCGGGCATCTTCATCGAGCTTACCCAGGTGCCGTTCCAGATACCTGATCAATCGCGCCCGATGCAGGGCACGCGACTCAGTGCTGCCGAGCGTGCCAATTTCCAGACGCACATCGGAAATGCCCAGTTTTCTCCATAGTTCCGCACACATGGCAATGAGTTCGGCATCGATATCCGGGCCAGCGTATCCCAAGGCTTCGGCACCGACCTGATGAAACTGGCGATAACGTCCCTTTTGCGGGCGCTCGTGGCGAAACATCGGGCCGGAATAATACAGTCTTTGCGGCCCTGTATAGAGAAGATTATGTTCCAGTACCGCGCGTACGCAGGAAGCGGTTCCTTCTGGGCGCAATGTCAAGCTGTCGCCGTTGAGATTATCCAGGAAAGAGTACATCTCTTTCTCGACGATATCGGTGACAGCACCGATGGACCGCACGAACAGATCGGTCTGCTCAAGAATCGGCATGCGGATGTTACGGTAACCATATCCCGCCATCCAATCACGCACTGTTTGCTCAAAGAATTCCCAAAGATCAATCTGATCAGGCAGGATGTCGTTCATCCCGCGGATGGCCTGGATGATTCTAGGCATTGACCGATTTCTTCGGATACTTCATCTGCACGTATTGATCGACGATCTGGCGGAATTCTCCGGCAATGTTGTCACCTTTCAAGGTCACCGATTTCTGCCCATCCACGTAAACCGGCGCGACCGGCCTCTCTCCGGAACCAGGCAGGCTGATGCCGATATTGGCATGCTTGCTTTCTCCGGGGCCATTCACGACACAACCCATCACCGCCAACGTCATATTTTCGACACCGTCGTATTCCTCGCGCCATACCAGCATCTGGCTACGCACATACCCCTGAATGCTTTCCGCGAGCTCCTGAAAATAGGTGCTGGTCGTACGCCCGCAACCGGGACATGCTGCCACCAGCGGCACAAAGGCGCGCAAACCCGTGGTTTGCAAAATTTCCTGCGCCACCACTACTTCACGGGTACGGTCGCCACCCGGCTCCGGCGTAAGCGATATGCGTATGGTGTCCCCGATCCCGCCCAAAAGCAGTACCGACAGCGCGGCGGTCGAAGCGACGATTCCCTTGGAGCCCATGCCCGCTTCGGTCAATCCAAGATGCAAGGCATAATTGCAACGCGCTGCCAGGTCACGATAAACGGCAATCAAATCCTGTACACCGCTTACCTTGCAGGACAAGATGATCCGGTCGCGGCCCAGCCCAATCTCTTCCGCTCTTGCGGCACTTTCCAGTGCGGATGTAATCAATGCTTCCCGCATAACAAGCGCCGCGTCCTTGGGATCACTGGACCGCGCGTTCTCATCCATGACGCGTACCAGCAGTTCAGGATCCAGGCTGCCCCAGTTAACGCCGATACGTACTGGCTTGTCATATTTACAGGCCGCTTCGATCAAAATGGAAAATTGCTCATCACGCTTTTTACCGTGCCCCACATTGCCCGGGTTGATGCGGTATTTTGCCAATGCCTTGGCGCAATCGGGATATTCGGTCACTAGCTTATGCCCGTTGAAATGAAAATCACCTATCAGCGGTACGTGGCAGTCCATGTCGTCGAGACGCGCGCGAATTGCCGGCACCGCCTTCGCGGCGGCGGCTGTGTTAACGGTAATGCGTACCAACTCCGACCCCGCACGCGCAAGCTGGGCCACTTGCACCGCGGTAGCAATTTCATTTTCCGTATCGGTATTAGTCATGGATTGCACCACCACCGGCGCACCGCCGCCAACTGTGATGTTGCCGATACGGACGCCGACGCTGTCTCGACGCGGGGGAAAAATATTCTGGGGCATAGTCATGATAGGTATGAGAATTTATCGGTATGGAAAATATGGACTTCTTCTATTTGAGCGACAGGCGTGCCGTTCCCCCATAGGCATTAATATAAGGAGACAGGTCCACCGGCTTGTTATTGTAGGCCAGCTTGACTTCGGAAGCATTGCCGATCGCGAGAGAGAATGGCGACTTGCCATATAACACTTGCTCCGTGCCGGGAGAATTAACCTTGGAAAGAAGCAACCTGCCCCTGCTATCCTTGACTTCAACCCATGATTCTCCCTCAAACACCAACCGAAGAACGTCTGCCCCATCCGTCGGTTCAGAGGTGGCGGCATTCGCTGATTCAGAGGCAATAACCGACGGCGCAGCTTGCCGGGCCGCAGGCGGAGCGGGAGTTGGAACAGGAGCCTGAGTCCCATGTTTTTGTTCGACCATTCTGACTTCCTCACCGGATGCCACAGAGTCAGTGCCGCCGGTCGATACTGCGGACGGTAATTCAAATTGCGGTGGTGTCACAACTTGCTCAGCCTCTGTTGTGGTTTCGACTTTCGCGGCCGGTTGCTGCTTTTCCTTATTGCCTTCGTTGCCACTATAAATTTCATAGATCAGCAACAGTAATGCGAGAACTGCTGCTCCCGCAATGATCAGGTTGCGCCTTCCCCGTTTCTGGTTTGACGGAAAAGGAATTCCTTCGATCTGATATGAGATAGTTGGGGCGGGGAGAGGCGGTAGCGACTGCTGCAACTGCCGCAATAAAGGGCCTTCATCCACCTGCAACAGCTTGGCGTAATTGCGCACAAACCCGCGCAGGAATGTGGCGCTCGGAAACTTGTCATAATCGTCCTCCTCCAGCGCCGCGATCTGCCGCACGGATAAACGCAACTGTCGCGCTACGTCCTCGATACTCATGCCGCGAGCCAGTCGTGCCGTCCGCAATAATTGACCCGCGCTCTGTTCTGTCTGGGTTCCTTCCGCTTCGGCTCCTCGGCTGGTCTGGTCGCGATCAGCGGGGTCCATCACTCGAATCCGCCGTCGTCCCTGCGGGGGACTTATTCAGGGTTGCCCTAATCTGCCTCATCTTGCTGCTTCCGTCATCCTGCGGGTTCCCCCGCCGCGTCTTATCCAGCACTTTCCCGGCGAGCTGACCGCAAGCAGCGGCAATATCATCGCCGCGGGTCCGGCGTACTGTAGTGATCAGTCCAGCCTGCATCAACACATCGCGAAATGCGCTTACCGCTTCCGGCGATGAGCGCTTGTAACCGGAATTGGGAAACGGATTGAATGGAATCAGGTTGAATTTACAAGGCGTGTGCCGTACCAGTTGTACCAATTCACGCGCATGCGCCCGGCTGTCATTGACGCCATCCAGCATGACATACTCAAAAGTGATGAAATCCCGTGGCGCGGATTGAAGATAGCGTTGGCAGGCCGACAATAATTCCTTGATTGGATATTTCTTGTTGATGGGTACCAACTGGTCTCGCAGAGCGTCATTAGGCGCATGGAGAGATACTGCAAGCGCCACCGGGCAACGCTCACGCAGCCGGTCCATGGCTGGCACCAGGCCTGAGGTACTCACGGTCACCCGTCGCCGCGACAACCCGTAGGCATTATCGTCCAGCATCAAATCAAGCGCTGTCACCACGTTTTCAAAATTGGCCAGCGGCTCGCCCATGCCCATCATCACGACATTGGTGATAGCGCGGCCACGATTTGGATAGTTGGGGTAGCGCACTCTTTTCTGACCATGGGCAATCTCTGCAAGTTCCGTGACAGGCTCATCGCTCGGCTCTGCCGCCAGCGCATTATTCGCCCACCATAATTGGCCGATAATTTCCGCGACCGTCAGATTCCGGTTAAAGCCCTGCCTGCCGGTAGAGCAAAAAGTGCATGCCAGCGCACAGCCAACCTGGCTGGAAATGCATAGCGTACCGCGGCTGGCCTCGGGTATGAAAACCGTTTCGATACCATTGCCTGCACCCACTGATAACAACCACTTGCGAGTTCCATCGGCGGCGGTATGATCGCTGATAACCGCAGGCGCCTCAATCACGGCGGTTGCCGAGAGCTTATCCCGCAATTCCCTTGCCAAATCGCTCATCCCGGCAAAATCCGCTTCACCCGACTGATGTATCCAGCGCAGCAATTGCTTGGCGCGAAATGGCTTTTCGCCAATTCCCGCACAAAAACCGGAAAGCTTCTTCGCATCGAGATCGAGTAGATTGACGCTCATAGGAACCGAATTCCTTTTCTATCTGGAATGAATGTCGAGAGAGGAAAAATAATAGGCAATCTCAGTCGCGGCGGTCTCCGGCGCATCGGAACCATGCACCGCGTTGGCATCAATACTCTCGGCGAAATCCGCGCGAATTGTCCCTTTCTCCGCCTTTTTCGGATCGGTCGCGCCCATCAGATCCCGATTCTTTCTGATTGCGTCTTCGCCTTCGAGAATCTGGATCATCACCGGCCCGGAAATCATGAATTTCACCAGGTCATTGAAAAAGGGGCGGCCACGATGCACGGCGTAAAAGCCCTCGGCATCCGCCTGCGAAAGATGAAACATGCGTGCCGCGACTATTTTCAACCCATTGGTTTCAAAACGGGAATAAATTTCTCCGATGACATTTTTTGCCACCGCATCAGGTTTGATAATAGACAACGTTCTCTCGACAGCCATCAAATACTCCACTAAATTAAGAAATGAAGAAACCTCTGAACAAGTCCCGCGTGGAACGCGTTGCGGCAAAATCGGGATGATCACAAGGCGCACGACGAAGGTCGTAGTCAGTCTACGACCCGAGGAGTGCAACGCGGTGAGCGCCCGATTTTGCCGCAACCCGAAGGGACGGCGGCTTTGCGGGCGGCCTGCTTTGTCAGGCTCCTAGCGAAGGGGGCCCGGCCATTCGCGTTGTCGCCTTTCGCGCATCCCGTCCCGCAAAGCCACCGTCGCGCCCGCGCGGGACTTATTCAGAGGTTTCTTTTATTTTAACAAAAAACCCCGCTCCCAAGTCGGAAAAAACGAAAAGCCCGGTGACTAGCCGGGCCCTCGATCTGGGGATGATGCGGCGGGACAGTTCCGTAACAAGTTTCGCGTCGCATGCCTCTGATTTCAAGACTTCTGACGCTAGGCAGTCATTCGAGCTTCACCGCCTGGGCACGCGTTGGCCAAGCCCCGCGCTCGATCGCCTTTGCGCCGTCAAAGACAACATAACTCTGACGGCCGTAATGTGGTAGCGGCCGTATCAGCGCTGCGAGCGAAGCCTCATCCCGCGCAGAGACGACTGCGAGGGTTACGCCGTCGGGACGGCTCAGCGTCCACGCCTGCGCCGAACCTTTTCCCCGCACGATTTCAGGCCGCTGAGGCAACTGATGCCGTGCTAGCCACGCATCGACCTGTTCCTCCAAACCTATCACCAGTGCCGCCACGGGAGGAAGATTATCTTTCGCCGGAACCAGTTTCAATGCGCGATTCTGAAGCTTGCCGGCAAGCGTTTCGGCAGTTCCGCGCACCCCTCCGCTTTCCGGAAGTAGAACGGTTATCGTTGTCCGGTCTACCATGGCCTGGCGCAAAATTGGCGGAGCCTCGTCCGGCATCAAGCGCCGGAACAACCGCAGATCCGGGTCAAGAGTTACCTCCAGCGGAAGCGTCCGCGTGTCGAACGTGAATGTCTGGCGTCCTCGCTCCAGGTCAAGCGTATGGAATTGCTCACCTTCCCCGGTACGAATTGCGATCGGCACCCGCAGCCGGTATTCGGGTTCCGCTTGCTCAAGCGTCACTGTAACCCGGTAACCGGAACCGGACTTGGCGCGCGTCGTATCGGCGATGCGTACAACGGGCGCACCCGGGCGCGTTAGCCACTGGTCGAAGAAACCGCGTAAATCACGTCCCGATACACTCTCGAATGCGCGCTGCAGATCGGGCCAGGAGGTGATGCGAAAGCGCTGTTCGCGCCAGAATGTCTGGAGCGCGCGATCAAAGGTCTCGCGCCCGAGCAGGTCGCGCAGCATCAGGAACATCATCGCCGCCTTGTTGTAACCAACAATCTGCGATGCCCCATGCGTACGCGAGGTAAAGTTGTTGAGCGGCGCATCCTGTCCGGGCGACAGTGCGGCGAAATCACGCAGCCAGCCACGCCGCATTTCCCGGGCGGCTTCGGCGCTTTCACGCTCCTTGTACGCATAGTCCGCCATGAACGTGGTCAACCCCTCGGACCAGTTGCCCTGCGCATAATCGGGGTAGACGCCGTTGCCCCACCAGTTATGCAGTACCTCATGCCCAAGCGAGGTGGAACGGATGAACGGCAGCCGCAGCACCTCGATTCCGAGATAGGTAAGCGTCGGCATGCCGAACCCTGTCGGAGTAGGGCTTGACACGACACTGAACTCGGTAAACGGATACGCGCCGATCCATGACTCATAAAGTTCAATGTAGCCTTTTACCGCACTGAGGTAAGAAGGCGCGAGATCAGCAATCTGCGGATGGAAGTAGGTTCGCAGTTGTATTGCCTTGCCATCCGCGCCGCGCATTATTTGTGTTTCGACCGCGTAGGGCCCCGCCATGAGGTCGATACCGCCGGTTGGAGAAGGAAACTCGAAACGCGCGTGATATTTCCCACCCGACTCGGACTCCTCGACGAGGCGGCCCGCAACAATGCCACGCTGGCCCGCCGGAAGTTCGATGCTTACACGATAGCTTGCGAGTTTTTCCGCTATATATGGGTACCAGCCACTTGAGTCAGGCAGAAACGTTCCGGCGGCGCTGCTCGCGGGCTCGTTTCCACCGAGTGTCTGCGGATGATCGAGCGAGGTATCAAGCGCAGAAAGTTCGCCGCGCCAGTGGAGCTCGATACGGCGTGGCGTCCGTTGGTCGCCTGATATGCGCCAAGCGCGCATTCTACCGGTCGTCGCGGCTGGTCCAAGCGGTGAGGCATCAACGCGTGCGTGCATCACTTCAAAACGGCGTCCCAGCACCAGAGTTAATTCTTCCGCAGTCTTCGCCGTAATGACGCTGCGTCCTTCAATGGTACGCGCCACCGGATCGATACGCACAGTAATGTCATAATCAATCTCCGCCGTATCATCGGCCACTGCGGGAGACGCGGATACGGGCTCCGCGCATGCGCCGGTTGCAATCAGAAGCGGGAACAGAACGCAGGCAACGCCTTTCCGGACGCGCGGGATGAGCACCCCCATCCGCCTCACTTCGACACCGCCGGAAACCTCGCGTTAATCTCGATCATTTCTCCACCGCGCTTCAATTTGAGCGGCAGCAATGTTCCGGGAGCTTGACGTTTGACGATGTCTACGATGTCATTGGTTTGTTTGACCGGCATTCCCGCCGCTTCCACGATTATGTCGCTGTCACGAATAGCGGCTGTTTCGGCAATGCTGCCCTTCTCCACCTGCAGCACGCGGGCACCGCCATCCTGAGCCATCTCGAAGCGGATGCCAAGGCGCTGCCGCGGCGGCTCAGGCGAGACAGGCGATGACGATGCAACACCAAAAACCGCGTCCGCCATGCCTGCGACCAGCTGCCCGCAAGCCGTGCCGCTATTCCATGGCAACAGCGTGGCCACGTCGGTGACGCGGAGATCTTTCAACTGGTGAGGAACACCATAACCATACTTGATATGCCCTGATCCCATGATTCCCACCACCAGCGGACGGCCCGGCCGCTCCAGCGCCGAGTGTATGGCTTGCGCCATTGCCCGGTCCCAGAGTTGCTGGCCCTCGACGAAGCGCCGGAAGTCCGGATCATCGCGGCCGGCTTCGCCCTTCTTCCTGCCGCTGCGCTCGTGCTCGCCGTATATCGGCATCAGGTAGTCGAGATAAGCGGTGCTTGGCGCGGCAGGGGGCATTACGCCTTCACGTTCGTTCTCCGGAACACCATTCAGACCCTTCGCCGAAACCGCCCGCCTCAAACGTGTGTCAATATTGAGGGCCACCATCGGCACCCGATTCATCCGCGCAAAATGGAACAGCGGCATGTACAAATTCGCATCTGTGTTCCAGACAGCGTTCCAGTCTGCCGCAGCGAGAAACTCAGCTTCGGAGAGTTCCCCCGCCACCCACTGGTCGAGCGCCTTCTGCACCCGGCGCGGGAACATCTCGAAACCGATTACCATATCGGGTCGTGCCGCGTGCAGCGCGGCCAGTGTCTGCAACTGCCACCGATGATGCTCGGCGTTATCGTGCATCTCACCCAGCAACACTACCGAGCTCTTCGCGGCGCGGGCAATGCCTTCCGTGCCGGATATCTTCCCGCCCCCAGGCGTGATCCAGCTTCCAACCGGCACACAGTCAATGTTTTCCTTGCCGCCCGGTTTCGTTTGCGCCGACGCGATGCTCGGAGTAGCGCCAAACGCAAGTAACATGATGGCGAGGGCCCCCTCCTTTCGCAGAGCATGCAAGGCACGGCGAATAGACGGAAGCAGAATACTTTGAAGAATTGTCAAGCTGGATACTCCTTATCGTGAATTATCGAACTCATCCGTACCCGGATTCGTTGCTAGACTGATATCCCCGCCCATTTACTTCAGCCCACCCATTTTCTCGCGTTCCTGAACATCCGCATCCATGGGGCATCGTCATGCCACTCGGGATGCCACGAATGCTGGACGGTACGAAACCCGCGCTCCGGGTGTGGCATGAGTATGCTGAAACGCCCGTCGGGCGTGGTCACGCCTGCAATGCCCTGAGGAGAGCCGCTGGGATTGAGCGGGTAAGTCTCGGTAGGCTCGCCCCGATTATCGACAAAACGTAACGAAACCAAAGACGGCTTAGCTGAGACCTTGTTCTTATCGGTAAATTCAGCATAACCTTCGCCATGCGCAACAACAACAGGCATGCGGCTCCCTTCCATGCCGCCGAAAAACAGCGACGGACTCTCCTGAATTTCCACCATAACGAAACGGGCCTCGAACTGCTCCGATTTGTTGCGCACAAAATGCGGCCACTGTTCCGCGCCGGGAATGATTTCATGCAGGTTACTCATCATCTGGCAGCCGTTGCAGACACCCAGCGCAAAGGTATCGGAGTGCAGGAAAAACGCTTCGAACTCGTCGCGGGCACGATGGTTGAACAGGATGGATTTGGCCCAGCCTTCCCCCGCCCCCAGCACATCGCCGTAGGAAAATCCGCCGCATGCGGCAAATCCAATGTAGTCTCTCAAAGAAACACGGCCCGAGACGATATCACTCATGTGGACATCGGTTGCGGCGAATCCCGCCCGGTCAAAAGCAGCGGCCATTTCGACATGGCCATTCACGCCTTGCTCACGCAGAATGGCAACGCGCGGCCTGACGCCACTATTGATATAGGGTGCGGAAATATCGTCATCCAAGTCGAAGCCCAATTGCGCATGCAGGCCGGGGTCGGAGATGTCGAGGATGCGATCGTATTCCTGTCGCGCGCATTCCGAATTGTCGCGCAGCTTCTGCATCTCAAAGGTGGTCTCTGACCAGGCGCGATGCAAGTCAACGCGCTTCTCGGCAAATATCGGCTTATTGTTGCGCAGAAACTGGATTTCATCCTTGCCATTGAGGGTGCCGATAACGAAACTCATATCGCGCAAGCCTTCTGTGGACAAGATAGCCATCACGTCATGGTGGCGTTCCGTCCTGATCTGGATCACCGCCCCCAACTCCTCATTGAATAAAACGGATACGATGCGCTCCAGAAATCTTCCGCCGAGCGCCTCCGGCCGCAGTTCATGGCCATCCACGTCATTCGCGAGCACATCGAAACATAGTTGATCAAGGTTGACAGTTATTCCCACGCGGCCCGCGAACGCCATTTCACACAACGTGGTGAACACGCCTCCGTCGGAGCGGTCATGATAAGCAATGATTGCGTTTTCGTGATTCAGGCGTTGTATGGCAGCAAAAAAGCGCTTCAGGTTCTCCGTCCCCTCCCGGTCCGTTATATCCGGCGCGGTATCACCTACCTGCTTGTAGACCTGCGCTAGCGCTGAACCTCCAAGACGGTTCCTGCCCGCGCCCAGATCGATCAGAATGAGCTCCGTCTCGCCATAGTCCGAACGCAATTGCGGCGTAAGTGTTTTGCGCGCATCCACTACCCTTGCAAAGGCGGATACGATCAGCGACAGCGGCGCAATTACTTCCTTGTTGACTCCCGCATTGCCATGACCAGATTCTGATTGCCACGTTGTTTTCATAGACATTGAATCCTTGCCTACCGGAATGCTGATTCCCAATTGGGGGCACAATTCCATGCCTACTGCCTGCACGGCATCGAACAGCGCCGCATCTTCGCCAGGATGCCCCGCGGCGGCCATCCAGTTGGCGGAAAGCTTGATCTCCCCAATATGTTCAATCCGTGCGGCCGCAATATTGGTGATAGCTTCGCCTACCGCCATGCGTGCCGACGCAGCGGGATCAATCAGCGCCACCGGCGGGCGTTCGCCCACGGCAAAAGCCTCGCCCAGATATGTCCGGTAACCCATCAGCGTTACCGCCACATCCGCAACCGGCACCTGCCACGGCCCCACCATCTGGTCGCGCGCGGTCATCCCGCCGACGGTACGATCGCCAATGCTTATAAGAAAGGTCTTATCCGCCACCGCGGGCAGGCGAAGCACGCGATATGCCGCCTCCCGCAAATCCAATCCCGCCGTATCAAATGATAATGGCATACTTCTGACATGCACTGCATCACGGATCATTTTTGGCGGGCTGCCCAGCAGTGCCGAGAGCTCCATATCAACCGGCTGATTATCGAACACGGGATCAATCACGGTAAGCTGTTGTTGCGCCGTTGCCGTGCCCACTAGCGCGAACGGGCAACGTTCGCGCTCGCAGATTGCCTGGAACAACTCCAACGACTCCGGGCTGATGGCAAGCACGTACCGCTCCTGTGCCTCGTTGCTCCAGATTTGCATCGGCGACATGCCTGGTTCCTCCGAAGGGATGTCGCGCAGATTAAGACGTCCTCCCCGTCCGGAACCATGTAACAGTTCGGGCAGCGCATTCGATAAGCCGCCGGCGCCGACGTCGTGAATCGACAGAATCGGATTCGCCTCACCGCGTCTTTCCATCTGCCAGCAATAGTCGATGACCTCCTGCGCGCGCCGCTCCATTTCGGCATTGCCGCGTTGCACCGAGTCGAAATCGAGGTCCTCCCTGTTCATTCCAGTGTCCATGCTGGATGCCGCGCCACCACCAAGGCCGATCAACATCCCCGGCCCGCCCAATTGAATCAGCAGCGCGCCGGCCGAAAATTCTTCCTTGAAGGAGTGGCGTTCAGCGATATGGCCGATGCCTCCAGCCAGCATTATTGGCTTGTGATAGCCACGCATTTCACCGGCAATGCGCTCCTCAAAAGTGCGAAAATACCCCGCCAGGTTGGGCCGCCCGAACTCGTTATTGAATGCCGCGCCGCCGATGGGACCCTCAAGCATGATTTGCAGTGCCGATGCGATACGCAATGGCTTGCCGTAAGAATGCGTTTCCCCCGGTTGCGAGTACAGCTCCCAAGGCTGAATAAAACCTGGAATATTCAGATTGGAAACCGAGAAACCGCTAAGCCCGGCCCTGGGTTTGGCGCCACGGCCGGTGGCGCCTTCGTCGCGGATTTCCCCACCCACGCCGGTGGCGGCCCCCGGGTAAGGCGAAATTGCGGTGGGATGATTATGGGTTTCCACTTTCATCAGGATGTGCGTTTGCTCCTCGGCATAACTGTAAGCGTTATCCTCGCCGGGGTAGAAACGGGCGATCTTCGCGCCTTCGATAATGGAAGAGTTGTCCGCATACGCGACCACTGTGCCCTGCGGATTCTGCTGGTGGGTATTGCGTATCATCGAGAATAGCGACTTCGCCTGGGGCATGCCGTCTATCACCCAATCCGAGTTGAAAATCTTGTGGCGGCAATGTTCCGAATTAGCCTGGGCAAACATCATCAATTCCACGTCGGTGGGATTGCGATTGATGCGCATAAAATAGGCTGTCAAATAGTCTATTTCATCGGACGACAACGCAAGCCCCATCTCAGCATTGGCGATTTGCAATGCGCCACTTCCACTCGTCAGTAAATTCACAGTATTGAATGGAGCCGCCTCCGAATGCCGGAACAACCTGTCCGCGTCGTCGAATGAGCTAAATACCGCCTCGGTCATGCGATCGTGTATCAGCGCAAGCAGGGCAGCCCTGCTATCAGGAGGAAATTCAGGGGACAATGCGGCGGAAGACCCGTCTTTCATCTGAATATAGAATGCCACGCCGCGCTCCAGCCGCTCCACCGCTTCCAGTCCACAATGGAGAGCAATGTCGGTGGCTTTGGATGACCAGGGGGAAATCGTGCCGGGACGAGGCAGCACCAGTAGCAATTCACCTGGATGTCTGGTCTGCCCGGCTGCCCCCGTGAGAAAGATTTCGGCCGCCGGGGCGTACTCAAGCAGCTTTTCGAGAATTGAGATTTCGTTTTGCCGCAGATCGCGCCTCAGCGCGCAAAAATGCCAATATTCTGCATAAATGTGGGAAACTTGCGGAGCGGCAATTTTAAGTGCGCTCGCCAATTTTTCCCGGCGGAATGGGGAAAGAGCGCTGCCACCACGAAGTCGAAGCATCCAGTGAAGTGAGCCGATGAGTTGAAAACATAATTTTACACGAGAAGACAGACTGCCCGCAGTCTGCAAGTGTTTTATGATTGATAGCATGAGTAAATTAGAACAAAATCATCCCATCGCTGTTTATTCCACCGCCGAGATCCGGGAAATCGAGCAACGCGCTGCCGCATTGCCTGATTCTTCCGATCTGATGGAAAAAGCCGGCCTCGCTGCTGCCGAAGTGGCACGGGACAAACTGCTAACCCACGATCGAACTCAAGTACTGGTGTTGGCGGGGCCGGGTAATAATGGCGGCGACGCTTTCGTGGTCGCGCGTCATCTTCGGGCCTGGTGGTTCAAGGTCACGCTTGTGTTCACCGGTAAGCGTGAGGGCCTGTCGGGCGCGGCCCGGCAAATGCTGGAAGCCTGGCTCCTTGCTGGTGGTGAGATCATTGACGAAATCCCGGAAAATAAAAAATGTGATGCCGTGATAGACGGGCTATTCGGCATTGGTCTCGATCGCCAGCAGGGACGGGACCTGGAAGGAAAATACCTTGCCCTGGTCAACGCCGTCAACCGCATGAACCGGCCCGTACTCGCGCTCGATATTCCCAGCGGCCTGGGGAGCGATACCGGCACCGTGCGCGGTGCTGCAATCAGGGCTACGATAACTGTCACATTCATCGGCATCAAACCCGGGCTCCTCACTCATGACGGTCCGGAATATTGCGGGGAAATCGTCTTGCGCGATCTCGACCTTGACGCACCTTCCCGGAAAAAACCCAGCTCATGGGTGATGGATCGGGCACACGCGCAAAAATTGCTGCCGCCTCCCCGCATCGCCAGCAGCCATAAAGGCATGTTCGGCAGCATCGGCATAATCGGCGGATCAGCGGGAATGTTAGGCGCGGCGCTTCTGGCTGGCGGAGCGGCATTGAAGCTCGGTGCGGGGCGCGTCTACCTCGGTTTGATTGCCCGTAATGCGCCTGGTGTAGACACTGCCCAACCTGAGTTGATGCTGCGCCCAGTCCACGAACTGCTCAAACTCGATCATTTGGACTGCCTGGTTGTCGGGCCGGGGCTGGGGACGGGAGCCGAAGCTTGCTTCTGGCTGCGTTGCGCGCTGGAATCGCCCTTGCCGCTGGTGCTCGATGCCGACGCATTGAATCTCATTGCCGCACATCCCGGAGTTGCCAGCCTGCTACGGGAGCGGTTGCACGAGCGCAAGGCACTTTCCATTCTCACGCCTCATGCCGCCGAAGCCGCGCGGTTGCTGAATATGGATACCGCAACGGTTCAAAACGACCGCATGGCCGCCGCTGCGAGTCTGGCGAAGAATTTCAACTGCTGTGCAGTACTGAAAGGTGCGGGAAGCATCTGCGCGATGCCCGGCGGCAAGCGCTACATCAACACCAGCGGCAATCCTGGTTTAAGCAGCGCGGGTACGGGCGACATATTGTCCGGCATCATCGGTGCCCTGCTGGCGCAGGGGTTGAATGCGGAAAACGCGTTATTGCTGGCGGTCTATCTGCATGGAGCGGCGGGGGATGTGCTGCTGAAACAACACGGCGGCCCATTGGGAATGACTGCATCTGAAATTCCGAATGCGGCACGCAACCTGTTAAACCAGTGGATTTACCACTCCTGAGGCTCCAGCAGCCTGCTTGAAGGAGCTCAAGCCGCCGTTCGGGGAGCAATAACTTCCCAAGAATATTGCGGCCTGAGCGGCCCGTCCTGAGCGACACCGCACAGACAAGCCGATATTTGAAGCGCATTCTAAGAAATGAAAAAAGAGCGGGGAAAAAGGAAGGAAAATGCTGTATGTTAATATTGTTTAAAGCTCGGATTGCTGAAGCCAATTTGGCGAAAGCGCCGATTCCATCAATCAGAAAGGAGGAATACCGATGACTGTACTCGTTACCCGTGTCGCACCCGATTTTACCAAGCCCGCTGTACTGCCGGACGGCAGTTTCAATGATACCTTCAACTTCCATACTCAAATTTCGGGCAAGTATGCTGTCCTGTTTTTTTATCCGCTTGATTTCACCTTCGTCTGTCCTTCAGAAATCATCGCCCACTCTCATCGGGTGGAAGAGTTTCGCAAGCGCAACGTTGAAGTCATCGGGGTATCGGTGGATTCGCAGTTCACCCACTACGCCTGGCGCAACACCTCCATCGACAAGGGCGGTATCGGCCCGGTGGGGATCACCCTGGCATCCGACGTGGGGGGAGAGGTCATGCATGCGTATGGCATTGCTCATCCGGATCATGTCGCCCTGCGCGCCTCGTTCCTGATCGACAAACAGGGCATTGTGCGCCATCAGGTGGTCAACGACTTGCCGCTGGGACGCGACGTGGACGAAATGCTGCGCATGGTGGATGCGCTGCAATTCCACGAAAGCCATGGCGAAGTATGCCCTGCCGGCTGGAAGACGGGGGATCCTGGCATGAAAGCTTCTCCCGCGGGCGTTGCCGAATATCTGGGTTCTCATGGAGAGAGACTTTGAGCTGAGCCATGACGCGATGAGAAGTGAGCACAACAACCAGGAAGGATCACAGATTATGAGATAGGCGTACCGCCATGGATTATTTGCAACCAAGGAGAAAAACATGAGCTTCGATAAAGACAAGGCCATCGCACTGCTGAATAAAATCATGGAACTTGAGCTCGCCGGAGTAGTGCGCTATACGCATTATTCATTGATGGTCTTCGGCTACAACCGCATTCCTGTCGTGGAGTGGCTCAAGAAAGAGGCCGAAGAAGGGCTGGTGCACGCGCACAAGGCCGGCGAGCTCGTTACCCTGCTCGGTGGGTATCCCTCACTCTCCATCGGACCGCTGCTGGAGACCCATCATCATGACATCGGCGATATCCTCAGGGAATCTCTGGCGCACGAAGGCGAAGCCTGTGCCGCTTACTATCAACTGCTGGAACTGACCCAAGGCAAATCGGTACTGCTGGAAGAGTATGCGAGAGGCCTCATCGTTGAGGAAGAGATGCACGCCGATGAGGTTAACAAGATGCTGCGGCGCACGGGGAAAACAGGCGTGTACGAAGCTCCCAGAACATAATTCCAGCGAGAACCGGAATTACTCCTCGTTTTGCATGGAGTTGTATACCATGCCGCTTAACTGAATCATGAGATCAACCTCGCTTTCCGCCTCATCCGGGGCTGGATTGGATTCGTAGAAATCCGTTAATGCCCGCAGTATGCCGGCGGGGTTCAGATCGAAAGAGCCGGTTGATTCGGCGGATTGAAGTACGGCATCATGTGGATTCGTATCGACGTTTTTAATGCGGATATTCAAACTTGCGGTATCCGGTCCATGCATATCAAATGACGCATCGCTTGAACCTAACCGAACCGCTTCTTTCCAGGCCTTGCGTGCAGCGGGGCTTGAGAATGACGCGGCTTATCATCGGCAAGAGCTTGCAAATAGCCGGAGATGTTGACAGCCGGATTGCGGAAAGCACTGCCGGTACGGACAGGCTGGACAGGCTGATTCGCTGCGGCAGTTAGATCAGCATCACGGGCTCCACCGGGTAGTGGAGCGCGTCCTTGCAAGGTGCCGCCGGCTTTGGCGGCAGTTCGGCGCATCGGCGGTAATGGCGCCAGTTGGATAGAAAATGGGAGTTTCATGTTGCCTCCGGTGATAGTTAGAGAATTCAAGATGACTTTGCAAACTTGAGTGACATATTCAGACTAACTGCAGCAGATGGCATTCCAATGAAAGTTTTATGAAGGTTTTGTAAAACAATAGAAATTACTGCGGGATTTTGGTTGTGCCGGGGCTGACACTATCCGATGCATATAAGAGTATCAGCTCTGTTTCTTTGATATTTCCACGGTATTGCATTCGGGCCCCGAATACTCAAAAGTGATCGGCTCCAGCGGCGCTCTTTCACATCCCTCACGCATGAGCGCGGCGGTTTCGCCCAACGCAATTTCCTGCAAGCGGCAGCGCATATTCAATACGCCATCATGAGATTCAAAAACGCCACAGGTGCGGAAGTTTTCACCTCCTGCCCTGTGACCTTCGGATGGGAGATGTGACCCCACGTTATTCATCACCGCCACCGGCAGATGCGGGTAGCGCCGTCTCGCTTCCCGAATCCATTCCAGCAGGTTCGCCTGCTGGGTGCAGTCGTACACATCGCCGTCGACAAGCACCATGTCGTAGGCTTCCAGGTCTGGTTCCGGAACGTTTTCCAGAGATTTCCGTTCCAGTCTATGCTTTGATTTCTCAAGCAACAGTTGCACGATCCGGCGCGTGTCCTGTCTTTCTCCAACCAGAAGAATGTTCATGCGGCTTTCCTTTGCGCATCTTCGGGAAGCATGCCGAACAGGGCAAACTCTGTGATGGCGTCGATCTCGATGTAACAGGCTACGGTAAGAACTCGCCCGATTTTGATAGGCGCTCCCAGCCTGGAGACGTTAACGCCCAGCTTGCGTATCAGCCTTTCCACTGCAACAGTGGTAACGGTTACATAGCGGCGAATCCCGTTATGCTCTGCAAAGCGGAATAAGGTTCGCATCATTTCTACAGGAATATCACTAAAACCAAACCCCGCGCTTTCGTATTTTGGAATCGTTACCGCGAACCGGCTTAATTCCCATATATCAGCCTGCTGAGGCGCCGGCTGTCCATGCAATAGTTGGGGAAATGTATCCTTCAACATATTGGGGCCGATGGTTGGAAGTAGACGCCAACAACCCAGCACCTCATCTTCATCGCCCTTTGCCAGGACGTAAACCGGATTAGCATGATCAAAGACATCATGCTCCATTCCATTATCATTGGTTACCTCCCAGCCCAGCCGGTCATGAAAAACCTCATGTCTCAGCCGATACATTCCTATCACAGCCCGTTGATCCAGAGAGCCGTTTCCATGTTGAGCAAGCATGATCTGTCCCATCGTTTCGCACCTGTCGTTGGTTAAACACGGTGCTATGAAACAACGGAATGAAAATGCCGAATAGCTGTAGAATCTTACAGGGAGAAGCGCAACATATTGGCTGTAACCATTGCCCGTAGCCAGCTCCAGGCATTCGCAGGCACATCGGATTTAACCGGATTTTACGTAAAATTTCGGAGAGAAAAGGAGCCCGGATGACATGACTTCGAGCTTTGACCTACCTTTCTTCACTTCATGTGTGTAATGCGCTTTGCTTATTACACGCTATTCTCGTAATGATTGGCTGCCAACGTGCGAATGGATAGGACGAAATGGGGGTAGGGTGTAATAAGCAAAGCGCATTACACGGTAAATCTCTACGCTCGCCGTTCACGCAATAGATCTAAATGTCTTGTCAATAGAGCATTACCCTGCCGTTGCGTCAGATTGACGGTAAAGAGATTGGTGCTGGCAGGGCGCAAGTCATGATGCTATTGAGTGAAGTTGATACTGCGCAATGTGCTTGCCTTATTATCGCCCTACTTCTGCTTGGCTGGAAGGCACGGGCTCGCCGTTTGGTAGAGAGCCGCACCTGTATTCAATGGGTCAAAATGGGTTTTTAATTAAAATTAAACCGGATAGAACCGAATGCACTGAGTGGATTGCCAGGCAATGCGCCGGCAAAAGTAGGATTGGTGAAATAGGTTTTATCCGTTAGATTTTTTATGTTGATGGCAAGATCCACCTTTTGGATGCGATAGGAAACAGCTGCATCGAGTACGACATAGGACGGTATCTTCAGAAGATTCAAAGTATCCGCATAACTATCGCCCTTGTATGTAACGCCAAAACCGAACATTAAACCACGCGCGAGGCCGCCTTGAATCTGGTAGGTGCTCCACAGACTGCCCATATGCGTTGCAACCCCCGCGGGACGGCTTCCGTAAACGCTTCGCGTCACGCCAAGGACACCGTTCGTGGCCACGTTTTGCGATAGCGTCATCGGATCCATCCATACTCCATTACCGATTATACTCAAACCGGCAACTGGACGTACGCCAAGCGACAGCTCCACACCACGCGACCGATCGTTCCCATCCTGGGTCGCTTGACCGCCCGAACCCGGCAAGATGATGAAATAGTTGCTGCGGCTGGTTTGGAACACCGCCACGTTCAAATCCGCTTTGCCATCCAGCAACATTGTTTTAGCGCCCACCTCGATCTGATCCGAAGTTTCCGGCGACCGGGATACCGCTTGCGCTTCAGTTGCCAGATTAATAAAGGCGCCGGTACTATAACCCGCGTAAAAAGCCAGAAACTTGGTGGGCTGATAGACGCCCCCTGTCGAATAGGTGGTCAAGGATCTCGTTTGCACGATTTCCCGATACCCATAGTCGCCCGAGACGAATTGAAAACCCTTGTCGCTGTACTTTACGAGATCATTCCGAATCCCCAGGCGGAGCTTGAATTTCTCGCTTAAATCAATCTGGTCCTGAGCATAGAAAGAGGTCTGATCGCTACTGATTCTGCGGTCGAAAATCGGCCTGCGATTGATTCCATCCAATGAAGTTTCCAGGTTGACGGGGTTGAAGATACTGACAGCGTTAGACAAAGTAAAATCGCTCCGGACAGTATTGATATCCGTATTCTTGTATTCGAAGCCGCCAAGGAACGTATGTTTAATCGGGCCTGTATTTGTTTTCCAGATAAACTCGTTCTGCAATGTCGTGTAGCCCGCGATATCAAATTGCGAGCGCGCATCGCGTCCGGTAATAATACCCGCCGCGTTACCCTGATTACCGCCTCCATTCCGCACTATCTCAAGTGTCCGCGCGTCGTAATTGAATGCTGTTCGCATCGTTAACATGTCGGATATTGCCCAGTGATGGACAAGGCCAAGGCGATTGATCGTGTGATCCGTCTTGTTGAATGGACTATAGTAACGGGTATCGCGGGGAACGTTGGCGATATTGGAATTGAAATCGAAAAGCAGCCCGTAATTATCCGGCTTTATTTTCATCTCACGGTGGTCAAAGTCTATCAGGAGGGTTTTATCGGGCGCCAGGCGCCAGATAAAACTGGGTGAGGCCTCGACGATATTCCGCTCCAGCCCGCGAAAGCCATCGGTATGCTCCATGTTCGCAATTAGACGGCCGGCAACGTTCGGCATGTACGGGATTGAGCCGGTCACATCCAGGAACCCATTGCGTGTACCAAAACTGCCGAGCATGGTCCCGGCGGACAGGCCAAAACCAAATCGCGGTTTTTTGGTGATTATATTGATGCTGCCGCCAGGACCGGCGACCCCAAATAGCGCAGAGCCCGGGCCTTTTAACACCTCGATGCGTTCGATATCGTACATCGTGCGGAAATAGCTGTTTTGTGCGCCCCCATCCGGCAAATCATCCCGTAAATAGCTCAGAGCCAAGCCACGTGAAGTAAAGCTGTTGCCAAATCCATAACCCCCACCCATCAAGGGCTGAACGCTGCTGACGTTACGCATGGCGTCATTCATTTCGGTTACGCCTTGCTCTTGCAGCAAGGCGGCTGGGACGACGGCAATACTGGCGGGAATGTCGCGTAATGGCGTGTCTGTCTTGCTTCCCGTTCTTGCCACATCCTCCAGTGTCCCCGGACGTACCCGTCCAGTGATAATCTTGATTTCGGGCAATGCAGCGCCTTTTCCCTGGCCCACTGCACTATCCTGAGCGACCGCATGCAATGGCGTAAACATCCATGCTGATGATAAGGTTATAAAGCCCACATGGACACATTTCAATCTGAATCCGAACCAATGTTTCATTGATAACGTCTCTATTTTTATAGTTATTGGCTGGCTATCAACCGCGACGGCTTGCTTGGCTGGCTATGAATGTCCTCCGCGAACGCGGTAGACGGAAGAATATAATTAGATGGTGCGAACGCTCCGGCCAATAAAAAGGTGCAAGGTCAAGATAGCGTAAGCGTATTCAGCATCAGGACAAGCAGAGCCGTGAGCGTGGTACCGATCAGACCCGCTGCCAGAAGCCGGGGGCCGTGCAGCCGGCTCCATAGGAGCGTGCCGGTTATCGCCAGGATGAGCAGCGCTCCGGCCAGCGTATCGGTGAGCAGTATCCATGCGTTGGACATTCCGCTGCCCTTGTGAAAATTGGCGAGAGTTTGCCAGAGATTGGCCTCTTTTTGCTCAATATGGGTATCCGCGTCACCTTTCCAGTATTCCGCATTGACACTCAGGTTGGGCGTTGTGAGCGTAATACGCCAGTTCTCCGGTTGCTCGATCTGACCGCCACCCCAGGGGACAGGGCTGGCAGGTTTCTTCTGGACGCGGGATTTTGCGTCTGGCAACTTGAATTCCGCGCGCAGCCATGCTTCCAGTGTTTCGGATGATTGGAGGCTGCTTGCGGGCGGCGTGAGTACCTGTCGCGTTTCTTCGTGCTTGGCAAGTGGGATCTTCATCTCATTGCGATGATTGAGCAGAATACCGGATACGCCAAACAACAATCCCATCACCGCTCCCCATAAACCCAGCCAGGCATGGGTACGTCGCAACCAGACAAGAAAACGGCCACGCTTCATGCTCTGAGAGAGGAACAGATAACCACGCGGCTCGACGGGAGGCCGCGGAACCGTCTCAGTTGGGCTCGACTCGGATGCGCCGGTGCTCGACTGAAGAGTGCTCATTTGTATAGACTTAGTGTGACCTTGTGGCTCTCCATGGCGTAGGGCTTGCCTTCGAATTCTCCCGGATTCTTGAGCTCATATTTCGCTTCAACTACATAAAGGCCTGAGCCAGGCAGGGAAAAAGAGACTTCGCCTTTCTCGTCCGTGCGCAGATGTTTTTCCCAGCCGTTTGGGGCAATAACGATAATCTCCGCTTTGGCGGCAGGCTTTCCCATGAAACTCACACGCAGCAAATCGCCGGAACTCTCAATATCCAGCGGTAAGCTCCCGCCTTTGCCAAGGCGAGCATACATAAAGCGTTTTTGAACTGGGCCGGGATTTTCGCCCTGAGGTTCACGTATCGGCTGTCTGAGTGCCTGCACCAGTATCGTGGTACCGGCAGGTATCGCAAAATGGCTATCCTCGCGGATTGCATCAGCGGATTTTTCCAGACCCGCCGAATCAATCACCGTCACTACCGGCTCAATAATGTTGTCAAGCCTGCCCGGCGAGGTTTCCCGCAGGTTTTCGCTATATTCCCCGAAATAGAGCCTGGTTGCAGCCTTGTCGCCCTCCAGCCATAATGCGTGAGCTGAGGCATTGAGGCTGAGCAGGCTACTTGCGATGGCGACGGCAGCGAGGATGATTTGTGCAGATTTCATAAAGTGCTTCCTTTTTGTTATTAATATGCATCATGACTTGATACGTTGTATTGTTGTGTCGTCTTGTGCCCGTGTTTTAATGGATTACGCTACCCCCCTGCATCAGTCCAAATTGAGAACGGTTCATAGGCATATCTCTATGGCATGACGTGCCAGCGGGTCGACATGCCAGCCATCATGTGGTCGTCGACATGGCAGTGCAGAAGCCAGTGGCCGGGCGAGCGAGGGACCATGTCAACCGAAGTCATGCTCGCGGGCAGCACCTCAACAACGTCGGTCCGGCGTCCGTGATCAAGTACTGTCTGCCCATGCCAGTGCACGGTGTGATTATCCGTTTCGTTGCCCAGCGCCACAACGTGCCAGCGGACGCGCTTGCCCAGGCTGGTTTTATAACCTTCCAGATTGCCAAAGATGCGGCCATTGATCGTATGCTTGAGGCCGCTCTCTTCTCCGCCTTCTTCGTTAAAAATCATGAATAGAGCAGTGAATTCCTGGTCCACGTCGCGCGGCGCGGGATCAGAGGCGGAACGCGCCATGCCCTGGCGGGTAACAATAATGGTGCCGATCAGCCCCAGATTCGCTTCTTCCTCTTCCATCACGTGGGAATGATAGAGCCAGACGATCGATGAGGGATCCATCGGGCCGGGACCTGCGGCTTCGTCTGCAACCCAGGTGTAAGTGTAGGACTTGCCCGCGGGTACGCTTGCCCCCGCGCCAGCCCCATCCGCACCTTCATTGTCCTTATCGTAGAACATTCCATGGGGATGCATGGAAAGCGGCCGGTCTGTTTTGTTCAGAAAATGAACCTTGATGGTATCTCCCACCACAGCGCGAAGCTCGGGTCCCAGGATTCCCATCCATTCAGGTTGCGCCAATGGTTGCGTATAGCTGCCGTCGGTATATCCAATATAGCGATATTTGGTGTATGCAGGCGTTTTTCCCCACACGCCGAGCCCCGCATCCGGCTTGATCATGTTTTGTCCCGAAGGGACGTAATTCCATGTTGTTTTCTCAGCCGCGAC
This sequence comes from Nitrosospira sp. Nl5, assembly GCF_900102495.1. Classification (GTDB taxonomy): domain Bacteria; phylum Pseudomonadota; class Gammaproteobacteria; order Burkholderiales; family Nitrosomonadaceae; genus Nitrosospira. The sequence goes on along the minus strand of NZ_FMVQ01000003.1, from coordinate 225,321 downwards.
CCAATATTCCCGCACCGCAGCTTGCGCGGGGAGTGATATCCAGCAGCCCACAACAAAAGCGATCAACGCGGAAATCCTCCCCGCATAAACAGAACACATATTCCTCTCCAGCGCAGCCACTCTGCTACCGCAATAGTTCATCATCAATACAATCTGCACAAACTCGCATCTCGCTTCCAGCGCCGTAAATTTATATCCTGGACGATTTTGTAGGATGGGTGGAGCGAAAGTGCAACCCATCAATTAGCGCACCCACAAAAATCTGCACGCAACATAATACATCACCTAGGCGATTTACCGAGGCATGGGGAATAAACCGAATGATGGGTTACGTTACGCTTTACCCATCCTATATAACATACCTTTTTTCCGGCCGGCGCTTGAGTGATTTTATCGCCCGCTATGCCGTTACTACCGGCGACGCAACCAACGCGGCCAGAGCCTCTACCCCTTTGCGAAAAGTGGATAAATTGGAACGATCGAGCAACACGCAGGCCTTGCCCGAACGTGTGCAGTAGCGTTTCACGGCAAAATAGGTGTGGTGGTTTACGCAGTCGGCTGGACACACCACCATGTCCGCACGGGCAAATAGCGTAGACAGATGGTCCACATCGTTCCTTGGACCGCTACGATAGATGAGCAGGCTACCGCCTGAAGTCTCCACAAGGCGGCGGTATTCCGGGTACAGTTTCGCGCGCCCGCCCACGCACAGAATACAACGTCCCGCAAGGTCGAGGTTAGCGCACGCTTGCTTCTCATCACGGACATTGCAATCCGGCGCATCGCCATCGGAGGCAAACGCCGTGATAGATGCCTCGGGCGTGGCAGAAACTTTGATCAGAGGGGCCCAATCCGCCTCGTGGGTAAGACGCGTTTCAGCATCGGCGAGCTTGCGTTCCAGCAAATCGATACGCTTCAGCAGTACTTGCTGGCTGTCAGCCGATTTCAGTTCAGCAATACGGCCCTCAGCCTCTCTCCGGCGCGCCATCCTCGTCAGCCCCGCGCGCGTCAGAAAAAGGGCGCCGCCATCAACCTTGAAGAATTGCCTGATGACATGGCCAAATTTCTTGTCCAGCAATGCCTGTATACGGCCGGGAAAAGAGTGATGGGAATCATGCCGCTCGGATGCGCCGACATCGGCGCGCGGACGGCCATGCAGCAGATATATCGACATCGCTTCCGCACCCTGCAGGAAAGCGAGCAGAATTTCATCGGGGCGGCGCGCATCCGTAATCGGAAAAGGAAACGTGACGCCCGAAGCCGCTTTCTTAAGCTGTCTCACAGCCAATACTCCCTGACAAATCAGATAAAACCGCTGGCTTGCCTGGGACGGGCTGGCTGGGTGAACGCCGCTGACTTAGCCGTGATTCCGACTGCGTCAGCGGCAACGAATACATTACATCTGGCTCTGCAGCCAGTTCTGGACGCCAACTTTTTGCATGACATCCAGCTGAGTTTCCAGCCAGTCGATATGCTCTTCGGTATCTTCCAGAATGTGCTCAAAAAGCTCTCGCGACACATAATCCTTGGCCGTTTCAGAAGCAGCAATGGCAGCAACCAGAGTTTCACGGGAAATCACTTCGAGCTTGAGATCCAAAGCCACGCACTCTTCCGCTTTTTCACCAATCATGAGCTTGCCGAGTTCTTGCAGGTTGGGCAACCCTTCCAGGAACAGGATGCGCTCGATCAAAGCGTCGGCGTGCTTCATTTCCTCTATGGATTCTTCGTATTCTTTTTTACCCAAGCCGCTGAAGCCCCAGCTTTTATACATTCGGGCATGAAGAAAATACTGATTGATGGCCGTCAGTTCATGTTGCAGTTGGCGGTTTAGCCACTGGATAATGTCTGCGCTGCTTTTCATGTTTGCCTCCTCAGGCGAGATCTCGTGTAAGCGAGTGGGTTTATGTGGAATGGCGTTGCGCCAAAGTCTTTTGCATCAGTGCTTGTTCCAACACCTCCTTTGCATGGCACGCACATATCCCGCACTGCTCGCTCACGCCCAGGCAGGTTTTCAAATCCCGCATGCGGTCAGCGCCCTGGTGGACGGCATCGCGAATGGCAGAATCAGTTACACCTTTGCAGACACAAATATACATGATGAGCGCCTTAAGTCTACTATTTGTCTATTATTTCTATTACTTAGTTAAAATCAGCTTGCCGTTACGCGTGCGGCGCAACCGGTATTGCTCGCCTCGATGCTGGATGAACACTTCGTCTCCATGTAGAAACAGCGCATCACTATAAATACGCTTGTTCTGCTCCAGCATTGCAAAATTCCTTTGATTAACATCGGCTTCCGGAACTACACTTGACTTGTCCATTTGAGTCCCCTTCCGCGATTATTAATGAGAATGATTCGTAATTATATTCACTTCTCAGGGAAATACAAGACTTAGCCAAAAAATATTTTTGGGAGTTTGATTCAGGGCAAGATTCAGGTTGACACGCTAGGCAGCAGCAATAGGGCAGACAGTTGCCCTACGAATACTGTGTTGGCGATTCTGTAGATCACAGACATCGCGCTTTTTTCTGACAGTTAGCCAGTACGTAAATAATTGAAATGGGCCGAGTAGCAGGAACTTAATTATTTATTCGATACCAAGCCGCCGTCTCCGACAATCCAGTCTCCATCGATATGGTTGGCGACCAGCTTAACCTGGACCAATTTGCGCCGCCATCAATTGTCAAGGAACCCAGCAGCCGGTCTACAGCCTGACGCTTGCCTGACACAATGCCTGCTATCCGCAGCAGGGTGGGCGGAACGGGGATTAACCGTGCAGGCCGATGCAACGCTGCGGCCAACCGGCGAACCAATTCGGGCGTGGCGACATCCTCGTTATCCGAGAGTAGAAACGTCCCGTTCGCCGCCCCGGGATGAGCCAGGCAGACTATCATTGCATCCACCAGGTTACCCAGGTAAATCAGGCTGCGGCGGTTGTCTACCGCGCCCAATGGCAGAGGCCACCCTTTGTCCACTGCCCGCATCAATCGCAGGAAATTCCCTCCCACCCCAGGCCCATAGACCAAGGGCGGCCGCAGGATGACCACCTCCATCCCCGTGCGAGCGGCGATATCTCGCAAACCCTGCTCGGCCTCCCACTTGGAAATCGCATAAGGATCTTGCGGTGAGGGCAGGTCGGACTCGGTGTAGGGAGTGTTCCGCCCTTCGCCATTAACCTTGATAGTGCTCACAAAAGCAAAGCGGCAAACGCCAGCCTTCGCCGCCTGTCGTGCCAGATTCAGCGTGCCTTCCGTATTAACGGCGCGAAAAGCGGCCATAGTGTCGGATATCGTCTCGTGCATGACATGCACTCGGGCGGCCAAATGCACGACTGACTCGACCCCGGCCAGCGCCTCATGCCAGTCGGTATGACTGTCCACCTCCTCAATCACCACCTGGTCTACCCCTGGATCTAACCTGACGGTGCCACGCACTGCTCCACGAGCATGAATTCCCCGTGCCAGCAGTTCGGCAACCAGCGCGCGTCCAACGAAGCCGCTGGCGCCGGTAACCAGTGTGGATGCCATTTTCAATCAGACCGCGTTACAGCTGCTTACGATCAGCTCGGCAAACGCAAAGGAACTCGTAAAGGCTGGAGAAATTGCATTAAGCACATGCGTGGAACGTTCGCTGTGCTCAAAGATGTAATCCATTTCCAGCTTTCCATCGCGCAGGTTGATGAGCTGGGGCCGAATTCCCGACTTTGGAGTTGGAATCATGTCCTCCGCGGTAATGGATGGCAGCAGGCGCCTTGCAGCGGTGAGAAAATTGTGCTTTCTGTATTTTCCCAATTCGATATGCGCCAGGGCTCGGAAGTTCGATCGATTTCTCAGATACATGCCTGCCAGGCGATAGCCGACACTTGCCGCTTCCAACGGCCGAATGCCTTCAATAAGCCCATAGTTCTCCCTGCCGAGCGCAGGGATGGCGGTCGGCCCAACATATACGTCCCCGCTGATGACGCGGGTCAGATGGACACCGAGGAATGGAAGGTCGATATCCGGCACCGGATAAATGCTGGCGCGCACAAGATGCTCAGCCTCTGGCCGGAGCTTCCAGTAGATGCCCTTGAAAGGCACCAGGGCATAATTACCGGCCAGCCCGAAATGCCGGGCCACGACGTCCGCATAAGCACCCGCACAATTGAAAAGCCAACCGTAGGACAGCTTTCCCTGATCGGTCACTACTTCTCCATGGCGCCCCACCTTTCTGACGCCGTGACGCCAGAGAATCCGTACGCCCTGCTGCTCAAGCAAGACGGTCAGCCGTTTGACAACCGCGCGGCTATCGATCACCGCCGTATCCGGCGAGTAGATTGCTGCAGGGCCGGCTGCGGCGAAGGGCTCGAGCTCGCGGAGTTCCTTTTCGTCAATGCGCCAGGCGCGGATGCCATTCTCGGCAGCATTGCGCAGCAACCTGTCCACGGTTGGCAAATCTCTCTCGGACGTAGCGACGATTATCTTGCCGGACTTGGAACAGGGAATACCATGCTCGTGTGCGAACTCCATCATCCGCCTGGCGCCCGCGGCACAGACCCTGGCCTTGAGCGTGTCGCTGCTGTAGTAAATCCCGCTGTGCAGGACACCGCTGTTGCGGCCGCTGGCGTGCATGCCCGCGCTGGCCTCTTTGTCCAGAACGCCTATTCTGGCGGATGGAAATCGCGTCTTCAGTTCATGCGCCACCGTCAACCCGACAATACCGGCGCCAACAATCAAGTAATCATAAGAACGTTCAGTCATCCATGCCTTTCCTGAATCAGCGGCCCGAACAGCAGTTCATTGATCTTGTGCAGCGAATCAGCTTGTAGATCCGGCACAGACGAGGGGGGAACGTGCGATGGCGCCAACAATACCGCCCTCCCGACGGAAGCAGCCCGGGCAGCAGCGATGTCGGAAGCCTTATCGCCTACCAGGATAGACCTCTCCAGAGACAATCCGAGTTCGTCCCTGGCGCGCAGGATCATTCCTGGATTGGGTTTGCGGTCAAAGGAATCTGCCTTGTAGCCGCCAATTCCATGCTCGGGATGGTATGGGCAGTAGTACACACCGCCGATCACAATGCCTTCTTCGGCAAAACGGCTCACCATCCATTCGGTCACTGACAGGAACTGGGCCTCGGAATAATAACCGCGGCCAATTCCCGCCTGGTTTGTCACAACCACGATAGCCATGCCCGCGGCCACGGCACTCCTGCAAAGATCGAAAATGCCGTCAACAAATTCGAAGTCCTCAATACGGTTGACATAATTCTTTTCCGCATTGATGACACCATCCCGGTCGAGGAACAGCGCGGGCCGATTTCCCGGTAAGGGGGACATGATTCAGCGTCAGGATGTAAACAGCTTGGTGATGCGTTGTTTATTCGGCTGTTTCACGATCCCTTTTTCCGTGATCAAGGCAGTGACCAGATCCGCCGGCGTAACATCAAAAGCGGGATTGCGGATCTTGACTCCTTCCGCCGCCCATTTGTATTCCCGAAATCCGGTTACCTCGTCGGAAGACCTTTCCTCAATGGGAATGGCTGCGCCATCCGGGATATCGAGGTCGATCGTAGATAAGGGACAGGCCACGTAGAACGGAATGCCGTGACGCTTCGCCAAAACGGCCACCATGTAGGTGCCGATTTTATTTGCCACATCGCCGTTCGCCGCTACACGGTCGGTCCCGACTATCACGGCGTCGATCTCGCCCTGGCTCATAAAATGGCCCGCCATATTGTCCGTGATAAGCGTAACCGGAATCTTCTCCTGCACCATCTCCCAGGCTGTAAGCCGGGCACCTTGGAGAAATGGGCGGGTCTCATCCGCAATTACCGAAATACGCTTGCCATCCTCCACCGCGGAACGGATAACTCCCAGGGCCGTGCCATGCCCGGCCGTTGCCAGAGCGCCCGCGTTGCAGTGAGTGAGCACCCTAGCCCCATCTGACAGCAGCGTGGCGCCAAACGCCCCCATGGCACGGTTGATCCGGATATCTTCAGCCAGCACCTCATGCGCTTCGGCCAGCAGCACATCGGCGATCTCGGCAGGAGCACGGCCGGTTGCGCTATCCAGCATGACACGCATCCGCTTGAGCGCCCAAAACAGATTTACCGCGGTAGGACGGCTTGCCGCCAACACCTCGAATGCCACGTCCATGGCCGTAGCGAAGTCACCAGGCGCGGCGTTACGCAAATTCTGCGCCTCCAGCGCTACACCATAGGCCGCTGCGCAGCCGATAGCGGGCGCTCCCCGAACCACCATCGAGCGGATACCCTCGGCGATTTCCACCGCCGAACTGAAGGCAAGGTAATCGAACCGTGCAGGCAGCACGCGCTGGTCGACCATCTCCACACGTCCGCCCTTCCAGCGTAGTGTCTCCACCGGTTGCTTCCCGCCTTCGGCCATCACGCTCAGTCCCCCTCGAATTCGCAGAGGGAGAAGACGTTATGACCATGCTTTTCCAACCGCTTGCGTCCACCGAGATCAGGCAGATCGACAACAAAACAGCACTCGATAACCTCGCCGCCCATTCCTTCGATCAGCTTCACCGCCGCCTCTGCCGTGCCGCCGGTGGCGATCAAGTCATCCACGAGCAGTATCCTGTCTCCTTGAGAAACGGCGTCCACATGCATTTCGATGCGGTCAGTACCATATTCCAGATCATAGTCGTGGCCAACTGTTTCCGCAGGCAGCTTGCCCTTCTTGCGGATCGGCACAAATCCCACTCCCAGTTGGAGTGCCAGCGCCGCTCCGATAATAAACCCACGCGCCTCGATACCTGCCACCCTGTCGATCTTATTGCCCGCATAACGATTGACGAGCTCGGTGATGGTAATGCGCAAGCCCACCGGATCTTTCAACAGGGTTGTAATATCCCGAAACATTACGCCATGCTTGGGATAATGGGGAACAGTACGGATTCGTGACTTGATGGGCATAAGCTTTCTCTGGATATGTTAACGGGGGTTCAATAGCCGTCCGGCAACCGCGTCCAGCCGGCGGACCAATTCAGGATCGCGCGCGTCAGACGCCGTGATCAGGGCATGTTCGAGCGCGCTGCGGCAGCTACAGGAAGCGGCCTCGCCATCGTCATGCAGGAGCGGCGCAATCTTCTTGACCAGGCTTCGCGCATTATCCGCATTGGCCAGCAGAACTTTGATGATTGCGTCGACGGTGACATCGTCGTGATTGGGGTGCCAGCAGTCGAAATCCGTCACCATGGCCACCGTCGCGTAGCAAAGCTCGGCTTCCCGGGCCAACTTGGCTTCCGGCATATTCGTCATACCGATCACGTCGCAATTCCAGTTACGGTAGAGCTCCGATTCAGCGAGGCTGGAAAATTGCGGGCCTTCCATGACAAGATAAGTACCTCCACGCGCCACCTCAATTCCTGCTTCGCGCGCCGCGGCCTCGATATGATTGCCAAGCCGGCCGCAAACCGGATGCGCCATAGAAACGTGAGCTACCAGACCAGTGCCGAAAAAACTCTTGGTCCGGGCGAAAGTACGGTCAATAAACTGGTCCACGATAACGAACATTCCCGGTCGCAAATGTTCCCGTAACGACCCGACCGCACTGACCGAGATGACTTCGGTAACACCCGCCCGTTTCAAGGCGTCGATATTGGCCCTGAAATTGATTTCAGAAGGCGGAATTCGATGCCCGCGACCATGGCGCGGAAGGAATACCATTTGCTGGCCGTCCAGCTCACCGAAAAGAAGCTCGTCCGATGCTTCGCCGAATGGCGACCGCACCCGCTCCCAGCGTTTTCCGGCCAGCCCTTCAATGTCATACACCCCGCTGCCGCCGATGATGCCAATCACGGTTGGCCGATTGCCGTCTGTCATGTTGCGCTACCTCCCGGTGCAAAGAACAGTGTTGTTGTGTATTGTTTTCCTATTTGCCGAATGGCCGCAAAAGACCCCTTGCGGCCATATACCTGCCTGTGAACCAGACCCATAGATACCCTCGCCACCGTAGAGGCAGTTCCCCATCCAGCAATAGCTTTCGGGAAAAGTAACTTATCGCGCTGAATAGGCCACCCGGAGAAATTTCCCTGGCACTTCCAACAGGCGTATATGGTGGTGGCTGCTCTCCACGCAGAATCCGCAAAAGATGCTCCGCGGATGCCCGCCGCGATTCAATCAGGGCAAGAAATGTCGGATCGTCCGAGAAGCGGTCGCGTTTGCCATAGGTTTCATCAAAAGAGGCCTTCCCGGTACGGTAGTGCAGGTGTTCGAAAACAACATTCTCCAAGTAGCGGATACGGTCAAACCCGCCATGCTTGAGCCGCTTGAAGATATCAAACAGGTGATAATCGATAAATGCGCCCCGGTAAGCCACCGGATACGGTTCCACGAGGAGTTCGCAGGTGCGCCGCGACAGTATCGGGAATGTGCAGAGATTACCCTTCTTGAACAGGTCGTTGCCATAGGCCAGGTAGATTCTATCGGGGAAACTTGCGTCCATCCCGGCAATTATCTCGTCCCACCCCGGCGTTCCAATTACCATATCGTCGTTGACCAGAATAATGATGTCGCCCCGCGCCGCTGCGTAACAGGCGCTGTTGTAAAAACCCATCGACGCTCGGGGGCCAATAAGTCGTGTGACGGAAATTTCCTTGCTATCCAGATGATGGCTGCCGGTATCATCTTCGTCAACAAACAGGATAACCTCTACCCGCTCGGGCTGCGCAGTGTTCTCGGCAATGCTCTTGAAAAGGCGCTCGACCAGCGCGGGCCGGCCTCGCGTCGGCAACAATAACGAAATTGATGGGCTCGTCAACGCTTCGCGATGTTGGGGCGCAACCGGAAAAACATGGTTCATGTATTAAATGACCCGGTCATTGCCGCCATCCACCGGCACTTGCGCAGCCGTCGTCTTGGCAAACAATGGACCGCACATCTCCGCCGCCAGTTCGGCCACGTCGCGGCTGGTGACTTCCGTCCGCAATACGTTATTTTTGGTGTATTCCTCCACCGATAACCCATAGTGCCTGGCGCGCGAGGCCAGGACTTCCTCCGTCCAGATACCCGTGTCGAATACGGCATTCGGGTGCAGGGAGTTGATGCGAATGCCGTCACCGCCCCACTCCAGAGCGGCCACCCTCATCAACTGGGTAAGCGCCGCCTTGGAAACCGAATAGGCCGCCGCTCCCGGCCCCGGCGCCGGTACATTTTTCGAACCAATCACCACCACCCGCCCTCCGCGTGGTGCAAGCTTGAGCAACGGGTGACACTCACGCAGCAGCACCAAGTTTGCATCCAGGTTGACCTGCATGACGCGTTGCCAATCCTCTGTCTTCAAAGCATCGATATGGCAACCACCGGGGAAGATGCCGGCGTTAAGTATCAGCATGTCGAGCCCGCCGAATGCATCGCCTGCTTTCTCAAGCGCGTGCTTCAACTGCTCTTCAGACGTCACGTCGCATAAAATGCCGCGGAAATCCGCGCGCTTGTGCAAGGTGGAAATTTTGGGGTTGATATCGAGCCCCACCACCGCTGCTCCCCTGGAAAGCAATGCGTCAACGCAAGCCTTGCCGATCCCGGACGCAGCCCCCGTCACCAATGCCACTTCGCCGGCGAATATCGCCGGATTCCCGCTCTTGCGCAGCTTTGCCTGCTCAAGATCCCAGTATTCCACATCGAAAATATCCTTTGCCGGCAGCGCCCGGTAGCCGCCCAGGGCTGTTGCTTGCAGAATGATTTCCATCGTATGCGAATAGATTTCCGCGACAACAGCAGCGTCCTTTGCAGTCCTGCCGATTGTGCACATTCCCAGCTCCGGATCGAGCGCAATCCTCGGCGCGGCATCGAGCATTGTTTTCCGCTCGGTTGCCAAAGGCTCATGGATGGAAAAGTACTCGCCGTATTCTTTCGCATAGTCTTTCACATCGCGTCCCAGCATCGGCACACGCTTGGTACGTATCACGTGATCCGGCGTCGCTGGTCCTTGCTGCGAAATTGTTGCGACATCACTCCGTGCCGCAAATGCGAGACTCTTCGTATCCGCATGGCGTGCCAGAATGACCGGAAAGCCAGCAATATCCGAAATCTCTCGACGCAGGCGGGCAAGATCGAGCGACACATTTTTCAGCGGCCGCGCGACATCGGGCCAACAAATATCCCAGGCTTCGCTTCGCTTCAGGTAATCCTCGGCTCGGCCCACCAGCTTGATCATCCGCTCGTAGGATTCCTTCGCCGTTTCTCCGAAAGAGAAGATACCGTGATTTAGCAGCACCATACCGATGGTGTGTGCGCCCGCTTCGGCAGGAAAGCGTTCCGCGCACAGCCGAGCCAGGTCAAAACCCGGCATCACGTACGGGATGACGACCACCAGATCGCCATAGATCTCCTGAATCCGGCTTTCGCCACGCAGGGTATTGGTGATAGCGATCACCGCATCGGCGTGGGTATGATCCACATACTTGTAGGGAAGAATTGCATGCAGAATTGCCTCGACCGACGGCACCGGTGCCGAGGCTCTGGTCATATGCGTCACCAGTTCGTTGACCATCTGGGGATCGGGCAGCGACGGCAATTGGGCAAGCCGGCGGACATAATCAAGCCGGACTGGCGAAAAGCCGGCCTCTTCGATCTTCTCCAGATCCCAGCCGCTGCCCTTTACGTAAAGAAGCTCTTCATCTTCGCCAAAAGCATTCTTCTCAATGATTTTGACCGATGTGTTACCGCCGCCGTGCAGGACAAGGGATTTGTCGCAGCCTAATAGGCGAGAAGAATATACTCGCAGTGCGCTATCGCCAGTTAAGAGGCGTGATTCCGTTTCGATCCAGAGGTTATGCATTATTTGGCCTGTATGTGAAACATGTATTACCCGACTCTCATATCCTGTAACGTCCACAATTGTGGATCGCCACAGTTGGAAAAGATCACGATTTTAAAAAAGCGGCTAGTTACTTAGATATAACTGATACCAGTTACCTTACTGCTGTAGCTCAAAAAAATTAAGCTCGCACCCCAACTTGCTAGGAGCAGGAAGCAGCAATTTGAAGATTGTTCGTAAAAAATAATTACTGAGAGTTAAAGTTAGCAGTTATGTTGGGTCTGTTCAGTAAATAGTTTTGTATTCGCAAAAATCCATAATTTCCTATGATTGGGCATGCTCAAATATGCAAAATCAAAACCACTTTTCATTTGGAGTTTCTGTACCCTTAGGGATTATGCTATCGCATTGCTAGGATAGCCTGTTGGTTACCGGTGTCGTACCATGATTTTGGTAGCCAGCTATCCTGATGAGGAAGAACTTTAATATTTTTAAATCCCATCATTTCGAGGCTATCAAACAACAAGTCTTTTGACAGACCCACGTCATTATCAAAACAAACGGGAAAAGTATCGCTCGTATAAAACTTATTGGGTTTCGAATAATAAATACGATACCCTGGCTCAACTCCCATCCCACTGAAGAGAAAAATTGCCTCTTTAGCCATCTTCCCCAAAAATGACAAATAATAGAGTGGATCACTTATATGGCAAAGGATTAGGGACGCTACTGCGACGTCATGTTGCTTACAGCCAGGGATTGTGTGCTGTTGTCTAGGGTCATATGCACGATGATTAAAAATTGCATTCGTTCCAACCACTTCATTTAGAAATGCAACTGATTTGGTGTAATCTGCTCGGTCGTATCCGGTGGCAGTGCTCATTCCCCGCTTGATCGCTCCAACTGGAAAGTATCCGTTATTGCAGGCCGGATCAAGCAACGTACCGCCCGGATAGGACTGAGCAATCACGTCAAGCCAATCATCATACATATCCCGCAAAGCAAGATTCGCATCGCAAAATTTACTATATTGCTGCTCGCTAACCTTATCACGCTCACAAATAAAATCCTTGCCGTGCGAAGTTCGTCCTCCCTCATCTCCATATAACCAGGAGTAGGCGACGCCTGTCTGTACAGAGTCTGTAATTATAAAAGGCTGATAATCTAAAACATTTTTTGCTGTGGCGATTTGTTTTGGTGTAAGTTTGTAATCTCTTAAATCCATGATTCCATCCTCCTCCCCAGTTGTTAAAAGGCTTGCCGCTCAATAGGGTTTCCAAGCGGTTTTGTTGCAACACCGAGCTCAATCTTGATTGAGCCTGACGGCTACCTAAGTTCAGTGATGCTCCAGCATGCAAATAGATAATGGGGGCACGTAGAGAAAGTCTTCATCTTCGCCAAAAGCATTCTTCTCAACGATCTTGGCCGATGTGTTACCGCCGCTGTACAAGATAAGGGATTTGTCATGCCCTAAAAGGCAGGACGTATATACGCGTAGCGCTATATCACCTTGTGAAAGACAGAATTCTTCTTCCTTCCCGAGATCATTCATTTTGACAAGTCCATAAAGTCCTTAACGCTTCCAATTTTCAATGCTCGCTCTCCATTCTGCCCCAAACAGCAAAAACATCTTCAGGAAATGGGGCGTTTTGTTTTGAAGTCACAAACGTTGTATACGCATTAAATTTTTCTTCGAAAATATGCTCATATTTAACTAACGCATCCGCAACTGCAGTACCGAATAGCTCCTTCTTATCGAATTGCAAGCATATCGGAGGAATAGCGCCGCCCCTATCAGTGTTGGTTGTGACTGTTACGCGACCACATCTCAACGCAGCTAATACCCGCATGGATGAAATCCATGGCCAATTTTCATTCTGGGGAATGTTCAATACAAATCTTCCCATCGTATTCAGTGCATCTCGTCGACGCCGAGAAGACATCGTATTTGCCACCCAGAGGTTGTACTGCTTCCCTAATTTACCAAGAATTTGCCTACGGTAATTCGTAAGATAGCCAGTAAAGATAAAATCGTATGCAGGCGGTTCACTAAGGGAGCGAGGTGAACGGTCAGTTAACTTAAGCTCGGGAAATGGGATAGTTATTACAGGTATTCCTGGCAGCATTCTCTCGATCCCACTCAGCATAGGTAAGTCCCCGAGCCTGAAGAAACATTTTGTGTGTTCTCGCAGCAGAATCAGGTTAAGGAGGCGTTCTCGTTTGGTGGCTGGATGCATATAATCACTGTCAATCCCTAACCTCGTCCCATGAAAGAAAATTTCATCTTGATAAAAATCAAGGTGCTCAGTCAGGATCATGCCGACGCGCTTGTGGTATTTACGACAAAATGTTTCTACAACACCCGCAGAATGCTTATTAAAATTCTCAATCACTACATTAAGAGCGGATGGGTCTGGATGATTGGAAATGGTTACTTCGCGTCCCTGCGATTTCAATGCCAGGTAAAAGAATTCGATCTGTTCGGTTATATATCGGATTGGATGGTTGAAAATCCATAAACGAATCGGCAATTCATTATTGGCTAATTGTGAACAAATCTTATTGTTGGAAAGCATAATATAGCTACAGCAGCGCATTCACTTTGACGAAAATGCCTGCCTTACCTTTAACTGTATGGACCAAAGCCCTTTTAGCACCGAGAAAACGGCAGGATACGGACGAACCCATTCCCGAACGTCCGCGATACCATCCAGTGAAAACAGCCGGCGCGTCTTCCGCGACAAAAAATAAACTTTTTTAAGCGAGGAGAAAACGATAGGGTATGGACGAGTCCACTCCATAAGACGATATTGAAGTTTAAGCGTCAGCGAGCCCGAATCCCGTCCAATCTTTTCTAAAGAAAGCAGATGGACTTCAAGATCACGAAATACTGCTGCAATTTTGATCCCTTCCGCCCCTAATTGTCGTTTGCGCCTAGTGGCAAGAACGGAAAATTGATCTAGTCCATGTACGGTTGTTTCACGAGCACAATAAAAAAAAACCCCTTTGCAAGAGTAAACCTTTTCATACTCCGTGTTTAATACCAAATATGGCTGCGTTGGACTTTCAAATAACCCCGCTAACTCATCGGTATCAAGCAATGCCAGGCCATGCCGCGAACTATTTTTGACTCTTCTCTTCTTTTTATGATCCCGCCACAGCCCAACAATCTCTTCTGATATTTGGTCTCGGAACGCAGTTCCGGAAAATTCTTGTTTTACCCGTCTCCGCCCGCACGCGCGCATTTCCAATAAGTATTGCGGATTATCTATGAGGACCGTGATTCGACCGTACATCTGCTCAACAAGACCCGCCATAAGCCCCTTAAAATTTTGGTGCTTGTCAGCAATTACTCTCTCAACTGTATCCTCAAGCCACACTGCATCCCGAACTCCTTTTAATACTACCCCATTTTGCTCATCCTTCACGTAAAGGTCAGGCCCATAAGTATCTGTTACAACGGGTATCGCACCTGCAGCGAGTGCTTGCATGATGGTAACCGAGTGTAAGTTAATGCTTGGTAGCAACAAAATGTCAGCTGTCATAAACAGGCGCAATTGCTCATGTTCGGAAAGATGCCCTTCCAGCCATATAATCTTCCGATTTTCGAGCGAGTGCATGAACGCGAGATCAATCCCCCAGCCCCGCAGCTCCTCATCCGTAGGCCGGGCTGTTCTGAAGATAAATAACCCCTCCCTACCTGAACGCAAAAATCTTTCCGCGAAGAGCAAGCTTATAACGCCGCCGCGCAGAGCAAATGATCTTGGATTCTGGTGAGCTGAATTGGTAAATAAAAACATCGGACGTTCGGAATAAGTTTCTCTCCGCGCATCCAATAAAATTTTCAGCGTCCGGTCCGCCAGCCCAATCCGGGAACGCCGGAGTTTTTCATTTATCTGGTCATTGCGAAAAAAACTTCTGATCTGATCAAGCGTCTCAGGCAGGTGCGAAAAAATTCCAAGGCAATTTTCAGAACCCAGCAACCGTCCATAAAATTTTCGCAATTCGCCAGAGTTCTTTATCGCCCCACGCCCTTGATTCGCAAATGGCATAAAAATAGGTAGAAAAGACTCGCAGTGAAACACAAAGGGCCGCTCACCGTTGGTAAGTGGGCTGGTATGATGAAATTCGACATCGCCAGGCAACTCGCTAGTCAGCCATAATTCATCTCGCGTAATATGGTCCGCAAGCTTCCTGGCCAGTGGCAAGTCGCCATATTTCTCCGCGAATGGCTCTGGCATTTGCGCTACTTGTTCGAAAATCTCATCGGAATAAGCATTGTCTTCTGCGAGACGTCTAGCGAACGCCACCTCATCAAGGACATTGAAAGACAAGAAAGGGTTATTTTCGAATAACGGCCGATACAGCGGGTGAAAACCGTTACAGGGTATATATCTTGACTGATTCCAGGGTACAGCAACATTAAGTTTGTTCACAGCGATTCACTCCTTGCGAAACTTGCCTCAGGTGGGCTGCTCATTGTTTTCTGGCGAGGATCAAATTCTTCAATAATTTTTCCATGATCAAGACGGAACGCCCGGTTGCAGACTTTGGAAATCAATTCCGGCGAATGCGAGGCGATCACCAGCACGGAGGATTCATCTACCCGCCGCTGAAGGCGCTTGGCCGCTTTCTGTTGGAAGTTTTCATCACCCACGCTTAGCCACTCGTCCATAAGCAGGATATCCGCGGAGATTGCCGTTGATACGGCAAATGCCAGCCGAATCTGCATCCCGCTGGAGTAGGTACGCAACGGCATGTCGAGATATTCACCAAGCTCGGTGAATTCGGCTATTTCCGGCATTTGTTTTCTGATCTCTTTTGCGTCCAGCCCCATCATTAAGCCACGCAAAAGAATGTTGTCATACCCTGTGGCATCTCCCTCCATACCCATCGAGATATCCAGCAAAGAGGCAATCCTCCCATGCATTTCCAATGAACCCGAGACCGGCTCATATGCCCCCGCCAATACCCGGAGCAAGGTGGTTTTTCCCGACCCGTTGTGACCCAGTAAGCCGACCCGGTTGCCGGACTTGAGGTTAAAACTAATTCCGTCGATTGCCCTCACGGAAATATAAGATCGGGAATCTCGGGCAATGCGACCCCCTGTGGTTGCCTTTAATACAGCACGTTTCAATGAGCGGTCAGCGGTATAAGTCGGAAACTCAACCCTCAAATCCCGAGCGCGAATAACATCTGTATTCATAGCCAATAGGCTACCCTATTGCGGAATCTCCACAATGTGAAAATAGTTGTTACCATACCGATCAGGGTAATGCTCAACACAACTATCCAGGAGTTAAGGGGGGCTGCGGCCCCAAGGAAGGGGGCACGAAATAATTCAATAAAATGGTATAGGGGATTTGCCTCGACAAGCCATGCAGCACTGCGCCCTTTGATAATCTCGGGTAGCCACATAATGGGAGTAACGAAAAATATCACCTGGACCAAATTGGTAACTATCGGCGGAATATCCCTGAAACGGGTGCAGAATGTACCGAGAATTAGCCCGGCCCAGACGCCATTGAGTGCAACCAGCCCAATCGCCATTGGCACCAATAACAAGTTGGTCAGATCTATCTCTTTTCCATAAAAGAAAAAAACGGGCACCAACACAATCAGATTATGAAAAAATATGATCACGTTCCTGTAAACCATGCGGCAAACATGTAGGGTCAATGGCACGTGCACTTGCTTGATCATCGAATCGGCCGCGATAAATACATTGCATGACTCATTTAGCAACGATGCGATAAGCGCCCAGATGATTATGCCTGTTGCCAGGAATGGCAGGTATACATCCAGCGGCATACGGAATAGCTGCCCGTACAAGGCACCCAGCATACCGATCATAATTCCTGTACTGATTGTTAACCAGAAAGGACCCAGGACTGAACGACGATAGCGTTGCTTGATGTCTTGCCAGCCTAGTAGGGCCCAAACTTTGTATGACTTGAAGCCCGACGCTACGTCTTCAATTGCCAGCGAAAACCTGGATCGGCCAACCCCTACCCTATAGACTATCTCTGAATGTTTCAGATACTTTAGCTCCTGTAATTCCACTCGGATTTACTTAAATTTAATGAATGATTAGTAAGGATGGATATAGCTGGATGCAGAACCAAAGGTTCAATATATTCCCTGGCTTGACTCTAGGTTTGACAAACTTCATTGCGTTTCGAACCAGCGTTCTTTGATTGTATGCTTCAGGATGGCGGACATTGTACAGCCGTCCTGGACACTTCCGGATTCGATCATGGCGGTAATCTCGTCGCGGCGAAAGAAAGCCAATTCTCCATGGCCTAGTTCTCCGTCGACCGCACCAACACTTTCATCTTTCTCCAAAATTACCGAGAACAACTGGATGCAGCCGGCAATCACGCCAGCTTCTGGCGCCATCACCCCAAGGGCGACGAATTGCGTCGGTTTAGCCGCGAACCCCGTTTCTTCTCGCAACTCCCTTACCGCAGCTTGTTCCGCCGTTTCACCGGCATTCACGAGACCCCTGGGAACTTCCCAGGACCATCGGCTAAGGGGATGACGAAATACGCGGATCAATCCCAATTTACCATCCTTGATGGGCAGCACGCCCACGCCTGCCACCATGCCTTCCGCCCCGCCCTTGGGCAATACACTCAGGTACAGCAATACCTCATGGCCCTGCGTGCCGGTAACGTGATCGAGAAACACGGAGAAGATCGTATTCTCGCAGGCAAGGTGACGGGAATGGAGCCGAACCGGCGCTAATTCCTCGTTTTTTTTCTCTAGCTTGTCCACCTTCATCGCAGAAGAAGACATTGCGGGATGCGGAAATAGAGGAGAGTAATACATGGCCCTGGATTGGATCGGCTGGGTCAAACGTTGCCGTAAAGGGAATTCCTGATCATGGTGTAACCCTTGATCAATTCACCGATGCCGCGATCGAGCGAGAATTCCGTTTTGAAGCCGGTGGCCTCGATCTTGGCATTGGAGACGATGTAATTACGCTGATCCGGGTCCTTGCCTACCGGGGCCTCGATGAAAATGAAGTTGGGAACCTGTTTCTGGATATGTTCGCACAGTTCTTTCTTGGAAACGTTGGCGTCGGAAAGTCCGACGTTGTAGATCTGGCCCTTCATCTTTTCGTGATTAATGAGGGCATGCTGGAAAACGCGCGAGACGTCACGAACGTGGACGTAGTTGCGTTTAAAGTGGCTTTCGAACAGAACAACGAAACGGTCGTATACAGCACGATAGGTAAAATCGTTCACCAGCAGGTCAATGCGCATGCGGGGCGACATGCCAAATACCGTCGCCAGGCGGAAGCTGATGGCGTTCGGGTGCTGCATCAGTTCCTTTTCGATTCCGACCTTCTCGATGGCATACTGCGAAATGGGACGCAGTGGTGATTCCTCGGTGCAGTGGTTGTTTTCGTCGCCTGTTCCGTATGCGCTGTTGGTAGTAGGCATGAGCACAATCTGCTCCCGGGAGAGGTGCTTCAGCATCAGGGTGATGGCGTCATGATTGACCGTAGTGGCCCCTACGGGGTCCAGGCTGCAAAGCGGAGCGCCTACCAGCGCGGCCAGGGGAATAATAACGTCCGCCTTTTTCATGAGCGGAGCGATAACACTTTCGACGCGAATATCACCTTTCACCACCGAGAAGTTCGGGTGGTGGCAAACGTGGTTGAGCGTCGCCTGCTTGAACATGAAATTGTCCAGGACGGTAACCTTGTGGCCGGCGTTGAGCAGGTCGGGGACCATGGTGCTGCCAAGGTAGCCGGCCCCGCCGGTGACGAGGATGTTATAAATCATTTTATTTCCTTTTCTGGCTGTCAAAAAATCATTAATCAAACATGGCCGATTCAACACACTCGCATAGCGTGTGGGCTAATATGATATGCAGCTCCTGGATGGTGCTGGTGTCTGCGCCGGGTACGATAATGCAATGGTCGGCCATTACCCTGGCCGCGCCGCCGTCCCGCCCGCAAAAAACAATGCTTGGCACCCCCATGATGCGGCATTGCTCCAGCGCTTTGAGAACATTGGGCGATTGCCCAGAAGTGGTTATGCCCAGAAATATGTCCTTATCCGTCGCCTTGCCGGCCAGCTGCCGTGAGAACACCTGGTCATAGCCGTAATCGTTGGCGATGGCGGTGATAGTGGAGCTGTCAACTGTGAGGGCTTCGGCTGGTAATGGGGCCCGATCACGCGCCAGCTTGCTGACGAATTCCGCAGCCAGGTGTTGCGCATCGGCCGCTGAACCGCCATTACCAGCGATGTAGATACGCCCTCCGCGCTGATAGCGGTCGACGACGGTTTCTACAGCTTTGGCAAACAGCGACAGGGCCTCATCGTCAGCCAGGAACTGATGCTTGGCTTGAATGGACATTTCCAGGTTTTTCTTGAGACCTTTGATTGGATCCAATTTGAACCTCTTTTCTATTATGCCAATAGTGCTGGTGCGCGATGGTAGTCATCCGGCACACCGATATCGATAAAAGTGCCGGGGAATTCGATGCCAAACAGCCGTTGACCGGAACCTATCGCGGCCGGGAGAATGTCATCTTCCAGGGAGATCTTGTCACCGGGTAAAAATTTGCTGCCGGACAAGGCGCGAGGGTGCACCCAATATACGCCGCCATTGGCGAGGCGACCGGGATGACCGGTACCCGACTTGAGCGAGGTTATTTTCCCTTGTGGCGAAACCTCCATGCCCATGTACCGGCCTTGTTCATTTGCGCGAAACAGGGAGAAACACCAGTCGGCATTATTTTCCCGGGCAAACTCGCTCAAGGCCTTCAAATCCACCGCAAAATATGTATCGCCATTCAATAGCAAAAATGGTTTGTCGCTGCCGATTCTCTCAATGGCTAACAGAAGGCCGCCACCAGTACCCAGAGGTACTCGCTCAATGACATAATCAAGTCCAGCATCCTTGTAGCGGTTGCCGAAGTAATCGACAATGGCCTCGTGCCGGTAGCCGACAGAGAGCACAAAGCTGCTTATTCCCTGGGTAATCCAGTAGTCGAGCTGATATTCAAGAAACGGGCGGTCCCTGACAGGGGCCATCGGTTTGGGAAGGTCAGGCACGACACTGCGAAGCCGGCTGCCTATACCGCCTGCGAGAATAACGGCCGAGATCGCTGTCACCCGCTATTACCTTATGCCGCGTTCAGAATCGTGCAAAGCTCATCCACTTCCTCATCCCTGAGATCCGGAAAATTGCCAATATAGAAGCCATAGAAGTGGACATGCTCGGTTTCGGGAAACTCGCGATGATGACCATCCGGAACGACACCCTTCAGATAAGGTTGACGGGTTTGATTGCCGCCGCCCGCGCTGCCTCGCCTGAACTCAACACCGGATTCTTTCATCTTCTGCATGAGGCGTTGAACCAGATCGTCATCCGGACGCTTCAGAATGAGGTTGAAGGCGTAATTACTGGAACCTTCCAGCTTGAAGTCTGTTCGGTACTTGCTCGAATCGATCTGGTTCAGGAAGCGCGTCAGGTTTTCAGTCCGGCGCTTCACGATGCGATCCAGGCGCTTGAGCTGGCTGCGTCCCATGATGCCGCCAATCTCTGTGTTACGGGTGTTATAGGCAGCGAACGCAAAGATGAAGTCCGGGTTTAGCTCCGGATTCTCCGAAAGATAGGCTGCACGCACAACGGGGTCGGTGGCTTCACGAACCATACCATGAGAACGCAGCATCCGAACCTGTTGATAAACCTCCGGGTCGTCGGTACAGATCATGCCGCCTTCGATGGTACTCATATGGTGAGCATAGTAATACGAAAAATTCGATATCCAGCCGAGGCTCCCGAGTTTCTTACCGTTGTGGGTTGCGCCGTGCGATTCGCAGACATCTTCGATCAGCGGAATATCGCGGCATTTCAATTCATCCAGGAGGCCGTCGGTCAGCCCATCGAATCCTTGAATGTGGGTGAGGAATACCGCACGTGTATTTTTGTTTATTTTGGCTAGAATCTGTGCGGGATCCATGGCAAGAGTCTGAGGGTCTATATCCGCAAAAACAGGTTTGAACCCGTTTTGCAGCACTGATGCGACATCGGAAATCCATGTCAACGGCGGGACAATGACTTCGCCACCCTCCGGATGGCGAATCTTGAGTACCGCCATGGTCAGCAGGTTGGCTGACGCCCCGGAATTGACGAATACGCTGTATTTCACGCCCAGCCATTCCGACCATTCGGCTTCGAAAGCGCGTACGTTGGCTCCATGGGTGAGAATCGGATCGTCCTGCTTCAAATGCTCGATAACCGCATCAAGATCTTCACGCAGGATGTTGTTGCGCATCAATGGAAATTTCATGGTTCTCCCCTAACTCCAAACCCCAATAAAGGACAGCATCGTTTCCGCTCTACCCAACTTCCATCTCAAACGGAGTATATATTTATGGTTGCTCTACTTGTTTACGCACCGGCTTTCTCCTGCCGGCATTGACTAAATTCCAGGCAATAGGACAATTATCGGCCTTCAAAATCAGCAAATCTTTTCTCACGCAATCACCTTTTGGCCTCGGTTCTTTAAATCGGGCGGGCTGCTCGCCGAAAATGTCCGCTCAAATCTCTCAACGCTTCCAGTGACCGATTCCACGCCTATCCCCACCTTTTCGTGGAGAACGCTCCTTTCCCCAAGTTCGAAACGGTATCCTCCCTCGACTCCGATATTGAACATGCGGACATTGATTCCACGACGGGCAATGTAGTCGAACATCATGGCGTCCATTCCCCCCCGTCCACGAAACCCCTCTTCCATCGTAACAACGCCCTGGTAAGAGGCGAGCATGGATTGCAGCTTATCCTCCGAGAAACTGCAAAGATCAAAGAGATCGACCACACCGACTGATAGGCCGGAAGCTGCGAGCTTATCCGCCACTTTCAACGCCGTATGCACCATGTACCCGGTAGCAATCAGGCAAATCTTGTCGCCCTTGCGATGTACATGGAATCCCGAATCGAGAGCTGGGGATATTTCGTATAAAACAGGCAGTACTTGCGCGTCGAGACGCAAATATTTCGGCCCGTTGCTATCCAGGCATAATGCAGGCAAAGCTGCCGCCACTACCTGGTCCGCCGGGGAGAATATCCGCATATTCGGCAGCGCTCGCATTACGGTCAGGTCCTCGTAGCACTGATGGGTGGGGCCAGAGACCACATAACTATACCCGGCCCCGACACCAATCAGATTCACATTGATGGGCCGCACCTCGGAGAGAAGCGACAGATTGACACGAATCTGCTCGTAGCAGCGCATGGTAATGAAGGGAGCAATGGCGTAGGCAAAAACTTTGAACCCTTCCAGCGCCAAACCGGCGGAGACGTTGATCAGGTTTTGTTCGGCAATACCCACATTGACGAACCGGGCCGAGCAATCGGTGCGAATCTTGTCTATGACCGGGGAACCAAAATCCGCGGTGACAAAAAATATGCCGGAATCCCGCAGCATTGCTTCGTATGTTGCCTCCAGGAGGGTGTCACGCATGGCCCGTGGTTTAAGCGGCAGTAAAGCACTCATGCGCTGTCTCCTAATAATTGGTCAACCAGGTCGGACTTGATCGCGGTAACGTGCGACAGCGGTGCATTCTCCAATCCCGGCACCCGGTTACCTTTTCGCGTGTTCACGATAACGACCTTAGGTTTGCCTGAACGGTCGTGCCGGCATTCAAGCAATGCTTCGCCTATCGCCGTGACCGAATGCCCGTCCGGTACGTCTCTCGCTGCCCAGCCAAACGCCTCGAATTTATTTCGCAAGTCGCGATGGGATACGATTTCATCGGTTGGGCCCAGCATGCTGATCTGGTTGTTGTCCACGATCACCGTCAGGTTGTCCAAGCGATGCTGCGCGGCGAACATGAAGGCCTCCCAGTTTGAACCCTCATGAAGTTCACCATCCCCGGTTACCACATAGACAGCCTGATCTTTTTCAAGCCGCTTGAGAGCTAGCGCCATGCCGGAACTAACGCCGGCTCCGTGCCCCAGCGAACCGTTAACGGTTTCGTATCCTGGAATCACCGGATCGGGAATGCCTCCAAGAAAACTGCCTTCCTGACAAACTTTCTCCAGCTCCTCCATCGGAAAATACCCTAAGTCCGCCAGGATGGGGTACATGCACAGTGAGCCATGGCCTTTGCTGATAATACAGCGATCCCGCCCCGCCCAACGCGGGTTGCCGCTATCCTGGCGCAAGAACCCGCCGTAGTAAAGAACGACGAATATCTCGATAGGAGACAAGGATGAGGCAACGCGCGTCTCTGGCGACCGCCGATGAATTCTCAAGGTCTCTTCCCACACCCAGCGTGCTTTTTCGCTGAGGCGCGCGTACAACGATTCGTCAAGCTGGTTCACATCTATTCCTCAAATACCAGTCATAAGTTTGGCGGATACCATCCTTGAGCGTCGTTTTGGCAGACCATCCCATTGCCTTCATCCGGGCGCTCTCCAGCAATTTTCTGGGAGATCCGTCCGGCTTGGTGGTATCCCACTCAATTCCGCCTGCATAGCCAACGACATCTGTGACCAGCTCGGCCAATTCCTTGATGGATACATCTTCGCCTGGGCCAATATTGATGGGTAACGCGATACTGTCCGGATCAGTTTGCAAAAGTGTCAGGCAGGCACCCACCAGATCGTCGGAATAAAGAAATTCCCGGCGTGGGGAGCCGCTTCCCCAAAGCGTTACCTGGGCACTTCCGTTCTGTTTTGCGGTATGAAACCGATTGATCAGGGCCGAAAGGACATGCCCCGAGACCGGATCAAAATTATCGTTGGCCCCATACACACTATTGGGAATCACCGGCAAAAAACGGCCTTGTCCATACTGCTGGTTGTAAGAAAGGCACATCTGGGTACCTGTCAGTTTAGCCATCCCATATGCGATGCTGGTGGGTTCAGGCTTGCCGGTCAGTAGGGTATCTTCCGCCATGGGCTGCGTGCATTCCCTTGGGTACATGCAGGATGACCCGAAAAAAATCAGGCGCTTCACCCCCGCAAGATGCGCGGAGCGAATTATATTTAGCTGAATGGCGAGATTCTGGGTAATGAAATCGGCGGGATATGTTTTATTTTCGACAATGCCGCCCACCTTGCCTGCCGCCATCACCACCACTTCTGGACGCTGCTCGTCGAAAAACGACTGAACTTGGCCTGCATCGGTCAAGTCAAGTGATGCATGATCACGGACAATCAGATTTTGATAACCTTCGGCGTGAAAATAACGCGCGAATGCAGAGCCGATAAGGCCGCGGTGGCCCGCTACGTAAATCCGCGAGTTCTTTTCCAGGTTTCCCGCCATTATTGCAATCCATTCGGCTGATAGAGCACCACCCGGCTTCCTGAGTTTTCAAAGCGGAATGGCACATGAATCAGTTTATTCAAGCGCTCGCGAACTCGGGGCTGATCTTCCGGCCTGACGAAAAACAGCATAAAGCCACCGCCGCCTGCACCCAGCAGCTTACCTCCAAGCGCACCTGCCTCACGCGCCGCGACGTACATCTGGTCGATTTCCAGAGTGCTTACTTTATCCGAGAGGCTTTTCTTGTATTGCCAACCCTGATCGAGCAGGTGGCCAAACCCGTCCAGGGAACCGGACCCATTCAGGATAGAAATCGACTCATCGGCCATTTCTTTCATTCGCATCAATTCGGCTTGGCGGTGGCGTATGTTGTCGATTTTAGATTTGGCAATTTCTGATGCAATCCTGGAAAATCCGGTGAAAAATAACATCAGGCTATCCTGAAAGGACTCCAGCCTGTCCTTTTGCAAGATGATCGGATCCACCCGGAATCCTCCATCGCGAAGAAATTCTATACGGTTGAAACCGCCGTAGGCGGCGGAAATCTGATCCTGGGAGCCGACGTTTTCCTCGATCACTTCCTGCTCAATGCGGATAGCCAGGGCGGCCAGCTCGTCATTCGAGATATAACACCCCTCGAGTGCTTTCAGGACATTTAACAAACCAACCGTGAACGATGAGCTGGAGCCCAGTCCGGACCGGGCCGGCAAATCCCCATCATGGTGAATCTCAAGACCGCTCTTGCAGCCCATGTGCTGCAAGACAGCGCGTACAGCAGGATGTTGAATTTCGGCAGGATCGACCACATTCTCAATCCTGGAATAAACTATCCGGTATTTGTGCTCGAAAAACGGGGGCAAATAACGGCAACTGATATAGCAATACTTGTCTATGGTGGTGGCGACGACGACGCCGCCATGCTGCTGAAACCACGTCGGATAGTCGGTCCCACCCCCGAAGAAGGAGATACGGAACGGTGTACGCGTAATGACCATTCGACTTAATCGCCCAGCAACTTTCTCTTGAGTCTAACGCTGGCCATATCCTCGACATTCTTCCGCTCTTGCTCGCCAAATTTCTTTCCCACAAGCGCAAGATAAGCCGGATTGGAAAAGTACTTTTGCCATGCTTCATCACGGAATTTAAGCACCTGAGCGGCACTGAGGTGCTTTGTCGGCAAGGGCTGGCATTCATAAGACAGAAAGGCATAGCCTTCAAACGTATCTGGCAATTTCCAGCCGTTTTTCTTGGCTGAATGATGCATCGGACTGCCCGGAAGCGCCTGGCAGGGATACATATTGGTCATTTCATTATTCAACTCCATGGCCAGATCCAGCGTTTGCTGCATTGTTTCCAGAGTATCGTCCGGAAAACCGAAAATGAAATTGCTGATGATATTGATCCCTGCATCGCCGATCGTCTTACTGACTTCACGGATATTGACTTCCTGGAAGGAACCTTTGGAAACCTCCTGCCGAACCACCTGGTTGCCCGCTTCAATTCCTAAAGCGAGCCAGCTTACCCCGGCTTTTCTGAACAGGTCGAGATAATCCCTTCTCACGGTGTCAACCCGGGAGTAAGTCCACATATTGAAATCCAGGCCGCGGTCAATTACCTGGTTCAATATCGGCTCGTAATACTTTCGGTTAAGGAAAAACATCTCATCGCTGATGCGCAAGGTGCGGACACCCATGCCGGCAAGTTTTTCCATTTCCCTGCCCACCCATTGCGGGCTCCAGAAACGCATCCCCCTTGAATGTGAAGAGTTTACTTCATCACCGTTATCGACACGGTTGACGATGTTGATCATGCAAAAGTCGCAACCAAAATTGCAACCCAGCGAGGTATAGATGGCGGCAAAGGGAGTGCGCTTTGCATGGTCGAACTCCGCGTGCCAAAAATGCGCGCGATATAAATCGAGTGGCTTGGCCTTGTAGGGGAGCAGGTCCCAGGCATATCCCGGCATATCCTCATCCATCCGTTGCTGGGGGACAATGCCTTGCGGAGCATTAATCGTAGGGATCAAATCGTCTCCCGGACCGCTCTTCTTATAGCCGATTCCTTTTATGTATGCCAGATCATCGCCCAGATTGCTCTTCAGCAATGCATGCAGAGCGTATACACCCTCGTTTAAAAGCACGATGTCGACGCAGGAGTACGACAAGACTTCCCGGGGTAAGGCGCTCGTATGCGATCCGACGAAACATATCCGGCAGGCAGGATCATTTTCCTTGAGAGTCCGCGCAAGATCCAGCGCACCAATCATGCTGGTCGTTCCCGAATTCGGATTCTGGCCATAAACCACAAATACGATCAGGCGCGGGCGCAGCTCCTCTATGCGCAGCACTGATTGCTCAAGAGAAAGCCTTTCAGCATCGCAGTCCAGAATGCCAACCCCAAAACCTTTGGAACGACAGGACTCGGCTAACAGGAGCGCCCAGGTCGGCGGCTCGATCGCAGAATATACTTTTGCCAGCCCTTGGTAGGCCTTCGCGGACGAGTCTGGATTAACGAATAAGACATCCATAAGTTTTTACCATCTAATTTATTCCTAAGTCCCCTAGCCTGCCGCGCCCCGGGCAGCGGAACGCACAGCACATGGTAATCCTATGGAGGAAGTAACGCGGAAACAACAATTCAATCCGGCAATTCTCGTACAAGCCGACTTGAATCATCCCCCTGCATGGATTGGTTTTGGCAAAACTGTGGACATCAGACTTTCGATATCCAACGTTTAATTCACCAGCATGACTATCTATGGAATTACAGCAACCAGAAGTTTCTTTTTATGGAGGAGCGTTCGTCTACTACTTCTTTTTTTGAGTTGCGCCGATGGAGAAGGCATATCCCATTGACGAAAGTTGCTAACAAATTGCAACCGGCGCGGGAGGCATTATAGGTGACAGAATATACAAAAGCAACAAATTGTATGCGCCCCGCATTGTTATTCCTGCCGGCCGCTACTTGCTATTTTAAGCGACATAATTATCCGATGATCTGGCCAGTTTGATAGAAATAAAACTCATCAGCGGCAACTTCAAGAACGCAACATCCAGTCCAGTCACTCTGACGGCAATTCATGTCTGCCGCTCATTACGTATCTACAATGTAGACACATTCGGATTTCTCCGATATCATATCGACACTATTTTCAATAGGAAATTATCGTGCGCGTGATCGTGAAAAAGTGGGGCAACAGTGCATCCGTTCGCATCCCTGCCGGGATCATGGAAGCTGCCCGTTTGGGTTTAGATGATCCGGTTGATATTCGTGAAGAGGACGGTCGCATCGTCATCGAACCGATTCGCCTAAATAAATACGACCTTGCCCAGTTGCTTGCCAACATAACGCCTGAAAACCTGCATACCGCGGTTGATTTTGGCGCGCCTGTCGGCAAAGAGCTTTTGTAGTGCCTCATCGCCATGTACCTGAGGCTGGTGACATTGTCTGGTTGCACTTCAATCCCCAGGCAGAACATGAGGAAGCTGGACATCGTCCTGCCCTCGTGGTCAGCCCATCGTCCTATAATGGCAAAACTGGCCTTATGTTGTGTTGTCCGATGACTACGCAAATCAAAGGTTACCCATTCGAGGTCTTGATTTCGAGTGACTGTCCCGTTGCAGCGCTGGCCGATCAGGTCAAAAGTCTTGATTGGGCCGCGCGTAAAGCCAGCCGCAAAGGCAGAGTCTCGCCGTGTGAGTTGGCCCAGGTACTGGCGAAAATTTCTGTTCTCATGGGCAAGCAATAATCCTACGGGGCCACCCGGCAAACTTCGGTTTTATGCTACGGCACCAGCTGAGCCCAGTCAAAGATACACGAGTCAGTATCAGCAAGGCTTCAAACCTTATGGCATTAATGAAATTCACGGTATTTCGGATCAGATAAATAAAAGCCCTATATGGACATAATCATTCCCGAGAGCGAGATCGAGATAAGCGCGATCCGGGCGCAGGGATCTGGCGGGCAGAATGTAAACAAGGTTTCCAGCGCGATTCATCTGCGTTTCGACATTGGCGCTTCATCCCTGCCCGATATTTACAAGGAGCGGCTGCTGAAACTGAGGGACCAGCGTATCACCAGGGAAGGCGTTGTCGTTATCAAGGCGCAGCGATACCGCAGCCAGGAGAAGAACCGTGACGAAGCACTGAGACGGTTACACGACCTTGTTGATAGCGTGACCGAGCTACCCCGGGAACGTAAGCCGACGAAACCGACGCGAAGCTCACAGAAAAAGCGGCTCGACAGTAAAATACAGCGGGGCCAGCTTAAGATTATGAGAAAAAAATTGCTGACTGAACCTGCATCATGACGGCCGATAGCCCCGGCGCCGCTCACGAACACGGGGGTGCCAGGTAACGCCCGTTGTGGCCGCCGCCATATTCGGCTCCAATGATTTAGTCTGGGAATTCCCAATATTCGCTGCCGGACTTCCCGGTTGCTGCACAACTTTTTCCGGAACAGATGAGTGTTCCACGCCATGGAAGATGACCGAAAACGTTGTTCCCATATTGTGTTCGCTGGAAACTTTGATATGTAGCTTATTGTTTTCCGCAACCGTTTTCACTATCGATAAGCCTATTCCACTCGATGTCCTGTTGTGTAAAACAGCTCTGGGCGTATAAAAATACTCGTCAAAAACGTGTGGTAAATCTTTATCCTCGATTCCAATCCCGTGATCGATCACGGTCACCACGGGGGACTGGCTTGGCTTGTCAATGGCTGATGCGATCTCCACCGAGTTCCCGTCGTACGAATAGGCGATCGCATTTGAAATAATGTTTTCGAACAGTATTTCAAACTGGCTGGGAATCCCCTGGACAACAAAAGCCTCTATGGATGCGTTGATAGTGATGCGCCGCGAATTGGCGATCGGGCTTAATTTATCAATGCATTTGCGAAGTATTGTTTCGATATTGACGTATTCCAGATTCTTGGTATCCCGAGCGGCCGCTTTCAGCCGTTCAAGCTTGAGCACATCCAGGATCAGGCCTGCCATGCCAGAAGCGCGATTGTCGACTTTTAGAAGGATGTCCTTTATTTCAGGCGAGGCCTCTCCGCAATAACCTCCCTTTATCAGATTGATTTTGCTGCGGATGGCGTCTAGTGGCGCTTTGAGCTGATGTGTCATCAGTACGGCATACCGGTCTTTCTCTACTTGCGACCGGCTGATCTGCTCATAAGCATCCACTAATTGGCGTTCGTGTGTACGTACGACAATAGCGAGCCGTGAAACCACATACCAGACCACGACAAACAGTACGTTAAGGGTAAACATCCATAAAAGGATACTGGCCTTGAGCGGGTTTACGGCGGCCGAACCGGGATCTATCGGCACGGGTTGGGAACCCAGAAAAAGAAGAGGGCTTTCAATCAGTAAAACCACGCCATACATGGCACAAACCAGAAGCGTAACAATCAGGCTCTCTACGGTCGAAAAAAAGATACAGGATAAGGCAATATGCAGCACGTAAAAAAACGGAGCGGGGGTTGCGATGCTGCCAACGTAATGTACGACAATTGACAGGCAGAGAAGATCGACAATAATCTGAGCCCAGATATTGATCGATGGGGAGTTGTACTTGGTTGCTTTACAAAAATCCAGCGCATAGATGTAAATAATATTCGCAACGCATAATACCATTGTGACGGCGAGCGGCCATCCCTGCTGATGGGTGATGCCGATTTCCGTAAGGGCATCCGAAGCAACAACCGCCACTATTTGAAAAAGAAGAAGAACGGCAATGACGATCCATCGAAAAATAATAAACCATCGGGCGTTGCCGATTAATACTTCGTCGCTGAGTATCGAACCAGTTGTCCCTTTACCGGGAAACGTGAAGCGATTTCTGGATACGTCCCACGAGAATTCGGCAACGGCCATGGTTAAGTACTCTAAGAGGAATCTGCCTTAGATTCTGAGTTATCCAGGCGACTACGAATAATGGACAAAAAACTGGCCGGATCCACCGGTTTTTCCACTATCAAAATCCATTCGTCGGACAAACCGGTAAAATAAGGCCGGATCTCTTCGCCAAGGGAGGTCATAAATATCATGTGAAGTTCCGGGAATCGTTTCCGGATTTCCACATAAGCATCCAGCCCGGCATCCATCGATTCCACCATGACATCGAGAATCGCCAGGTCGGGGTGAGCGCCGGCATCGTCAAGCGACTCCATGAAATCGCTCATCGTCTGGTAGCTATCGACTGAATAACCGTGGGCGACCAAGATGCGCTTGACGGTATCCCGGATATCCGGATCGTCATCGATA
The DNA here is from genome assembly GCF_900102495.1 of Nitrosospira sp. Nl5. Taxonomy (GTDB): domain Bacteria; phylum Pseudomonadota; class Gammaproteobacteria; order Burkholderiales; family Nitrosomonadaceae; genus Nitrosospira. The sequence continues at coordinate 194,993 of NZ_FMVQ01000003.1, read as the reverse complement.
TGGGCAATTCGTTGGGCCGTACCGGTTTCTTCGGCTGACTTCGAATTCGGCACTGCGCCCGGCAGCCCTCCAGTCTCGCGACCTTGGATAAATGCGTGCATTTTAATTTCCTCCAGCTTCTGTTTAAGCGGCAAAAAATACCCTGTTGACAGAAGGGTAATATAACAGACGTGAAGGAATTGTCAGACACATGTTAAAAATTCGTGAAGATTGCAGATACACTTGACGACGACAAGCCTGAGTCAGGTAAGGTGCAGGGGGATAAAGCGAAAGCGCAGGGATGTAGAGGGTGCAATAAGCGAAGCGCATTGCAGCGTATGGAATGAAGTACCACGGCCGCTCTCTTTGAGCGTCTAATGAGAATGTAACTTAGACCGCCGAGAGTGTTTACTAAGAGTGCTTATCCAGCGGATTGGGGAGCAGCGGCAATGAAGATATGCTTGAGTGTATAGACTACCGTGCAATGCGCTTCGCTTATTGCACCCTACCTTACTTTTCCCCGCTGGTTATATCAGAACTCGTTTCAGCCATTCAGCGATATCGGCTATTTCCTCTTTGCAAACGGCGTGCGCCATCGGATACTCATGCCATTCCACCATATAGCCTGCTTCGAGCAGCTGTCGCTTTGACGCCAGGGCCTGCGTCATCGGTATGACGTTATCAATACTGCCATGTGCAATGAAAATAGACGTGTTGGAATTGACTTGATGGGCTTCGGCCGCAAGTGTCTGTGATGCCGGCAGATAGCACGATAATGCCATGATGCCCGCAAGTTTTTCCGGATAGCGCAAGCCGGTTTGAAGCGCCAGGGCGCCTCCCTGTGAAAAACCCGCCAGGACGATATTCTCCGGCTCAATGCCGCGCCGTTTTTCGCGGTCGATCAGTGCGTCGATTGCCCGTTGCGATTCGCGCAAACCCGCCATATTTTCACGAAAGCTTGAAGTTGAAGTAGCCAAGTCATAGTCATGCCATGCGCGCATCACCGAGCCGCCATTAATGCTCACCGGCCGCATCGGTGCGTGTGGAAACACAAAACGAATGGGCGGGTTGAGAGGCAACGCGAGTTCATCCACGATAGGAACAAAATCGCTGCCATCCGCGCCCAGTCCATGCATCCATAGAATGGTGTGAGTAGGGGAAATTCCGGTCTCAAGCTCTATGGCGGGCAGTACGCTGTCGGGGGTATTAGTCATTGGCGGAAATGGGAGTTGAAATGCGGGTCGAAAATGAGGGTTGACTTAGCCGAAAGGTAGGATTAGATTCGCGCTTGCGATTTTCGAGATCGAATAAAATAAGCGGGAGAAAGCCATGAAACGCAGGGATTTTATCAAACTTGCCGGGGCAAGCGGAGCAAGCGTCGCATTATTTTCGATTGCGCCATCCGTATTCGGTCAACAAGCGATTCCGTCACGATCGCACAGCTATCGCCTTACTTATAAGGTCAACCTTCCGGGGGAAGGGAAAAAGGCACGTTTATGGTTACCGTTGCCCGATACCGACGATACCCCGCACCAGTTTTCTCAAGGCAGCGTGTGGAGCGGCAACGCGGACATTGCCAGGTTCGAAAACATTCCGGGAACAGCTTCCCCCATGTTTTACGCTGAATGGCAGGGTATCGGTCCCCGCAGCGTCGCGGTGAGCAGTGTAGTCAAGACTACGGATCGCTCCGTCGACTTGAGCCAATATTCGGAGTCCGGCAAGAGCGCCATTCCCGCAGATGTAAAACGTTTTCTCCGGCCGACCAAGCATATGCCGCTGGACGGTATCGTACGCAAGACCGCTTTATCGATTATCAAAGACGCTCACGCGCAATCGCCCCTTAAAAAGGCGCACGCCATTTATGACTGGGTGGTAGACAACTCCTATCGCGATCCGGCAACGCGAGGTTGCGGGCGGGGGGACATCAAGTCCATGCTGGAATCCGGTAATCTGGGAGGGAAGTGTGCCGACCTTAACGCTTTATTCGTGGGGTTGGCGCGTGCCGCCGGCGTTCCTGCAAGGGATCACTATGGAATTCGCGTAGATGACTCTGCGTCACATAAAAGCCTCGGCAAGTCGGGCGATGTCAGTGATGCGCAGCACTGCCGCGCGGAATTTTACCTCGCAGGGCTGGGCTGGGTGCCTGTGGACCCTGCTGATGTGCGTCAACTGGCACTGGATGAAGAATTGCCCGTTACCCATCCCAGAGTGGTTGCACTGCGCGAAAAACTTTTCGGGGCGTGGGAAATGAACTGGGTGGCGTTTAATCATGCCAGAGACGTTACCCTAGGGCGGGACAGCGCAATTGGCGAACTGCCGTTTTTCATGTACCCACAAGCCGAGATCGCGGGTCACCCCAGAGATAGCCTTGAACCGGCGGAGTTTGCTTATCAGATCGTCTCATTGGAATTGATCGGCACGGGCGTCAAGTTTTAATACAGCCGGCCCCAGGAATAAAGGAATGCTGGGCTTTGAACCATCGCCCGCGTTGCGTCCGTCCCCGCACCGCTTCGGGCATTATTCCGGATATATTATTGGGCAGGATGAGTGGAACGAAACGCAACCCATCATTTGATGCTCATGGGCCTCTTCATTTATCGACACTTCCGCCGGGCTCGGGACCTTCCGGAATAACGGTCTGCAATTCGTGAAATAACGCACGAAAGCTCCGGGGAGGCTTATTCGCGAGCTTTTCCTTATGCGCATTGCGCGCGAGCGTACGCAGATGCTGCAAGTCGGCGGCAGGATATTTCTGCCCAAGCTCGGCGAAAGCCTGTTCATCCGTCAGTAGACGACTGCGCCAGCGTTCCAGCAGATGCAGCCAGGCGGTATGCTGCAGGGTTGCCCCGCTCCATAAGTCGAATTTTTCTAAAATCGGAGCCGCGTCAACATCACGCATCAATTTGCCGATGAATTGCATCTGCCGGCGACGAGCTCCATGCTTAGTCATCCGCTTGGCTTCAAGTATGGCGTCTGTCAATGTTTCCGGCAAACCAAGTTCGACCAGCCGCTTGGGATCGAGCTGCACCAGTTGCTCGCCGATGTCCTGCAGCGCGTGCATTTCCCGCTTAAGGCGGGTCTTGCTGGGCTGGAGTTCCTCTTCGGAATGATTTGGCGGCTTTTTTTGCACGTTGGCTTGTTTAATACGGCAATGAGAAACTGCTATCATAGCGTCATTCTCCATGTAACTTCCATAAAGTCGCCATGAACGATATCATCAAGCCTTCTCCGCGTTTCTCCTATCCCTTTACAATGCTTCAGAAAATAGCGCGTGACGTTCTGGATTACGCCAGGAAAGGCGGCGCCACCGGTTGCGAAACCGACATATCGGACGGCTTCGGTCAAAATGTCACGGTACGGCGAGGAGAGGTGGAAACAATCGAGTACAACCGGGACAAGGGTTTATCGGTAACGGTTTACATCGGCCAGAAGCGCGGTAACGCCAGTACTTCGGATTTCTCTCCCCAAGCCGTGAGCGATACAGTGACGGCGGCGCTGTCCATCGCCGGGCATACCGCAGCGGATGATTGCGCGGGGCTGGCTGACCCCGATTTACTGGCGCGGGAGTTCCCCAATCTCGATTTATATTTTCCATGGGATTTGCCGGTGGAACAGGCGATACAACTCGCCCAGACGTGTGAGGCGGCTGCGTTTGCGGTTGACAAGCGCATCACTAATTCCGAAGGGGCCAGTGTTTCACTGAATGAATCACAGTTTGTTTATGCAAACAGCCTCGGTTTCATGGGGGGTTATCCCGGCTCTCGTCACAGTATCAGTTGTGCGGTGATCGCGAGCCAGGATGAAACCATGCAGCGCGACTATTGGTACAGTACAGTGCGCGATCCCAACGATCTGGAGCAAGCCGAAAGCGTCGGCAAAAAAGCGGGAATGCGCAGTGTCGCACGCCTAGGCGCGAGGAAAATTGCTACCTGTGAAGTGCCGGTGCTGTTCGAAGCGCCCATCGCCTCCAGTCTGATAGGACATTTTGTTAGTGCCGTGAGTGGCGGCAGCCTTTACCGGAAGTCATCTTTTCTGCTGGATAGCATTGGCAAACAGGTATTTGCCCCGGACATCCACATCAAGGAGCTGCCCCATCTGAAAAAAGGTTTGGCCAGCGGGGCGTTCGACGATGAGGGAGTCGCCACCCAAGAGCGCAAAATAATAGAGAATGGCGTCGTGCAAGGCTATTTTCTCAACAGCTATTCCGCTCGCAAACTTGGGTTGCGCACTACTGGAAACGCCGGTGGCAATCATAATCTGATCCTGGACAATGGCGCTGCCGTGGAATTCGCCGCGCTGCTCAGGAAAATGGGCAAAGGACTATTGGTGACCGAGTTGCTCGGCCATGGCGTGAATGCTGTGACTGGGGATTATTCCCGGGGAGCAGCGGGCTACTGGGTGGAAGGCGGAGAAATCCGCCATGCGGTCGAGGAAGTCACGATCGCAGGCAATCTGAAAGATATGCTGCTTGGTATTTCGGCAGTGGGAAATGATGTGGTGGTGCGCGGTTCGAAACAATGTGGATCTCTCCTGATAGACCGCATGACGGTCGCTGGGGGCTAAGAGGATCGCGTCCTTACCCGCCGGATTCAGAAAATGAATCTACATTTGCTTGTTCCCGCCCTCTTCTGGCCAGAAGCTTCGCTCCCCGAAATTTACCGCGATTTACCGCTCCCCGCACTGGAAAATCTGCTGGCAAGGAGTTTATGCAAAGATGATGAATCCCAGGAAACCGAGCCGTGGCTTTGCCGCGCCTTCGGTGTGCCAAAGCAACAGGATTGGCCGGTGGCGCCTATTACCCTGCAAGCCGATGGTGCGGGAAAGATAGAAGCCGGAGACGATTACTGGCTTCGAGCCGATCCCGTGCACCTGCGCATTGAACGCGATCAAATTGTGCTGGCCGACAGCCGTGTTTTTCGAATTTCGCCAGAAGAAGCAGATCAATTTACAGGTCTGCTTAACCGGCATTTTGCGGAAAATAATCAGGAAATAACATTCCTGCCCCTACAACCCGACCGCTGGTATTTGCGGATAATGAAAACGCCTCCGGCAGAAACCTGTTTACTCAGCGAGGTTGCCAATCAAGGCATCAATGAGCGGCTAGCGTTCGGTCCGAACAGTATGATCTGGCGTGGACTCTTCAATGAAATCCAGATGCTGCTGCACGAGCACCCGCTCAATCAGTCGCGGGAAGCGCGAGGCGAGCTTGCCGTTAATAGCACCTGGTTCTGGGGCGGTGGAATTCGGCCAAAATCCCTGGTCTGTCCCTATACCCATGTTGTGAGCAATGATATCCTTGCTGAATCGCTGGCACTGATGTGCGGTAGCGGTCATGCACTACTGCCCGCGGATGCGGCAACCTGGCATCCACCCGTTACCTCCGGCGAACATCTTGTCGTGCTTGATGCCCTGCTTGGGAAAGCCCAATATGGAGATGCGTATGGATGGCGTGAGAGTCTGAAGGAACTGGAGCGGAACTGGTTTGCGCCTTTGTGGGCGCTGGCGAAGCAAGGCATGTTTGATCAACTGACCCTTACAGCCGTTCACGGAAGTCGCACCAGAAATTTCGTCATGAAACGGGGAGACCTGAGGAAATTCTGGCGCCGGGCCAAACCGCTTTCCGTTTATGCCGGTTGATTGAATTACCCGGATGATCTGAAACTTACTTTGTAATACTTTGTGAATATAGGAAGTGATAGAATGCCTCGGTAGTCAAGTAGTTGTAAATAGTACTTACGGGAGAAGCAAAGAGAATTAATCATGAAAGGGGAGATCATGAATGATTTAGACCTGTTCGAATCGTTACTGAACTGCGATACGGTGGAAGAGCTGCATACCGCCACAACGTCTATCATCGGCCACATGGGGTTTGAGCATTTTCTTTATGGGGTGCAGGTCAACACATCGCTTACCCGCCCCTATCGATTCATCCTCAGTTGTTATCCGGAGGCATGGCGTAAACGTTATGATGAGGAGAACTACGCCAGTATTGATCCGACAGTTTCTCACTGCGCCAGGACAGCAATTCCCATTATCTGGAAGAACGAAGTCTTCAAGGGACGCAAGGAGGCCCGGGTACGAAGCGAAGCTAAGGATTGCGGTCTGGTAGGCGGAGCCAGTTTCTCGGTTCACGGCGGACGCGGCGAAGCTGCAATGCTGAGCCTTGCCACCTCCCGCGAATCTCGCGAGGCACAGGATGACATCGTTGCAATGATGGGCAAAGCCCAGCTATTAACCTGTTATCTGCATGAGGCGGTTCAGCGTATTGTGCTTAGCCAAGGCCCCCTTCCCCTGAAAAAAATCAGCCTGACGGAACGGGAAAGAGAATGCTTGCTGTGGGCGGCGGAGGGCAAAACAGGTTGGGAAATAGCCAACATCGTCAGCATTTCGGAACGCACGGTAACATTCCACCTGCAGAACGCGGCACAGAAAATGGGCGTGGTAAACCGGCAGCAGGCAATCTCCCGCGCCCTCTCAATGGGATTGATCGCGGCTTGCACCGTTTCTTGACGTAGCAGTAATTCCAGAGCGCAACAGCGCTCACGCCTCTGTTCTCAGCTCCATTATCACCGGAGCATGATCAGAAGGCCGCTCAAGCTTGCGTGTCGATTTATCTATGGCACATGCAGTGCATATTTTCGCAAGCTCGTTACTTAACAGAATGTGGTCTATTCGCAAACCCATGTTACGGCGAAAAGCCATCATGCGATAGTCCCACCAGGTGTAGGATTTTTCCGGCTGCTCAAACAGGCGAAAGCTGTCCAGAAAACCCAGCTTGAGTACTTCGCGGAATGCTTCCCGCTCCGGCAGGCTGAACAGAACCTGCCCTTCCCATAGTGCCGGATCATGCACATCACACTCTTCGGGTGCGATGTTGAAATCACCCAGCACCACCAATTTCTGATGTTGACTTAACATGTCCCGCAACCAGCTATTGAGCGCGGCAAGCCATTTTAGCTTGTATTGATACTTTTCCGACTCGATGCTTCCGCCATTGGGAACATAGATGCAAATTACCCGAACATCATCGTAGATCGCGGAAAGCACGCGCTTCTGCGGATCGTCAAGGCCGGGTATGGCAGTAACGACATCATATCCCGCCTGTTTGCTGAGCAAAGCGACGCCGTTATAAGTTCTCTGCCCGGTATAAATTGTCTGATATCCCGCAGCTGCAATCTCGGCCATTGGGAAATTCTCATCCTGCATCTTGGTTTCCTGCAGGCACAACACGTCGGGTTGATTTACCGTCAGCCAGTCAAGGACGTGCGGAAGACGGACTCTCAGGGAATTGACGTTCCAGGTAGCAATTTTCATGCGCATTCGACAAATTAACTTCAGGCTGAAAGATTCCCATGGCCGTCGCCAGGGCAAATACTGAATGGCTCTCCGTTTATGTTGTGCTATTATAAATAATAATGCACGCTATAGTGAAAACCTGCGCCCGTCATTGAGACCCGGAGGATGGTCGATGTCTCACCCGCCACTCTCGATCAAAACGTTATTTTCATTGCTCTCCTCCTGCCGATACTCGAACGCGTCGCTTTAACTGTAGCGGATGCCAACGTGTATCAAGGCGGTGTAATGTTGGGGTCAATTATCCAGCATTTATCCTTAGTCCCGCCCTGTGACGAACCGGATTTAGATATTAGCAATTACTTCCCCTTCAACCAAAGGCATAGTAACCATGGATACTTCAAATAACTCGCAATTTGGCGTTGCCGATTGGCAGCGCCTGCTGCGTTCGATCGGGGAAGATCCCGCCCGTCAAGGTCTGACTGAAACACCTAACCGTGTTTCGCGAGCTTGGGCCCATTGGACACGCGGTTACCAGCAGGACCCCGCTGCAATTCTCAAGACATTCGCCGATGGTGGCGAAAGCTATGATGAATTAATTGTTGTCAGGCAAATACCGGTGTACTCTCATTGCGAGCATCATCTGGCTCCCTTCTTTGGTCACGCAACGATCGGTTATCTTCCGACCGGACATATTGTCGGACTATCCAAATTGACGCGATTGGTCAACTGCTTCGCCGCACGGTTACAAGTTCAGGAGCGCCTGACCCAGCAGATTGCGCAATCCCTGCTCGAACATCTGGAACCCAAGGCTGTCGGAGTGATCATCCGCTGCCGCCATATGTGCATGGAGTCCCGGGGAATTGCGGTTGCTGGCGAAGAAACGGTTACCTCCTCGATGCTCGGCGATCTCAAAACCAACTCAGCCCAGCGTGCCGAATTCCTGGCGCTGGCCGAGTAGGTCGAGAGTACTCCGCCATCCGAACCTATCCTGCGAACCCATTATGCCCTGCTCGGGGCACACTCCATAAGAATGGGCAAAAGTCCACGATAGGTGGAATTTTTGTGCCATACTTTCCGCTAGTTATACAACCCAGGCTTGATCGCGCGCCTGTGTCTCGCCGCGCTGCAGGGCGTAGAATCCCCGATGAGATCACAAAGCCCTACGCTGCGGATTACCTATTACCAGCCCCGTTTCGCGTTCAGCCAGGCCGTAAACACAATTTAAACCATCTGGAGCCAGAGAATTATGCAATCAGCTAAATACCTTTCCATTTTTTCTCCCGCGACGAAGCAGGAGAGAAAACAAAATTTCGAAAATTACTGGATGTTTACGCAGCAACACGGCGGAGAGCTTTTTGAAGAGGATAAAGATCTCGCAAAAAAACGTGCTCGATTGCAATACTTCCGGGATAACCCCGTTACATTGCGGCAACCGCTGGCTGACCCCGAAAGTTTCTATCGGAATTATGTAAAGATGCAGGATGACCCCAAGTCGCTCGATCGAATGACACTCATGTTGACCGGCATGTATAAATTCGCCAGGCATGAGTGGGTGGGAATAAAAGGCGCATGGGATGCGGTTCCCGATATGGCGAATTCACATAGAGTAGAGGATAAAATCAGCCGCGTGCACTTAGCCGAGGAATTCTGCCACGTACGCCTGTTTAATGAAATGTTGTATACATGTGGCTTGGACAGGGTGGAATGGGTTCCTTTAGGACCGATAAAAGAAAAAATCTATGAGCAGTTTCCTAAGTTCCCGGGATTTTTAATGGACTCCCCCGCTTTTGTGACTGAACTGATGGGCGTCACTTATTATTGCCATCTGAATCGTTTGTTTGATGACGTACTAGCTGACGAGCCGGAAGTTCGTGGCCGCTTAAAAGAACTGCTGGATGAAATAACCATTGATGAAGTGGCGCATGTAGGGCAGCGGAGGAATTTCATCGGCCCGCTAGGCATGAAGATTTCAAAAGCATTGGTTAAACCTTTTTATACGTTATTTTTTAACGACATCCCTGAAATCAAGCAACTGTTCAACGTTGACCAGATGATCAAGGACGGCGTGGCCTTTGACTTTAATAAGTTGCCCGGCTATATGATAGAGCGCACCTGGATTCCGTCATATTGCAAAAAGCTGAAAAGCATCCACAGCGGACAGGAATCCCCATCCCTCCAGGACGCTCCAAGGTATGCTGCATCTCTGGAGCTGGATAAACAGGTCCCTGGCAATCTGCCTGCCTTGAAGAGTCGAAGCAAAAAAATGATCGGTTAAGGACAGGTTTTGAAGGGCCAATAGTTGCTCTATTGGCAGAAAAGTGGCGAATAGGGCTATTCACACATTTCGCAGCAACTCCCTTTAAGTCGGCAGGCTGTCAGTCTCCCGCGGCCAGCAACATTTCAGCCGCATGCTTGCGCGTGGTTTCGGTGATTTTCTTACCGCCCAGCATGCGGGCGATTTCTTCGACTCGCTCCTGCTTTTCAAGTACGGTGATTCGACTCGATACTTTTCCTTCATGCACCGGGTCAACCGATTTAGTGACTTGCCATTGATGGTCCCCGGCCGCTGCAACTTGTGCCAGGTGGGTGATACACATTACCTGGCGTTCCGTCCCAAGTCTTTTTAGGAGCGCACCTACAATTTCCGCTACACGTCCGCCGATGCCTGCGTCCACTTCGTCGAATATGAGCGTGGGCGTGCCACCGAGCTTGCTGGCGATAACTTGTATCGCCAGGCTGATACGCGACAACTCTCCACCGGAGGCGACTTTTGCCAGCGGTCGCAGCGGCAGCCCCTGATGCGCGGAAACCTGAAGTTCGATCTGTTCCATGCCGTATGCATTGCCGGGTTCGATTGGCGTTAGCCCCACGGAGAACTTCCCGCCCGCCATCGCCAGCGTTTGCATCGCCGCGGTAACTTGCCGGGCGAGCGTTACCGCTGTCTCTGCTCTCTTTTTACTCAATTTCTTTGCGAGCTTGAGATACTCGTCTCCGGCTGCCGCCTCTTCCCTGGCTAGCATCTCGCCATCATCCTTTTGGCCGAACTTCTCCAGTTGCTCGGTAGCTATTCTTAAAAAATCTGGTAATTCAGCAGGGGTAACGCGATATTTTCTGGCGATAGCGTGAATTGCCGATAAGCGTTCCTCCATTTTCTGAAGACGCTGCGGGTCGAGATCGAGACGCTGCTGATAACGCCCCAGTTCGTACACCGCTTCCTGCAGCTGGATCTGTGCCGGCTCAAGCAAATCAAGCACGACTTGAAGGTCGACGTCGCAATCAAGCAAGTTATGCAGGCGCGAAATCACTGAATTGATTTGCGCGAGCGCGGCCAGTTCGCCTTCTGATAGAGCTTCCAGCCCCATCTGCGTCACCTCAAGCAAGCTTGCGGCGTGGGCCAGACGGCTATGGTCGGCTTGCAGCGCTTGCCATTCCTCCAGTGAAAAATTCAATGTCGAGAGCTCACGCACTTGCCACTCCAACTGCTCCCGCTCCTGCGTGAAAGCGGCGGCGTTCTGCTCCCAGGCGAGACGCTGTTGCCGCAAAGCCTGCCAGCGACGATAAACATCTGTCACCTTCCGCGCCAATTCAAGGCTGCCTGAAAACGCATCAAGCAGATCGCGTTGTGCGTCGCTGCGCAACATCGTCTGGTGCGCATGCTGACCATGGATATCCACCAGCTTTTCTCCCGCCGCGCGTAATTGCTGCAAGGTGGCGGAGCAACCATTGATGAAGGCGCGCGAGCGCCCGGCAGTATCTATGGTTCGGCGTAGCAAGCAGACGGTTCCATCATCGCCATCACTTTCAAAGCCATTGTCGCGCAACCAGTCTGCCAGCTCCGGCAATCCGCCGATGTCAAATTCCGCGCTGATTTCAGCGCGCTCACAACCATGGCGTACCGCGCCGGCATCGCTGCGCTCCCCCAGAACCAGTGAAAGCGCATCGATCAGAACAGATTTTCCCGCGCCGGTTTCGCCTGTGAGAACAGTAAACCCGGGAGAGAATTCCAGTTCCATACGGTCAACAATAACAAAGTCGCGGATGCCCAAAAACTTTAACATGATAGAGGGCTCATGCCTGGTTTCTGGGTAAGCCGCTCCAGCCGAGCTTCTCGCGCAGCATGCGGTAATAGCTATGGTCAGACGAATGCAGCAACGTTGCCTCGTGGGGGGAACGCCGCACGAGAACTTTGTCATGCTCCTGCAAGTCGAAATGAGAATGACTGTCGGAGTGAACGCGCGCGACTGCGGTGCGGTGCATCAGGATTTCGACTATGGCGTCTGGTCCGACTACGATGGGACGATTGCTCAGCGTATGAGGGCTTACGGGCACCAGCGCGATCAAATCAAGGCTGGGATGCAGGATCGGGCCTCCCGCCGACAATGCGTAGGCGGTGGAACCAGTAGGAGTCGCCACAATCAGGCCATCGGACCGCAGTGAGTAAACGTATTCATTATTGATCCTCACCTCGAATTCGATCATGTTGCCGCCCACTCCCCGGTTCACCGCCACGTCGTTTAATGCCAAGGCGCTGAATGTGTCGCTCTCGTTACGCACGACTTCAACGTACAGCAGCATGCGCCGCTCGGCGACATAATGGCCGTCGAGCATGGAGCCGAGCGTTTGCAGCATGGTATCGATGGAAAGATCCGTAAGAAATCCGAGCCGTCCCTGGTTGATGCCGACCAGCGGCACATCGAAAGGCGCAAGCTTCCGCGCGATATTGAGCATGGTCCCATCACCGCCAAGCACGATGGCCAGATCAGCATTTACGCCGACCTCCTCCATCGTCATGATGGGATACTCTTTCTCTTCCACGTGAGAAGCGGTCAGATGGTCCAGAACCACCTTGAGATTGCGGCTTTTCAGGTACCGTCCCAGACGCAATAATGGCGTCACGATTTCGGGATTTTTGTGCTTGCCGATCAGTGCTATTGTTTTGAACGGGGAACGCATTGCTGGATTTAACCTGGGAAAACTGTTGAGCTGCCGGCGAGACCGGTCCTTGTTGTGGAAATACTGTTTGCAAGATTAAACCATATCGGGCTGCGGGTGACAAAAGGATTCGAACCTGGGTTATGTCACTTTGCGCCATCATTGCGCTACTTTTGATTTAAAGGCAGCGTTTTACGAAGGGGCTCAGTCTGCCGCAGGCCTGCAGAATCTCAAGCTGCTTCGCTTCGGCGCACCCATTTTACTTCTCGCCCAAGCCGGAGAATTGAATCCTGGTGTAGAATAACCGAATGCTTAATCAACGCGCCAAAATTCTGCTCAAGACCCTGGTCGAACGGTACATCAGCGAAGGTCAGCCGGTGGGTTCCCGCTCGCTCTCCAAATTCTCTGGCCTGGATCTGAGCCCTGCCACCATTCGAAACGTGATGGCTGATCTTGAGGAAATGGGTTTTGTCACCAGTCCTCATACTTCCGCTGGGCGCGTGCCAACGCACCGGGGCTACCGTTTTTTCGTGGATACGCTACTGGTGGTCAAGCCGTTGGATCTCATTGAAATCCATCAACTCGAAGACCAGCTTCATCCGGATAATCCTTCACGATTGATCAATTCCGCTTCGCTGTTGTTGTCGGAACTAACACGCTTCGCCGGCATGGTGGTGACTCCCAAGCGTAGCAGCGGCATATTCCGCTACATAGAATTCATGACTTTGTCGGAAAAGCGCATTCTGCTCATCATCGTTACCCCTGAGGGAGATGTTCAGAACCGCGTGCTTTTCACCGACAGAACCTACAGCCAGACGGAGTTGATAGAGGCGGGGAATTTCATCAATCAGAATTATGCCGGTTGCGCCTTCGATGAAATTCGCCGCCGCCTGCAGAACGAATTGAAAAAATTGCGTCACGACATGACTAACCTGATGACTGCCGCTATCGAAGCGGGCGGCGAGGCGATGCGGGAAAACAGCGAAGCAGTGGTAGTGGCAGGCGAGCGCAAGTTGCTCGATGTCCATGATTTAGCCAGCAACATGACCAGCCTGAAGAAACTGTTTGATCTGTTCGAGCGCAAAACGGTGTTGCTGCAGTTGCTGGAATTTAGCCGCAAGGCGGAAGGTGTACAAATCTTTATCGGAGGCGAATCGGGCGTGGTGACGCTGGATGAATTCAGCGTGGTCACGGCACCCTACGAGGTTGACGGAAAAGTGGTGGGGACCGTGGGCGTGGTTGGCCCAACGCGCATGGCTTACGAACGCGTTATTCCGATTGTGGATGCCACGGCCAGGCTGCTCTCCAGTGCAATGTCGCAGCATTAACCACCCTTATTCCCTCTGCAATCAAGGCTGATCAACTCTTTATCTTGCGCACCACGGATAATGGCTTTCGCCGGTATGCCATTTGTACCGTTTGCACGCCGGACAAAATAATGTGATTTCCCCCGAGCCCGCTTACCAGCACGGCACCCCCAGCCAGACAGGCATTTTGCTGATCAATCTCGGCACGCCCGATGCGCCCACCGCGCAGGCACTACGGCCTTATCTCAAGCAATTTCTGAGCAACCCGCGGGTAGTGGAAATTTCGAAGTGGGCATGGTGGCCGATTTTGAACGGGATCATACTCAATACCCGGCCAAAGAAGTCGGCGGAAAAGTATGCACAAATATGGATGCCGGAAGGCTCGCCGTTAAAAGTCCATACCGCTCGCCAGACCCAGCTGTTGCGGGATGTTCTGGCGCAGCGCGTTCAATCCCCGCCGATGGTTGAATATGCTATGAGCATCGGCAACCCTGCCATTGCCGAGGTACTGGAGCGGATGAAGCAACATGGCTGTGAACGCATCCTGGTGCTGCCGCTCTACCCCCAGTATGCCGCCAGCAGTACCGCCTCTGCGTTTGATGAAGTATTCGCGCAATTAAAAGAAATGCGTAATACGCCTGCCATACGCACTGTGAAGCATTATCACGATCATCCGGGTTACATTGCCGCACTTGCCCAAAATGTGCGCGACTATTGGACAAAAACCGGCAAGCCGGACAAGCTGGTAATCAGCTTCCACGGCGTGCCGCGCTTCACCCTGGACAAAGGCGATCCCTATCACTGTGAATGCCAGAAAACCGGGCGGCTGCTGGCAGAGACGCTGGAGCTGGATGCAGGCAAATACCAGATTTGTTTCCAGTCACGATTCGGCAAGGCGGAATGGTTAAGCCCATACACCGCGGTTACCCTTGAACAACTCGGCAAGAAAAATACGCGGCGCGTGGATGTCGTCTGTCCCGGTTTTGTTTCCGATTGCCTCGAAACGCTGGAAGAAATTGCCATGGAAGGTAAAGCGATTTTCATCCAGGCGGGCGGGCATGAATTTCATTACATCCCCTGCCTCAACGAACGTGACGACTGGATACAAGCCTTGGCGGACATCGCTCTCGCCAATTTGCAGGGATGGCTGGGTGTCGAACCCTCAGAAAAACAAACGAATCAATCACGACAGCGTGCATTGGAGATGGGAGCAGCAAAGTAGAAGGCGCTAGACTTTCTGACCGCGATTATCCAGCCGGCTGCGTATAAACTGGATGATGCCGGGGAGAATGGAAATAATGAGAATGCCGAGAATAAAAAGAGTCAGATTGTTTTTAACTACCGGCACGTTACCGAAATAGAAACCGCCGAACACAAAAAAACTGATCCAGAAAACGCTGCCGAATGCGCTGAACGCCACGAAGTGCGGATAGATCATACGTCCAACGCCGGCAACGAAAGGCGCAAAGGTACGTACGATGGGCAGAAAACGCGCAAAAATAATGGTCTTGCCGCCGTGCTTTTCATAGAATCTGTGGGTTTTTTCCAGGTGAGCACGGTTTAATAAACGCGAATCCGCGCGGCTGAATATTCGGGGGCCAAAGTAGCGCCCGATCCAATAATTGGTATTATCGCCGCAAAATGCGGCTAGCATGAGCAGCGCCGCCAACAATTGAACGTCCATGGCACCGCTGGCGGCAATCGCGCCAGCCACGAATAGCAGGGAGTCTCCAGGCAGGAACGGCGTTATCACTAACCCGGTCTCGCAGAAAATAATCAGGAACAGAATGAGATAAATCCAGTTGCCGTAATTCTGAACCAGCCAGATGAGATGCTGATCCAGATGCAGGATGATATCGATAAAGGTGGTGAGAAGTTCCAAGACAAGCCTTAAACGACGAAACCGGGACAGCGATTGAAACCAAACTGAGAAGAGTCTGGAAAGATCAAAGCTACATTAAGGCAATGCTTCCACCTCATCCTTCTTTTTTTCAGGTTTGACAATATCTTCGCGTGAAACGCCCAGCAGCATGAGGAGAGGGCTTGCCACCAATACCGAAGAATAAATGCCGAACAGGATGCCAATGGTCAGCGCCAGGGCAAAGTAATGCAGCGCCTCTCCACCGAAAAACAGCATGGAGACAACGACCATCTGGGTACTGCCGTGGGTGATGATAGTACGCGACATGGTGCGAGTGATCGCATTGTCGATAACTTGCGTCACCGGAGCCTTGCGCAACTTGCGAAAATTTTCTCGTATCCGGTCGAATATCACCACTGATTCGTTCACCGAATAGCCAAGAATCGCCAATATTGCGGCTAACACGGTGAGCGAGAATTCCCACTGGAAGAACGCGAAGAAACCAAGAATGATCACGACATCATGCAAGTTGGCAATGATTCCGGCAACGCCGAATTTCCACTCGAAGCGCACCGCGAGATAAGCAACAATACCGAGCGAAACCATCAGCAACGCCAGCGCGCCATTTTCCACCAGCTCTTTGCCCACTTGCGGCCCGACAAATTCCACCCGGCGTATCTCTGCTGTTTTGTCATCCTGGCGTAGTGCCGCTATCACCGTTTCGGACAGCCTGGCGCTTGAGATATCCGGCTTGGCTGGAAGGCGTATCATGACATCCCGGGATGTTCCAAAATTCTGCACGCTTGCGTCCGACATGCCGAGCTTGATGAGTATATTCCGTACCTTTCCGATGTCCGCCGACTGAGTGTAGCCGACCTCCATTACCGTGCCGCCGGTAAAATCCACGCCCAGATTCAACCCCTTTGTGAAGAGAAAGAACACTGATACGACAAAAGTCAGCAACGAAATGGTGGTGGTATATTTCCCCCAGCTCATGAAGGGAATATCGCGCTTGATTCTGAAAAATTCCATACCGGCCCTTATTCCCTGCTTATTTCCTGCTTATTTATTGGGGACAGCCCCGTCCTATTCATCGTTGACATCAGCGCCTGTCACTCGCCGGCTTCCAGACCTGGCCGATGGAGACCCGTTCCAGCTTGCGGCGATTGCCATATACCAGGTTAACCATGCCGCGCGAAACCATTACCGCGCTGAACATTGAGGTTAATATGCCTAAGCACAGCACCACGGCAAATCCCTTCACAGGGCCGGAACCAAACGCAAATAACGCGATACCGGCGATCAATGTCGTAATGTTGGAATCAAGTATGGTGCCAAACGCCCGCTCATACCCCGAAGTTATTGCCGCTTGCGGCGATACGCCGTTGCGCAACTCTTCGCGGATACGTTCATTGATCAGCACATTCGCATCGATTGCCATTCCCAGGGTGAGCGCAATCGCCGCCATGCCCGGAAGCGTCAGCGTGGCTTGTAAAATTGAGAGGAGACCTACCAGCAACAGCAGGTTTACGCCCAACGCTATGACCGAAATGAAACCAAACATCAAATAATAAGCAGACATAAAAACAGCGATCGCGGCGAAACCAAATAGCGTTGAATCAAACCCGCGTGAAATATTGTCGGCGCCGAGACTCGGGCCCACCGTGCGCTCCTCGATGATATCCATCGGCGCGGCCAATGCGCCGGCACGCAATAGCAGCGCCACATCCCTGGCTTCCTCGGTGGTCATGCGCCCACTGATCTGCACCCTTCCACCACCGATTTCTTCACGAATCACAGGCGCTGTAACAACTTCCGCCTGGTTCTTTTCGATCAATAAAATTGCCATGCGCTTGCCGACATTTTCCTGTGTCAACTGCCTGAAAATTCGTGCGCCATTGTTGTCGAGGTTAAGGTGCACCGCTGGCTGGTTGTTATTATCGAAACCAGCCTGAGCGTCATTGATACGGTCGCCCGTCAACACCACTTGTTTTTTCACCAGCAACGGGCCGCCGCCGCGCTCATAGTAAAGCTCGGTTCCAAATGGAACCTGCCCGCGCAATGCAGCCGCCAGGTCACGCTCGTCGTCCACCATCCGCACTTCCAACGTAGCCGTGCGTCCCAGAATATCCTTGGCCTTGGCGGTATCTTGTACGCCGGGCAATTGCACCACTACGCGGTCAGCGCCGGCCTGTTGAATAATTGGCTCCGCTACACCCAGTTCGTTGACGCGGTTGCGCAGCGTGGTAATGTTCTGCTGCACGGCGGAATCCTGCATGAGTTTCTGTGCTTCCGGCTTGAGAGTGGCGGCGAGATGAAACTCATCCCCCACATTCTGCTCTCGCAGGCTTAAATCGGCGTAGGTCTTTTTGATTTCGGCTTCGGCCTTGGCACGCGATTCTGGATCGCGGAATTTGACAATGACCCTGGTACTATCCTTATCCAGCCCGATATACGGAATCTTCTGCTCGCGCAAACTGCTGCGGATATCGGCACTGTAGCGGTCAAGCGCTTTGGAGAGCGCACCGTGCATGTCTACCTGCAACATGAAATGTACGCCGCCACGCAGATCGAGCCCCAGATACATCGGCAACGCGCCCAGACTGGTCAACCACTGTGGCGAATTAGGGAGAAGATTCAGCGCTACCATGTAGCCGTTACCCAGCACCGACTGAAGCGTATCCCTGGCCTTGATCTGCGCGTCCGTATCGGAAAAACGTACTTTGACGCCACCTTCTTCGAGAAACATTCCACTTGGGACAAGATTAGCTTTCTTTAACGCCTCTTCAACCCGTTGCAGCAGGGCCGTATCCGCCTTGGCGGCGGTACGTAACGGCGAAACCTGTACTGCCGGCGATTCACCATAAAAATTTGGCAAGGTATAGAACAGTCCGAGCAGTATCGAAATCGCGATAATCAGGTATTTCCAGAGGGGGTAGCGATTCATCCTAAAGCCGGCGGTTGGAGTGGGTGGAGTTTCGGTTTTTGCGGTTCATGGGGCTTAACTAAAAAAAGAGCAGTCAACTGCCGGATTCAGGATCATGTTCGGGAGGGATGCGAAGGACGAGAAGGGTGGAAGGACTGCGTTGCACCCTCGCCTACCTTTACCGATCTTATTCCTTCTCGATACTGTTCAGGGTTCCCTTGGGCAACAGGGTCTGAACAGACGTTTTTTGTATGATGACCTGCACGTTCTCGGCAATTTGCAGTATGACGTAATTGCCGCTAACCTTGACCACGCGCCCCAGCTCGCCGCCTGTCGTCGCCACCTCGTCGCCTTTTTGCAGCGCCTCTATCATCAATTTCTGCTCCTTGGCGCGCTTCGACTGGGGACGAATCAGCAGGAGATAAAATACGGCGAATATGCCGATCAGCGGCAGCAAACTCAAAAAGTCCGCGCCTTGCGGGGCAGGAGCGGCGGCCTGAGCAAAAGCTTCACTAATCAACATGGCATTTCTCCGAAGACAGTTTCAAAAAGGGATGCATTTTAGCATGATGCGGCGCGGGCTTGAAATTCTTGCGCATATTCCCCGAACTTGCCGGCCTCTACAGCGGCACGGATTTCGCCCATCAATTGCTGGTAATAATACAGGTTGTGCAGCGTGTTGAGACGTGCGCCGAGAATTTCATTGATTCGCTGCAAATGGTATAGATAAGCGCGGGTGAAATGACGGCAGGTATAACAGCCGCACTGCTCATCCGGCGGCGCGGTATCCAGGCGATATTGACTGTTGCGCAGCTTGATGACTCCGTTGCGCGTGAACAGCCACCCGTTGCGCGCATTGCGTGTTGGAAGCACGCAGTCAAACATGTCCACGCCGTGCGCCACGGCATTGACTATATCCGCCGGCGTTCCAACCCCCATGAGGTAGCGCGGCTTGTCGGCAGGTAATTGTGGCGCAACATGCTTGAGAATGCGCTGCATGTCGTCCTTGGGTTCTCCCACCGACAATCCACCGATGGCGTAACCGTCGAAACCGATATCCCGCAGCCCTGAGAGCGATTGATCGCGAAGATTTTCGTACATTCCGCCCTGGACAATACCAAACAATGCATTGGGGTTGCAGCCATCATCATGCGCGCGTTTTGACCGTTCCGCCCAGCGCATGCTCAATTCCATGGATTGAGCGGTTGCCCGCTCGTCAGCCGGGTAAGGCGTGCACTCATCGAATATCATCGCGATATCCGAATTCAGTATGCGCTGAATGCGCATCGATTCCTCCGGCGTAAGAAAACACGCATCGCCATTCACCGGCGAGCGAAACTTGACTCCCTCCTCGGCAATCTTGCCTAAAGCTCCCAGGCTGAATACCTGGAAACCCCCGGAATCGGTCAGTATAGGGCCGTCCCAGCGCATGAAGCCATGGAGGCCGCGATGCGCCTCGATCACCTCAAGGCCGGGTCGCAGCCATAAGTGGAAGGTGTTGCCAAGAACGATATGCGCGTTAACTTCCCGTAACTCTGCAGGTGAAACCGTTTTTACCGCGCCATAAGTTCCGACAGGCATGAACGCGGGCGTTTCCACCGTGCCATGCGCGAGCGTCAAGGTGGCGCGACGGGCAAGGCCGTCACTGCAATGCAGTTGAAATTTCATGTCAAGTCACGCAAATGAATTAATCCTATAGAGCGACATTGATAAGCACATCGCGGCAAATTATCTTACCCGGCAAAAACCAATCTTTCGTCATTCCGGGCTTGACCCGGAATCCAGCCCCACAACGTACGGATGCTTTGCAACGCCACTGGAGGTTTCCTGCGACATATCGTTCGCTCGTCGGATCAATATAGGATTCGAGTTTATGACTGTCTTTCGATCAGCATCGCGTCGCCGTAGCTGAAAAAGCGATAGTGCTCATTGATTGCGTGTTGATATGCATGACGGATATTTTCCACGCCCCCAAAAGCGGACACCAGCATCAGCAGCGTCGAGCGGGGTAAATGGAAGTTAGTCAGCAAGCGCTCTACCACGCGCAAGCGATAGCCCGGGGTGATAAAAATATCCGTATCGCCATGGCCCGGTTTCAGTTCGCCGCCGCCGGCCGCTGCCGCCGCTTCCAGCGCCCTCAACGATGTTGTCCCCACCGCCAGCACTCGTCCGCCACCGGCTTTCGCCCGCCGGATGGATTCCACCGTTTCCGGCGGCACATGAAAAATTTCCTTATGCATCTTGTGATCGGCAATGTTTTCCACACGAACCGGCTGGAAGGTACCCATACCGACATGCAACGTCACATGTGCAATCACCACACCCATTTCAGCCAATGTTGCCAGCATATTCTTATCAAAATGCAGCCCTGCGGTAGGTGCTGCCACAGCACCCGCCTGTCTTGCATAGACTGTCTGGTAGCGTGCTTCGTCTGTTTTTGTCGCCGGTCGCGAGATGTAAGGTGGCAGCGGCAGACTGCCGTAGCGTTCCAGTAACTCCATAGCCGTACTTTCGTGATCGAAACGCAGGGTATAGACATCATGCTCGCGCATCAATACCGTTACCCGGATTGCATTAGCGAGAAAAAGTACCGAGCCCGGTTTCGGCGGGTGACTGGCACGCACAACCGCCAGCACGCAATGCGCATCCAGCACTCGCTCCACCATTACCTCCACCTTGCCCCCACTGCGCTTCACGCCAAATAAGCGCGCATTAATGACACGGGTGTCATTGAATACCACCACGTCGCCAGCGCTCAGATATTTAGGCAGGTCGGCAAACATCCTGTCCTGCAGCATGCCGCTCGAACCTTCCAGATGCAGCATGCGGCTGCTGGCACGATGCTCGACTGGAGATTGCGCGATGAGATCTGCGGGAAGACCAAAATCGAAATCCTGAGTTTTCATCGCGCACATTATACCGGTACCCCCTGACTTCGCTCACGCAGGTTGCCGCGACCTATATTTTCAGTGATAATCCCTTTTCAAACGAACGGGCCACAGCCTTGCCGGGATGGCGGAATTGGTAGACGCACGGGACTCAAAATCCCGCGACCGCGAGGTCATGGGGGTTCGATTCCCCCTCCCGGCACCATCGGATAATCCAAAGAAGTCCAGAAATATATAGATCTTCACAATGGCCTTTTGCCGGTAAAACGACAATGCCCATTTATCGGTTCTTTTGGTTCATTTTGTTTTGACCGTCTCGATTCAATTCAAACCATGAAGGAGATCAATCATGAACGACATGAACTATGTCGATGGATTCGTTGCCGCCGTGCCTACAGCCAATCGGGAAATCTACCGGCAGCATGCTGCAGAAGCTGCCGCGGTATTCAAGGAGTACGGAGCGCTGAACGTCGTCGAGTGCTGGGGCGATGACGTGCCCGAGGGCAAGCTGACGTCCTTTCCTATGGCGGTCAAGTGCCAGGCGGACGAGACGGTGGTGTTCTCGTGGGTAACGTGGCCTTCGCGCCAGGTGCGTGACGACGCCTGGAAGAAGATGATGGGCGATCCCCGAATGCAGCCCGACGCGAACCCAATGCCATTCGATGGAAAGCGCCTGATCTATGGCGGATTTGAGGTGATCGTAGAGGCATGACATAGCCCGGCGAAGCGGGATCCGCGACGGTTTAAAATAAGATTGAAGATATTATCAGGGCAGTGGAAGGCGCGTAACGTCACGATGAAATCGCGGTTGGTGAAGTCAGGCCGTCTACAGTCATGATGCCTTGATTACGTCGAAGGCGAGGTTCGTGAATAAGATACGATCCAGCTTCTAGACCATGGTTCATCGCTAGTACGGACTGTCGCGCTTTTTTTGATCATTCCTTTGCCGATAGGGCAGACGCCTTATGAGAACCTTTAGCGCGACCTGATATTCCCGCTTTCGTCGGATATGATAACTTCAACCCGCCGATTCAATTGCCGGCCTGCTTCATTACTGTTACTGGCGACTGGAAAGTTTTTGCCATAACCTCGTGTTGTGATGCGTGCGGCATCAATGCCCATGTTCAGCAGGGTATCCCGGACCGCATCGGCGCGCCTTTCGGAGAGCTCCTGGTTATAGTCTTCGCTGCCGGTGCTGTCTGTGAATCCCTCAATTGCAACGTTGCGTTGGGGATTCTGCTTGAGAACGTCAGCAAGTTTCTGCACCTCGCGAACTCCACCCGACTTGAGTTGCGCACGGTCGGTATCGAACAGCACATCGCCGAGGGTAATGACCATACCCCGGTCCGATTTTTTTGCGCTCAGTTCTTTAAGCTGCGATTCGAGCATGCTTGCCCGCATTTCAGCGCTCTGTGCCTGCTCTTGGGCCTTTTCCGCTTCCTCTGTTCTTGCAGAAAGGCGAATTTTATTGCGCTCGGCATCGGCGGAAGACACAACTGCTTCAGCGGCTTTCCGCTTTGCGGTTTCCTGCGCTATTGCAACTTGCTTTTGCGCCAGATCAGCTAGATGATCCACCTTGGCAGAATCTTTTCCTTTCCTCCAGGCATTCTCGGCTTCTGTCAGCGCGTCGCCTGCCTTCTTCAGTTCCAAAGGAGCGAGATTTGTAACTTCGGGATCGCTCTGGGCACTGCGATAGCTGCTACGGGCGCTATCCAGATGTGCGTTCGGTGTCGAAGCGCAGCCCGTCAGAACTGCAATAAACACAAACGAGATGGTTAAATAGCCATTTTTTTTCATGACATCTCCTTCAGGTAATTATTTTAATTTGCGGTTCATTTCGTCTTGCAGTGTTCGATCGCTTTCCTTCACTGCGTCTGCTGCCTGCTGTGCTTTCGCCGCGCGAGTTTTGGCGCTCGCTAATTGCGCATTTGTTTTCGCGTTTTCACCTAGCTTTTTGGCACGTTTGTAGTCATCCTCCATCGCTGCCTTTTCTGCTTCAGCCAGGTTTTCCTGGGCGATTTTCAATTCCACCGGGGCAAATTCCGGCGCCCCGGCGCTTACTGCGTCGGCGACCGCAGTTTTCGCAACCTCAAGCTGAGCCGCCATGTCTCTCTTTTCCGTGGTTGCGCAACCTGTTGTGAATACCGCAGCAAGAGCAATTACGCTCATCATTTGATGCCACTTATATTTCGAAAGGTCTTTCATTGCTCACCTCCTACCCTAAGATCAATAAAATCTCATTAACAAGATTACTGATGAGTCTAAGGAGAATAATTTAAATACTCGGTCTGTTAGCGCACGTAAGCTGTTAAATGTCACACATGAGTCAGAGGATTAAATGGCAAGCCTGGCTAGGGCCCGATTACAGGGCGCCGGAGTGTCCTCCAGCGGGACCTCCGCCAGCTCGGCGGAATTGGGCAGCGGTGAGGATAGGGGCGTCGGCTACAACGGAAAACTTGGAAGAACTGGATTTCGTGGGGTGAGGGAATTCATGGGAGCCATTTGCCAATGATAAACAGGGTATCAAGGGTAAAGGCTGGGCCTAAAGCGGCCAACTAGAGTCCACCCAAGCTAGTCCGGCTACCGCTGTACTTTAGTCCAATAGGCAAAGCCTGCTGGATGCGTAACAATGTAGTCAGGGTAACCGCTTTGCCCCAAGTTGGTAGTTGCCCTAGCCCGGTGGTGAGTTGAACCAGCTGCCGGCTTTATAAAATAAAATCTCCTTTATATTTCTACCCACCAAGCGTGGGTATTTTTTTGCCCTTCCCGCTTAATGTGCAGTACCGTACAGATGAGCTTCAGCTCGTTGTTAAAATGACTATTCCTGCGCATTCAGAATTAACAGCAGGCCATATTCACATTTATCCAGGAGAACATAAATGAACAAAGATCAAATCACGGGCACAACAAAAGATATCGCCGGGAAAATTCAGGAAGAGGCTGGCAATATAACTGGCAGCAAAGAAGATCAGGCGAAAGGCCTCGCCAAACAGGTCGAGGGAAAAATTCAAAAGGGCGTTGGAGATGCGAAGGAAACGATCAAGGACGCGGTCGACAAGCTATAAAATTACTGCGTAGATTAATAATCTTGAGCCGCTTCAGCGGGTTTTTACTGCCAGGCAGTGGGGGCGGCACGCACAATATCCGGGGCAATCCGGTTGACCTCCCGCATTGGGGTAAAAACACGGTTAAATCATCTACCCGTAAACCTTTTACCCGCTGGCCGCCTAACTCCTATCTGAAGTCCGCAACACCAAACCGCGGGCAAACCGCGGAAGTTGCTTGATGGAACCGCCTCAATCTGCTGGTGAACCTCAACAGTTCCAAATACTTTCGGCTACGCTGCACTCTCCAAGGCTTATCTCCGGCGTCATGACATACGTCATCAACGAAGCCAGATAGCTCGGCCTTTGCTTTATCCGATGCCAATTCTTCCACATGAAAGCTTGTGTTCGGTGCGGCGGCGTACATTGAAAGTGGATATTACATATTAATATGCACATAATTGAAGAGTACTTGTTTAATTAAAAACAGCCCCCTGACGGCTTTATTCCGCCGGCATGGCCCATCATTCCCGGCAATCGTCCTCCTCAATTCAAGTGTGATTGATCAAATGCGAGAAAGGAAAAATAGAAGGTTCTAAATAATGTATTCCGACCAGGTCAGGCTAAAGAATAGGTTACATAAGACGTTCGGCTTGCAATCGTTAAGGCCTGGACAGGGGCAGGTTATCCGGAACGTGCTGGATGGGCGCGATACACTGGTAATCATGCCGAGCGGTGGAGGCAAATCATTATGCTATCAATTGCCTGCTCTAAGTTTGCGCGGGACTACGCTTGTCGTCTCGCCTCTGATCTCCTTGATGAAAGATCAGGTGGAAAAACTTGGGGAGATCGGGGTGCAAGCCGATCAGGTTAACAGCTCTCTTAATGTGCAGGAAGAGTCAGAGGCATTGCGGAATATCTTGCAAGCACACAGCGATATCGTATTTGTAACGCCAGAACGTCTTGCCGATCCGGATTTCATAGCCCGTCTGCAGAGTCTTACCGTCAGTCTTTTCGTAGTGGACGAAGCCCATTGCATTTCTCAGTGGGGTCACGACTTTCGGCCCGCTTACCTCGGACTAGGCAGCGCCATCAAGGCGTTGGGTAATCCACCCATACTTGCTTTAACCGCCACTGCTACGCCCGACGTGGTGGATGATATAGCGAAACAATTAGAACGTGGGTCGATGCAGCTCGTAAATACCGGCCTCTATAGATCGAACCTTCACTTCAGGGTGATACATACCACCAACGCTGAAGAGAAAGTGGAAAAGCTTAAAAAACTGATACGGGCGACTGAGGGAAGTGGAATTATCTATGCTGCCACGGTAAAGGCGGTGGAAGATCTTGCCGCTTCACTTCATAAGGTCGATTCGACCGTGACGCTATATCATGGTCGCCTGACAAAGAAGGTTCGCAGCGAAAATCAGGACCGTTTCATGCAAGGTCAAAGCCGGATTATGGTAGCGACTAACGCCTTCGGCATGGGCATCGACAAGCCGGATATTCGATTTGTCGTGCATTTTCAAATTCCCGGGAATCTGGAAGCATATTATCAAGAGTGCGGCCGTGCAGGGCGCGATGGAAAGGATGCGGTCTGCACACTTCTTTATGCCGTCCAGGATAAGCGGATTCAGCAATTCTTTTTAGCACGGCATTATCCGAGCTCGGAGGAATTACAGGATGTCTATAGCGGAATACAAGAGCTGCTGACAGATCAACCTGCTGTTGAGTTCAGCCAGCTATGTGAAAGACTAAGCCGATTTTCTGTGCGAAGGCTTCAAATATTACTGAAGCTGCTAGAGGATAGCGGAATAATCGCCCGTAATAAAAAACTAGGCTATCGTCTCGGAAAAAGCGGCGGTGCTTCTGAAAAAATTCTCGAACTTGCTAACAGGGCAAGCGAGGAAGATATACACCATCGAAAGGCGCTGGAAAGCATGATTTTCTATGCCCAGGCGGGGGCTTGCCGATGGAGGGTATTGCTCGAATACTTTGAGGAAGAGCTGGCGTGCGAGCATTGTGGTCACTGCGACAATTGCCTCGAACCTCCGGAGCGGGCACTGGAGTCTTCCGCGCCAGACCAGAGTGCGAACATCTCTGAAGAAAAAGAGGTAAAGATTCACCTGCAACAGGAAGTCGCGATCGGAGCTTCCGTTTCCGTGCCAAAAAGAGGAGAAGGCCAAGTCATTAGTAGTAACGCAGACATGATCAAAATAGTTTTTCCCAACGGCGAAGAAGGTACTTACCTCAAAAATTACGTCAAGGTAGCAGGAAGCCCCTTGCAGGAACATGTTACGGCTTAGTTCTTAGCTGCTGAGAGCACTTAGGGAAGGATGATTAACTGCTATTCAAACTTATTCAATACCTCATTAATATTTACCTTTTTGACTTGTGCGTCCATTTTTTTAAGTACATATAGAAGCCTAACAAAGAAAAAGAAATTCGTTAATGGTCGAGTCGAATCCTGGAAAGGTCTCCGCTGGGCGCCGCAATGTAATGATGCTCGATGGTCGGCTCATTCATGGCGCGCACTTTATCCATTTGGGTGAATGGGTGCTGCCTACGGATGGGGCGGCGTTGCTATGGGCGCACCTTCATCACCTCACGATGTCGCTGAGAAATGGGATTGTGAAGTGAATTTGGTGACGGGCGGAGCGGGATTTATCGGTTCACATCTCGTGCAACAATTGCTCAGCAGCAACGAATCCGTGCGCGTTCTTGAACATCCTGCTGCCGTGGTAAGTCATTTACCCCTTGAACGCATTGAACTTGTTCGAGCAGATATTCGTGACTCAATAGCGGTGCGGAATATGATGCGCGGCTGCGATCGTGTCTATCATCTGGCTGCTGATCCGAATCTTTGGCGCCGCAATCGCTTTGAATATGATGAGGTTAATCATGTTGGTGCTCTCAATGTCATGCATGCCGCACTCGACAGCGGGGTGAGTCGCGCGTTATATGTAAGCACAGAAAGCATTCTTACATCGGCGCAATCCCGCGGTGGAGGGGTTGAATCCGCGCGTTTTCGCAAAGAGGACATGATCGGGCCTTACTGCTTGAGCAAATTCCAGGCGGAACAAGCCGTGTTCCAACTTGCCGAAGCCGGCGCGCCAATAATCGTGTGTAGTCCCACATTACCCATCGGGCCTGGAGACCGAAATCAAACGCCCCCAACTCGTCTTGCAGTGGCATTCTGTCAAGGAAAGGTTCCGGCATATGTTGATTGCCAATTGAACCTGATAGATGCTCGCGATGTCGCGGATGGATTGGTGCGCGCGATGCAACGCGGCCGGCCTGGCGTTCGATATCTACTCGGTGGACACAATTATCGGTTGATCGAGTGGCTTCAGATCCTTGGAGATACCGTGAATCGCCCGGCTCCGCAATGGACGATTCCTTATCCAGTGGCGCTAGCTATTGGTTGGTTCAGTGAATTATGGGCCGACTGCATTTCCCATCAAATGCCTTTGGCGACTGTAACGGGTGTGCGGCTGACAAAACGTTCCATGCACTTCGACCCTTCAGAAACCTTCGCCGAACTTGGCTTGAAGCCGCGGCCCATAGAGGAATCCGCTAAGGATGCCGTGAACTGGTATCGCCAGCAACATTGGATCTAGTGTAGTAAGTCACAACACTTCACTCTGCAATGAACCAATAAGGAGCAGAAATATGACCGCAACCAAGAAAATCCTCATCGTCGTTACCAATGATGACGAATTCGAAAAAGTGGGATTCAGAACGGGACTGTGGCTTGGCGAGCTAACCCATTTCTGGGAGGTCGCCGAGAAAGTGGGCTACCAGATGGATATTGCCAGTCCGTCGGGCGGAAAAGTGCCCATCGACCCGGAAAGCCTGATGATCTCGCAAGTTGCGGACGCAGTGGGTCTGAAAGGCGATCTCTCAAAGCGGTACGAAGACAAGGCCTTCATGAACCTGCTGGATAACACGCTGAAGGTGTCCGATGTGGATTCCGCGGCATACGATGCTATTTACATGACAGGGGGACATGGTGTCATGTTTGATTTCCCTAAAAGCGTGGCCTTGGCAGAGCTAACCGCCAAGTTTTACGAGTCCAACAAGGTTGTCTCCGCTGTGTGTCATGGCCCCTGCGGCCTGCTGGAAGTCAAGCTGAGCAATGGGGAACATCTGATTAAAGGTAAGAATGTAACGGGCTTTTCGTGGAATGAAGAAGTCATGGCAAAACGCGACCATGCTGTTCCATTCAATCTCGAGGAAGAGCTGCAAAGGCGGGAAGCCAAGTACAGCAAGGCGTTGGTGCCCTTTAACTCTCATGTAGTGGAGGACGGTCTACTGATTACTGGGCAGAATCCAGGAAGCGCCCATGCGGTGGGAAAGGCCGTAGTCAAGAAACTCAAAGAGTGAGCTGTTCGCTCATCCGGCTCAATAAAGTCTTCTCTCTTTCATTCGCTGGCTAATGCTGACGTTCCGCTGGTTATCGGGCAATCCGAGGGGATGGCTTGACTATAAAAGAAACACTGCTATGAATAAACTGTTGTTGGATCTTACGAACTTTCATTCTTCTGGTCACAACTTTTCAACCAATCATAGTCCGGATTCATTTGCACGATACTCGAACCAATAGGAGGCCATTATCATGAAACAGCTACGTGTGATCGGAGTTTTTGCCGCTTTGGCAGGTCTATGGGGCGGACCCGTAGATATGATTCGGGTATCCCAGGCAGAGCCGATGAAACCTTCAAAGACTATCAAGACGGAATATCAATACGCGGCGAAAGTCGCTTGTTCGCTATTGCTGCCACATCAGGATGGTACATTGGCAAGGGGGACCTATCGCACAACTATTAATATACATAATCCCACCAACAAGCAAATCACCGTTGCCGCTAAGGTGGCTCTCGCGACGCAGTTCGGTTCCGATCCAGGCCCATTTAGTGTTACGCCCTTCAAGGAAGCGGTTATCCAGCCGGATGGGGCGGTTGGCGTGAGTTGCTTTGACGTCGCCGGCTACTTTTGTCCGATCGATGGAGTTTGTGTGGACTTCGCGTTCCTGGAGGGGTTTCTGGTTGTAAAAAGCCCCGTACCGCTTGATGTCGTCGGTGTTTACACCGCGCGCCACACGGACGGAGAGGTGGAGTCCATAGACGTTGAAGCGGTACAGCCGCGGCAAGTTCGCGAGACGGTCAAGATTGGAGCTGGAGAACCCACCAAACCGGGGGGTGGAAAACGCATTGACTATCCGCCAAAGGGAAGCCCTGCATATGGCGACAAAGAAGCTAAGCAAATGTGTGGCGGAATTGCCGGATTTCCCTGTCCTGCCGGTAAGACATGTGTAGATGACCCCTCGGATAATTGCGATCCCGCCAAGGGTGGTGCCGACTGTAGTGGTATCTGTGTGAAGTAACGGGCGTGGGCTAATTAGAATAGCCTGAAAACAGGAAGCATCTATTCTGATTCCGCCACTTTTACTCTACATTAAGATTTGTCGTTGCGATCGGCCCGAGATCTTCCAGCTTTCAGGTTGCGTGATGCGACAACGCCTGCCAGGCCAATGAGGATAAGAGCGATACTTCCGGGTTCAGGTACGGCATGGACGTGTCCCAGCCCAGGGTGAGAATCATGTTTCTTATTTTTATCTGTGTCGAAAGTTAGAGACGTTATGGTGGAATCCGAGAGAAGACCTGGCGGCGGAGACCATTTTTTACCAACGGAGCCTTCATCAAGCTTCTTATCCGGCGCTGCTTGCGTTATACCGGTTGTCATTAAAAGACTCATTAGTCCCATGATTACGATAATGCCACGCATAATCTTAAGCCCTTCGTAAGTTACTCTGTGCTGCTATCTGGATAAACCGGTGGTTGCAATGCTGCGATTTGCTACCAAGCCATCCATTAACGGGCGGAGGCTGATAGCTATCTTAAATAAAATCTTACACTGTCTGACCGCGTTGCCTATTGGACTAAAGTACAGGTTTAGTAACGACGATAGGTAATGTTCACGTGCTATTTTTCTGGCAGACGAGGTTGACTCTAAGGTATCCGTACTAACGCTTCATCTGGCGCTACTTGGCTTTCCCTTGAATTAATTCACGAATAGGAATAAACGGTTTTTCCTGTAGGAAAAGAAGGGTGAGAACCTTGTCGGCAGCTAGGGGGTGTAAGGTACCGACGCTAGGCGCTCGATATGGCGTAACGCGTCAGATAAGAATAGATAAGTGAGGGAAAGCCGCTGATCAGAGCGAATCGTTACGGTGACGGCGCAAGATACAGAAACAGATAAAATATCATACTACCGCCAGCCAAATCACTGTGCGGCAAGGGGGCCAATCGTTGGTAGCGAATCCCAGATTCGAACTGGGGACCAACGGATTATGATTCCGCTGCTCTAACCACTGAGCTAATTCGCCACGTGCAAATACCGAGGGGATGGAATTGTGCCTTCCAAGGCAGACTCTGTCAAGGTTTACAATGGCTTGCGCTGACTTTACCTTTGATTTTACGGGAGAAAAGGCTTTGAGTGGCCTTTTATAAATCCAGTCGCTGTAAACCGCTCCGGGCGTTTTGGTATTAATTTACGAAACGCGGATACGTCGTTCCCGAGCTCGAAGCATCTGTATAATGAATCCATGGAATTCGATGTCGTTATTATCGGCGGCGGACTGGTTGGAGCAAGCCTGGCGCTTGCTCTCAAGGACAGCGGTCTCAAAATAGCATTGGTGGAGTCGCGGCCACCAAGTCCTCTTCCCCGCAATAACAGCTGGGATAGCAGGATTTATGCCATCAGCCCCGGTAGCGCCAGTTTTCTGCAAAACTTTGGCGTATGGCAGGTGCTTGACGAAGCCCGATTAACACCGGTCTATAAAATGGCGGTGTTTGGCGACGACAGCGCCGCGCGCCTTGATTTTAGCGCCTACGACATCGGTTTGACGGAATTGGCTTTCATTGTGGAAAATCGCCAGCTTCAAGCTGCCGTATGGAATGCGCTCAAGCGCCAAAAGAAGAAGATCAAGATTTTCTGCCCGGCGGAATGCGCCTCGATAACGTGGAACGAATCTCACGCCGAATTACGCCTGGGGGATGGCAGCGTTCTGCGAGCAGCGCTGATTGTCGGCGCGGACGGTCTGAATTCCTGGGTGCGAGCACAGGCGGAAATCAAGGTCATGCGGCGTTCCTATCAAGAACTGGGGGTAGTGGCCAATTTCGACGCCGAGCATCACCACCGTAATGTCGCCCATCAATGGTTCCGGCGGGATGGTGTGCTGGCGTTGCTGCCATTGCCGGACACGCTGGTATCCATGGTTTGGTCAACAAATGAACAGCATGCCAGGACGTTGCTTGATTTACCCGAAACGGAATTATGCCATCGTGTTGCCAAAGCCTCCTGCCATACACTGGGTAAGCTGCGGCTTGTTACGCAACCAGCCGCGTTCCCATTGAATTTTGTGCATGTGAATAAACTGGTACAGCCGCGGCTCGCACTCATCGGCGACGCCGCCCACGGCATCCATCCTCTTGCCGGGCAAGGCGTTAACCTGGGCTTGCGCGATGCGCGTGAGTTGGCCGCAACCATCATCGCGCGCGGCTTGCAATCCGATTGTGGCGATTACCTGCTGTTGCGCCGCTATGAACGTTCGCGCAAGGAAGACATTCTGGCCATGGAGCTTGTCACCAATGGCCTCCAGAAATTATTCCACAACACAAATCCGACGCTTGTTCGCTTGCGTAATTTAGGGCTGGAAATTACTAACCGGCTGCCTTTGATTAAAGACCAACTGATACAGCACGCGTTGAATTGAGGCCGAAGCCGCGTATCTTGCACGGCAGGAAAAAGTTAAACGCCGCAATATTTTTTACTCGAACCGGAGCGAACGTCATGCGCTTGAATCTCGTTTTTCCTTCCTTATTACTGTGCTTCGTTTTTGGCACGGCTTGCGCTGACGAGGCATCTTTAAAAAAAGCGCTCTCGGCAAACTTTCCGGGGGAAGAAATTGAAAGCCTGAAAAAAACCCCTTACATGGGATTATACGAAGTTGTAGTGGGAGGCGAACTGTTTTATACGGACGAGAAGGCGACGTACTTTTTTTTCGGTCATGTGGTTGATCCACAAACCAGGCAAAGTCTGACTAGCGAGCGCTTGCAGCAGGTCAAGGATGCCCGCCGGATAAGCATCGATTCCCTTCCATTGGAGCTTGCGATTAAAGCAATCAAAGGTAACGGAAAACGCCGGCTGGTAGTCTTTTCCGATCCGAACTGCCCCTATTGCAAGCGTCTGGAAAAGGAACTGAAAAAGGTTTCCGATGTGACCGTCTACACACTGCTTTATCCAGTGCTTAACGGTTCGGTCGCGACCGCCACGGCGATATGGTGTTCCGCTGATCGGCTCAAGGCGTGGGACGATTTCATGTTAAGGGATATCGCTCCGGCCGGAAAAAGTTGCGAAACGCCGCTCGACACCCTTCTTCAGGCGGGCCGGAAGCACGGGATAACGGGTACCCCGACATTGATCTTTGCCGATGGCTCGATCGTACCCGGAATGATTCCCGCTGAAACCATAGAAAAGAAACTGGGCGGGACGGCCGCAAAATGACAATCTGTAAGCTTATGGAGAATCCCGCGAATCAAATTCTTCAGCAGCACGTTTTTTGCGGTACCGGAGTCGGCGCTACATAGCCATTTACATAGCCATTTGGCATTAACACCCACATTTTACCGCTTTGCTTCATCTTCCCCGCCTGATCACCGGCCTCCTGGCCGAAGCCCCAGAAAAAATCGGCGCGCACCCCGCCCTTGATCGCCCCGCCTGTATCCTGGGCCACCATCAGCCGATGAAGCTGCTTATCAGTATTGGGCCAGGTGGTGGCAAGAAACACCGGCGCACCTTGCGGTATGGCGCGGGGGTCAACCGCTAGGCTTCTGCCCGCGGTTAAAGGCACGCCGAGCGCCCCCAATGGCCCAGGGAGCCCGGCCGGCAGCTCGCGAAAGAAAACAAAGCTCGAATTCTGTTGCAGCAATTCATTCAACTTGCCGGGGTTCCTCTGTCCCCATGCCTTGATCCCCTGCATGGACGCCTTCTCCAGCGGCAACTCGCCACGCTCCACCAGCAATCTGCCGATGGATTTATAGGGATGCCCATTTTGTTCAGAATAACCGACCCGCACGACCTCCCCGTTCTCGAGTTGCACCCGGCCTGATCCCTGGATCTGCAGGAAGAATAAGTCCACTGCATCGTCCACCCACAGTAGCTCGCGTCCCTGTAATGGTGCCGGATTCTTCTCTATCTCGGAACGGCTGTAATAAGGCACTACCTTGCGCCCTTGCAAACGTCCTCGCAGGCGCATGTTTTTAAGCTCGGGATACACTTCGCTTAAATCGACCACTAAAAGCTCATCTGGCGTGGTATAAAGCGGATAGCGATAACGTCCGGATCGCTTACGGCTGCCCTTCAGCAGCGGTTCATAGTAGCCGGTAATCAGACCATTCTCGTCGCCGTCGGAATTCAATACCTGGTGGGGAACAAAACGCCTCTCAAAAAATTGCCGCAGGATGGCGCCATCCTGCCCCCGCAGGGAATCAGCCTGAACACAGGTTTCCTGCCACAGTGGCTGATTTTTTAAAACAGCGCAGCTTCGAAGGAATGCATCCCACGCTGGCAAAATATCATCGTCCGTCCAGCCCGTAAGAGCGCCCCAGTCGGTCGGCCTAAGCAGGGCGATTGGAGATGGCACAGCTGGCGGAATAGAGGCAGCAGGCTTTTCTGGGGCAACGCGGGCACCAATTTGCATCGTCGAACAGGCGCTGAGTAACAGCAATGAAGCGACAGCAAGAAAACTTAATTGGTTTTTCATCGCGATTTGGTTAAAGTTGCGTTTGACAAATATACATCATGCTTGATCCTATGTGGATATTACTGCTGGAAGCGGGCGTAGCGCTGGCACTACTGATCACCATCGTCTGGTGGACCAGGCCGCGTAAAAAAGATGACGAACAAAAGGATGACGAGTCCCACTGAAGTACCGGAGCATGACGCATATTGTTCCGCTGCTGTTTTGCGCACTTCGTAAGTCGGAAAATTCAGCGGAGAAGTTAAACTCAAATTACACTGACACGGTTGCCAATTGGAAGTTTCCTGACTTGGACAGGCCGACCTGCCTGATTCGACGGACATGATTGCCCTATCAGTTTTGCTTTCTTTGGCCTTATCCTGATCTTTGCTAGAAGAATTCGATGGCTAATCGCCCATTTACTTGCATCAGCAAAGATTCCGGTATCGGAGACGTTTCAAATACATTCCGGATAAACTATCCCCCTATCCTTTCAATGGCTCACCGCCCGCCCGGCATGCAGCCCAATAGCGGCTCGCTCATACCCGCCGCGATAAATACAGTGCGGTTCCGCACATAATTTGGCAGAATGCACATCTTGCTGGAATGGTTTTGTTACTAAGGGGAGATCATAATGAAATACCATAGCTTTCAAGAATTCTGCGCTTACATAGCGGGGCATAATCCAGGTCAGCCAGAATATCTCCAGGCGGTCGCCGAAGTCATGGAAAGCCTGTGGCCTTTTATCACCGAGCACCCCCGTTATGCCGAGCACGGAATCCTGGATCGCCTTATCGAGGCGGAGCGAATCATTATTTTCCGGGTGTCCTGGGTGGATGATCACGGAGAGGTGAACGTTAATCGCGGTTACAGGATACAGCACAGCTCATCCATTGGTCCTTACAAGGGCGGCACGCGTTTTCATCCCTCGGTCAATCTTTCCATTCTCAAATTTCTGGCGTTCGAGCAGACTTTCAAGAATGCTTTAACCACGCTGCCAATGGGCGGCGGTAAAGGCGGTGCGAATTTCGACCCCAAGGGTCGAAGCAACGGAGAGGTGATGCGTTTCTGTCAGGCTTACATGTGTGAATTGTTCCGCCATATCGGCTCTGATATCGATGTGCCGGCCGGTGATATCGGTGTTGGCGGGCGGGAAGTTGGCTTCATGGCCGGCATGATGAAAAAGCTGTCTAATCGCGCCGATTGTGTTTTTACCGGAAAGGGGCTGAGTTTTGGCGGATCCCTGATCCGTCCCGAGGCCACCGGTTATGGCACGGTATATTTCGCCGAGGAAATGCTCAAATGCTCCGGCCGCTCACTGGATGGCCTGCGGGTTTCCATCTCGGGCTCCGGTAACGTTGCCCAGTACGCAGTGGAAAAAGCGATGGCGCTCGGCGCTAAAGTGATAACGGTTTCCGACTCTAGCGGCACCGTGGTTGATGAAGAAGGTTTTACTCCTGAGAAACTGAATGATTTGATGGAATGCAAAAATCTTCGTTATGATCGAATCAGCAGCTATGCCGAAACCGCAAAAGCCACTTTTATTCCGGGTATGCGCCCATGGCACGTTCCCGTAGACGTGGCTTTGCCATGCGCGACGCAGAACGAGCTGAATGAAGAGGATGCGGCAACGCTGATCAAGAATGGCGTGATCTGCGTCGCCGAGGGTGCGAATATGCCTTCCACGGCGGAGGCCGTGAAATGCTTCGAGCACAACAGGGTGCTATTCGCGCCGGGCAAGGCCAGTAACGCGGGCGGGGTAGCTACCTCCGGTTTGGAAATGAGCCAGAATGCCATGCGGTTGTCCTGGCCCCGGGAAGAAGTGGATGCCAGACTGCTTGAGATCATGCAGGCCATCCATAGATCCTGCCTGCAATACGGCCGCCGCAAAGATGGCAGCGTCAGCTATGTTGATGGCGCTAATGTCGCTGGCTTCGTAAAGGTGGCGGATGCAATGATCGGTCAAGGGGTAATCTGATCGCCCGGAAGTTACCGGATCCAGACCGTTTTAATATTGGCGAATTCTCGAATGCCATGATAAGACAACTCCCTGCCAAAGCCGGAAGCCTTGGTGCCGCCAAAAGGCAGACGTGGATCAGATCTGACCATACCATTGATAAAAGTGCAGCCGGCCTGAATTCGCTGCGCAATTTTCTCCGCATACTCGGCGTCCTGGCTCCAGACGCTGGAACCAAGACCAAAACGGGTATCATTGGCAATATGAACCGCCTCCTCTTCGTCCGCAGCGCGTATTACGGCGGCCACCGGCCCAAATAATTCTTCGTGATACGCCCGGGTTTTCGCCGTCACCTGCCCGAGTATCGACGGGGGATAGAACGCTCCCTCTCCCGCTACCGGCTCGCAGCCAAGAATCGCTTGCGCACCTTGCTCCATGGAATCGGTGACCTGCCGATGCAACGCCTCCCGCAAATCAAGCCGTGCCATGGGGCCGAGCTGGGTCGTTTCGCTCAATGGGTTACCCATTTTCAGCTCTGCCGTTTTTTTAATAAATAGTGACAAGAACTCGTCGGCGATTTCCGCAACGGGAATGATGCGCTTGGCCGCAATGCATGATTGCCCGCAATTCTGGAACCGCGACTTTACCGCAATACTGGCGGCTTGCTCCAGATCCGCATCCTTCAATACAATAAATGCATCCGATCCGCCCAGCTCCAGTACACATTTCTTCAAATGCTGACCCGCATGCGAAGCGACCTTGCGTCCGGCGCTCTCCGAACCGGTAAGCGTCACCGCATGAACGTAACGGCTGGCGATGGCGTCAGCCACATCGGCTGCTTCAATCATGAGCGCGGTAAAGAGATACGAAGGAAATTCGGCGTCGCGGAACAGTTGCTCCAGCGCCAATGCGCATTGGGGTACGTTGGAAGCATGTTTCAGAACACAGGCATTACCCGCCATCAACGCGGGTGCGGCAAAGCGGATCACCTGAAAGAATGGAAAGTTCCAGGGCATCACGCCCAGCACGACACCAATCGGATCATACGAAACATAGCTTTTGCCCGCATCGGTCTGCACCGTCTCCATTTTCATGAAATGCTCGGCATGTACCGCATAATAATCACAGGCAAGCGCACATTTTTCCGCCTCGGCGCGACCCTCGCGCAGTGGCTTTCCCATCTCGACAGCCATCAGCTCGGCATATTCATTGGCCCGCTCGTGCAGCAGTATGGCGGCACGATTCATACGCTCCGCGCGTTTTGCAAATGCCATTTGCGCCCAGGCCTGCTGAGCGTTGTATGCTTGCTCCAGCACTGCGGCGAGCTGATGAGTATTCCAGCTGGTAAATGTCTTTAGAGTCTTGTTGGTCGCGGGATTTAGGCTGATATAAGGCATGATGTGCTATTCTTTCAATAGACGTCAAAGTTGAAGGATAGTCGGCAAATCGATGGAACTGCTTCCCATTCAATTTTCCATTTCACATATTTATTATTTATAGCAGGTTATGAGAAATTTTTTGGTGGGGCTTTTTTTTGCGGTTTGCGTTGGAAATCTGATGGCCGGCCAGGACGACGATTTTATCGCGATGAGGGAAGCATTCCAGACGGGCAATGCCATCCGCGTGGCGGCGTACGCGCAGAATCTGCGGGGGCATGTGCTGGAACCCTATGCGGCCTACTACCAGTTGCGTCCGCAGATGGAGAATATCACTGTGAGTGCGGATGCAATCAAAAAATTTCTTTACCGCTATCAGGATAGCCCTCTCGGCGATCGGCTGCATGGTGAGTGGCTAAAAACTCTGGGCAAGGCACAGCAATGGGCGCTGTTTGCCGAGGCATATCCAGGACTGGTCAACGGGGATACCGAAATTACTTGCTATTCTCTGCAACAGCGCCTTGCTGCTCCACTGGAACAGCGACTTGCTGCAAACGATTTTAGCGTGTTCGACGAAGTCCGCCCGCTATGGTTTAGCGGACGGGACCTGCCGGAAAGCTGTACGCCACTGTTCAACGCGCTCATTACTGCGGAAGAGTTGACGGTGGAAGATGTATGGACGCGGCTGCGCCTGGCACTCGAAGCGGGCAACGTGAGCGTGGCAAAGCGCGTCAATCAGTATCTGCCGGCCAATGAGGCGCTCAATGAACGCAAATTAACCGCCGCTGCGGACAATCCGCTACGCTATCTGGAAAAACACCGGAACGAGATCAAGACTCGCGCCGATCGGGAAATTTCCCTCTTCGCAATGTTGCGCCTGCTCCGTAACGGTCCGGATCAAGCGTATGCCTATTGGCCGAGAATACGCGAGCGATTTAACGAAACAGAGCATTCCTATTTCATGGTGCACCTGGCGGATCAGGCGGCGCGCAGGCTTAATCCGCGCGCGCTGGATTGGTTCAGGGAAGCGGCCGATACCAGCGCCCCGGTTCCGCTATCGGATGCGCAGCTCGGCTGGAAAACCCGGGCCGCGCTGCGCACCGGGAACTGGACGTTGGTATTGGATACAATCGAAGCCATGTCTGCCGCGGAACAACAGGCAGGCGTATGGCGTTACTGGAAGGCACGGGCGCTCAAAGCCGGAGGCAAAATTGCGGAAGCCAATGCTATTCTTGCCCCACTGAGCACCGAGCACAATTTTTACGGTCAGCTGGCGGAAGAGGATATGGGGGTAATAATCGGCACCCCCGCTGAACCCTATAAAGCCACAGCGCAGGAAATTGCCGCAATCGGCAAGCTACCTGGGATTCAACGGGCGCTTGCCCTGTATCGCCTCAATCTGCGTACCGAGGCCACGCGCGAATGGGCCTGGGCAATACGCGGTTTCGACGACCAGCGCCTGCTCGCCACCGCTGAAGTCGCACGTCGTCATGGAATCTACGACCGCGCCATCCATACCGCCGACAAAACCGTGTTGCAGCATGATTTCAGCCTGCGTTTCCTGGCGCCACATCGCGATACGCTGCGTGACCTCCTGAAACAACAGGAGCTCGACGAGGCCTGGGTATATGGCCTGATCCGGCAGGAAAGCCGCTTCATCGCCGATGCGAGATCCAGCGCCGGGGCAATGGGCTTGATGCAACTGATGCCGGCCACCGCAAAATGGGTAGCGAAAAAGATCGGAATGCAGAAATACCACAAGAATCTGGCCAACGAGGTGAATACCAATCTGATGTTGGGGACGTACTATCTCAAGCACGTTCTGACTTTGCTCGACAACCAGCCGCTGCTGGCTTCCGCAGCCTACAATGCCGGCCCGAGACGACCGTGGCAATGGCGCGGCGAAAAGGCGCTGGAAGGCGCAATTTACGCTGAAACCATCCCTTTCAGCGAAACCCGCGACTACGTGAAAAAAGTCATGAGCAACTCCATGTATTACGCCAACACCTTCGGCCATCAGGTAAAAACCCTGACGCAACGCCTTGGTATAGTCGCGCCGAAATCAGCCGTCATCAGCGTTTCTGAAGAGGAAGATAAAGGCCCATGAAAATCGATAATGTATGCATTATCGGTGGCAGCGGATTTGTGGGGAAGCATATCGCCAACCTGCTGACAACGCAGGAAATCGGCATCCGAATCCCGACCCGCCGCCGAGAGCGCGCAAAAGAACTGCTCGTCCTGCCGACGGCGGACGTGGTGGAGGCCAATGTGCACGAAGATGCAGAACTTGACCGGTTGCTGGTTGGTATGGATGCGGTCATCAATCTGGTCGGCGTTCTGCATGGCGATTTTAGCGCCGTACACGTGGAACTGCCGCGCAAGATCGTGGCTGCATGCAATCGCAATGGAATAACCCGGCTATTGCATATGAGCGCCTTAAATGCTGGCGCCGACCGGCCCAGCGCTTATTTGCGATCAAAGGGAGAAGGCGAAAAG
The DNA here is from genome assembly GCF_900102495.1 of Nitrosospira sp. Nl5. Lineage (GTDB taxonomy): Bacteria > Pseudomonadota > Gammaproteobacteria > Burkholderiales > Nitrosomonadaceae > Nitrosospira. The sequence goes on along the minus strand of NZ_FMVQ01000003.1, from coordinate 155,129 downwards.
ATCGTGATGACGACAGGCTTGACGACGACTATCTTCAGGCCGTCGGTCATATTCGGTCCGGGGGACTCGTCGCTTAGCCTGTTTGCCAGGCTGGCACGGCTTCCGGTACTGCTCCTGGCATCGCCCGATGCCAAATTCCAGCCGGTGTTCGTCGAAGATGTGGCGCGTGCATTCGCGGCCAGCCTGTCAGCTCCCCATACTTTTGGCCAGCGGTACGATCTGTGCGGCCCTGAATGTTACAGTCTGCGGCAATTGGTCGAATATGCGGGGCAAGTTACTGGCCACAACCCGGCGATCATCGGCCTCAACAACAGCCTCTCCTATCTTGAAGCGTCGGTGATGGAGTTTCTACCGGGCAAGCTCATGACCCGGGACAACTATCATTCGATGAAAGTAGACAGCGTCTGCGGGTGTGGTGGCCCCAATAAGCTCGCGGAAGTCTGGGGCATCCGCCCCACCGCGCTGGAAGAGGTGGCGCCGCTGTATTTGGCGAATCGTATGCCACGCGAACGGTACGACCGCTACCGTCATCGCGCAGGGCGATAAAAATTCGCTCTTCAAGGAATGGCGCAAATCATGAAAACCTATCTGGTGGGAGGTTCCGTACGCGACGAGATTCTGGGTCTACCCGTTACCGACCATGATTACGTCGTCGTCGGATCTTCTCCGGATGAGATGGTACGGCTAGGTTATCGCCCGGTAGGAAAAGACTTTCCCGTTTTCCTTCACCCTCAGAGCCAGGAGCAATACGCGCTCGCCCGAACCGAGCGTAAGGTTTCACGCGGATACAAGGGCTTTGAGGTTTTCGCCTCCCCTGAGGTTACGCTGCAGGAGGACCTGGCGCGGCGCGACCTGACTATCAACTCCATTGCCAAGGACCAGGCCGGCAACATCATTGATCCATTTGACGGAGTAGCTGACCTCGAAGCAGGGCTGCTGCGCCATATCAGTCCGGCCTTTACCGAAGACCCGGTACGAGTGCTGCGAACGGCTCGCTTTGCCGCCCGCTTCGGTTTTCGCATCGCGCCGGAGACCCTTGCGTTGATGAGCGAGATGGTGCACAACGGTGAAGTGGATGCGCTGGTACCCGAGCGGGTATGGCAGGAGTTCGCCCGCGGCTTAATGGAACATAAGCCTTCGCGCATGTTCTACGCGCTCCGCGAGTGCAGCGCCCTGACTCGGATCATGCCTGAAGTGAATGCCCTGTTCGGCGTACCTCAGCCAGCAAAGTATCATCCTGAGATCGATACGGGGGTACACGTGATGATGGTTATCGATCACGCCGCGTCCAAAAATCATTCCCTGCCGGTACGGTTTGCCGCCCTTACGCACGATCTTGGCAAAGGCACGACGCCACCGGAGGAATGGCCGCGACATATCGGTCACGAAGCACGCAGTGTCAAGCTGGTGCGGGATTTATGTGATCGCATCAAGGCCCCCAATGAGGCCCGTGATCTGGCGTTGCTGGTCGCGCGCTACCATGGCGACGTGCATCGAGCGGCGGAGTTGCGGCCCGCAACCATTGCAAACATGCTGCAAAGCGTGGATGCTTATCGCAAACCGGAACGCTTCGAAGAATTTTTGCAAGCTTGCGCATGCGATTTTCATGGACGGCCTGGCTATGCCGAAAAGCCTTACTCCCAGGCTGAGCGGCTGCGCGAGGCATACAGCGCGGCCAGAAGCGTGGACGCGGGGGCGATTGCCGCCGAGTTAACCAGAACTATTTCTGATCCCGCTCGCTTGCCCAGTGCAATCAATGCCAGGGTGAGCGAGGCGCGCATTGCCGAGATCAGAGCCCGGCTGGCTTAGGCTTAAGGAGACTCTGAATAAACACAACCTTGCCGACGGGCTGTGGGGCAGCGCGTGAGACGAGGATGCAAATTGCCGGCTCCCTTCTTTCAGGTTTCTGCAAGGCTGGATTCAGGATTTCTATCGCGGCTTGCGCGGCGCCTTGGCGAATATCGGGTCGTAGATAAAATCGGGCAGTAATTTCAGAATTGCCGCGACGATTGCCATTTGCCAGGGAATCACGGCGAATCGTTTCTTGCGCTCAATGACGCCAGCAATTTTTTCGGCAACGGCTTCCGCCGTCAGGATGAAGGGCATGCGAAAGGGATTATTTGCCGTCATCGGCGTGACAATATAGCCGGGGCAAACGGTAATGACGGATACCCCGCTACCGCGCATTTCCACTCGCAGGCTTTCCAGATAACTGATGGCGGCCGCTTTGGAGGCGGAGTACGCTCCCCCTCCGGGTAGACCGCGATAGCCAGCCACACTGGCGATACCGACCAGATTGCCTTGCCTGGCTGTTCGCATCGCCGCAGCAAAGGGTTGAAAGAGGTTGACCATGCCGAGGACATTAGTGGCAAGAATATCCTCGAAAACTTCGCTATCTTCGGCGTATTCGGTGAGGGTGCCACGACTAATCCCAGCATTGGCGATAACGATATCGGGGCAGCCATAACGGTGCATAAAATCTTGTGCAGCCGCCTGGATTGCGGAAGCATCGCGAACATCGGCGGCATAGATCGAGGTGGCCGATAATTCCGCCGCAAGGGTTTCCAGCAAGTCCTCGCGTCTTGCAATCAAGCCGAGCGTTGCGCCCTTGCCCGCGTAGTGTTGCGCCAGCGCTCTGCCCAAGCCACTGGATGCGCCGCTAATGATGACTTTCAATCCGATTCCGGCAGTCGATCATGCATTTTTTAGCGGCATCATGATCCAAAGGGACCTTTTGCCCCTTGACCTTCTCCATTTGATGCAACAGGTCGGATGCAGGTTGAATGGCATCAAATAGAGTTGTTCAAATTATTGCGCGGGCGGCCCGAAAAGCGCGGCGCTATTTTGCCGCCCTCTCCTTGCGTGCTTTCTCAATCAGTTCACCCAGAACTTTAATGGTGTCATGAGGCGTACCGCCCATTTTTCCGCTGGTCACGTATTTGCCATCCACCACCAGTGCTGGAACGCCCGACAGGTGATAGTCCTTGGACATTTGGGTGGACCGGGATACCTGGTTCTGAACCGAGAAAGAGTTATAGGCATCAATGAATTTTTGCCGGTCTATCCCCTGCTTTGCGATCCAGTCGAACAAAACCTCGTCCTTGGTCAAATCGATCTTGTCCAGATGAATAGCGTCGTAGACCTTGTCATGCAGTTTATCCCTTTCCGCAAGGGCCTCCAGTGCATAAAAGACTTTTGCGCCGGGAACCCAGTTGCTGCGAAAGATGGCGGGAACATAACGAAAGCTCACATCCTTGGGCATTGTCTTCAGCCAGGATTTGATGTGGGGATGCAAATCGTAGCAATGGGGACAGCCATACCAGAAGAATTCAAGAACTTCGATGTTTTTGCCGCTATCTGTTGGCCGGGGGTGAGGCAGGACAGTGTAATCGCGCCCTTCAACGATTTCGGCGCGAGCGCCGGAAATACCGGCGAGACTTATGCCGATCAGCAAAAGAGCCACAAATAAACGCATTGGATTCATTTTTTCTCCTTGAGATAAATTGGATGCATTTAGCCGGCCGACTGCGGGATCAAATGGTCTTACCGCGCTTCGTCATGGACTTTGATGAGACTGCTCGGCACGCCATTTTGCTGCAAGGAAGCGCGAACCTGATTGATGTCGTCAATTTTAGTGAAAGGCCCGACACGCACTCTGTGCCAAGTACCCTTATCTGACAAGTCGGCGGCTTGAACCGACGCCTCCACGCCGAGCATGGCGAGTTTCGCTTTCAAATTATCCGCGTCGTCCGCATTCTGGAAGGACCCCGCCTGGAGAAAATATTTGTCGTTGGACGATGGCTGCTTTGCCGCTTGTTTGATTTGCTGTTCCGTCACGGGTTCCTCCGCGCCGGGCAGTATTTTATAAAACTCAAAACGGGGCTTGCCGTCGGCGGCCTTGGCCGATTTATCTTCCATACCGGAGTTTTCTATCTTTTTTTGAGTTTGGCCATTCTGGCCGAGTGCGCCTTTTGCCGCCGCGCCGGCCGCGAGCTTATCCTGGGAGATGAACGGACTGGGTGCTTGGTTAATATACATCCACATGCCGATGGCGCTTAGAAGGCCTAGCGCATAGCCGATAAATAGCCCCAAAAGGAGGGGATTTCCAATGATGCCCGAGGCTGGAGAGCTGGGGCGGGTTTTGTAATCTCGGCTCATTGAAGACATTATCCTAAATCCGGCAATTGACCGCTCATTTTCCGTTCATTCCTTGGCTGCAACCACGACTGCAATGACTTTTTGCATCACTTGACCTGCTTACATTTTGTCCGGCGCGCTCACGCCCAGCAGTTCCAGGCCGTTGGTCAGCACTTGCCGTATCGCGGCGACGAGGCCGAGCCTGGCGAGCCGTAGCGGAGCCTCCGGCACGAGGAAACGGGTAGCATTATAGTAACTGTGGAACTCGCCCGCCAGTTCCCTGAGATAAAAGGCGACCAGATGAGGGGAAAGTTCCTTCGCTGCCGCCTCCACTATTTCCGGATAATCAATCAGCTTCTGCAGCAGGGACAATTCTACAGGACTGGTAAGTGAATCCATATCCGCGGTGGTCAGCGTTGCAATGTCTTCACCCCACTGCTCCAGCACGCTGCAAATCCTTGCATGCGCATATTGGATGTAGTAAACCGGGTTATCATTACTTTGCGATTTAGCCAGATCCAGGTCAAAGTCGAGATGCTGGTCGCTTTTGCGCAGTACGTAAAAAAATCGTGCTGCATCGTTACCCACTTCCTGGCGCAACTCGCGTAATGTAACGAATTCTCCCGAACGGGTTGACATGGGGACTTTTTGTCCATCACGGTAAAGTACCGCAAACTGCACCAGGGCAATTTCGAGCTTTGCGGGATCAAACGCTAATGCCTGCAACGCACTTTTCACCCGCGGAATATACCCGTGATGATCGGCTCCCCAGATGTCGATAACGCGCTCGAAGCCTCGCTCAAATTTGTTGAGATGGTAGGCGATGTCTGAAGCGAAATACGTGAATTGCCCGTTTTCCCGCTGCACGACCCGGTCTTTTTCGTCGCCGAAATCCGTCGAGCGGAACCATTTGGCGCCATCCTGCCGATATAAATAATTCCGTTGCTCAAGCAATCGCATCGCATGTGCCACCCCGCCACTGTCGAACAACGACTGCTCGGAAAACCATGTATCGAAAACGACACCGAATTCCATCAAATCATTGCGGCAGTCACCCAATTGCTCGGTAAGAACAAAATTGTGAATGTATGCATAATCCTGCCCCAGCAATTTCCTGGCGTTAGCGATTAATACGTCAAGCTGCGCCTCTGTATCGGTATCCGCTTCCGGGAAAATACCTTCAAACAGCAACTCGGGCTTGTGCACATAACGTCCCGCATGGGCCTTGTGAATCAGCCGTGCCATATCGCGCACATACTCACCCTGATAGGCGTTGCCGGGAAAGCGCACGGCAACCCCATTTAATTCGAGATAACGCAGCCAGGTGGAAAGCGCCAGAATGTCCATCTGCCGCCCAGCGTCATTAATATAATACTCGCGCGCGACGGAAAAACCATTGGCTGCCAGGACATTGGCAAGGCTTGCGCCAAAAGCGGCGCCCCGGCCGTGCCCAACATGCAGCGGTCCAGTGGGGTTGGCCGAAACGAATTCCACCTGGATGCTTTTGCCCGCGCCAGTGTTGCTATGACCAAACTTTTTGCCACCCTCCAGCACATCGCGCGGAAACCGCTGCTTGACAGAAGTCTTGAGAAACAGATTGATAAATCCCGCACCCGCAATTTCGATTTTTTCCAGGTAAGGTGAAGCGGACAGCGCATTGATCAGCAACGCGGCAATATCGCGAGGATTTTGACGCAACGGCTTGGCCAACTGCATCGCCAGGTTGCAGGAATAATCACCGTGGCTTGCTTGCTTCGGACGGGCGAACTCTATATTCACGTCTAAACCCACTGGCGCGATTCCACTCAAGGTCTGGCGCAGGAGTTCCGTAAAGTGAAATTTGAAGCTGTGCTGGACTGGTGAAGTCATGGTTGCGTCATGATGACAGATTGTGTAGCCGTTATTATAGCGGCGTGGGAATGAATTACGCTCGCCAGCGTGGCTTGCATGCCAGAGAAATAGCGATGGAAGATCAAAAAAGGGCTGGCGGGCTGCCAAGCGGGCTTGGCGTCACTGATGGCAAAGGAGTCCTTTGCTATCGTTATCTCACCATCGCAATCTCAAGTAGCCTTCTTTTTCAGCGAAATTAAAACGCACCAGGTTGGCGCCACGGCGTATCGGCGGTCGGTTTGCGAGAGGCCTGAAGGGTCCCGCGGCCGAATGAGACCGTTCAATTCGCAGCCGGCGTTCACGAGGTGAGAAAATCCGCAGTTCGAACTGCCCGGCGCGGATTTCCCGCAACTTGGGCGCGAATGGCTGGGCCAGAGGTTCGCCCACGAACACGCCTTCTCCCGGCCACGCCACACTCTTCCAATAGGCTTCGATAGCGCTTGCGCCAACCGCATAATGGAACATGGCAATACCAGGAACCGGAAACTTCTGCAAATGGTTGCAGGGCTCCACTACTGTGCCGTAGCTGGCAGTGGCGCCCGCTTCCAACCAGCGCAGGCTGCTCATCTGGCTTGAGTCGGTAAGCTGTCCACCAGCTGATGTCAAATGATCAGCCAATGCGCCCGGCAGGAAACCCAGCGTATGCAGTTGTGGCACATGTGCCAGCCCTGTGAAGTAAAAAAGGATGTCGTCGCGGCCAGTAATTGCATCGGTTTCCAGAATTTGTATGGGGAAAACGCCGGCCAATTCCTTTGCGGTCTTCTCAAAAAACCCTGCGCGTATGCTACGCGCATTGTCGGAGGTAACGACAAGGTAAGCGGTTCCCTCCGGGAAACTGTGATCAGCAGCGACGCCCCGGTCGATAAGCGTCTTGACCTGTTCGAAATTGACCCCGGCCAGCATCATCGCCGGCCGCAACTTGTGATCGTTGGCAGGATAAAAGCTAGGGGAGTTGAAATACGGGCTGGGGGCGGTCGGACCGCATCTGGACGAGCAATAACCTGGGTCGAAACCGAAGGCCAACGCTGAAGTCAAAGACATGCAGTCCACCCGGTAGGGATCGGTCCAAGCTACAGCGTAGGCTTGAACATGAGCGGGCGTGATTCGGTCAATCTTGGCCTTCAATTGCTGAAACTCGTCCTTCGAAAGCACGCTGCGGTCAGGCGGGAAATGCAGATGGATCATGTTGGCTGCAGGGATATGGCGCACCTTCTGATAGTAATCCCCGATTTGCCGTGATAGCGGATCATCATCGTTAATGATGACAGCAAGATCACCGGGAGCCAGTCCCGTTCGTGGTAGCTGTACTCGCACCTGCGCCTCGACAGGCAACGGCCCGAGTAGCAGGGCAATCAGCAGAGCGATGGAGAACGGCGCAAAGCGCTTCAAACTTCGGGAACCTCTAAATAAAACGGGCATGGAAAACTTGTTCGGAGGTTCCTATCGAGTAACGGGTGCGTCAACCGCGTATTCAGTGATATCCCATTCCAAAAGCATACCCCGTAAATAAGCTTCATCCTCATGCATAATAGCGGCTCAGGGAAAATGCGTCCACCACCCATGCCATCTCTTCATGATCTTCTCTACCAGCGCACGCGGCGAGTGCCCGTGACACAATTGCTGGTGATCGTCAATCTGCTGGTCTTCATCGCCATGCTGGCAGGTGGAGCGGGCTTATGGCACTCGTCCAATAGCGTGCAGTTGGCATGGGGAGCGAATTTCGGTCCGGCTACACAGGATGGAGAATGGTGGCGCCTGGGTAGCGCCATGTTTCTGCATTTCGGCGCTGTCCATCTGACGCTGAATCTATGGGCGCTCTGGGATGGCGGGCAGCTGGTTGAACGCATGTATGGGCACGCGCGTTTTGCCGGCATCTATTTCGCAAGCGGGCTGGCGGGCAACCTGTTATCGCTCATCGCGCATAGAGGATTAGCCGTGTCCGGCGGAGCGTCGGGCGCAATTTTCGGCATGTATGGCGCACTGCTGGTGTTTCTCTGGCGCGAGCGCCGCAATCTTCATCCAGAGGAGTTCCGCTGGTTTTTCTGGGGAGCCGCCAGTTTTGCGGGAATCGCTCTTGTCCTCGGGCTTTTGGTTACCGGCATCGACAATGCTGCGCATATAGGCGGTTTTTTAGCTGGAATACTTGGTGGAATAGTGTTCGCACGACCTATTGATGTCACTAAACCGGTGTCCCGCAGCAGCCGGCTCCTCGCGGGATGCGCGTTTACATTCGCTATCGTCATCCTCGTCAGTCAGATTCCTGTGCGCGCTTATCGCTGGAGCGAAGAGGCGCTGGCGCGCAAGGAGATTGGAGAGTTTTTACGTGACGATATTGCGATCACCCAAGCTTGGCAAAGCATACTTGATGAAGGCAAGCAGGGAAATATTTCATTCGAAGAACTGGCAGGGCGCATTGACACCGCTGTCAGCGACCGCTACGAAGAAAGCTTTGAGCAACTTTCCGATCTCCCGCCCAATCCTGCCCTGCCTTCCGCCGCTACCGTGGAAATGCTGCGCCATTATGCCGAGCGCCGCAGAGACGCCTCGCGCGCTTTGGCGGAAGGGTTGCGTGCCCATAAACCCGAGCAGATCCGTGATGCCCTCGAAATGGCAAGACAGTCGCGGCAGCTAGCCTCACCGGATAGAACGGAAGGTGACAAACCGAGGCAAAAAAATGCGACTGAACCGGGTATGGCGAAACCTGAAAATGAGCACCAGGATAAATAAACCCGTTAGCGTTCCGCTTTCCCGTGCTTGTCGTAACCGCTTAATACTCACCGCTGCTTAAAAAAAATCGTAACGCCTCCCCTGCCGCTCTTTTCATTACTTGCTTTTTCTCATTACAGTTGATGGGCATTCCGCCTTCTATGTGGTTCAACGCACGGATGCCAGAAAAAAAAAGGAAAATGATACTGGGGTAGGGTTGAACGCGAGCGCGGTGAATCGCATCACTTGTATTGCGTATGCGATATTCATAATGCCTTGCTTGCAGTCGCAAATCAGGAATTTGATGAGTGGATAGAGTATTCAGACGATTGATGGAAAGGAGACAAAGATGAATCGAAACTCGACAAATATGTCCGAAGTTCATTGGATGCTATGCGGCGTCGCGCTTGGCGCCTTTGCAATGTTCCTCCTGGATCCCGCTAAAGGAAATCGGCGCCGCGCATTGGTGAGAGACAAGATGTACAGTGCGCTGGTCAGGACGCGCAAACGCATTGACGCGAAGTCGCGGGACGTTGCCAACCGGGCAAAGGGACTTAGTGCGGAGGTGCGGCACATACTGCCCCAGGGAGATATGCGCGACTGATATCGGATTTTGATGGACAGTGTTTCATCCCCAACCGGGTGTGCTCTTCGCGGTCTGCGCGCGATTGAAGTTATTACCGCTAAGCATGAAGGTGCCGACTTGAGCAGCGCTTGTTTGACCTCTCCCCCGGCTTCCCAATGGTCCCCACGGCTATCTTGCAACCTTGAGCAACGGCTTCGCCCTTCGGTTGGCTTGTGTTTCTGATAATCCCTCGCCGCCCAAGAAAGCCGTCGCGGGTTGACTTTCGTTTTAGGGTAATGATTTGATTAATTTTGGGGCAACTATTACAGGACCAGGTGCCAAGGCTCGCGCACAGCTGCGTTCGATGATGCCTTCGTTTATCTCTTTGCGATGCGGCATTGTCCTGTGAACACTTCATCGGCTTTCTCTCGGCTCTCACAAGAGAAGCGCACAATGCATCTGCACTTTTCGCCGCTATCAAAAATTTCTTTGTGGATAGGCTTCCTGAAGCTTTTCCTCGGTCAATTATTTCGCAACGAAGCGCCAGCAAATACGGCGCTGACGCTAATTCAAAAAATCCGCCTGTCTGCACTTTTGAAAAACCTGGGGAATCCAATCGGCGATAGATAGTTGGCGGGCTGGCAGTCCATAAAGTAGCGGGCTTGTCGATACTTCCGGAATAGTATAGACAACGAAGATTTGTATATTGCGAGGCGTTAACAAAAAGTTTTGACACACATCAAAAAATATAGCACTATGGTTTCCGCGCACTAGTAGTAGTAAAATATGTTCGAGTTGAATACTAGATGTAGTGGTTTCTCAGTATCTATGGCATTCATCTCAACCACAGGGAAAGAGCAGATTTCCCGTATAGATGAGGAGAGTCCGACATGCAGCTTGCAGCAGATAATACAAATCATACAGTCGTATCGGGATACGATTTTTCTTCAGCCCCTTCCATCCCGGATTCGCGTTACTCCCCGTACAAGATCATTCGCCGCAATGGTTCAGTGGTCCCTTTCGAGCCCGCCAAGATTTCCATTGCCATGACGAAGGCGTTTATCGCCGTCAGTGGTCAGAGTGTGGCTTCCGCCAGGGTACGCGAAGTGGTGGCCAGATTGACTGATGATGTAGTGAATGCATTGATTCGCCGTCAGCCTGCCGGCGGGACTTTCCACATTGAGGATATTCAAGATCAGGTGGAACTGGCATTGATGCGCTCCGGTGAGCACGATGTGGCGCGCTCCTACGTGCTTTACCGCGAAGATCGCGCACGGAAGCGGGCCAAGCAGAAAGAAATGGCGGCAGTGGAAGCGCCGGCCAGTGTTCTGAATGTGTTGGAAAATGGACGCAGGACTCCCCTCGACACGACGCGGCTGCTGATGCTGATCGAATCTTCCTGCGCGGGTCTGGGCGAGGCGGTCAATCCCGCGCTGATACTTAAGGCCACGTTGAAAGACCTGTACGATGGCGTACCGGTAGAGGAGGTAAGAAAATCAGCTATTCTATCGGCGCGCGCACTCATTGAAAAAGAACCTGCCTACAGCTACGTCACCGCTCGGTTGTTGTTGCATACCATTCGTTTCGAGGTGCTGGGCGAAGAAGTCATACAGCAGGCGATGGCCGAGCGCTACGCGGATTATTTCCCGGATTTCATCAAGCGGGGGATCGATGCCGAGTTGCTGGATGAGCGTCTGGCGCAGTTTGACCTGCCACGCTTGGCTAAAACACTGGATGCTGCCCGCGACCTCAAATTTGGCTATCTGGGCTTACAGACCCTGTATGACCGGTATTTTCTGCATGTACAGGACCGGCGTATCGAGTTGCCCCAGGCATTCTTCATGCGTGTGGCGATGGGACTTGCGCTGAACGAAATCGACCGCGAGGCACGCGCCATAGAGTTCTACCATGTGCTGTCAAATTTCGATTTCATGAGTTCCACCCCGACCTTGTTTAATTCGGGCACCCGCCGCTCCCAGTTGTCTTCGTGTTACCTCACCACAGTGGCGGATAATCTCGATGGCATTTATGAGGCGATCAAGGAAAACGCCCTGCTCGCCAAGTATGCGGGAGGACTCGGCAATGATTGGACGCCGGTGCGGGCGATGGGTTCGCACATCAAGGGTACCAATGGCAAGTCACAGGGCGTAGTGCCGTTCCTCAAAGTGGTGTCCGACACCGCGGTAGCGGTGAATCAAGGCGGCAAGCGCAAAGGTGCAGTTTGTTCCTATCTGGAATCATGGCATCTGGATATCGAGGAATTTCTGGAATTACGCAAGAACACTGGCGACGATCGTCGCCGTACACATGATATGAATACCGCCAACTGGGTTCCCGATCTGTTCATGAAACGGGTAATGGAGGGGGGCGAATGGACGCTTTTCTCACCCTCCGACGTGCCCGATCTGCATGAAAAGTTTGGCAAGCAGTTTGAGCGGGCTTATCTTGCCTATGAGGAAAAAGCTGCGCGCGGCGAACTGGATCTGTACAAGAAAATTCCTGCGCAACAGTTATGGCGCAAGATGCTCAGCATGCTGTTTGAAACCGGGCACCCATGGATCACCTTCAAGGACCCGTGCAATATCCGTTCGCCGCAAAACCACGTCGGGATAGTCCATAGCTCAAATCTCTGTACCGAGATCACACTGAATACCAGCAATCAAGAAATCGCCGTGTGCAACCTGGGTTCGATCAATCTGGCGGCACACATCAAGGACGGTGAGCTTGATGCCGGCAAGCTCAAGCGTACCGTCAGTACGGCCATGCGCATGCTGGATAACGTCATCGACATCAATTTCTATGCGGTAGCCAAAGCACGCAATTCAAACCTCAAGCATCGTCCGGTAGGACTCGGTATCATGGGCTTCCAGGATTGCCTGCATAAGTTGCGCATCCCCTACGCCTCAAAAGAAGCAGTGGAATTTGCCGATCATGCAATGGAAGCGGTTGCCTATCACGCCTATTGGTCTTCCACGGAGATGGCCGAAGAGCGTGGCTGCTATGCTTCCTATCGCGGCAGCCTGTGGGACCGCGGGATACTCCCCCAAGACACTCTTGATCTGTTGCGCGAGGAGCGCGGGGGTTATGTCGAGGTGGATACGTCGGCCACGCTGGAATGGGATGCCTTGCGTGAACGCATAAAAAAGCATGGCATGCGTAATTCCAACTGCCTTGCGATTGCCCCGACCGCGACCATCTCGAACATCATCGGCGTATCAGCCAGCATCGAGCCGACCTTTCAGAATCTTTACGTCAAGTCCAACTTATCCGGAGAGTTCACCATGGCTGGCGAATACCTGGTAAACGACTTGAAAAAACTCGGGCTCTGGGACGAGGTGATGATTTCTGACCTCAAGTATTTTAATGGTGCTTTAAGCAAGGTAGACCGGGTGCCGGCTGACATTCGCAGACTTTATGCCACTGCCTTCGAAGTCGACCCCCAGTGGTTGATCGAAGCAGCATCACGGCGGCAGAAATGGATTGATCAGGCGCAATCGCTCAATATCTATATGGCGGGCGTTTCCGGCAAAAAGCTGGATGAGACCTATAAGCTGGCTTGGCTGCGTGGCCTGAAAACCACCTATTATTTGCGTTCGCTGGGCGCGACCTCGGCAGAGAAGTCCACGGTCCAAACGGGTGTCCTGAATGCTGTACCCGCAGAGGGAGACATGGCGGCAATGCATGCGACGGGGCCGGCAACTGACTTGAAATATTGTTCCATTGATGATGCCGAGTGCGAATCGTGCCAGTAGTTTTTGCGCAGTAACAGAACAAAAGGAGAAAGCTATGCTGACATTTGAGGACGAGATGGTGCAATCAGAAAAACCGCGGATGAATGGGACGCTGGGCGATGTACAAATGCTGAGTGCATCCCGGCCGGGGCCGGCTGCCGCTCGCGTCACCGGCATCAGAGGTATTGAAATAGAAAACGATGAGGATGAACGCTATGCTGCCGGTAATGCCAATCGCCGCTTATCGGTGGAAGATAAGCGCATTATCAACTGCAAGGCGGATGTTAACCAGTTAGTGCCGTTCAAATACAAGTGGGCATGGGAGAAATATCTTTCCGCCTGCGCTAATCACTGGATGCCCCAGGAAATCAACATGAGCGCGGATATTGCCCTCTGGAAAGATCCCAATGGTCTGACTGACGATGAGCGTCGCCTGGTCAAACGTAACCTCGGCTTCTTTGTCACCGCTGATTCGCTGGCCGCCAACAATATCGTACTCGGCACCTACCGGCACATCACCAATCCGGAATGCCGTCAATACCTGTTACGCCAGGCATTTGAAGAGGCGATTCATACGCATGCGTACCAATACATCGCCGAATCGCTAGGGCTGGACGAGGGCGAGATTTTTAATGCCTACCATGAAGTGGCATCAATCCGCGAAAAGGACGAGTTTCTGATTCCATTTATCGATACACTTACCGATCCGCAGTTCAAGACGGGTACGCCTGAAGCTGATCAGAAGCTCCTTAGAAGCCTGATCGTATTCGCCTGCATCATGGAGGGACTGTTCTTTTACGTTGGTTTTACGCAAATCCTGGCACTGGGAAGACAGAACAAAATGACCGGTGCGGCAGAACAATATCAATACATTTTGCGGGACGAATCCATGCACTGCAATTTCGGTATAGATGTTATTAATCAGATCAAAATGGAAAATCCACATCTATGGACCAAGGCATTCCGCGATGAAATTAATGCGCTAATGCAGCAAGCCGTGGAATTGGAATACCGTTATGCCGAGGATACTTTGCCGCGTGGTGTTTTGGGGCTGAACGCACCGATGTTCAAGGAGTATTTACGCTATATCGCCAACCGCCGCTGTCAGCAGATCGGGCTGGATATACTCTATCCCGGAGCCAGCAATCCTTTTCCATGGATGTCTGAAATGGTTGATTTGCAAAAAGAGAAAAACTTTTTTGAAAGGCGTGTTACCGAATACCAGACAGGTGGTGCGCTAAGCTGGGACTAAAATGGGAAAGTAAAATAAATGCTCCGTTTTTTATCTCATGATAATACTTTAGTCTATAACCGGATCTTGGCAGCGTATGTACGGGAGCTGGCCGGATCCGTATCACGGAAATATGTATCGATCTGAACGATGCGTATAACGACTATCTAGCAGGCAAGGCTGAATAAGCCACGCCGCGTAAAACGAACTGCGCCTGATTGGGTGACGGGAATGGTTCAATATCCGCTGACCCATAATTGCACATGTAGCGGTAGGTGTAGTAAATGTAGTGAGTTGTAATCCCATGAACTTTAATCTGGAGGTTGAAATGGCAACTACCAAAAAACCCGCAGCAAAGAAGCCTGCCGTGAAGGAGTCCCCATCTGTGAAAAAGCCGGCAGCCAAGAAAGCCTCAGCAAAAAAAACGTCACCCAAGGAACCTGTAGAGAAAAAAGCTGAGAAAAAAAACACGGCTGCAGCAAAGACAAAAGCGTCAGCCAAGAAAGAAGTTCCAGCAAAAAAATCGGCGGCCAAGAAACCGGCTGAAAAAAAGACCGAGAAGAAAGTTGAGAAGAAGGCTGAGAAGAAAACTACCGCCTCAGAAAAAAAACCAGCAGCGAAGACAAAAGCCCCGGCCAAGAAGGTAGCTCCGGTCAAGAAGACAGCTCCCGCCAAGAAAGCAGCTCCAGCCAAGAAAGCGGCCCCAGCCAAGAAAGCGGCAGCTAAAGAGACTACAGAGAAAAAAGCTTCAGCCAGAAAACCCACACCTGAGAAGAAACCCCCCGCCAAGAAAACAGCAGAAAAACCAGCGAATACATCTGGCCAAGCCGGCCCTGCCTCCAGCTGGCCGTTTCCGCTTTCGGGATCGCGCTCTTAAATTTGGCTGTTAAACCGCCCTTGACAATTGCTGCTGCGGATCAGCCTATTATCTTCCTCGGGTAACAGCTGCTCCGCAGATTTTATGTAGAGACTGGTTTTCGTTAAAATGCTAAGTGGGCTTATTTCTAAAATAAGCCAAATACATACGACCGGAAAGCATGGCGCGCCTCGACCGTACAGGCAATCCGACGATCGTCATCTTGTGAGCCTGCTTCGCTAATTCCTGGCGAGGGCAACCCTTTGCACCCTCGTCTTTTGGATGCCTTATCCCGGAAAGCATCGCCGTTGTGCCCCGTTGAATCTATTCAAAGATCCCTTGGCGGCGATCCGTTTATTTCTAAATAGGCCCATCCATATGATCTCCGCTACACAGAAATATTTACGCTGGTAAAATTTAGCGGACGAGGTTAACATTAACGCTAACTCAAACTTGCAAAATTGTGGCGAGGTGACTTGATTATGACTGATACAATTCCACAAGCGTCGCGCGATTATGACAACACACTTATTATCGAGCGCCCTGATGGATTTTACTGGCATGATGAGAATGAAAGCGAAAGGGTTTTTGGTCCCTTTCCCACCCTGCTCGACGCCATTCAGGATATGGAATATAACGCCGAATCAGATTATGAGCCGGGTGAAACCCTGGAGCAGGCGGAAGAAGAGATCGGTATATCCAGCTGGATTGATCATGAAACCGGGGAACCTGGTGAAGAGTCATTTCCTCATGATAACTGAATGGATACAACATCGACCCTACCATTTAATTGGTATCCGGTGAATTTGAAAATCGCAAAATGCTAACGAAGCGCATGCGATAAAATCCCAGTACTCTTGAAGGACGATGGCTTGATCCAAATCTCTTCATCAATGCGACTTGCCAGAGCTGTATCTCACCCCGGGCATTAAGCCTGAACCCAATCGCTGAAAATCAACCATCGCTTTGGCGCCGTTGTACTGGAATGTGAGGCGCAGATCTGTTTCCTTAGCTGAAGGTTTCCATGAGCTACCGCGAAGAGCAGGATACGATGGGCACTGTGCAGGTACCTGCCGGCGCACTATGGGGCGCACAGACGCAACGTTCCTTGCAGAATTTCAGGATTTCCGGCGAGCGTATGCCGTTCTCATTACTTCATGCGCTTGCGCTGGTGAAACGCGCAGCGGCAAGGGTTAACTGCGATCTTGGTCTGCTCGATACGAGCAGTGCTACTGCCATCATTCATGCTGCCGACGAGGTAATCTCAGGTCGTCACGACGCGGAATTTCCCCTGATGGTGTGGCAGACCGGCTCGGGAACCCAGACCAATATGAATATGAATGAGGTTCTGGCAAACCGCGCTTCCGAACTACTCGGCGGAGGCCGGGGAATCGAACGCAAGATTCATCCCAACGATGACGTGAACATGGGGCAATCTTCAAATGACGTGTTTCCGTCAGCGATGCACGTGGCAGCAATCCACTCGATCCATCATCAATTAAAACCAGCCATTCTTGCATTACGGCAAACCTTGGCTGCCAAGGCACAGGAATTTTCGGGTATCGTCAAAATTGGCCGCACGCATTTGCAGGACGCCACGCCCCTGACACTGGGGCAGGAATTCTCGGGTTACGTTTCGCAACTGGATCATGGGTTGGAGCATGTGGATGCATCGCTTCCGCATTTGCGTGAACTGGCCCTGGGTGGCACCGCCGTTGGCACGGGTCTGAATACGCATCCCGAATTCGCAGTTCGGGTAGCGGCGGAACTTGCAAGGTTGACGGAACTGCCATTTATCACCGCCCCGAACAAGTTTGAAGCGTTGGCCGCCAACGATGCGTTGGTTCACGCACATGGCGCACTGAAAACCTTGGCGGCATCCTTGATGAAAATCACCAACGACATCCGCTGGCTTGCTTCCGGACCCCGCTGCGGCATCGGCGAATTGAAAATCCCGGAAAATGAACCGGGCAGTTCCATCATGCCGGGTAAAGTCAATCCAACACAATCGGAGGCGGTCATCATGCTGTGTTGCCAGGTAATGGGTAATGATGTTGCGGTCAACATGGGCGGGGCAATGGGCAATTTTGAGCTCAACGTTATGAAACCGCTGATCATCCACAATTTCCTGCAAAGCGTGCGCCTGCTGGCGGATGGCATGATAAGTTTCAACAGCAATTGTGCGGCAGGAATAACGGCGCATGTCGAGCATATTGATGAGTTGATGCGTAATTCGTTGATGCTTGTGACAGCCCTCGCTCCCCATATCGGCTACAACAAGGCAGCGGGAATTGCCAAGAAAGCGCACTGCGAAGGCACAACGCTGAAAGAAGCGGCGATTGCGTCGGGACATGTTACAACGGAGCAATTCGAAGCGTGGGTAAGACCTGAGAAAATGATAGGAGCAAGTATCAGAAATTCCTGCTCTTGAATTTTTCCGTCAATTTCGCCCCTCCCGCCCCTTCCTTCCGCTCGTATCCTTGGCCAGGACGGTGCGAGAAGCTTTTGCTGGTCACGCTGCTCAACTAAAAATAAGCTGAAAAGTATCAGTAAATGCCGGCTCAGGTTTATTGATGACGCCGTGCATTCATAAAAGATCCTTTGGAGAATGTGCATATATCGGCACACATCGCCCCGCGTTAATAGTTATTGATTCTGGTATATTGCAGTATCGTGCCATACGCACTACGCTGGCATAAATGAGGACAGGCCCATGCCCCACAGCTTAAAAGAACAGGAGATTTCCATGCTGCGCGCCGAAATTGAAATGTTGATGAGTGAACGCCAGGGCTTGCTCAGAACAACGGGGGCGGCGGCGGTATTTATCGCCAATCTCGACAGCGACGCGTTGCCGGTCGGGACGTATGAAGCAGCTGAGATGCTGTCCAACTGCCTGAATGATCTTCCCGAGGAAACCTTGCGAGATGCTCTGGAAAAGGTAAGAGCAGAGCTGGCCATCGATGAATGAGTTTAATACAGCGGCCGTCGTCCTCTAGAGTCGGTCTTATTTTGACCGGGGGCGGGGCTCGGGCGGCCTATCAGGTTGGCGTATTACAGGCCATCTCTACCATGCTGCCCGAGGGGACGCGGAATCCCTTCCCTATCATTTGCGGCACATCCGCCGGCGCAGTGAATGCCGCCAGCCTTGCACTCTCCGCCCGGAATTTTCATGAAGGAATACGGCAGCTGTCGGCGGTGTGGGAGAATTCCCATGTCAGCCAGGCTTATCGCTCCGATCCCATCGGCGTGTTCGGAAATGTCGCCCACTGGTTAGCGTCGTTGCTGTTGGGTGGGCTGGGCAAGCGTAACGCAGTTTCCATGCTGGACAACTCTCCGCTTGCGCAACTGCTGGAACGCAGCTTGCCGCTTCATGGCATTCAGAGAAGTATCGAAACAGGCGCGTTGTATGCTCTTGGTATTACGGCATGGGGCTACACCTCCGGACAATCGGTGACCTTCTTTCAGGGCTCGGATCGTATAGCGCCTTGGAAACGAGAACGCCGTATTGGCATCACGGCACGCATTGGAATTGAACACCTCATGGCATCCTCCGCAATTCCAATCCTTTTTCCGGCAATAAGACTGAATCGTGAATATTTCGGTGACGGTTCCATGCGCCAGCTTGCGCCTATCAGCCCGGCGCTGCATCTCGGCGCGGACCGGGTTCTGGTAATAGGGGTGCGCAAAACGGCCGATACGCAGCCCGAACGAGTCAAGGTGGACAGCTATCCGACATTGGCACAGATAGGAGGGCACATTATGGGCAGCATTTTTCTCGATAGCCTGGATGTAGACCTGGAACGGCTGCAGCGCATTAACAACACCATACGCATGATCCCCGAAAGAAAGCTGAAAAATAACAACATGCCATTACGCCACGTGGAATCAATGGTGATTTCTCCCAGCGTGGAAATCAACCGCATTGCAGAGCAACACGCCCATACCCTGCCGCGTACCATACGCCTCTTTTATCGCGCCATTGGAGCGACGAGACGCGACGGCTCGGCACTCTTGAGCTATGTTCTGTTTGAGGCATCCTTTTGCCGGGCGTTGATCAAGCTGGGTTACGACGACACGATGCCGCTTAGATCCCAGATTTTGCAGTTCATTGGCGCGAAGGCAAAGGACTGAACAGAGACTGGTATAATTCCAGCAGCAATCCAGCCAGAATACGAGTAAACCTGAATCCGGCAGCCGCGCTCACTTTCGGCCCATTTTCAGTCAGGTGCCATGATCCGCATAAATTTGTTACATCGCGTGATCTTCACCTTTCTGGCTTGCTCGCTGCAACTGCCGGATTTAGGCTAAACGTTCGTCTCTGTCATTTCACGCAACCACCTTATTTTCAGAGATCATTTATGGACGTCACCAGTCCGCAATTCTGGATCGCGGTATTGCAAATCATCGCCATCGACATTGTACTGGGCGGGGATAATGCAATTGTCATCGCGCTCGCATGTCGGCGGCTACCGGAGAAGCAGCGAAACCTCGGTATTTTCTGGGGAGTGTTCGGTGCTATTGCCCTGCGAGTAGTATTGATTTTTTTCGCCCTCACGCTGCTGGCAATTCCATTTCTCAAAATCGTTGCCGCATTACTGCTGTTGTGGATCGGTATCAAGCTGCTCCAGCCTGAGCCTGAAAGCAATGGGCACAATGGACACCAGGTAGACGCGAGCACGACGCTTCTGGGCGCGATCAAGACCATCATCATCGCCGATGCGGTAATGAGCCTCGATAACGTCATCGCCATTGCCGGTGCTGCCAAGGACAGCATGGGACTGGTCATTTTTGGTTTGGTGGTGAGCGTGCCGATTATTGTCTGGGGTAGCAAATTGGTAATGAAACTCATGGATCGTTTTCCCATCGCAATTGCCATCGGTGCCGGTTTACTCGGCTGGATCGCGGGAGACATGAGCGTTACCGATGCCGTCACCAAGGAATGGGTTAATCTCAATGCGGCCTTTCTCCATTGGCTGGTTCCAATCTTCGGCGCAATGCTGGTTGTTGTGACCGGTAAGTGGCTTGCGGCGAGAGCGCAGGCAAGAATGGCGCCTATCGCCGATCTGGCGGATGACATAGACAAACCGTTATAGTGATCTCGACTATAACTGCCGCATTAAGGAGAAATACAATGCTGAAATTCCTGTTGCCGGTGGATGGTTCCGATACTTCCAATAGAGCAGTTGCGGAATTCATCAAGCTGCTCGATTGGTACAGAGAAAAACCCGAAATTCACTTGTTGAACGTGCAATTTCCACAGCGTGGGAATGTCGCCCTATTTATCGACAAGGAAAGCATCGATCTGTATCACCGGGAAGAAGGCATGAAAGGGTTACAAGCCGCCCGCCGCCTACTGGACCGGGCGGGTATCGCCTGCGGGTTTCATATCACCGTCGGAAATCCGGAGGAAATGATTGTACGTTATGCAAAAGAGATAGCTTGCGATCAGATAGTCATCGGACCTCGTGGATTTGGGGCCGTCAGGGGTTTGTTGCTGGGTTCAGTAGCCAGCAAGGTAATGCAGCTTTCAACCGTACCAGTGCTGCTGATCAAATGAGAAAATACCAGGTATTGGATAGTATGGGGTTTAATAAAAAGGAGTTTTATCAAGATGGAGCAGCGTCAGAAAGGCTTGACTTTGATCGAATCAATGATGATATTCGCCATTATCGGTATCCTGGCGACAATCGCAATCCCCCCGGCATATCAGGCTTATGAAGATTCCGTGGCTCAGGAGCAGGTAATTGAAGCCATCGGTCTTCTGGACGCGGCAAAACCTCCTGTTGCCGCGTTTTATTCCGATAAGGGGAGATGGCCGACAAGGGAGGAGTTTGACGCCTTGGTCCCGATTCAGGCTGGAAGGTATGTTGCAGGACTCGCACCTTTAACAGTTGCTGCCGGTTTTCAAGTCACCGCGACGTTCAAGAAAAGCGGGGTAAACACCGGCCTTTTGAATGAGGGAGCGGGCAGGACACTGGTGATCGCAACAAAAGATGGCGTGAAATGGATTTGCAATGACAATACCGATCCAGCAACCGGTGTTCCCGGCCTGATTGCCGGCAACGTTCTCGCCCAGCATCGTCCTCAGGCTTGCAAATAGCGCGGCCCCGAATCCATTATAGTTGACCGTTACCCCTTAAAGCTTATAATCACCATATGTTGATTCGCTCCATTGAGCTGGACCGTGGTTCAGCCCGCCAGGCTTTATCCGCCACCGCTCGCCTCGAGCCTAAATTCAAAAGAGAAAAAATGGAACAGGACAGTAATCAGGACAGCTTACGGCGCCCCTTCGCATGTTCGGTTAGCATGTTCAGAATCGGAAAAAGTATATGAACGAATATACCGACCAAATATCCGGATACTTTAACCAGGTACCCATGTGGCCTTTGGTTTTGCTCGCCGTAGCAATCGTTATCTCTGGAGTTTATGAGTTGTTCCATCGCAAACGCCTTGCTGACGCCGCCGACAATTTTCGTTCAGCGATTCTCTCTACGCTTGCAGGTCTTTATCCCGAACCAACCAACTGGCCGAAAAGTATCGACACATATCTTTGCGCCAGATTGCCTGTCATGCAGGAAATTATCGACGACTTCAAGCCTAACGTTCGACAGGAAAGCTTACCGGCCTATAACAGGGATTGGGAAGACTATTACCAATTCTGCCGCACCGAGGTGACTGACGATAAGTGCGTGGCGGCGGGACTGAATCCCGGCAAAGAACCGGATCCAAAAAAAAAATTCCATGCCCTTGTTTCCAATCTTTTACGTTATGCAAAATGAACCTTTATTGAGCATGCCGATAAAACATTCCCAATCGCACGCGGTTTACGCTTCACTCCCACGCATCCTGTAGAATTGTATAGAGGACATTAGAGAGGAGAGTATGGCATACGGTAAAATCGGCACGTTTCCGGGAAATACGTGCGGAAGAGATCGCGCGCCGCTTTGGATTTGTGGTTTGTAGCGGTGATAAGTGCAGGACCTTTCAGTCGTTAGCCATGACCGGGTACTGCTTGCATGACAAATGAAACATCGGGACGGAAAACAGGAAATTCAGTTTTATAATGATCAATTTCATACCTTGGAGAAGAAAATGAGCAAACTGTTATCTATGCTGACTGCAATCGCTTTCGCCGCCGCCTTCAGTTTTAACGCTGCCGCCGAAAAACATAATGGCCATGGTAGCCACGGGAGTCATGGAGCCCATGGCAAGCACTCATCAAAAGACCATGGCGGCGAAAAAGCAAAGGCGCATGCCGAGAAAGATGAAGCGCATGCCAGGGAGGCAAGAGAGCACGCCGAGAAAGACGAGGCCCATGCCAAGAAAGCAAGAGAGCACGCCGAGAAAGACGAGAAAAAGTAGTCAGCTCATTCTTCCACGCATGGAGAGGCAGGGATCTGTCCCTGTCTTTCTTGTTGCCCTGCGTCGGTGTTTGCTGCCCGAATTAAGGAAATCGTCTGCAGAAGCGCTGGTCTGTTCATGTTTTCGCAACTTTTGGGCCAATAGGACGGCCAGGCTTGAAAGCCGACATCTGCCCTCACCCATCACTTTTTTCGCTTCGATTTCCCCCATTCCGTATGAATAAACGAAGGAATGTTAAAAATGACTGGATTGGCGTCAGGCAAGCGCCAGGCGGCGCATAGTTATTCCTGTGCAACGACGAGCAACGCAGTATGGCGGCAATCCAGTTATTTTTAAGTAGCGATATCTTTAACGCACCAAACTAGGGCGGGAACCATGGTTTCAGGTGCGTCAACGCTTATGCCTGGCTAATGCCTTGTACGTGCCGGCTATTGAAATTCCGAACACGACATGCGTAAGGACCGTAATCCAGTCGCGGACTTCCGCGAACCAGGGGAACACGAGCGTTACTCCGTACATATTTACTCCATACAGGATCAACCCGTAAAGGGAGCCCGCCAGCAAGGAAAGCATCATACCGAGACGAGATATCAGGCAAGCCAGAATCATGCTGTACGCAATAGAAATTACAAAATGAACAAACGACGCGACAATCATCACCTTCCAGTCGAACGTAGCCGGGGGCGGTAGAACGTCCTGCCCCATCAGGATTGCCGCGGTCAGGCGCGCATCGCGATATAATATCGAAGGAAGCGCATCCAGGAACATCCACCACAGCGTAATCTGCGCTCCGGTGGCAATTACTCCCGCGGCAATACCGGCGCCTACCGCCGCGCTCCAGTTCAACGGCATGCTATTAAGAAAGAAGGATTCATGCCCTTAATCATTTGCATCGTCACGAAATGAGGAATTCTGTTTTGCCGATTACGTGGCATACCAACTGCCAGAAGGTACGCTATTTTTTGACGAGAATGGGGTTTATGAATCAGCAAGGAAACTTCCGATTGCGTTTAATTTTGAAATGCGGTTCGATTATCGCAAGCTCGGCAAGCCGTCGCAATGACGGCGCGCAAACGAAAAATTGCTGAAACCGGATAGCGCGATAAAACCGGTCTTGCTCATCTCAGCCGTAGCATCAAGCCTGATTCTTTCCAAAACACACTACTGGAAACCGATTCGTTCTACAATGACAACAAGGCGGCTCGCGCAAACAAATAATGGCCATATTATTATGTAGCCTGTCTTTAATTGTGAGCATCAAAAGCAATTCGCGGGGCGGATGTTCGCAAGCCCGGGTTTTTAGACACCCAACAGAGTATGCAAATACCCTATCCATGCGAAGCGTAGATTTAACCAACCATTTTCTGATTGCCATGCCTGCCATGGCGGATCCTTTTTTTTCCAAGACTCTGACTTATATCTGCGAGCATAATGAGCAGGGCGCGCTAGGATTGGTCGTTAACCGGCCCATTGACCTCACGCTGAAAGATCTGTTCGATCAGTTGGGTATCTCCTTTGATGATCAGGCTCTAGGAGGACTGCCGGTGATGTTTGGCGGACCGGTACAGCTGGATCGAGGCTTCGTGCTGCATCAACCCGTGGGCGACTGGCAATCCACCATGATAGTAAATCACGAAGTGGGCCTCACGACTTCGCTTGATATTTTACGGGCAATTGCCAGCGGAGAAAGTCCCAAACAGTTACTGGTCGCACTCGGTTATTCAGGATGGGCGCCCGGCCAAATCGAGCATGAACTGTCCATGAATGCCTGGCTCACAGTACCTGCTTCGCCTGGCATCATCTTCGAACTCCCATCCGAGGAACGGTTAACCGCGGCGATGCACTCGTTGGGAGTCGATTTCTCAAGCTTGTCAGACGAGGTGGGGCATTCTTGAAGCAAACCTTTGTTGTTCACGGCTATCGGTAATTTCATTTCATGCAGAATCAGACAACACAACACTTGGCACGCAAGATCGAGAATAGCAAGCCCCCCCTTAGCGGGACAATTCTGGCTTTCGATTTTGGCGAGAAACGCATCGGCGTAGCGGTGGGTAACCTGGAGCTGGGCCTGGCGCATCCTCTTGCTACAGTCAATGAAGAGAAGGCGGTGGCGCGCTTCGATCGTATCGCCAACCTG
Source organism: Nitrosospira sp. Nl5 (assembly GCF_900102495.1). Lineage (GTDB taxonomy): Bacteria > Pseudomonadota > Gammaproteobacteria > Burkholderiales > Nitrosomonadaceae > Nitrosospira. The sequence goes on along the minus strand of NZ_FMVQ01000003.1, from coordinate 130,514 downwards.
GTCGAAGAGTGGCGGCCGGCTCTACTTGTGGTGGGCCTGCCCACCCATGCCGATGGCACGGAGCACGAATTGACCAAGCTGAGCCGACGCTTCGCACGTCGTCTCGAAGGGCGTTTCGGCATCAAGACTGTACTCGTGGATGAACGCTATACTTCCATTAGTGCCAGCGAAGCATTGCGGGAAGCAGGCGTCAAAAGCAGAAAGCAGAAATCCATTCTGGATCAGGTGGCGGCGCAGCTGATATTACAGTCCTATTTTGACAGACAAGATGCAGCTGCCTGACGCGGAACAGCTGCTTGCGGACCTGACTGGAAAAATACGGCCTGATGTCGCCGCGAACACCGCGTTGGTGGGAATTTACACGGGAGGCGTGTGGCTGGCGGAACGGCTACACCAGGATTTAGAGCTCAGTCTTCCCCTGGGCACTCTCGATGTCTCATTCTACCGCGACGATTTTGGCCAAATCGGCTTGCATCCCCAGGTCAAGCCTTCGGACATCCCGTTCGAAGTGGAAGGCAGCCACATAATCCTGGTGGACGATGTGCTCTACACAGGGCGTACCATTCGCGCTGCCATTAATGAATTATTCGACTACGGGCGGCCGGCGAGCATCCGCCTGGCCGCACTGGTGGACCGGGGCGACAGGGAGTTGCCCATCACCGCGCAGTATGTCGGCACGATACTTTCTCTGCCATCGGATAAAATGCTGGCGCTGGAAAAAGGCCTCGGTGGAAAACTGAGCCTGAGCTTATATAACAAAAGTCTCCGGGACAATGAATAACAACCCGCAGTTGAATAAGAACGGCGAACTGCAACATCTTCTCACCACCGAGGGGCTACCTGGCCCCATTCTGCTGAACATACTCGACACCGCCGAATCTTTCGTCGGGGTTACCGAGCGCGACGTAAAAAAAGTACCGTTGCTACGCGGAAAATCCATATTCAATTTATTCTTCGAGCCCAGCACTCGCACCCGTACAACGTTTGAAATTGCCGCAAAGCGCTTGTCCGCGGATGTGGTGAATCTCAATATCGCAGCGTCCTCACAATCCAAAGGGGAAACGCTGCTGGATACGGTGAATAATCTCTCCGCCATGCATGCAGATATGTTCGTAGTGCGCCATTCGCAAAGCGGGACAGCCCATTTGATAGCGCGCCATGTGCGGGCCGAAATTCACATTATCAACGCCGGTGACGGCAGGCACGCCCATCCCACCCAGGGGTTGCTCGATATGTTCACTATCCGCCACTACAAACGCGATTTTCATAATCTGCGCGTCGCCATTGTCGGCGATATCTTGCACTCGCGCGTGGCGCGCTCTCAGATTCATGCACTTACCACGCTGGGGGTACCGGAAGTGCGGGTCATCGCCCCTAAAACCTTGCTACCCGCCAAAGTCGAGCGTCTCGGCGTGCATGTTTACCACGATATGGCGCAAGGGCTGAAAGATGTGGATGTTCTGCTGATGCTGCGGTTGCAAAACGAACGCATGCTAAGCGCACGACTTCCTAGTGCGGAAGAATACTTCAAGTATTACGGGCTTACGCAGGAAAAATTGGCACTGGCGAGACCCGACGCTATTGTGCTGCATCCTGGCCCGATGAACCGCGGCGTTGAAATTGATTCCGCCGTCGCTGATGGCAAACAGTCGGTAATTCTGCCACAAGTAACGTTCGGCATAGCGGTAAGGATGGCGGTAATGTCGATTCTGGCGGGAAATTGAGCGATATGAAGCTTTCCATCAATAACGGCCGTGTCATAGACCCGAAAAGCGGAATTGATGCCATTATGGACGTCTGTGTCGCCGCCGGGAAAATCGTGGCCATCGGCGCCGCGCCGAACGGTTTCCAGGCCAACCGTGAAATAAACGCGAATGGCTTGGTGGTATGCCCCGGCCTAGTGGATTTATCGGCGCGCTTGCGCGAACCCGGATTTGAATATAAGGCTACGCTGGAATCCGAAATGGAAGCGGCTGTAGCGGGCGGTATTACCAGTCTGGCATGTTCACCGGATACCGATCCGCCGCTGGACGAGCCGGGATTGGTGGAAATGCTTAAGCATCGCGCCAGAAGCCTCAACCAGGCTCATGTTTATCCTATCGGCGCGTTGACGCAAGGTTTGAAAGGCGAACGACTGACGGAAATGGCTGAGTTACGCGATGCGGGCTGCGTGGCATTCGGTCAGTCCGAGATACCGCTTACCAGCATCCGCGTGATGATGCACGCGATGCAGTATGCTTCTACCTTCGGCTTCGGGGTATGGTTGCGCCCTCAGGATGCGAGTCTCGCCAACGGTGGTGTGGCCCACGACGGTGAAGTGGCAACGCGGTTGGGCCTGCCGGCGATTTCCGTATGTGCGGAAACTGTAGCCTTATCGAATATCATTCTGATGGCAAGAGAAACTGGCGCCCGGGTACACTTGTGTCGGATATCCAGTGCGGAAGGCGTCGCCATGGTGCGGGCGGCGAGGCAACAAGGTCTGCCCATTACCTGTGACGTGGCGGTCAATCACATGCATCTGACCGAAATGGATATCGGGTTCTTCGATTCCAATTGTCATCTCATCCCGCCGCTGCGAGGGCTGAGCGATCGCAATGCGCTACGTACCGCTCTACTGGATGGTACGATAGATGCAATATGCTCTGACCACACGCCAGTAGACGAAGATGCCAAGTTGTTGCCGTTTGGCGAGGCCGAGGCCGGGGCCACCGGTCTTGAATTGCTGTTGCCGCTTACTTTGAAGTGGGCAGCCGAAATGAAGATTCCACTTACCACCGCCTTGGCAAAGGTTACCGCGGAACCTGCGCGGATACTCGGTGTGGATGCCGGCTACCTATCCCCCGGCGCTGCCGCCGATCTATGCATTTTTGATCCCGATCAATACTGGAAGGTGGAAGCGGCAGCGCTCAAGAGTCAAGGAAAAAATACACCATTTCTGGGAATGGAACTGCAAGGCAGAGTAAAATATACATTGGTTAATGGCCACATCGTTCACCAAGGTTGAGCCGCGGGACCAGCAACCTCTCTCTCACGCGTAACAGGCATTTATCGTCCTGCCACCTGAAAATTATCCTGGACAATATGACAAACCCTCTGCTTGATTTTTCCGGACTACCGCGCTTTGCGGATATTCGAACCGAACACATTACGCCCGCGCTGAAGCAACTGCTAACCGATAACCGCGCTATTATTGACAGAATACGCAACGATAAAACGGTGCCGACCTGGCAGAATTTCGTGCAGCCAATGATCGACGCCAACGAGCGCCTGTCTCGCGCCTGGGGACAGGTGTCGCACTTGAATGCCGTGGTAAATAATCCGGAGTTGCGCGAAACATATAACGCCAGCCTGCCCCTGGTTACCCAGTATTATGCCGAGCTGGCGCAAGACCAGGCGTTATTTGAGAAATTCAAGCAGCTTCACAATAATGCGGAATTTGAGAACCTGAGCCGCGCGCGAAAAAAGATAATCGAGAACGAGCTACGGGATTTCCGCTTGGGTGGAGCAGAGCTTCCGCCGCAAGAGAAAGGGCGTTTTCTCCAAATCCAGGAAGAGTTGTCGGCCCTTTCTTCCAGATTCAACGATAACCTGCTGGATGCCACCAACCGTTTTATCCTGCATGTGGAGAATGCCGATGAGCTGTCGGGAATTCCTGCTGATGTCTTGCAAACAGCAAGAGAGATTGCGGAAAAAGACGGTGCTCCCGGCTGGAAATTTACATTGCATGCTCCCTCCTATTTGCCCGTCATGCAGTATGCAGATAATCGGGCACTGCGTGAAAGAATGTATCGTGCGTATTCCACTCGTGCCAGCGAGATCGATGCTCCTGCTCCAACCGACGATAGCGTGACCAGTTGGGATAACACGCCGCTCATCGGCAGGATACTGGAATTGCGCAAGGAAGAGGCACGGATGCTGGGGTTCAAATGCTTCGCCGAGGTGTCACTCGCAACGAAAATGGCCTCGACGCCGGAACAGGTCCTGGATTTTCTTGGCGAGCTTGCCGCCAAGGCCAAACCTTACGCTGAACGCGACCTGAGGGAACTCGGTCAATTCGCCACCGATCGGTTGCAACTGGAAAAACTGGAGTCATGGGATCTCGCCTATGTCAGCGAGAAACTGCGTCTTGAACGCTATGCCTTCTCGGAACAGGAGGTGAAGCAGTATTTCCCTGAAACCGCCGTACTACCGGGCATGTTCAAGCTGGTACAAAACCTTTACGGCATTGTTATTGCTCCCCCAGCGAAAACGGTCAACGTTCAACTTTGGCATCCCGATGTAAAATTTTTCAATATAAGCGGCGCCGATGGAAAATTGATCGGCCAATTTTATCTTGACCTTTACGCACGCCCCGGCAAGCGCGGCGGGGGATGGATGGATGATGCAGTCGGCCGCCGCCAGGTCGAAGCCGGGGGAAGCGGAGAGCAAGGCATCCAGACGCCGGTGGCATACCTCAACTGTAATTTCTCGGCACCTGTCCGTCTTGATGGTCAGGTTCGTCCCGCCTTGTTCACCCATGATGAAGTCATAACGCTGTTCCATGAATTTGGTCATGGCCTTCATCACCTGCTCACCCAGGTGGAAGACCTGGATGTATCAGGAATCAATGGTGTGGAATGGGACGCAGTAGAATTGCCCAGCCAGTTTATGGAAAACTTTTGCTGGGAATGGGAAGTGGTAAGCAATATGACCAGGCATGTCACTAACGGCGAGTCTATTCCGCGAGCGTTGTTCGACAAGATGCTGGCGGCGAAGAATTTTCAGAGTGGCCTTCAAATGCTGCGCCAACTGGAATTCTCCCTGTTCGATATGCGTCTGCATTTTGATTTCGATCCAGGTGGAGGCAAAACCGCGCAGCAGTTGCTGGATGAAATTCGCAAGCAGATAGCGGTCATTATCCCACCCGAGTTCAACCGTTTTCCCAACAGTTTTTCGCATGTTTTTGGTGGGGGCTATGCGGCCGGTTATTACAGCTACAAGTGGGCGGAAGTCTTGTCGGCCGACGCTTACAGCCTGTTTGAGGAAACTGGTGGCGATGAAGTGATCAATGATGAAACCGGCGCCCGTTTCCGGAATGAGATTCTCTCGGTTGGAGGCAGTCGCCCGGCGCTGGAGTCATTCGTCGCATTTCGTGGACGCGAGCCAAGAATAGATGCGCTATTGCGTCATAACGGAATGGCCGCTTGAATGATGCCGTAATGATTGTGGTTGTTGACGGTATCACAGCCAGGATCCGAATGGAATAGGTGGGCCGCAGAGCAGTGATTCCTGCAATAACGTTCAAACTAGCAGTCCGACATGGAGAATCGAAGCGAAAAAATGACTGGAGAGGATGGATTTGAGGATTCCAAGTGTTAATGGTTGTTTATAGAACTCTATGGCACGCAAGAGTGAAGTATGTAACGGTCCACCACGCGCTTTTTGCAGCCTATTTCCTTTGAGTCAGGCAGGCTGCTAAAATAGCATGCGAGGCCAGGTCTAAATGAGCGGCAAAACGGGTGCTCCACGAAGGACTTATTCACAGGTCCCCTAGTATCGATGACAAAGGAGAAAACCAGATGAAATGTGCTAAATGGGTTGTCACGGCCACGGTATTGGCGACGGTACTAATTGGGTGCGCACAAACGCCGCCCACGCCCCAAGTCCAGAAATACGGGGACGGCGAGTTACCGGTTCCTGCGGACTACAAGAGCTGGCCTAAATTCTTGTCTGATATCCAGCGCACTGATACCAAGCAGGTCCGCGAAATCTACATCAACCCTATCGGGCATAGCACAAAAATGGGCGAGGCTTTTCCCAACGGTACCATTTCCGTCATGGAGATATACAAGGCCCGAGAAGCGGCTGACGGTACGCCGCTGAAAGGCCCGGATGGTAAATTTGTCAAGGGCGAGCTGCTAAAGATCGGGGTGATGGGTAAAGGCGCCGAGTGGGGCGACACCGTTACGCCTCCGGAACTCAAGAATGGTGACTGGGTATACGCCATGTATCTCGCCGATGCGAAAACGAAAGCGCCGGACGATACCGCAACCTGCCGCGCCTGCCATTTGCCACTCGCGGATAAGGATTATATCTTTCGCTACGACGAGTATTTCCAGAAACGAAGCGATAATCCTGGCTCCGGCGGTTGATCACTCCCTTCAGCTTGGCGACCTTGGGTTTGTACGAGCGGATTCAGGATTGACAAGACCGGTTCGGGGGTTGTTAAGGATTGTGCGGCTCTGATTTAATGGATGCCCGGCGAATTAACTGAGGAATTAACTGAGCTTGCCGTGACATTGCTTATATTTCTTTCCTGACCCACAGGGACATGGATCGTTGCGGCCGACCTTCTCACCCTGGCGCACGAATGGCTGATGCTTCTCAGTGCGCCCCTGATCTTCAAGACCTGCACGGCCTTCCTCTTCTTCGCCCAGTACCTCCTCATAAGCCGCATGGTGATACTGCACATTCACCGGCGCGTGCTGCGTCTCCGCCACCGCTTCCACCTGTTGCTCACTCCTGATCTGAACAGTCATGAGAGTTCTGGTGACCTCTGTCTTGATCTCCTCAAGCATGGCGGTAAATAGCTCAAAGGCTTCGCGTTTGTATTCCTGTTTGGGATTTTTCTGCGCATACCCGCGCAAATGAATCCCCTGGCGTAAATGATCCAATGCCGCCAGATGCTCACGCCAGTGAGTATCGACGCTTTGCAGCATCACCGCGCGCTCGTACTGATGCATGATCCCGATACCGACCTGCTCTACCTTTCCAGCATAATGCGCATGTGCTACCCCCGCAATGCGTTGACGGAGGTTCTCTTCATGCAGCTCGGACTCTTTCTCCAGCCACTCCCGCAATGGCAATTGCAACTGATATTCGGCCGCCAATGCCTTCTCCAGACCCGGTATATCCCATTGCTCCTCGACACTCTCCGGCGGAATATGGAGAGCAACGAGACTATTGAACACGTCCTCGCGCATTGCGGTGATAGTCTCTGAAATATCCTGTGATTCAAGAAGCTCGTTACGTTGCTGGTAAATCACCTTGCGCTGATCGTTGGCAACATCATCGTATTCCAGCAATTGTTTACGCATGTCAAAATTACGGGCTTCCACTTTGCGCTGCGCATTTTCAATGGCGCGCGTCACCCACGGATGCTCGATGGCCTCGCCTTCCGGCATGTTAAGCCGCTGCATGATGCTTGCAACGCGATCAGATGCAAATATACGCAGGAGCGGATCTTCCAGTGAAAGATAGAAACGACTGGAACCAGGGTCGCCCTGACGGCCGGAACGGCCGCGCAACTGGTTATCCACGCGCCGGGATTCATGTCGTTCGGTACCGATAATGTGCAGCCCTCCTTGCTTCAGCACCTCATCGTGAAGGTGCTGCCACTGCCCTTGCAATTCCGCAATACGCTCAAGCTTGGCCGGCTCGCTCACATTCTCGTCCGAGCGAATACGCTCAATTTCCGGCTCCGGGTTGCCGCCTAGCACGATGTCGGTGCCTCGCCCTGCCATGTTGGTAGCAATGGTGATCATTTTGGGACGACCGGCCTGCGCGACGATCTCCGCCTCGCTTGCATGTTGCTTGGCATTTAGCAATTGGTGCGGCAATTTCTCACGCGTGAGTAATTCCGACAGTAGCTCATTGTTCTCAATAGAAGTCGTTCCGACCAGAACAGGTTGCGATTTCTGGTAGCAGTCTTTAATTCCTTCAATGATGGCGCGATTCTTTTCGTCCATGGTGCGGAATACCTGATCCATGCGATCGTCACGTATCATGGGACGGTGGGTGGGAATGATCACGGTCTCCAGTCCGTAAATTTGCTGAAACTCGTACGCCTCGGTATCCGCGGTACCCGTCATGCCGGCCAGCTTGTGATACATGCGGAAATAATTTTGAAAAGTGATCGAGGCAAGCGTCTGATTTTCCTTCTGGATAGGGACGCCTTCCTTTGCTTCTACCGCCTGGTGCAGACCTTCCGACCAGCGCCTGCCGGACATGAGCCGGCCGGTAAACTCGTCGACAATGACCACTTCGCCATTCTGTACCACATAATGCTGGTCACGAAGAAATAAGGCATGGGCACGCAAGGCAGCATAAAGGTGATGAACAAGGTTGATGTTGGCCGGATCGTAAAGACTGGTTCCAGGGGAAAGAAGCTCAGCCTGGACAAGCAATTTCTCGGCATTTTCAAAACCTGCCTCGCTTAAAAGCACCTGCTGGGATTTTTCATCCACGCTGAAATCACCCGGGCTGTTCTCTTTTTCCTGGCGGGAAAGCTTCGGAACTAGCGCGTTCATGCGTACGTATACTTCGGTGTTGCCTTCGGCCTGACCGGATATAATCAATGGAGTACGCGCTTCGTCGATCAAAATGGAATCGACTTCGTCAACGATGGCATAGTTGAGCGCACGTTGCACCCGCTCGGCAGGGTGAGTCACCATGTTGTCGCGCAGATAATCGAAGCCGAATTCGTTATTGGTACCGTAGGTTATATCAGAAGCATAGGCGGCCTGTTTATTATCGTGATCCATCTGTGAAAGGATCACCCCAACGCTGATACCGAGGAAGTGGTAGATGCGCCCCATCCATTCCGCATCGCGTTTAGCCAGATAATCGTTCACCGTGACCAGATGAACGCCCTTCCCAGCCAAGGCGTTGAGATACGCGGGCAAAGTCGCCATTAGCGTTTTACCTTCTCCTGTTCGCATCTCTGCGATCCTGCCGCTGTGAAGCACCATACCGCCGATTAGCTGCACGTCGAAATGACGCATTCCCAGCGTCCGTTTACCGGCTTCACGCACCACCGCAAACCCTTCCGGCAGCAACGAATCAAGAGTTGCCCCATCGGCGATACGCTGCTTGAACTCTTCGGTCTTGGCGCGCAACTCAGCGTCGCCAAGCGCTGCAATCCTGGCTTCCAAGGCATTAATCTTCCCCACGGCCTGGAAATATTGCTTGATGAGACGGTCGTTACGGCTTCCGAAGACTTTCTTGAGCAGGTTGTTCAGCATGAAGTTCGAGAAATTCTATTTAAACAGGCGTCCAAAAATAAAGGGTGAGGTTTTTGGCCTCACCCCGCAGCAGAATATTGGTCCGGTCAACCGGGCATCTTCAAGAACCGCGATGGATTTTGTGGTAAGCCCCTGTGCCTGACTTCAAAATGCAGATGCGGACCGGTAGAGCGGCCAGTGCTACCCACTTCCGCAATCTTCTGTCCCCGCACCACCACCTGGCCCTGCGTGACCAGGCGCTTCGAAGCATGGGCATAACGGCTGACGAGATCATTGCCGTGGTCAACATCAATCATATTACCATATTCGGGATGGTAACCGGAATACACGACTACGCCCCCCGCCGCAGCCACAATTGGGGTACCCGTTGCAGCCGTGAAATCCACGCCTTCATGGAAAGCGCTCCTTCCTGTGAAGGGATCAATGCGCACGCCGAAGCCGGAAGAGTACCACTTTGTGCTCACCGGCATAATGGATGGAAGCATCTTTTTCTTGAGCCTGTCTTGCATTAGGACAGAATCCAGTGCACCGAGCTTGTCGGCGCGGTCATCCAATATGAGCGACAATTCCTGGATCTTATTGTTAAACTCTACAAATGAAATGTCCTCTGATGGCAAGGTGGAGAGGATTCCTCCCTGTCCTGGGCTTTGATTGAATAGAAATTCCTGGGGTTTGATTCCGGATAGCTCTGCCAGACGCGCTCCCACTGAATCGAGCCGCAGCAATTGCGCCTGCATCTGGCCCATTCTAACGGCCATGGCGTTAAGGCTATCGCGCAAATATGACTGGGTTTTCTGATGTTCCTCCTGCTGTACGCTTAACACCAGGGATCGCAACGAGGGACTGTCAATCTTGTCTGCATAACGCAGGGAAAGATAGTTCAGGCCCATTGCCAATAACACGATAGCAAGCAGGAACCCTCCCGCCAGAAGCACAAGATGGGCGCTGGTTAGGGTTAACGTTCTCGCTTTTGCCAGGTTATTGGAAATTAGAATAACATTCATCTTATTCCCTCATTTATTATTGAGCCAGATCCATGACCACGCGCAAGATCAATTTTTTCCTCGGCGCTCTTAGATTGACACCCCATCACCAACGATTATTCGGCCACATGGATGAGTTAACCGCGATGCAACGGGTGTTCATGGAAATCGCCCCGCCTCAACTCGCTCAATGCTGCACTTTAGGCGGGTTTTCTGAAGGAAACCTGACCATATGCACGCATAACGGGGCAATCGCAGCAAAACTTAGGCAAACCCTGCCGTCATTATTATTAAGATTTCAGGCGAAGGGTTATGAGGTTACTGCAATTCGGGTTGCTGTGCAAGCAGATTACCTTGCAATCACGGGAAATTCCTCATCAACCGTCTTGCCAGAGAGGCGGCGGAGAATAGGCCCCGCAGGCATGGAAAGCCTGAACGGCCTGGCGACGGAATTACCTCCATCGCCTCTAAAAACCGCGGTCGAATCATTGCTGAAAAAGCAGAAGAAATCCTGAAAACGCCGCCACAGACGCCGGAAAACAGCGCGGTACTCTGCCGATCAACACGTTCTAAAACCCGAGCGGTTTTTATGACCGAAAGTTGGCCCGCAGCCTGGCTACGCTGGTCAGGCCTGCTTCCGCCGGCCGGCGCACCCTGCAGATCCGGCATCCCCTCCTTGACAGACAAAACAATTCGGACGCACTTAGCCGGCGGATAATCGGAATGCGGCAGTGCGCAGGATCAACTAATTACACGAATAGTTTCCCGCTTCTGAAAATGATGACAGCCAGCGATGAGCACTCAATCGGCTTGCTTCCTCAGGAACGCGGGAATATCCAGCATATCCACCCCCGACTGTTTCATCGCTTCCACTGCCGCGTCGCGCCTCCTGTTCGTACGGATCGCGGCGGGAGCGTCCAAATCCTTCCAGTTCACCACATCCGTCAATGTGGCATTATCCGTCCCGGTGCGTGTGTGGATGACACTGAGCGGCTTGGACTGCATGCGGTTAACAATCTCGCCGAGCCCTGTCGCCACCATTGTCACCCGCAGATTGTCCTGCATGTCCTCATCGATCACGGTGCCGACTATCACTGTGGCATCCTCAGCCGTAAAGTCCTTGATAGTGCTCATCACCTCGTGGACCTCCCGCATCTTCATGCCCGAACTGGCGGTAATATTTACCAATATTCCGCGGGCACCCGAAAGATTCACGTCCTCCAGCAGAGGGCTTGCCACCGCCTGTTTCGCCGCCGCGCGTGCACGATCCTTACCCGACGCAAATGCCGAACCCATCATTGCCATTCCCATTTCCGACATGACGGTTTTCACATCGGCAAAATCAACATTGACGAGGCCGGGGCAATTGATAACTTCCGCGATTCCCGCTACCGCGCCGTATAACACGTTATTGGCGGCTTTGAACGCGTCCAGCATGCTGATATCTTCGCCCAGCACGATCATCAGCTTATCATTGGGGATCACGATCAATGAATCGACATGCTGTGACAGCGCTTCCATTCCGGCTTGTGCCGCTTTAAGACGCCTTCCTTCGAAGGAAAAAGGTTTGGTCACCACCGCCACGGTGAGAATATCCATTTCCTTCGCTACCTGCGCCACCACCGGCGCGGCACCGGTACCGGTGCCGCCACCCATGCCGGCGGTAACAAACAGCATGTCTGCGCCTTCAATCAATTCGGCGATACGGTCACGATCTTCCATCGCTGCATCGCGCCCGATTTCAGGATTCGCTCCCGCACCTAATCCCTTGGTGATGGCGGATCCCAGTTGCAGCAGCGTGCGGGCCTGATTACGCTTCAACGCCTGGGCGTCGGTATTGGCACAGATGAACTCGACACCCTGAACGCCGTTCTGGATCATGTGATCTACAGCGTTTCCCCCGCAACCGCCGATGCCAATGACCTTGATGACGGCTTCCTGTGTTTGTGTATCCATGATTTCGAACATAATGCTTCTCCTTTATGAAAATGAAACTGACAAATTACGCTTTACCCCGCCGTCCTTCCGGAAACTTCAAAAATTACCTTGAAACCAACTTCGCATCCTTTCCAGAATCCGCTTGAATGAATTGCCTTGCAGCCTTGTATGCTGATGGCGTTGAAACTGCTCCATGCCGGAAATAATCAAACCGATACCGGTAGAGCATCGCGGCGTAAGCACCACTTCCGCCAGGCCGCCGCGATAGTGCGGCAAGCCCAGCCGCACAGGCATGTGAAATATCTCCTCGCCGAGTTCCACCATGCCTTGCAGAGAACTGCTGCCGCCCGTGATGACGACCCCGGATGAAAGCAATTCCTCGAATCCGCTGCGGCGCAGTTCAGCCTGAACCAGCGAGTAGAGTTCCTCCACACGCGGCTCGATGACTTCCGCGAGGGTCTGCCTGGAAAGCTGGCGTGTGCCACGATCTCCGACACCTGCCACTTCCACCATGCCTCGGGGATCGGCCATGCCGCGCAGCGCACAACCGTAGCGACATTTGATGTCTTCGGCATCCTTGGTAGGCGTACGCAGCGCCATTGCAATGTCATTGGTGATCTGATCGCCCGCAATCGGGATCACAGCGGTATGGCGAATGGCGCCGTGAGTGAACACCGCGATGTCAGTCGTGCCGCCGCCGATATCTACCAGACATACGCCGAGATCTTTTTCATCCTCCGATAGCACGGCCATCGCCGAGGCCAGCGGTTGCAGCACCAGATCGCGAACTTCCAACCCGCAACGGCGAACACACTTCATGATGTTCTGCGCCGCCGATACCGCTCCGGTCACGATATGCACTTTCACTTCAAGCCGTACTCCGCTCATACCGACAGGCTCGCGCACGTCTTCCTGCCCATCGATGATAAATTCCTGATTGAGGACATGGAGGACCTGCTGATCGTTAAGAATATTCACTGCTTTGGCGGTTTCCATCACGCGCTCCACATCCAGCCGCGACACTTCCTTGTCCTTGATCGCCACCATGCCATGAGAATTAAAACTTTTGATATGACTACCCGCAATTCCGGTATAAACCTCCCGTATTTTGCAATCCGCCATTAGCTCCGCTTCTTCCAGCGCGCGCTGGATTGCATTCACCGTGGTCTCGATGTTGACTACCACGCCTTTCTTCAGACCGCGTGACGGATGGGTACCCATGCCGATAACCTCGAATCCGCCTTCAGGCTTCACCTCTGCGACAATGGCGACAATTTTCGATGTGCCGATATCAAGGCCGACAATCAGGTTCTTATTTTCATTGACTCTATTCATCGACTTTACGAATCCTTAATTTCACGCCGCTTTCTTTCAACCTAAATCCCTTTCTTGCCCATTGCCGTGTCGTTTCGCACAGCAAATCCATTGGGATAACGCAAGTCCACGTAACGCAATTGCTGATCGAACTGCGCAATGCTTTTGTCATGCACCTGGACGTAACGCTCCAGTCGCGCTTCCACCTGTTCACGCCCGAGCTCCAGTGTGGTTCCGTTTTCAAGGTGAACCTGCCAGGCGCGGCGGGGGGAAAGATTGATCTGCTCGATGTTCTGCTGCAATGGCTGCAACAATTTACTGAAAACCGCGTACTGCCGTACCATATCGCGCGCGCTTTCCTCCGGCCCGGCGAACACCGGCAATTTCTCGTCGGAAGCACCGTTGAATATTTCGCCATGCGTATTCACCAACGCGGCCTCGCCCCAGCGTGCCAGCGCCACATGTTCCTCAAGCGTCACTTCCACCCTCTGTGGCCACTGCCGCCGCGCGCTTGCGACGCGCACCCATGGCAACTTCGTGAAGACGTCACACATCGCATTCAGGTCGACTGTTAAAAAACTTCCTATGAACTCACTGCGAACCGCGCCATTGATCTGTTCCCGTGTCACATGCTTCAGCCTGCCGCCGCTGCTGTTGACGCCGCTAACACTCACCTCCTTCACCGGAAGCACAGGTAAATTCAGCGCCCAGTAGCTCGCGGCATAGACCGTCGTCAATACAACCAGCGCAAACAGTGAACTGGCCAGCAGATCCAGTGCCTGGTGGTTATCCCACATGGGCCAACTCCAGTATTCGCAGCACCAGGTTCTCGAACGATATACCCGCTGCTTTTGCCGCCATCGGTACAAGGCTATGGTCAGTCATGCCAGGCGAGGTGTTGGTTTCAAGAAAATAGGGCTGTCCCGATTTATCGAGCATCACATCCACTCTTCCCCATCCCTCACACCCTAAGACCCGGTGCGCTTGCAGCGCCTGTTCCTGGATCACCTGCTCCTGTGCCGCGGATAATCCACTCGGGCAAAAGTACTGCGTATCCTCAGAAATATACTTGGCCTGATAATCGTATAGGCCGCTCGCGGTCTCGATTCTCACCACCGGAAGCGCGATCTCGCCGAGAATGCCAACGGTCAGCTCCATTCCTTCAATAAATTGCTCCGCCAGCACCATCCTGTCATGTTTCGCCGCCAACGCGCATGCGGCCGGCAGGTCCCTTGCGGCCGTCACCTTCGTCAAGCCGATGGTTGATCCTTCTCTCGATGGTTTGATAATCAGCGGCAGACCAAGCTCTTTTACCACAGCGTCCAGGTCACTCTGGGCATCCAGCAAGGCATGGCGGGGTGTACTGATTCCCACCGCCTGCCATAGCAACTTGGTACGCCATTTATCCATCGCCAACGCACTCGCCATGACCCCGCTGCCGGTATAGGGCAGCCCCATGATTTCAAGTGCGCCTTGCACCGTTCCGTCTTCGCCATAACGGCCATGCAGCGCGATATGCACACGATCGAATCCCTGCTGCAGGAGCGCCTCCATGGGTTGTTCAGATGGATCGAACGGATGTGCCTTCACACCTTGGCGGCACAGCGCATCAAGCACGGCCCTACCGCTTCTGAGTGAAATCTCCCGTTCAGCGGAACGGCCACCCAGGAGAACCGCGACTTTTCCAAAATCGTAGCGACTCACGATTGATTTTCCCCCGAAAGATATGTCCAAGGCACACCTTGCGATCCAGCAAAATTCACGCAGTGGCTCCAATAATTCGCACTTCCTGCTCCAGTTCAATTCCAGTCTGCTTTTTCACGGTTTTACGTACCGCTTCGATCACCGCTTCGATATCTGCCGCCGTTGCCTCGCCGGTGTTCACGATAAAGTTTGCATGCTTGGGCGATATCATCGCGCCGCCAATAAGAAAACCCTTCAGTCCACACGACTCGATCAATCGCGCTGCCCGATCTCCCGGCGGATTGCGAAACACCGAACCGGCATTGGGAAGATTCAATGGCTGGCTGCCGATACGTCTGGTCAGCAATTCCTTGATCTTTTTGCGCGATACCGCATCTTTGCCGTTCACCAATCTGAACCATCCCCCGACAAACCACTCCTCACCCAAAGAATTCTCCACTTTCTGGTCCTTGACGCTCGTCTGCGGCTTCAATGCGACGTACCGATAGCCAATTTGATAATCTCCGGGCACGCGTTTGTGCAGTTGACCCGCGCGGCTTAGTGTTCGCACCTGCTCCGTGATTTCCCAGGTTTCGGCATCGTAGCAACCTGCGTTCATCGCCAATGCTCCGCCCACCGTACCGGGAATTCCCGCCAAAAATTCGGCACCGGCCAGATTATGCAAAGCCGCGAATCGCGCCACCTTTGCGCAAGCAACTCCCGCCTCGGCGTAAATCAATCCATCATCCTTATTCCGTTGCTCCAGCCGCAGATCATTAAGCCGCGCATGCAATACCACTATCGCGCCTTGCACTCCGCCGTCGCGCACCAGCAGGTTGCTGCCCAATCCCACTATATGCACCGGCTCATCCGGCGGCAGCCACTGCAGGAATTGAGCAAGGTCAGCCAGGTCGGCGGGCATATACATACGCTCCGCCCTCCCGCCTGCACGCCAGGAAGTATATTTTTTCATCGGCTCGTTCATGCGCATTTCGCCGCGAAGAACCGGCAACCCCGACCCCGACTCACGAGTTAATTCAATTTCCGACATATCCATTCATGAATCCAGTAACAAATTTCCCTGCAACACGGGGTATGCCCGGATCTACGTTCCCTTTACAAGCTCGGACGCCACATTTCCCACCGACCCCGCTCCCATCACCAGTACAACGTCATTGTCCTGCGTGGCGTTATGTATGGCTGCGGGTAACTCATCCACCGTCTCGACAAAGATCGGTTCAACCTTGCCCAGCACTCTCAGTGCGCGCGCAAGCGACTTGCTGTCTGCGGCCACAATGGGTGCTTCCCCTGCCGGATAAACCTCTGTCAATAGCAGCGCATCGGTAGTGGATAGCACCTTCACGAAATCCTCGAACAAATCGCGGGTACGGGTGTAACGGTGTGGCTGGAACGCCAAAACCAGGCGGCGGCCGGGAAAAGCACCGCGGGCGGCCGCAATGGTTGCCGCCATTTCTACCGGATGATGGCCGTAATCATCGACCAGGGTAAAACTTCCGGCTTTGCCGTCGCCATCACTGATCCGCTGGATTTCACCATGGCGCTGAAAACGCCGGTCCACTCCTCTGAAACCGGACAATGCCTTGATGATGGCGGCATCCGGGATGCCTATCTCGTTGCATACCGCAATTGCCGCAAGTGCGTTTTGCACGTTATGCAATCCCGGCAGATTGAGCATGATTTTGAGCTTGCGAGTTTTGCCATTCACGCCCACCAGTGCGGTGAAATGCATCTGCCCCTCACAATGGCGGATATCGGCGGCCCGGACTTGGGCGGTGTCCGATAAGCCGTAAGTCGTGATAGGTTTGGTAACATCGGGCAGGATTTCGCGTACGTTGGCGTCATCCACGCACAACACCGCCATGCCGTAAAAAGGCAGGTGCCGCAAAAAATCGATAAATGCCTGCTTGAGTCTGTTGACGTCGTGACCGTAGGTTTCCATGTGGTCGGCATCGATATTGGTCACGACCGCGAGCACCGGCTGCAAATAGAGGAACGAGGCGTCGGATTCGTCGGCCTCCACCACGATAAACTCGCCCCGGCCCAGCTTGGCATGAGAACCCGCCGCTTCGAGCCTGCCCCCGATCACAAACGTCGGATCCATTTCTGCTTCCGCAAGGATGCTGGCGACCAGGCTTGTGGTAGTGGTCTTGCCATGCGTGCCCGCGATAGCGATTCCCTGACGCAATCTCAGTAATTCCGCCAGCATAATGGCGCGTGGCACCACCGGCACGTTACGCTCACGTGCGGCCATCACTTCAGGGTTTTCCGACCCAATGGCGGCAGACGTCACTACCGCGTCGGCCAGGGCCACATGACCACTCGCATGACTAGCATGAATGGTCGCACCCAGTTTTTTCAGGCGACGGGTAGTGGCGGTGACAGATAAATCAGAGCCGCTCACCTGGTATCCCAGATTAAGCAGCACTTCGGCGATTCCGCTCATACCCGAGCCACCAATGCCGACAAAATGAACGTGTTTGACTTTATGTTTCATAGTTAAGTATGTGGCGAAATGAAATGAAGAAGAACGAGAACAGCGCTTCATTCACTTACGTTTCGATTTTTACGCCTTTATCATCTCCATGCACGCTTCCGCCACCAGTCTGGTCGCGTCCGGTTTCGCCAAGTCGCGGGCCTTCATGGCCATCTCCAAGAGGCTTTCGCGGGTAAATCCCATCAATAATTGCGCGAGGCTTTGCGGGTTCAGTTCATCTTGCGGCAGCAGCACCGCCGCGTTCCTGTCGCTGAGAAATTTTGCATTACTAGTCTGGTGATCGTCCACGGCATAGGGGAAAGGCACCAGAACGCTTGCGGCACCGACTGCTGTCAGCTCAGCAATGGTAAGCGCACCGGCGCGGCAAACCACCAAGTCGCAATCGGCATAGCGGACCGCCATGTTCTCAATAAACGTGACCAGTTCGCCTTCCACTTCCGCTTCGGCATAATTCCGTCTCAGCGACTCCAGATGCTTTGCTCCCGCCTGGTGGGTCACCAGCGGGCGTATCTTTTCAGGAATCAGTTTCAGTGCCTGCGGCACGATAGTATTCAACGCTTGCGCGCCCAGGCTACCGCCGATGACGAGCAATCTCAATTTTCCATTCCCGGCGCCCCGGCGCGCTGCATACCTTTTTTCCGGCGGTTCCACTTGGCTGATTTCGCTACGCACGGGATTACCGGAAAAAACGACCTTTGTGCCGTTCCTGATTGCATCGGGGAAACCCAGCAAGACTTTGTCGGCGAGTCTTGCCAATATCCTGTTGGCGAGCCCTGGAATTGAGTTCTGTTCGTGTATCAGTAGCGGCTTGTTCAGCAGTGAAGCCATCAATCCGCCCGGAAACGCGGGGTAGCCGCCCATGCCCAACACCACGTCAGGACGCACGCGGAGCATCACTCCGACGCTTTGCCATAGCGCAAGTAATAGTCGCAGCGGCAGGGTAAACCAGGTTGCGACGTTCTTCCCACGCAACCCGGAAAAGCGGATAACTTCCATGTCATAACCTCGCTGTGGCGCCAGCATTGTTTCCATTCCTCTTTCTGTTCCCAGCCACACCACGTGCCAACCCGCCGTCTTCATATAATCCGCTACCGCCAGCCCGGGAAACACGTGCCCGCCGGTTCCTCCCGCCATAATGAGAATGGTGGGAATCACGTTAACGCTCCTGGCGTTGCCCTGCGGTTCAGGATGATTTTCATGCTTTTCATGCCGCATAGCCTTTCATTAGTTGCCGGTTCTCCCAATCCACCCGCAGCAATATTGCCAGCGCGATACAACTGGCGACGATGCTGCTGCCACCGAAACTCATCAACGGCAAAGTCAGTCCCTTCGTCGGCAATACGCCCATGTTCACGCCCATGTTGATGAAGGCTTGCACTCCCAGCCACACACCGATGCCTTGTGCCACCAGCGCGGAAAAGTGACGTTCCCGCATCGCTGCCTGGCGGCCAATTACGAAGGCACGTATGACCAGCCATCCAAACAGCGCCGCTACCGTCATCACCCCGATGAACCCAAGTTCCTCCGCAATTACCGCAAGCAGAAAATCAGTGTGCGCTTCGGGCAGGTAGAAAAGTTTTTCTACGCTCCCCCCCAGCCCGACACCCAACCATTCGCCTCGTCCGAATGCAATCAGTGCATGGCTTAACTGGTATCCTTTTCCGTAGGGATCGTCCCACGGATCCATGAAGCCAAAGAAACGCTGCATGCGATAAGGCTCTATCCAAATCAACAGCAACAGACAGATAATCAGGAAGCCGGTTAGTCCGGCGAACAGCTTCAGGTCCATCCCTCCCAAAAAAAGTATCGCCATCATGATTGCGGTAATAACAACGAAGGCGCCCAGGTCCGGTTCAAGCAGCAGCAGCGGACCCACCATTAGCATGACGATCAGCATTGGAAAGAAGCCTTTGCGAAAGCTTCCAAGGTAAGCCGCCTTACGGACGGTGTAGTTGGCGGCGTAAATCACCATGAGTAATTTCATGAATTCCGATGGCTGAAAATTCACTATCAGCAGCGATATCCAGCGCCTGCTACCGTTGACTTCGCGGCCTATGCCGGGAACCAGTACCAGCACCAGCAGCACCACTCCCAGTAAAAACAAGTGGAGCGAATATTTCTGCCACAGCCGCACCGGTATCTGGAATGCGATCAAACCTGCCAGCAGACCCGCCCCCAGATAGGCGCCGTGCCGAACCAGAAAATAGGCCGGATAGCCATTGGTATTCCTTCCCCCCTCGGCAATGGAGATGGAAGCGGAATAAACCATCACCAGCCCCAGACTCAGCAGCAACATCGCCGACCAGATCAAGGATTGATCAAAATTGGGCAAAGCTCTCTGGCTACTGATATGGCTCTGGTAGATCATCAGTTCGATGCTTTATGAACCTTCGCTGAAATTCCCGCCTGTACGTCCCTTACCGCCGCAACGAATGCCTCGGCACGGTGCGCGTAATTTTTGAACATATCCAGGCTGGCGCATGCCGGCGACATCAATACCGCGTCACCTTTCTGTGCCAGCAGAAAACTTTTCCGGACCGCCTCTTCCATCGTCGCCGCATGATGCAGCGGCACTCCGGAATCATCTATTGCAGCGGCAATCTTTTCTGCGTCACGCCCGATCAATACCACTGCTCGGGCATGCTCCGCGACCGGCTCCGCCAATGGCGAGAAATTCTGTCCTTTTCCATCGCCGCCTGCGATCAGTACCACACTTTGCGCCATGCCATTCAGAGCCGCGACCGTCGCACCCACGTTGGTACCTTTCGAGTCGTCGTAGAATGTAACCCCATTGAATGCCGCGACCTTCTCCATGCGATGCGGCAGCCCCCTGAATTCACGTAGCGCTTGCAGCAATGGTTCAAATGGCAGGTCGACCGCGCGGCATAGCGCTAACGCGGACAGGGCGTTGGCTGCATTGTGCAGTCCGGTTACACCGAGCTCGCCGGTTTTCATCAAACGCGTTTTCCCCTGCGCCAGCCAGATATCCGTGCCGCCGCGCAGCAGGCCGAAATCGCTGTCGGCAATAGGCGTACCCAGACCAAAAGTCATCTGCTTTCTTCCCGTCAATGCCATCGCACGAACGATGGGGTCATCACGGTTCAGAACCTGGATACCATCGCCACTGCCACCGTCGCCACCCACAAATATCTTTGCCTTGGCAGCAGCATAATCCTCCATTCCTGCGTAGCGGTCGAAATGGTCTTCGCTTAAATTCAATACAACGGCGGCATCAGGATCAAGATTCCAGGTAGTTTCCAACTGGAAACTGGAAAGCTCCAATACCCATGCCCGCGGAAATTTTCCCGAGCCTTCCCGCTGCATTAGTGCGTCCAGCACGGCCGGGCCGATATTTCCGGCCACTTCGACATCCCATCCCGCTTTCTCTACCATTGCGCCTACCATGGCGGTTACCGTCGTCTTGCCGTTGGAACCAGTAACCGCAAGGATTTTTGGTTTCGACACATTGCGTTGTTTAATGGGTTTAATGGCCAGGGCAAAAAGCTCCATGTCGCCCACTACAGGCACCCCATCCTTCACTGCTCGCTGTACCAGCCGCTCCGCCAGAGGCACCCCGGGACTGATAGCGATAGCATCTATGCCGGTGAAAATCTCGGCTGTAAATGCACCGGTGAATATCCCGCAGGCAGGCAGGGCCTGCTTCAATGCCGCCAGATAGGGTGGCGCCGCCCGGCTGTCGGCGGCGCGTACATTCGCCCCTATGCGCGATAGCCACCTTGCCATGGAGAATCCGGTTTCACCCATTCCGAGCACCAGCACGGTTTTACCTCGCAAGTTCATACGAAAAAGCTGATTTTCTCATCTCAACTTCAAAGTGGATAATCCAAACAGCACCAGCATCATGGTGATAATCCAGAATCGCACCACCACCTGGTTTTCCTTCCATCCCTTCAATTCATAGTGATGATGCAGTGGCGCCATGCGAAAAATGCGCTTACCGACCAGCTTGAACGAAGCCACCTGTAACATGACGGATAAGGTTTCCACCACGAACACTCCGCCCATAATGACCAGCACGATTTCCTGGCGCACTATCACCGTCACGATCCCTAGCGCCGCGCCCAAGGCAAGCGCACCGACGTCGCCCATGAACACTTCCGCGGGATAGGCGTTGAACCATAGAAAAGCAAGCCCGGCGCCTGCCAGCGCGCCACAGAAGACGGCCAACTCACCTGCGTGCGGAATATAAGGAATGCCAAGATACTTTGAGAACACCGCGTGACCCGCGACGTAGGCGAAGATTGCGAGAGCGCTGCTGATCATTACTGTCGGCATAATGGCGAGACCATCAAGACCGTCAGTCAGATTCACCGCGTTGCTGGTGCCCACTATCACAAAATAGGCGAGCGCCACAAACCCCACCACGCCAAGCGGTATCGCCACTTGCTTGAAAAACGGTACGATCATCGTGGTCTGCGCCGCTGACTCGGCCGTTAAAGCGAGGTATAACGCCACCGAGATGGCGATCGCCGATTGCCAGAAGAGTTTGGATCGGGCGGAGAGTCCCTTTGGGTTGCGATACACTACCTTGCGGTAATCATCCACCCAGCCTATTACGCCGAAACCCAGCGTGGTCACGAGCACCACCCATACGTAGCGATTGCTCAAATCCGCCCATAGCAGCGTCGTGATGGCGATGGATACCAGTATCAGCGCGCCTCCCATCGTAGGCGTACCGGCCTTGATAAGGTGAGTTTGCGGTCCATCGACACGTACCGATTGTCCTATTTTATAGGCGGTAAGCTTGCGTATCATGGCTGGACCGACAATGAATGAAATGGCCAGCGAGGTAAGTGCCGCCAGTACCGTACGCAAGGTAATGTAATTGAAGACGTTAAATGCGCGGATATCCTTCGCCAGCCATTGGGCGAGTTCTAGCAGCATGGATGCCGCCAGCATGAGGCTTTATTTTCCGGAGCCCACAACGAAACAGCCCGCGAAATAAATTGTGAAATAAATAGGGCCAGCTTACTCATGATTTCCATAGAATGAAAAATTCATAATTCGATGCGCTTGACTACCCGTTCCATTTGCATGAAGCGGGAACCCTTTATCAGTACAGTGACATCTGCAGCCAGCCGGTTCTCTACTTCAGCCAGCAACTCCTCAATATCCGTAAAATGCCGTGCGCCGGGACCGAATTTCGCGGCGGTATGAGCGCTCAAATCTCCCAGGGTAAATAGTGCGTCAATTCCGGCAAGGCGTGCTTCGACACCGATGCGCTCGTGGAAATCCCTTGCGCTATCGCCCAGCTCGCCCATGTCGCCCAGCACCAGAATTTTTCTACCCTGCGCCTTCGCCAGCACCGCCAGCGCGGCTCTCACCGATTCGGGATTAGCGTTATAACTGTCGTCTATCAATGTTGCGTCATGCAAGCAGCGCTTCTTCTGCATGCGCCCCTTCACGCCGCGAAACCCGCTCAGTCCTGACGCTATCGCCTTGTTACCGATGCCCATCGCCACAGCCACCGCTGCTGCTGACAATGCATTCTGTACGTTATGTTTACCCGGGACCTGCAGCTTCACCTCCTCGGCCCCATCAGGAAGCATCAGCGCCATCTCGCTGCCGAAAAAATCAAGCTGATAGCGTGCGCTTACATTCGGTTCTCCTTCCAGACCAAAATCCACCACCCTTCTATCGCCTGCGAGTTTGCGCCATAGCGGCGCGTAAGGATCATCAGCATTGATCACGGCTGTTCCGTGTTGATCCAGCCCCTCAAAAATTTCCCCTTTGGCGCAAGCCACCGCTTCCACCGACACCAGTTCTTCGACATGAGCCACTCCCGCATTCGTAATCAACGCTATGCCGGGCCGGGCCAGCCTCGTCAAATACGAGATCTCGCCGGAATGATTCATTCCCATTTCGATTACCGCATACACGTGCTGCCCCCGCAGTCGCAACAGCATTAACGGCACACCGATATCGTTGTTGAGGTTGCCTTCCGTCACCAGTAACTTCTTTTCGCCATCGATCTGTTCTGCCGCGTCCACCGCTTGTTGCAAAATGGATGCGATCATTTCTTTCACCGTGGTTTTACCATTGCTGCCGGTCACCGCAACCACTGGAATATTGAAATGGCTGCGCCAATAGGCCGCCAGCTGGCCCAACCCCAACCGCGTATTCTTCACCAGGATCAGGGGAATCATCGGTTCCTGGCTTTGGGTCCATGCGTCGTGGCTGACCATTGCCGCCACAGCGCCTTTTTCCTTCACTTCGCCTATAAAATGATGGCCATCGAATTTTTCTCCCGTTAAAGCGACAAATAGATCACCGCGCCCCGCTGTACGGCTATCGGTGCTGACACCGGCAAAGAACACATCCTCACCCCGCCATTCAGCATGTAATGCATGGGCTGCTTTCTGCACGGTCATCATGTTTGCACCTGTACCCTTACTAAATCCCGCAAGATATTCCGCGCAACGTCAATGTCCTGGAATGGAAGCTTTTTTCCATTTATTTCCTGATACGCTTCATGCCCTTTTCCGGCGATCAAAACTACATCACCTTTGTGCGCACCTTGAATTGCCCGAAGAATGGCTCCCCCCCGGTCTTCCTCGATGTGGCAATTGACGCCCGCACCCGCGGCGATCTCGTCGATAATGACCCGCGGGTTTTCTGTCCGCGGATTGTCACTGGTAATAATGACTTCATCAGCCAGCCGCGTCGCCATCGCACCCAGCAGCGGCCGCTTGCCGCGGTCGCGCTCGCCTCCGCAGCCGAATACGCAGATCAATCTTGGATTTCCGGCTTCCCTTTCCGCGTCCGCACCGGAGCCAGTGCGAAGAACTTCGCGCAGTGCCACCAGCACCTTTTCCAGGGCATCCGGAGTATGGGCGTAATCGACTATTACCAGCGGCTGCTCGCCGCCACCCAGCTGCTGCATTCTGCCTGCTACAGGCCGCACCTGCTGCAAGGCTTGCACCGCGTCCGGTAGTTCGATGCCGCTGGCAAGCAAGGTGGCCAGCACCCCCAGCAAGTTTGATGCGTTGAAGCCACCCACCACTTCAGACTTAAATTCTGAATATTCAGATTCAAATCCATTTTCATAATCAATACCGAACTCCAGGCCTTGTGGACTGGTCTTGAGATTTCGCCCGCGAACCATCCCGAATTTTCCGGAATCCCGAATTCGAACCGCTTGTTCAGTCAATCCATATCCAATTATCCGCGTCTCCGTGCCTGCGAGTTGCCTCGACAATTCGACACCGAATGCATCATCAAGATTAAGAACGGCATATTTAAGGCCGGGCCAATGAAACAACCGTGCCTTGGCAGCAGCGTATGCTTCCATGTTGCCGTGATAATCGAGATGATCGCGTGACAGATTGGTGAACAAGGCAACCGCGAATGCGACGCCGTTAATACGCTCTTGCGCGATTCCGTGCGATGACACCTCCATTGCTACGGACTTCGCGCCATCCCGCAGGAAACCCGCCATTTTTTTGTGCAATAAAACGGCGTCAGGCGTGGTATTTGCAGTGAATTCAAGCTCGCCGGGGAAACCTGCCCCCAGCGTGCCGATGACCGCCGTTTTTCTGTCCAGGGCAGCCATGGCGTGGGCAATCCAGTGACTGCAGGACGTCTTTCCATTCGTCCCGGTAATTCCAATTAGCCATAGTTTCTCCGACGGGTGGCCATATACGCTATCGGCGATGATGCCTGCCCTGGATTGCAGCCTCTCTATCGGCAAATTAGGTCGTTGCCATTCCCTGTCCCACACAAAGCCGCGCCGTTCCCACAGCACCGCATTTGCTCCCGCCGCAATTGCATGAGGAATAAATTCGCGGCCGTCGCGCTTTTCGCCGGGGTAAGCCAGAAAAGTATCCCCTGGCTTCACAGCGCGGCTATCAGTGGCAAGATTTCTTATCCGAACACCAAGCTTATCAAGTTCATGCAAATCGAAATCTGCCTTTGATTTTTCCCTGGGTTTCGATCGCCCCACGCTAAATTCCCGGTTCATACGTCGCCCTTCAACTCAGGTACCGCGGTGAATGACACGACGTTATTGATGGGTGCGTCATGTGGCACGTTCAACATGCGCAAGGCGCCGTCCATGACCCGGCTGAACACTGGCGCCGCCACCGCGCCGCCAAAATATTGTCCGGCTGACGGCTCATCGAGCATCACCGCAATGACAAATCGTGGACGAGAAGCCGGGGCATAGCCCACAAATGTGGACAAATAACGGTTTTTTGCATAACCGTTGCCCTCCAGTTTATGCGCCGTACCTGTCTTGCCTGCCACCCGATAGCCATTAATCTGGGCTTTCGGGGCAGTGCCTCCCGGTTGCGCCACCATTTCCAGCATCCTGCTCACGGCGAGTGCGGTGTCTCGCGAGATCACTCGCTTGCCTACCGTGGGTGCATCGAGCCGCAATAGCGACACAGGCTTCAATTCACCCTCCGCAGAGAACAGCGTATAAGCGCGCGCCAGTTGCAGGAGACTTACCGCAATACCGTGGCCATATGACATCGTGGCCTGCTCGATAGGGCGCCAGGTGCGATGTGGGCGAAGTTTGCCGCTGACCTCTCCGGGGAATCCTGACCCGGTAGAGGTGCCAAATCCCGCATCGCTCAGCATTTCCCATAATGCTTGCGGAGGCAGCGACAAGGCGATCTTTGCAGAGCCGACATTACTGGATTTCTGGATCACTTGCGCCACCGTCAAAAGACCTTCCTTGTGCGCATCGCGTATTGTCGCCTTGCCGATGGAAAATGTACCGGGCGCGGTCTCGAATACTGTATCCGGCGTTACCCCCCCTGTCTCCAGCGCTGCCGCTATTGTGAACGGCTTCAGCGTCGAACCCGGCTCGAATACGTCGGTCAACGCCCTGTTACGCGCTCTCCCGCCGTTCATTCTCGTCCGGTTGTTTGGGTTGTAAGCAGGGAGATTGACGAGTGCCAGTACCTCGCCCGTCTGCGCGTCCAGTACCACAACGCCGCCCGCTTTCGCCTTGTTGGCTTCGACCGCCTGCTTCAATTCACGGTAAGCGAAATACTGGATCCTGCTGTCTATGGACAGCGCCAGATTTTTACCGGACTTTGGCGCTCGAATACTTTCCACATCCTCGACAATACTTCCTTTACGATCCCGAATGACGCGGCGGCTTCCGGGTTGGCCTGCTAGCTCATTTTGCCAGGCGAGTTCGATTCCTTCTTGCCCCTTATCGTCCACGTCGGTAAAACCAAGCATATGCGCTGTCAACTCGCCGGCCGGATAATACCGGCGGAACTCACGCTTGAGAAACACCCCTGGCACGTTGAGTTCAACCACCTTCGCTGCGATATCCGGCGACAAATGGCGCTTCAGGTATACAAAGTCCCGCCGCCCGCTAAGACGCTTACGAATTTCCTCGATATCCATCTCAACCAGGCTTGCCAGTTTTTTTAATTGCTCCGGCGTTGCCTGCACATCCTGCGGGCTCGACCATAGCGATTCCACGGGTGTACTGATTGCCAGCAGCTCACCATGCCGGTCTGTTATCATTCCCCGGTCAGCGCTCATTTCCAGCACGCGGCTGTAACGAGACTCGCCCTTCTGCTTCAGAAAGCCGTTGTGCATTCCCTGCAAATAGGCGGCACGCCCAGTCAACCCGGCCAATCCCAGCAATAAAATTGCCGCCAATAGACGTGAGCGTCCGGCAGGCAAAACAATAGGCGGTGCGTGCCTGATCATCATAGCTTAGGCCCTTCCGCAAGATCAGCCAGGTTGCTGGAATTGGCGGAGTTCGCCAACGGAAGAATCTGAACACGGGATGCATCCGGCACGCGCATGTTGAGTTGTCCCGTCGCGATTTTTTCAATGCGCGCATGCGTCGCCCAGGTACTCTGCTCAAGTTGCAGCTGTCCCCATTCCACAGCCAGCTGCCGCGCCAGTTCCTGCTCTTTTTCCAGTTCTACAAAAAGCTTACGCGCCTTGTGCTGTGAAGTCACAACACTCAGCGCGCAGGCGATGAGGATTAAAATCAAAAGAATATTTGCCCTAATCACATCAGCCTCTCATTAACAGCGGGCGTCGCAAAGCACGCTTTTCATTATGTCGTGTTAATTCGTTCGGCCACCCGCATTACTGCGCTTCTGGCCCGCGGGTTGACTGCGATTTCGCTTGGGCCGGGACGTATTGCCTTGCCTACCAAACGCAATTTATGCCGGCTCAAAAGCTGCACCTCTTTTGCTCGCAACGGCAGCCCTCGAGGCAGCATGTCGGGATTCGCCGATTCGCGCATGAAACGCTTCACTGTTCGGTCTTCCAATGAATGAAAGCTGATAACCACGAGTCGCCCTCCAGGATTCAATACCTCCACGCATTGCGGCAGGGCCAGCGACAACTTCTCCAGCTCCTGATTGAGATAAATCCGTATAGCCTGAAAAGTGCGCGTCGCCGGATTCTGCTTGTTTTCCCGCTCGCGTTCGCGGGAGCGCACGGCCGATGCCACGATCGTGGCAAGCTGAAGCGTAGTGACGAGAGGTTGCCGCGCTCTTGCCGCAACAATCGCTCTTGCAATCTGTTTAGCAAACCGTTCTTCGCCATAGTTTCTTATCACCTCTTCCAAACGCGCTTCTGAAACGACAGCAAGCCATTCCGCGGCTGTTTGTCCCTGGGTGGTGTCCATGCGCATGTCAAGCGGTCCCTCCAATCGGAAGCTGAATCCGCGCGGCGCGTCTTCAAGCTGGGGCGACGATACCCCTAAATCCAGCAGCACCCCATCCACCCGATTCACGTTTAACCTCTGCAATACCTCCCGTATCTCCGAGAAACTGCCATGGACCATGCAAAAACGCGCATCGCCGATAGTCTGCCCCACTTCCAGCGCAGCCGGATCCCTATCGATTGCGATCAGCCTGCCGCTTCTTCCCAGCCGCTCCAATATCAGCCGACTGTGACCGCCGCGTCCGAAAGTGCCATCCACGTATATCCCGTCCGGCTTGATTGACATCGCCTCCGCCGCCTCGTGCAGCAAAACCGTGATATGCCCGCCACTGTCGACCACGGTATCACAGCGAAAAGCCATCAAGTTCCGCCGGAATGCCATCCTTGAAAGCGAGAGCGCTTTCGATTTGCAGATTCCATTTTTCGTCGTCCCACAATTCGAATTTCGCACCTTGCCCCACCAACACCACGTCTTTGTCCAAGCCGGCAAACTGGCGCAAGAGAGGCGGCACGAGAATGCGGCCAGCGCCATCCATCTCCACGTCGGTGGCATTCCCGACGAGAAGACGCTGCAGACTGCGGGTTTGTGCATTGAAACTGGATAGACTGTTGAGTTTTTGCTCTATTGGCTCCCACACCGGCTGGGGATAAACCAGCAAGCACTTGGAAGGATCAGCGGTGACAACCAAACGGCCGGCACAAAAAGACATAAGCCCCTCGCGATATTTCGCGGGCACCGCGAGTCTACCCTTATTGTCCAGGCTGATAGAGGTACCGCCGCGAAACATCTTGTCCCTTTAATTAAGGGAAACCGATTTTATGATTCCCCACTTTTGCCCACTTCTACCCACTGTAGTTAAAAAAAATGGGGAAGTCAAGGGAATAAACAGGCTTTTTTGTTATGGGACAAAGACTTAAAATTAAAAGGCAGCAAAACTTGACTAGACGAATAAATGATTTAAATAAAAGGGATACATAAGAGAATTGATGTAATTTAACCTACTAAAATTACGGAAGCCACAATCGAGAAAATGGGCAGGGAGGGATTATTTTAAGAAAGGGAACTGCTTTTACGACTGAGAATTTGCTCATAGTTATCGCTCACGTTGACGTCGGGACTTCTCCCGGAAACGTTGTGAGTAAGCGAGAAAGAATAGCGCAGTTCCGAGTTTTAATTCGGATAGTTTGAGACTTCGTTGATCCGTCATAGTCCATCACTTTCGCGATACCGACGTTACGCCTAGCACGTTCTGTATCAAACCAAGTACCCGGCGCAACTGCGTGAGATCTGTAATTTTCAGGGTGAATTGCATCATTGCGGTAACGTCACGGCTTTGGGTATGTGTGGCGATAACGTTGATTTTTTCACGCAAAAGGATAGAGGAAATGTCGCTAAGCAACCCCGGCCTGTCCTCCGCCTCGATCTCGACGTCAACCGGATAACTTGCTCCTCCCTTCGTTGAATCCCAGTCGGCCGCTACCAGACGCTCGGCGCTCTCGGCGGAGAGCCGTGACAGACTGGCACAACCCTGACGGTGTATCGTAATACCGCGCCCACGCGTGACAAAGCCGATAATGGGATCGGGCGGCGCCGGCTTGCAACATTTTGCCAGCACAGTAAGCAACTTGTCGACGCCGACGATGAGTACGCCTCCCTCCGGTTGCTGGATAGCTTTCCTGCTGGCCGGCAACGACGGTTCGGCAACCGTTGTCACAGTTGCGGCCGCTGGCTCAGCCTTGCCGCTTAGAAATGCTCCCAATTGACGGCTATTGATGTCGCCCCGGGCGACTGCGGCGAGGAAGGCATCAATTTTAGTAAACTTGAATTCGGCCGCCAGCTTATCCAGCCCCAGCGCCGTCATACCGTGGCGCTGTAATTCCTTCTCCACTAACGCGCGGCCCTGCACCACCGAATCCTCGCGTTTCCGGGAGCTAAACCACTGCCTGACTTTTGATCGGGCGCGATGGCTTTTGAGGTATCCCAAGGCAGGGTTGAGCCAGTCACGGCTCGGGCCGCCCTGTTTGGCAGAAATGATCTCCACCCGCTGCGCGTTTTGCAGCGGATAGTCCAGCGGAACCATGGCGTCGTCAACCTTTGCGCCGCGGCAGCGGTGCCCGAGATCGGTATGCACATGGTACGCAAAATCTATCGGTGTGGAACCTTGGGGCAAGGCAATTACCCTGCCTTGCGGAGTCAATACATAGACCGAGTCCTGAAACAGCGCAACCTTGAAATGCTCGGCCAACTCCTCCGCATCCTCCACATCGTTTTTCCATTCCAGGATTTGCCGCAGCCAGGCGATTTTTTCTTCGTATCTGGCGTCGCGTTTGGCCCCTTCTTTATAGCGCCAGTGCGCGGCAACGCCCATCTCGGAATGCCGGTGCATCTCGTGGGTGCGAATTTGCACTTCAATTACCTTGTCTTCCGGACCGATAACCGCGGTATGCAGCGACCGGTAATCATTGCCTTTCGGCCTGGCAATATAGTCATCGAATTCCTTCGGGATTGGCATCCACAGGTTATGAACCATCCCCAAAGCGGCATAGCAGTCCTTCACGTCGTTCACAAGGATCCGTACCGCGCGGGCATCGTGGATTTCCTTGAAATCCACATCCTTGCGTTTCATTTTTTTGTGGATGCTGTAAATATGCTTGGGGCGTCCCGTCACTTCGGCTTCGATACCGGTCTGCTGCAGTTCGCGCTGCAACTTATCCACCACCAAGGCAATATAGCGTTCCCGGCTGATGCGGGTATCTTCAAGCAGTTCAGCGATTTTTTTATAGCGTTCGGGTTCGATGATCCGAAAAGATAAATCTTCCAACTCCCATTTCATTTGCCACAGGCCCAGGCGGTTGGCCAGCGGGGCAAAAATATCCAGCGTTTCGTGCGCAATCTCCACTCTTCCTGGAATGCTGTTTGCCGCGACATATCGAACCGTCTGCACACGGTCCGCCAAGGCAATGATGACAACACGAATGTCTTCGGCCATTGCCAGCAGCATTTTTCGTAATGCTTCGATTTGCGCACTGTGATCCGTGGTACCCGCGAGACCGCCGCCATCTCTTGCTCCGAGCGTCTGAATGCGACCCACACGCGTCACGCCTTCCACCAGTTGAGCCACAGTTGGGGTGAAGGTTGTCGATAATTTTTCCTTGTATCCGTCCAGATAATCCGGGGCAGCGTAAAGCATACCTGCCGCCAGTGTGTCGCTATCCACCCGCAACGATGCCAGAACTGACGCTACACCCAGCATATGCTGCGTAACCGGCTCGCCGGTGGGCAAACACTTTCCGTCATATAGCGGTTGAGAAAAATCCCGCGCGGACCTCAGCATCTCGATTTCGCCGGGAGAAAACATGGCGATCACGGATTCCGGCCAGGAGACCTTGTCCCGTCCGCCGACCGCGGAAGCAGAGGAAAGTGTCGTGGAAGAGAAAGCCTTGGAAGCTGCTGGGTCTGATAACTCGTCGCTCATTACGTTACACCTACCTTGATTCGTCAATATCCGGTATATCCTGCCAGTACCGGCGACGCAGCGCACGCGCGGTTTCGACCGCGAGACTGTTATCCGCAAAACGCAGCAGTATCGCCCCATTGGAATCGCTACGCAGCACGTTGCTTCCGAGTGCCCGATAGCGGTTCACCACTTCGCTCCGCGGATGCCCGAAGCGGTTGCGATAGCCAACGGTGAATATGACCAGCCGGGGGTTCACCTGACGTACAAACGCATCGGTGGAAGAGGTTTTGCTGCCGTGATGGGGCGCGACCAGCACCATAGAGGAGAGCATATCGCTATCGTACGCGAGCAATTGAGATTCGGATTTTTTTTCGATGTCACCTGGCAGCAGTACGCTGCCGTGGGCTGTCGTGATTTTCAGCACACAGCTTAAAGCGTTCGTTTTAAGCTTGGGGTTACTGTAACTCTGTTCCGACGGATGCAGCATGTCGAAGCGCACTCCGTCCCATTGCCATGATTCTCCCGCACTGCATCGCTGCCGGTTGGCAGCGGCCAGCTGGATTGGATGATCGACATGCAACGACGAAACCAGCCGCTCCACCGGCACCGCTTCCAGTACCGACAACGCACCACCACTGTGATCCAAGTCCGCATGCGTTACAATCATTGCATCAAGCTGCTTGACCCCTTCTCCACGCAGAAAGGGAACGATAATACGGTTGCCGCTATCTGTCTCGGAACCGAAACCCGGCCCCGTATCGTAGAGCAGCGCGTGGTTTTCCGTACGTGCCACGATTGCCAGTCCCTGGCCGACATCCAGCACGGTGAGCCATAGCTCTCCCGAAGCCGGTTTTGGCGGCAATACCAGAAATATCGGTAGCAATGCCACCGCTCCCAGCCAGCGAGCTGGAAAACCTGCGGTAAACCCCAATCCCTGCCCCCAACCCGATCCTCCCGGCAGCAGCATCCAGACAATGCCGGCCATAGCGGCTGCCACGGTCCATGCGGGCGGCGCATGCTGGCTCCAGACCGCCTGCGGAACCTCGCTCATCCATCGCATTACGTCCATACAACCGCTCAGCACAGCGTGCGCGGGCAGCAACAGGAAATCAAGCGGCGGCAATGTCGCCAACAGCGTCAAGGGGACGACCACCAGGCTCACCAGCGGAATGGCAATGGCATTAGCGATTGGCGAAACCAGCGATACCTGCTGAAACATCACCAGTAGCGGCGGTACCAAGCCGAGCGTGATTGCCCACTGTATCCGCGCCCAACCATTGAACCAATGCATTTTACCGATGCGCCCCGCCGATACCAGCATGATGACCGCTATCGCGCCGAACGACAACCAGAAGCCGGGCGATAGTATCGCCCATGGATCGAGAACGATTACGGTCAGCAATGCCCAACTCAGTACTGACATTGCGGAAGTGAAACGTCCCAGCCACAAAGCGATGGCGACTGCGGCGAGCATATAAACCGTGCGCTGCGCCGGAACCGCGAAGCCCGCGAGCAATGCATAACCCAGTGCCGCCGCCAGTCCCGCAATAACCGCTGCTTTGCGCGCGGGCAGCCAAAGCGCCAAGCGATAACTCCTGCGCCACAACCAATACACCAGCGCGAAGATAAGGCCCGATACCATCGTTACGTGCAATCCGGAGATGCTCATGAGATGGTTTACGCCGGTACGCGTAAATATTTGCCATTGTCCGGCTGGAATAGCGCGCTGGTCACCCACAGCGAGCGCAACCAGGACTCCCGCATAAGCATGATCGGGCAATGCCTGAATAAAACGGTCGCGAATCTCCTGGCGCAAACGCTCAACGCGGTATGCGGGCAAATTCACCATTTCGTTTAGACGCAAATTATCGTCAGCTTTCCGCACGTAGCCGGTCGCCCGGATATTGCGTTCCAGCGCCCATTCCTCGAAATCGAAGCCGTGAGGATTGACGCTGCCATGCGGACGTTTGAGCCGCGCGGTAATCCGCCAGCGTTCACCCGCACTAATCCGGGGCAGCGCGGAGCTGGAAGTTTCGGCATGCTTGCCGCGTTCTTTGTACCAGGCAAGAGAAATGCGCGCGGGAACGATAGCACCATGCGTCAGCACCTGCTCCACGTCGAAGGCAAAGCGCACGTTGTGTTCATTGGCTTGCGGTAGTTCCGCTACAACGCCAATCAACTGAATATCGCGTCCTTCCCACGCATGCGGAAGCACATCAGCCATGCGCCACTGGGCAAACGCCGCTGCCCAGAAAAATCCGATAGCTACAAAAATCGCTACGACCAGAATCTTTCCAGGAACCGCGAAAATAGCGGCTTGACAACGCCAGAGTAAAAACGCGGGCACCGCAACCGGCACTAGCATCCACGCCCAGGCAATTTCGGGTAGCTCGGCCTGCTGTTGCAGCAGCCCTACCCCAAGGGCAAACGCAAGAATACATGTCCGCATCGGTGTTTCCGCTGTCTTCTAAATCATGTAGCTAAGGGGAAAATTACTGAACAGAGGGTTAGACTGTTCCTCCGCTGAATGCTGAACCACCGCTTTTTAATGTTTATCATCAAACATCAGCGATTGGCACTTCTCCGCACATATCGACCCGTGCCTTACCTTGAGCGGGCAGATTCCCACTTCGGATCGCACCTATCGGCCTTTTATTATGATTGCACGTCCCGCCAGTATTTCCGTACACTCTTCTCGTGCCCCGAAAATTCTTCAAAAAATATCTGCCCTCTCACGAAACCGTTCGACAGAACCGGTTTGTCGGGCTGTTCGGAGAACTGCTGCACCACCACAACCTATGGCATCTGCACCGCCGGTCGGTGGCGGGTGGCGTGGCAGCCGGGCTATTCGCAGGCTTGATCCCCGGCAGCAATCCGGTACAGTTCTTTTTCGCTGCTTTGTTTGCCATTCTTTTCAAAGTGAATCTTCCGGTAGCAATAGCTACCACACTTTATTCCAACCCTTTCACCGTCGTGCCGCTTTATATTGCTGCTTATGGCATTGGCGAGTTTGTCATGGGTGGCGGCGCAGGGGATATGCCTCCAACCGAGTTGCACCTGATGGATAAGAATATCAGCGAATGGGCTCCTGCATTGATTGACTGGGTAATGTCGCTTGGCAAACCGTTGCTCGTAGGAATATTTCTATTGGCGTTGCTGCTTGCCCTGGTTGGCTATTTCGCGGTGCGTGGAGCGTGGCGACTGTATATTATTTATGCATGGCGCAAACGAGCGCAGCGCATCAAAGCAACCAAAGGACAGCTCTGATTTCGATCGCAGCCGAACCGCCGGCGTCATGAAGAATACGGGACAAGCGGATTGCCAGCGCTCCGTGCGGCAAGGTTTACGTGTTAAGTACCTGCTCGAAATTGAGAATAGGGATTCGATTGCAGTGGCTCTGCGCCTCACTAGACAAGCATGCCATCTACCAGCTGTAGCATCCGTCCGGCCTTCTTGGCCAGATCCGGATCATGCGTCACGATGATGAGACTTGCACCCACGCTGCGATTCAGTTCGAGCATCAATTCGAATACTCCTCCGGCCGTACGCCTGTCGAGATTGCCGGTAGGCTCATCCGCGAGAACACAGGTGGGCTGAGTCACCAGCGCGCGGGCCACCGCCGCACGCTGACGTTCGCCCCCGGAGAGCTCCCCGGGTGTGTGCGAAAGACGGTGGCCCAGCCCTACCTGTTTCAGTATTTCCGCTGCATGACGGTATGCCTCCTTATTGCCGGTGCGCCGGATCAGTAGCGGCATGGCGACGTTCTCCAGCGCGCTGAATTCCGGCAATAAATGGTGAAACTGATAGATAAATCCCAGCGACATGTTGCGCAGCTTGCATCGTTCTTCTTCATTGATAGCGGCGATATCCTGCCCGATGATACGAATATCGCCGCCGGTAGGGGCATCCAGTCCGCCAAGCAGGTGCAATAGCGTGCTTTTGCCGGAACCCGATGCACCGACAATAGCAAGCGTTTCGCCAGCCAGGACATCAAGGTCTATGCCCAGCAAGACCGGCACTTCCAGCTTGCCCTGATAATAACTCTTGCGCAGGTTGCGGCAGGAAATAATGGTTTTATTCATACCGCAGCGCCTCCGCGGGGTTGACCCTGGACGCTCGATAGCTTGGATAGAGGGTCGCCAGCAGTGTCAGCACGAACGATACCGCTGCCACAGCCACAATGTCGCTCATTTGCGGGTCGGATGGAATCTCACTGATGTAATAAACCTCCGGTGAAAGGAATCGCACACTGAACAGGCGCTCAATCAGCGCGATCACCGCCTCTACATTATATGCCAATAGCATTCCACCGATGACGCCCAGCGTAGTGCCGACGATACCGATCAGGGTACCTTGCACGATGAAAATTTTCATGATACTGCGCGGGCTTGCGCCCAACGTGCGCAGAATAGCGATGTCGGACTGCTTGTCGGTTACCGCCATCACCAGGGTCGATACGATATTGAATGCCGCCACCGCGATAATCAAAGCGAGAATAAGCGACAGCATGCGCTTCTCAATCTGTATCGCGCGGAAATAATTGGCATGCTGGCGGCTCCAGTCGCTGATATGAACATCAGTGGAAATCGTTGGCGCAAGTTCTCGCGCGACTTGCGGCGCCTGGAACAAGTCGCGTAGCTTCAGCCGCACACCCGATACCTGGTCATCCTCCATACGATAGAGCGTTTGTGCATCGGCCATATGAATTAGCACCAGTCCCGAGTCGTATTCGGAATGTCCTGCCTGGAAAATACCGGTAATCGTAAACTGCTTCAAACGCGGCAATATGCCTGCGGGTGTTACCTGCCCCTGGGGTGAAATCAACACAATTTTATCACCCGTGAATACGCCCAGTATGCGCGACAATTCCAGGCCGATAATGATGCCGAACTGACCGGGCACAAGATTATCAAGCTTGCCATCCACCATCATGTCTGCGAGATCGGCCACATTATTCTCCATAAGCGGTAGGATGCCTCTTACCGCAACCCCACTGACAACTTGATCGAACGACACCATGCCTTGTGCGCTGACATAGGGCGCGGCACCCTCTACTTCCGGGTGCCTGAGTGCTTCCTCTGCAACCTGCCGCCAGTTTGTCAGCTTGCCGTCAATGCCGCTTACCTGGATATGCGATGCCACGCCGAGGATGCGCGTCCGTACTTCTTTCTGAAAACCGTTCATCACCGACATCACGGTGATCAAGGCGGTCATGCCAAGCGTGATACCCAGCAAGGAAATCAGCGAAATAAAGGAAATGAAATGATTGCGACGCTTGGCACGCGTGTAGCGCAGACCGATGAAGAGTTCGTAGGGAGACACGGATAACAATACCTGGGTATAAGAAGGAATGCCGAAGTTTGCCACATTCCATCAGGGCTTGACAGACAACCAGGTGTTCGGGCTTTGCCATTGCCTGCTATTTCCGTGCAGAAAGAGTGTTTCTTGGCTGTGCAACGATTTTTTCAGTGAACAGCGCTGATGAAAATTAAAATTCACCTCTTATGCCCGCCAAAAGGGATATTCCCGGCAACGGCGCAAAATTCTTCAAAAAAGAGGTATGCACACGCATTTCTTCATTAAGCAGATTCTTGCCTTGAAGAAAAAGCCTAATGCCGTTCGACTTGGTTTTCTTGATACGATAACTGACCTCGGCATTCACCAGCGTGTAACCGGAAGTACTTGTTTCAAGTTCCGCCAGACGGTTTTGGCCCATCACGCGGATTGCGCTCACGTTGGCTGTCCAAGGCCCCGTCTTATGATTGAATTCCAGCCCAAACCGCGGCGGCGTGATGCGCGGCACATTACCGCCACTATCCAGTTTTCCGCGCACATAATCGGTAAACAGGCGCAGATCGATCGCATCCGGCTTCAATGTGAGGATTGCTTCCGCTTCCGCTCCATAAAATCTCGCCCCGGCTTGCGCAAAATTCTGCATGAGAAACTCGCCATTGGGATCCAGGGCTCCGGTATCATCCGAGCGATCAGCCACGCCGTCACCATTCGCGTCGACGCTTCGTACAAAAATATAGTTACCAATCCAATTATGGAAGACGTTGACTTTCCATTTCACGAGACCGGTAGTCTTGCTCAGCGCGAGATCGATATTGTTGGTTGTCTCGCTGTTCAAGGCACTATCGCCAATCTGGAAGGTGGCCGTTCCGTGGTGCGCACCGTTTATGTACAGCTCTGCCGTAGATGGCGCGCGCTGGCCCCTGGTCGCTGACAGACCAAGTCCATACCCATCCATGAATTTCCATAATGTGCCTGCGGAAACATTGTAGAGATTGAACGCGCGCTGCAGATCCGCCCCGCTCTGGGGGTTTTGTGTGGCACGCTCGATGCGCCCGCCGAGTTCCAGACGCCAACGATCCCAGTTGCGCTCTTCGATCAGGAATATGCCGGTGGAACGCGATTTCGTAACAGGTATCACGGCCTCCTCGCCCAAGGCGGAAAAATTGCGGTCCTGAAATTGCACTCCGAGTACCCCCTTCCAGTTTGCAATTGGTGCGTGCAAAAGCTCGGCACGGCTTTCCAACCCCTGATTTTTAAATCGAGTGGCGATGTCGCCGGTACTTTCGATTTCGGCGTGTTTGTAATCGTTGTAGCCCATACGTACTTTGAGTTTCTCGAAACCAATGATTGGCTTATCCAGTTCGCCTGCCAGATCATAGCGGGTTTGCTTGAGATCGATTTTCGAGCCCTCAGGACTGGGTATGCCGTATTCGCTCTCCAGTCGCGAGACCGATCCGCCGACGAAGCCTCGCTCGCCGACAAAGGATCCGCCCATCGACAGGCCGCCCGAATCGACCGCGCTATTTTTGACAACCCCCTTCGGACTGTTCGGGTCGCTCTCATCCGCTCGCCCCGGAATGTGGTAATCACCAGTTTTGCGCTTGAAGCCCCCTACGCTCCATGAGGCGCGGCCGATGCTCCCCGTCGCGTTGAACGCGCCGCTACGCTCCTCTGTCGCTGTGTTGCCGCGTATTTCAGCATTGCCCTTTGGTGATTTGAACAATTGATCCGGAATACGGCCGGATACGACGTTGACCACGCCGCCGGATGCCCCGCTGCCATAGAGCAACGTCGCCGGACCTCTCAGGACTTCGATCTGGGAGGCATTGAACGATTCAACCGTTACCGCATGGTCAGGACTGACGCTCGAAAGATCGAGCGTGCCGATGCCATTTTCCAGCACTCGAATACGGGGGCCATCCAGACCGCGAATGATCGGACGGCCCGCGCCTGGCCCGAAAGAACTCGATGCCACGCCCAGCTCGCGGGAAAGCGTATCCCCAAGGCTCGCTTCCCGCTTGCGGCGCAGATCGTCGCCCCGTAATACCGAAACAGGTTGAGCCATATCCAGCTCGCCACGATTCTCGAATGGCGTGGCGGTAACCGTGACCGGTGGCAATACACTACTCTTGCCAATGGTTTCAGCTTGAACGGCCGATACGCCGATCGCGGCAACGGCAATGATACCAATGACATTTCGACTTGAACAATTCATGCTGCTTCTTGAAAAAACTGGAAGCCGACGGGTCTTCTGCAACCATGTTGCATTACACTCGAAATCGGACAACTCGTTATTTACCGCTGACTGTTTGGTTGCTGATGCAGCCCGATCACCCGGCAAACGTCAAATGACGAATTCCGGTTATGAGCCGCCTGCAAAAGAAGTAAAGGAGCTACGCTCGCGGGGGAGCGCGCGTGAGATACGGAGAGGTAAGATTACGAAGGACTTGCCTGGATTTTACGCGCAGCAACCGCTGCCGCATTGTTTGACCAAAAAAGAAAATTGCCAGGATGGGGAGAATAATGCTGAATGCTGTCAAAGCCAGACAGTCAAGACAAATCTTGTCGGCGTCGGTGTCGCTTTCTCCCTGATTGGTATCAGCTTGAGTCGTGCTGATCGTATCGGTGTGTGCGACGTGTGTGAGCGCGTGCGCCGCCTGAAAGACCGGGACGAAGGACAGCGCCAATACCAGAACTAGAAATAATTCCTTACGTAATGCCATGGAACGGTATTTCCCCTAACGTCAGCATCCCGTTACCGCCTTTTATGCTTTTATGGACTGGCAGCTTGTCACACGCACTCTGCACATAACCCTTTGACCGTCAGTTCAATTTCCTGCGATCGATAACCGGCAGGTAGCGGGCCATCATACTTGGCCTTCAGATCATTGAGGCAAATTACCGTTGTACAGCGCGTGCATTTAAAATGCGCATGCCGGTGCAGATTCGCCTCGACATTTGCACGAAAACGCCACACCCGATCATCACTCACAACTTTATGCACAAAATATTTTTCGTTCAGCCATTCAAGCACGCGATAGAGTGTGACCCGATCCAATCTGTGCCCATCGCGCAAGCGTTCTTCAATTTGGTGATGCGTAACCGGCCGTCGTTCCGCCAGGAGAACAGCAAGAATTCGAACTCTGCCAGATGTCGCCCGATCGCCAGTGCGCCGAATCATCGCTTCCGCTTGTTCTTGAAAGTTCATAAATAGAAATGGTATTGCAACACAGTTGCGTTTACTATAATCGGATAACTCCGCCGTTGCAATAACAATTTGATTACTTCCCCAAAATAAAGAACCTGAAAAATCAAAGTATAGGAAACACGAGAAACTAGCGCACCGTAATTTGCTGTGGCTGGTATGGTTCATTTCTTCATCCTGAGGATATTATGGGCGCGGCGCAAACAGGATATCCCCAGAATAAGCACATCACGAAATGATGAACCGCTCGCATGTCACCAAAGCTTGATGTGTCTCACCAACAAGTATTTACATGGTTAAATCAGATCGTATCCATTTTATTCGACTGGTAATTGCGCTTGCAGGCGTTTGGCCTATCGTCTGCTTTCGCCGGTACGACCTACACGGCGGACCCGGATACTTATCTCGCGAAACTAAAGATACTAGAGTCGGGCGCTCACCTACAGTTAATGCCGGGAGAATATAAGCATGGCCTGCCTGTGCTATACCTTCATGGTACCGAACAGGCACCGATTACGATTTCAGGGCCGAACAAGGAGCCGCGCGCCGTATTTGTGGCGCGACGGGGGCATAACACGGTCAGTATCATAAATTCGAGCTACGTCACTATTCGCAATCTGGATCTCGACGGTCGAAATCTGCCGGTGGACGGAGTTAAATGCGAAGGGCATGCGGACTGGGCGCACCACATCACACTTGACGGATTACGCATTCGCGGTCATGGCAACAATCAGCAGACGGTGGGTATTTCCACCAAATGCCCAGCCTGGGGCTGGGTAATTCGTAACAGTGTGATCGAAGCTGCCGGAACTGGCCTTTATCTGGGTAACTCGGACGGGCGCGCACCATTTATCGCGGGTTTGATCGAGCATAATCTCATTGTTGATACGCTCGGTTATAACTTGCAGATCAAACATCAACTGTCTCGTCCCACTTTGCCGGGCATACCGGATGGGAACAGCACGACAATCATTCGCCACAATGTTTTCAGCAAGGCGCGCGGTGGATCGAAAGAGACGGCAAGGCCTAACATGCTGGTCGGTCACTGGCCGCTTACCGGGTCGGGAGCGAACGATAAATATCTTATCTACGGTAATTTCTTTTATCAGAATCCACACGAATCGTTGTTCCAGGGCGAAGGCAATATCGCGTTATACAATAACCTGTTCGTGAACCATTTCGGCGATGCGATGCAGATCCAGCCGCACAACGATACGACACGCGCAATAAGCGTTTTCTACAATACCGTGATAGCCAAAGGGACTGGCATAACGTTCACGCGGCGTGATCATGATCCCATGTATCCCCAATTCATCACGGCCAACATCGTATTCGCCAAATCACCAATGCGCGGGGCCGCCTTGGGAAAAAACCTGACGGGTGAGTTGGACGAGGCGCGGGAATATCTTATCACGCCGTTTGCGCCACTAGGCAAGATGAACCTGATGCCGTCAGGGGCTGGGACGCGGAAGCATTCCGAGGAAAGCATGCGCTTTGATATTTACCCAGAGGCCGATCTGGACTTCGATGGCAGTTTGCATGCCACAGGCAGAATGGGCGCCTATGCCCTCAACAGAGACAGACCTCGTTGACTGCCAGCACTGGAAATTAAACCAGTCCCCCAATAATGTCGTCACATCCAACATTCTTTCTTTAACCAAAGATATTCGATAGAAAAATGCGCGTTCTATCAGTTATCGCAATACTGATTGCTTATGGGTCGCTATACCCTGGCGACTTTGCCACCCCTGGCGCAGGTGCCACAAAGGAATTCCTTACCGATTGGCGTTTGTTCACTTCCCGGGGAGATCTGCTGGGTAATTTGGCGCTTTTCTTCCCACTCGGAATAGTGGGTATATTATTTGCCTCACCCAGCCCGAGTGTAACGATTCGCGTCGCCTGGTTACTTCTTCTAGCGCTCGCTTTCTCATTCGTCCTTCAGCTAGCCCAGGTTTGGCTGCCCTCCCGCTCCCCAGCACTGGCGGATGTCATGTGGAATATGGCGGGCATGATGCTAGGTATGGCGACGGCGCATTTAATAGGAAAGCGTACATCTGGAAGGGTGCGCGCATTCGATTCCGCTTCGCTTGCAGCCCAATCGATATTGGTATTGTGGCTGCTCACCGAGCTATTGCCCCTCGTACCAACCCTGGATTGGCAAAAATTCAAGGATGCGCTAAAGCCGCTTTTTCTGGACTATACCTTGTCGTTTCCGACGGCGATGATGCATGCAACTGGAGTGATCATTGCGGGCAGCGCTTTCGTGGCGCTGAGACAGCGGCCGGGTTGGTGGCTGTTGGGCGCAGTCGTCCTGGTGATGGCGGGAAA
This sequence comes from Nitrosospira sp. Nl5, assembly GCF_900102495.1. Classification (GTDB taxonomy): domain Bacteria; phylum Pseudomonadota; class Gammaproteobacteria; order Burkholderiales; family Nitrosomonadaceae; genus Nitrosospira. The sequence goes on along the minus strand of NZ_FMVQ01000003.1, from coordinate 88,122 downwards.
GCTTGCTATTGTGAACTTAACATTGAATGCGTCGATTCTTACAGGCGTCCTGACAGGTTATATAGGATTTCTGGTTATGCTGCCCCTCGGTAACACGAAAATATTTGCGTCAGCATTCTGGTTGCTATTCGCTGCGTGGTCTATCACGGCAATAATGCCGTTTTCTCCCGTTTCGGGGGGGGCCTTCAATGGCATCCCTTTCCAAACCATGCTCCAGGGGTCAATGGAAACCGGTGTTCGGGGACTAGTCCAGTCGCTATTTATTTATACCGCCCTGCTATGGCTTGCGCAAAAAACAGGAATGGGTATCGGGAACGCGATGGTGGGATTGACTATATGGACATGTTTGATCGAGCTAGTGCAGATGGGTTTACTTGGCCGCACAGCAGATGTGACAGAACCCATTTTGTTATTGCTGGTTGGCTGGGTATTGTCTGTAACGCAAAGCTTCGGGGCGGCAGACAGGCGAGAAGTCGGAACATCAGCGTCGCAGCGGCAGCCTGCCCCGTTGAGATCCACTCAGAGATGAGCGGAAAACACGCGCTTGGTTTGATAACGGCTGGAATTGCGGTATGTGTGGCGATGGGCTGGTTGATTACGCAGTCACCTTTGACACCCTATAACATTCGCGAACTGGTTTACGATGGCCATCCCCTTCGATCGCTGGTATTGCTTGCCGACCTGGTGTATTGGGGAATAGGTTTTCCAATACTGATTGCACAATGGCTGGCAGGTGAGCTATATCTGCTCAGCTTCCCACCATTGGTATTGCTGCATGGGCTGATTGCATGGTTGCTGCTGTGGCCCTCAGTGCCAGGCGAAAGCATCCATGACATCCTTGGATCGCCTGTACTGCACTGGCCTGGCCATGGGAATGGGAATCACTCGGCCGCTTTCTGGCATTGTTCAGCTTCTGAAGCATCGCGGCAACGGCTGGTGGCTCATTGCCGGGTGGTACACTCTTCCTGGTGCCAAGTCAGCGCTATTGGGATGGCTAGTGGGCGCCCGCCTGCTTATCCCGATCTCATACTACATCGTGGTAGTGGCAGCCGCCACGGATAATCTGGTCGAGCTCATTGCCGGGAATGGTAGCGTAGTCGCATTTTTGCTGATCGGCGTGGCTATGACAGTCGTGGCATTCTGGGGCGCGAAGGGTGCGCTGGCGCTGATTCCAGGGCAGCATGTCAGGTAAGGACAGCCGCGTGGATGCTTGGGTCTGGCTTTCTGGCCTACCTGGTGCTTTATTTCGGCGCGGAGCAAGTAATCGTCAAGTATGGCCAAGCGTTTTCGCATTGCAGTTCTTACTGAGTAGCGATCGTTCTCATCTGACCAAACCGGATGAGTTGATAGTCCGATACACCGCGTTATATGGCCTTTTTATCGCGGCCATGATAATGGTGCAATATCCGCTGTGGCGTCGGGTCATGCCAGCATCGCCCCAGCCCGGCAGGCATATTGGCCAGCGTTTGCGATCACCTACAGACGAATAGTAAGTGCTGAAGAATTTAACCCTGAATCCAGCAGCTGACGGATTCAGGTTTAACGAGTTGCCTGGATGGCGCTTGGGTCGCCTTGACTAGCGGAGGAGGACGCTACAGAGATGAACGTGCAATCGAGAGAATGAACATTGAGATCGAGACTCAAACCCTTACTTGGTAAGCATGGTCCGAAGCGCAGGCTTTCGAGCACTTGCTGGGCCGGAACATTGCGTGAGGTCGGCTCAAAGTTGACCCATAAGCTTTCCGGCTTCTCACCGCTTTCGGAGGATACCAAATAGCTGAAGAATGCCTGTTCGATAAACCTTCCCTGCACACGGCAAGAAAGCATGAAATCCTCAATGCGTATCTCGTGCTCCACAAATCGCACAATAGCAAATCCGACTGCGCCGTAGGAGCCGAAATTGTCGGTACACCGAAGAACGTATTTTTTGACTTCATCGTCGGCGAGAATTGGCAATATCTCGTTCCTGGCGTACTTGCGCCCGGAGAAATTCAATTGATTGGTTCTCTGGACGAGCTCGGAAACACGATCCAGATCGTCGGCCGCATAAGCGTCAACGTACAGCTTTATATCGCAAGTGGCGAGGAAGCCAAGGTAATCTGAACCGAATTTGGCTGCACTTTTCTTGCGCACGAATTCTTCTCGATAGAACTGGCTGCGTTTTTTCGCTTCGCCGCTACTGGTTCCCTGATAACGGGGATTCGAAAGCAGTCCATCAATATCAGCCGCGTTTATGCACGCGACTCCTCCGAGTACCCGTGACACTTCTTCCAGTTCGAAGGGATTATCGTCGACGAAAGCGAAGGTATCCAGCCCAATGTTGAGCTGCTCGGCTATGATCTTGATATTTTCGCTCTTGGGGAGCCAGTTGATCTGAGGATACAAGAAATAATCCGCGATGCCCAGCTCTTCAAGGCGTCGCCACGCGCTTGCCTCGTCGTTCTTGCTTGCGATGCTGAGTAAAATCCCTCGTTCATCAAAGGCACGCAGTAACTCAAATACCTCCGGCCGTAAGGCCACTGTCTCATTTTCAAGCAGTATGCCGTTCCACATTGTATTGTCGAGATCCCACACCACACACTTTATCTTTGGAGAGCTTGAGCTCAGCTTGCTTTCAGCATTGCGGTGAACGACAAAATCGGCAGTGAGGAAAACGACCCGCGAGGCATTCTCGCCATCCGGAATAATAGCGATGTCGAACGGGTGGCCGCATCCCGTAATGGCGGAAAATTGCTCATGCCCGAATTCATGACGTGAATATCCCGGGGAGAGCATGACGGATGCGCGAAACGGTGGAGGAAGCTGAACGAACTGTGTCTGCTTACTGACCGCTCCGCCCGCGATTGCCATGTTCAACTGCATTCGTATCGGCGCATCGGTCGGATTGTAAACTTCGAGCAGGAACAAATCCGGCTTGGATTCGGTGCGACTTTTTTGGTGCAGCCAGCGGGCAAAACGCTCGAGAATCGCGTGCTCAAAATACGACCAGCGAATGTCGCGTGTCAGCCGATACATCAATTCTCCCGTGGTGTTCGCGAGTGGTGCAATCAGGCTGATCACGCGTTCGGCCAGCAGGGCCGCCCCGGCGGGTAGCATCAGAGTATTGCCGCGAGCCTCGATCTTGCCCCATTTCTTGAATTTGACCTCCGCCCCGTAGCCGCGAGCAGACGGAAAGCGGCGATTACGATACATGCCATAGGTTAAACGCCGACAACGGCGATCGGGTCTGCTCTGGTAAAGATCGCAGGTTGCGAAACAGCCCGGGGCGGCGCACTCCACACAGTGCTCACCCCACATAAGCAAGGACATCTTCGCAACGCCTTGAACGGGCTTATAAGGTTGTTGCGGAGCAAGATTCCGATCCGCATGCAAATGCATTTCATACTTATCGAATTCAAACATCACTCACCGCTATTGTCTTTCTACGACGCTCCACTGAAATATCAAATTTCATTTTTATTTTAGCCTACAGATGAACGATTTTCCAAGGGGAGCGTAGTCAAGGTAGGGGATAAAATGCAGCAGTGGCCGCTGCTGCAGAAATTCCGCCAGCGCTTTCTGCTCGCCCTGTGCGGGATCACCTTTGTAATTGTAGAAATCGTCGAAGCAGATAATGGAACCGTTTACAATATATGGTTCGATGAAGTTAAGTACTTGAATAGTTGATTCATATAGATCGCAATCAACATAGATGACCGCGGCCTTGCGACCGGATAACCGCCGATGCGCATTATCATTCAGACTGTCGCTGTAAAAGCCCTGGATCAGTTCATACTCAGACCGCTGAATTCCGCGGGATCCCATGATCTTTTCGAATTCCGGTCGGGTACAGGCAAACTGTCCTTCATACCAGATATTGTCGGGATGCTTTTCCGTAGCGGGTAATCCCTGAAATGAGTCAAAACCCCACAGCTTCATGTTATCGCGGCCATAGCGCCGTTTCATCCGGTATGCATAGCCGAAGGTCTTCCCTCGCCATAAGCCAAACTCGAAGTAATCTCCGGGCACATCGTTGATCTTTGCGAACTCGAAAGCCTGGCTCAACATTCCAAGTTCGGTCGTGCGATTGTCTGATCGACGATCCAGCACTTCAATGACTCGAGCCACCCATGCGGCATCTACCAAACGCTTCGCGATTTGTTTAATTTGCATAATCCAGGAAATATTGCTCGTTAGAGACTCGGTCAATTTAACACGTATATGACAATAAACAAGAATACCGCTGCCGATAAGTCATCACTGTCTGATTAAACCGGGCCGAGCCAGACGCTTGATGAAATTTGCCGTGTGTATAAAAACATCATTTGCCGAACCGCATCAGCCTTCTCACTGCCGCCTTCATGCCGAGCTGATCCAGCTTCTCGCCAACAAGGTGACTAAGGCGGTCAATGCCCCTTTGGCTATGCACAAGGAAAAAGTTGCGCGAAGTGCTGCGCAGAAAGAAAACATTGGCGCATTGAACGTTGTGCGTTGCAAATAGCTTTTTATGCTCCGACTGCCCTTCGGTAAAATCAAAAAAACGAAATGAACGTTCCTCGAACAAATATTCCAGGGCGAGCCATTGAAGAATCGTGCCGACCGAAAAATTCATGTAGCGAGGGTCATACCCAAGGAACGCATAGATCAATATTCCATTGACCACAGGGCAGTAGAGATAAGAGACCGGTTGATTCTGATGGAAAAGAATGAATCCGCGGACACGTCCCTGTTGCGCGAGTCGTTCCATTTCATGCAAAAACTCCTCCGAATCAGGCATACCGGCGTCAAGAAGTCTTTCCTGATAGGTAATTTTGGAAACAGCGCGAGCCAATTGATGGAACTCCGTCATTTCCCCTGCAGTCTTGTAAACCTTCCATGGAGTATCACCACCGCAATACTCCGCGTATTTTCTGATCTTGCGATTGAGAGTTGAACGTGTCTTGGCGGAAAACTTACTCCTGTACTCTGACCACGTCATACGCATGTCAATGTAGTAACGCGGATACTGGGAGGGCACATAGCAGAGGTAGCCATGCCGCCTGCTAAACACAGGCTGGTTACTGGTAATGCGCAGCGATCGAATCAAAAAGCCCTGGCTGCCGGCTTGAAGGGAATCGGCCGGGGGTACCGGCTCTGCCACTGCCGGGGTTTCATCATCGAATCCCACCTCCCGGACTTGTAGCCATATATCCGTCGCAAGCAGAGTCTTATCACCCAGCTGAAGTTTCATTGGGACTTGGCGATATTGCCAGGATAGGGTCAACGAAACCCCCGCCGTATGCCTTGTTCCAGTATCCTGAGTCCTGTTTTCCATACCGGCGAGGTCAGCGGAAGAGGCTGCGAGGGTGCCAGATCGGGAGTCAAGCCGTGAAACCCCCGAACTTGAAAGCAATCCCGATGGCGATCCAGGAAAGAGCAGAGATTGCGAAAGCGTGCTACCACAATATCATCCGGCCGATTCATGCTGCCATTGAGTAACTCGAAACTGTGGGACAGAATAACGAAGGCTTTACGTCCGGATTGCAGCGCTTGCCAGAGTAGGCCTTCCATCTCCCGATGCGAGCAGGCGGTTACCTGTGCATGCCGCAACGAACGGGTACCACTATGAAAAACTGTCATGGGGTACTCGTAAACGCCTTCGCATTCAATGGGTTCTACAAGTGGAACTTCCGGGCTGACGCCGCTATCAAGCCCAAACATCGTAGCATTGTAGCTGCTGTCGAAAGCGATGCGATTCGCCGCGAGTGCCCGAAGCGTATCCCTGTTGAAGCCGAAGCTGCCGGCACGGAAGGCATTTACGCTTTGTCCTCCGGCCGATTCAATTAACTTCGCGCCTGCTTCAATCAGGATCGTTTGTTCCGGTAGAGAAAAGTAACGCAGGAATTGTTTTTTGCCGGTGATATTGTCGAGCAAGGGTTCGATGGACTCATCCACCCATTCAGTATGCAAGTGAAGTTGTATTTCATGGCCCCGTTCTTGAATAAGGCTAACGATTTCCGCTAAGGGCTGCAGCCCAAACCTGGTCGAGAAGAGCGGTTCAACGAAGAATACCGCTGTCAGGCCATGCTCCTGCAATTGATGCAATTGATGCGGCAAGCCATAGTCGCCTCTCGGTGTGTGTCCATAAATGTATCGTTGAAAGGCACTTGGAAATTGGGCGTCGATGTCGTTCCATCCATCACACCAAACCTCTACGTCAACGGTAAGAAATACATCCAGCATCAATTGCACCTTCTAAATCTATTGTAGTCTAGGGGAAGAACACAACCCCTGACAGCCCTGACGGAACAATCAAATCCCCCGATTGCATGAGGGACAAATGAAGCCTAAGTACTCTTGTTTGCCCCGCATGGTCGAAGGCTAGGCGACCTTGAGATCATTCCTGCGCAAGCGTGGCTGCTCCATATGCAGCACATTGCGCAGAAACGATTCAAACATCAGCAACGACCACAATGCAGCGCTATAGTCACGGCGCCCGGACTGGTGTTGATCGATTAACTCCTTCAGGAAAACTTTATTGAATATCCCCGTCTCGGCCAGAATCGGACCCATCAAGGCGTCACTTACCCTTTGACGCAGCGGGCCGCGAAACCATCCCGCTAGCGGTACCGAAAATCCCATCTTGTCACGATACAGAACGTCATTGGGAAGGTGAGGTTCCAAAGCCTTCTTGAAAATATATTTGCCTTCATGGCCACGCAGCTTAAAGGAAACCGGGAGGCCAGAGATCCACTCGACCAGCTTATGATCCAATAGCGGCACACGAACCTCCAGGGCATGGGCCATGCTGGCACGATCCACCTTGGTAAGGATATCGCCAACAAGGTAGGTTTTCATGTCCAGATATTGCACGCGTGACAGGGCGTCCTGTACAGGGCATTGATCAGCATGGGTACGGAGAACCTCCACCGCCTGGTATCCCTGCAGAGCGCGATTGAAGGAATCACTGAACAGACGTTGACGCATCCCATCCTTCATGATTGACACGCTATGAAAGTAACCTTCGATTGAATCACGGGCAAGTGCCTCGAAGGTAGATTTGGCACGCAATACCTTTGGCGCCCAATCCGCTTTGGGGTATAGGCTTCCCAGCAGCCCGAACAAGGGCTTCCGAAGCCCAAGCGGTAACACAGACCGCATCCGTTCCTCATTGAGGTGCCAACGATAGCGGCTGTATCCAGCAAGGTTCTCGTCGCCGCCGTCCCCCGACAGCGCCACGGTTACGCGTTCTCTGGCGAGCTCACAAACCCGATAGGTGGGCATGGCCGAACTGTCGGCAAAGGGTTCGTCGTATAGAGAAGCCAGTTTGTCTATAAGATCGAAATCGTCTTGATCAACCTGCCCTACGTTATGCCGGGTGCGGTAGCGGTCAGCCACTTTTTGCGCGTATTGCGATTCGTTGAAGGCGGGATCGCCAAATGAGATAGAACAGGTATTGACCGGTTCTCCCATGAGGTTAGCCATCATTGCCACCACCGCGCTGGAGTCCACCCCACCGGACAGGAAAGCACCCAGGGGCACCTCGGTCATAAGATGGATCTTTACCGATTCGCGCAGCCGGACAATCAATTCTTCCTGAGCCTCTTGCACGCTGATGGAATGGTGCGGAGTAAATGGCACGTCCCAGTATTGATGCAATTGCGGACTGCCTTGTCCGCTGTGAAGCTTCAGTGTGTGAGCTGGAGAAAGCTTGAACGCCTGCCTGAATATTGTTTTAGGCTCCGGGATATAGCCATAGGCAAAGTAATCCTCGATGGCATGAGGGTCCATATCCCGGACAAAACCGGGATGAGCAAGCAGCGCCTTGAGCTCGGAAGCGAAAATGAATGTGCCGTCTTCAAGCAAGCTATAGTAAAGTGGCTTTATACCGAGCCGATCACGCGCAAGAAACAGGACTTTCCGGTTACGATCCCATAAGCCGAAGGCGAACATGCCCCGAAAACGATCCACGCAATGTTCACCCCACTCTTCCCATGCGTGTACAATGACTTCCGTATCGCAATGGGTGCGAAAGGCATGGCCCAGGGCGACAAGCTCCTTGGCGAGTTCCTGAAAATTATAGATCTCGCCATTGAAGACCACGACCACGCTGCCGTCTTCGTTGAAAAGCGGCTGCTGTCCACTGGAGACGTCCATAATCGAAAGGCGGCGATGACCGAAACCCACGCCAGGTTCCGTATATAGCTCTCCCTCATCCGGCCCGCGGTGAATCTGGATCTGGTTCATGCATTCCAGCAATTGCCGATCAATTTCCCTTTTTCCGCGAGTATCAAACAGGCCGACGATCCCACACATGCTTATTCCCTCTTTTTCGGCTGTTATAGGCGCAAGGCCTTGTCATAGACCTGAAGGTAGCCTTTCGTCATGGCCTCCATGCTGAAGCTTGCCTCAATCTGCTGCCGGGCTGCTTTGCCGTGTTTGATGATCAAATCAGTATTTCGATAATACTCCAGTACCGCTTCCGTAATTGCTGTCGGCGCTCCCGGCGGAACCAGCATCCCCGTAATACCTTCTTTTACCAGCTCCACATTTCCTCCGACGCTGGTTGCTATGACCGGTAGACCCGTGGACATGGCTTCAAGAATGGTATTGGAAATGCCTTCACCGAGCGAGGGGAGCACAAAAAGATCCATAGCGCGCATCATATCCGGGATGTCGGCGCGTTCCCCCGGAAACCAGGCAAGGCTTTCTGCTCCCGCTTCGCGCAACATGTCGATGCATTCCCGTCGCGAATTTCCCTCGCCGACGATCAGAAGCCGGAATCGTTTACGAGCTGCAGGTTCTTCTTTCAGCAGCATCAGAAAAGACCGAATCAGGTTGGGATAATTCTTGACATCAACCATTCTTCCGACGCTGCCAATGACAAAAGCATTTTCCGTAAAAAACCCTTCCGGCAGATTTTCAAGACGCCCGGTGTCAGAGCCTTTATGGCCGCGGGGATGGAAGCGCACGCTGTCAACACCGTTGTAAATCTGGTTGATGCGATGTGGCGTTGCTCCCACGGTATTGACAAGCCAGCTTTCGAGATCCCTGCTGACAGCAATGAAATGATTTACGAAAGGGCGGATTGCTTTGCGCAGCAGATTGTATTTACGGTTTTTCCCATGCAGATCGAATATGTCCCGGCCATGCTCACTGTGCACTCGCACACGCGCTCCCGCAATCGCTGCAATTACCTGCCCCTCCATCGCGTTCAGGTTGCGGGTATGTACGATATCCGGCTTCAGGCGTCTAAATGCCTTGAAAAGATTGAGATAAAGGCTTAAATCGTTCCCCTCGCGCTTGCCTAATGCAACGATTTCAACATTCTCTCTAATGATCCGTCGACGGAAGTCCGTGTAACCTTTTAGACATACAATTGCGTGCCGGTAACGCTCGGGCGGAATATGATTGATCAGGTTTATCAGCCCATTTTCCAGGCCGCCAACATCGAGGTGGTAAATCACGTGGACAATAAGGGGTCGCTCGACGCCTGCCGATTTTACCGGATTCTGCCGATTGCTAGCGATCGCTTGCATTCTGGAGTCCCGCCGTTATTGCTGGCATCATGTCGCCGAGAAAACCTGCAAGTACTGGGGCAGCCTCCTCCAGCGTCTCCTCGTACCGGGCAGCGACGATAATCTCTGCCCCGTCATCGCCCCTGCCCAAAAGCTTATTCTTGGCGAGAATAAACTTGGCAAGATAAGGATTAGCCGTTTTCTCTTCGCCTAACCAGTACCATCTCCATACCAGCAGCTTTGCTGCGGATGAGTGCAGCTGATTTTGATTGACGGTTTCTTGCTGGGAACCAAGAGATACAATTCGCGTATCTTCTTTGATATTATGCCAACGAGATCCCGCTTCCGGTACGAGTATATTTCCGGAATTAATCAATTCCGCTCCCTGCTGCTGGTTGCGGTAATAGCTAATGTAGAGATCCACTGAGTGGTCGCCGCTCCGATAACTCTGCCGGAACTGGGCGGGGGCGCCGACATATATAGGCTCCCAGTCAGAGGCATGGCCCGGAATCGTCTGCCATTTTTCCGCCACGCCGGGAACGTCAATATCGAATTTTGCGGTGTGGGAAACCGTGTCTTTCAGGTAGGCGGCGTAGGCCGGCCAAATGAAGGCAATGGCGAGGGCGGCGCCGGCGGTGAGAACCGTGCCCTTTAATGAGACCCTGCTTCCCGATACGAGGCCAGAGTCGTGCCGTGGTCCCGCCGAAGCGCCATCATGCTCGCTGTCATCCTCGCGCCAGAACGAACCGATCCAGAATAACAACAGCATTACGAAACCAAAGAATATCCAGCCGTAGATCAAATGATCGACTCCCACAGCCAGGCGCATATCGCTCAGGTGGCCGGTCATTACAATCAGGTAGGCACGAATGCCGTTGGCGATAATGGGCACAATTACCGAGAAAGCGATGAATACCAGACGGCGCTTCAGACTACGGTATGTCAGATAGGCATACAGCGTACCCAATGTAAAAGATGCGATCAGGTAGCGCAACCCGCTGCAGGCCTCCACCACGGACCAATTCCCGCTCGGAATGGTAAAAAAACTGCCCTCGCGATAAACCGGGATGCCGGTCAGCTGCAGCGCCCATACGGTAAAATCTGCGGTAAAGTCTATCAGGGGTGAGATAAGCGCCTCGCCGAAAGGCACGGCGAGCAAAAGATAGGCCAGGGGAAAAGCAAGCGCCCACACCATTCGATTCCCCAGGATTGCCCAAACCACGGCGGGAATCATGGTTATCAGCAAAAATTGCTCAAATACCTGGACGCTGGCAAGCGTCGCCAGAAGCCAGCTGAAGCCCAGGAAGCCAAGCAGTAGCAGGCCCAGCGGATTGGGGTGGGGGGGAAATGTACCAAGATGCTTGCGTTGCCCCCAGATCAGGTAGGCACTGAAGGGAAAAATAAGGAAACCATGCGCAAATGTTTCAGACCTTTCCCAGATGGAAACCATGGACCACGCGGTTTCACGATAACTGATCAGGATTGCCGTTACGGTAGCAAGTGTGAGTAGAGCAGCCACCTTTAAATTCTGATCCAGCATGATGGTGGAACCGCGTGTAACTTCTTGCGGCGTTTGCGCATTCATGCCAAATTGTCTCCTGCGGATTCAAACCGGTTTTGCACGTTATGTGAGTAGTCTTTATCAGCATAAGCTGCTGGCCGCGGTGAGAGCAACGCATCAACGCTTTCCAGGCCTTTCTTCCAGCTGTAATCTTCCAGAACACGGACTCTGGCAGCATGGCCGATGGTTCGATTCGGCTCGCTTTGCAGGAGCGTAATAATCTGATGAGCAAAATCGCTTTCATTGTTGGCAACGAACAGTTCCTGGCCGGCGTTAGCGCATATACCTTCCATCGCTTGCGGAGAAGCAACCACAATTTTCTCCATGGCCATGGCTTCCAACACCTTATTCTGTATGCCGCGAGCGATACGTAGCGGAGCTACCGCCAGGGATGCGTGGGCAAGGTAGGGCCGGACATCAGGGACTGAGCCCGCGACCGTGACTCCGGGAAGAGCGGCAAGAGCCATGACCTCTGTTGCCGGACGGGCGCCGACAATATGAAACTCAACCTCGGGTAACTGTGCGCGGATTGTGGGAAAAATGCTGCGCGCAAACCAGCCCACGGCATCCACGTTGGCCCAGTAATCCATGGCTCCGATAAAGACCAGGGGATGTTTACTGGCCGGATAGGGATTAGGGTAACTGTTTTGCGGAGAGAAATAGTCCGCATCGACGCCGTTATTGAAGTAAGTGACTTTTGCCGCTACCTCCGGGGCAAGCTTCTTGAACAGGCTGGCTTCCGACTGGGAAACAAAAGCCGCGCCGTCAAAGTCCTCTGCGATTTTCCTTTCATAGCCGAGCAGCAATCTTGATTCGCGACGGTAGATCCAGCTCATCGGCCAGGTTTTGGTAGTTGCGTATTGCATCCACTTGTCTGAGTCGATATCCACAAAATCGATTATCCGACGAGCAGGTCCGGCGTGGTCTACATACTGCGCCATGGCCGAGGAAAAAATCAGAATATTTCTGATCGGCCTTGTTTCGAGCACACTGTTTACCCACGCTTGCAGGCTCCTGTCCCGATAATAGGGTAAAGTGAGAGGCTGTCCGGAAAGCAGGCCGCGAAGGCTGCGTAGACGGGCACGCTTGGGATATAGATCGACGAAACAGGTCTCGCCACACAGGTTTCTGACTTTGCTGAGATAGCGCCGGTCTTTCTCGTCATCGATAAACGTGCCGAGATGAACGCGATAGTGTTGGCTCAGATGCTTGAGCAAATGATAGGAGCGGATTTTGTCACCTTTGTCCGGCGGATAGGGAATACGATGGACAAGATAAAGAAGTTCCTGCATCGACCTATCCCAGGTTCTTCACTATGTAAGGGCCGATAAAATTGGCAAGCGGCAGAGGCAGTTTCTGCCAGGCCTTGATGAATATCCGAAATTTGGGATTCAGAGGATTATGATCAGGCACTGCTCCGGCGCGGTGTAACTGGTATTCATAATGGAGCGCTTGCGGCTCGAATCCCCAGTTCTTCTTAAAATCGAAAGAGCCGGTGTTGCGCTTGCTGCGCCCAAAATCGAAGGTTTTATATCCCTTTTCACAGGCGTGCCGCATCAGTTCCCAGTACATGAAATCATTCCCCGCCACTTCCCTCGCTTCGCTGGTGCCGCCCCCGTAATAGGGCAATACTTCTTCGCGAAAATAGAAACTCATCACGCCGCTGATAGTACGCCCCCCTTTGAGAATGATCATAAGCTCGCAATCCTCGGCGAAGATTTCTTTAAGAAGACGGAAGTACTTCTGGGAAAAAACGGGGGTGCCAAGACGATGCACGCTTGACGAATACGCTAAGAAAAAACGTCCGATATCGGTATCGATGGTACTTTCCAGTCCGGCTTTGATGCCCTTTCGCACCATTGCACGCTGCTTCCGTGGGATGGACTGCATATTTCGCTCCACGTCGGGATCGATGGCTTTACGAAAAGTCACGTAGAGATCCTTGGCCGGCCAATCCGGATGGAGCGTCCTTATATTCCGATATTCCAGATAGTCAACTTTCAACTGCTTGGCAAGTGCTTGGGCAGCGCGATCCAGTACCATCCTCCCAGTTTCCGAAATTGCGGCAATCCCCCCGTAGACACAAAAAGGAAGGGAGCTCAGGGAATGTCCAAAAATACGACTGCTGATTTCCGCCAAGGGCAGCACACCTTGAATTTTGCCCCCTGATTCCGCATAGAGGAACCAGGTTTTATGACCCAAAGCGCGTTCGATGACTGTTTGCCAACCCGCACGATGAAAAAAAGTGGCTTCCGGGCACGCCAATACAAATCTATCCCATCTTTCCCTATCTTCGGGCTGGAGGACATGTACAGACGGCAGGTCTCCCTGAAGGAAGGCAATCTTGCAGTCCTCCTGGAATACATCAACAATACGGTTCATGCATCCTATTCCAGAAAAATCCGGTCCATGCGATCCCATTCGAAGTCGCGGGTCAGGGCCTTGATCCGCTCTTCCATGCGATGGAGATTATAATAGTGGCGAAAGCGTGTTTTAACGCTGATGCCCTTCTGGCGCGGCTGCTTATGGTCTATTTCCCAAGGGTGAAAGTAAAAGATTGCGGACTGGTGTTCAAGATGATTCAGTCTCTGGAGAAACCACCGCGACACGGGGTAGGGCCAAAGCCGGAAATATCCTCCTCCGCCAGCAGGAAAATTGCGCTTGAACAAGCGCATAGTAGTAATCGGAAGTTCCAGTAAACCATTGTTCCCTCGCGGATGATGGGCAAAACGGGGAGCATCCGGCATACCATAATGGTCGTGTTGGATGGGGTAGATACTGGAGCTGTAGCGGTAACCGGCTTCCTCAAGCACATCCAGTGCCCAGAGATTATTGCGGCCAATGGAAAAGCTGGGGGCTCGGTAACCCAACACCCTCTGCCCGCCGATATCCTCAAGAATGGCCTTGCTTTTGATCACGTCATCACGAAACTCATGGGGCTCTTGATCAGAAACACGATGGTGAGCCCAGCCATGACTGGCAAGTTCATGGCCATTTGCGACGATGCGTTTTACCATCGCGGGATAACGATCAGCAACCCATCCCAAGGTGAAAAAAGTTGCTTTTGCGCGTTCCTCGTCCAGCAAAGCAAGAATGCGGTCGATATTGCATTCCACTCGGCAAGATATGGACGTCCACGATTCCCTTGGAATATGAGAAGCAAACGCCGAAACCTGAAAATAATCCTCTACATCGACAGTCATTGCGTTGCGTATCAGCGTTGGTTTCACTTGACTGCCCCTGCGTAGTGGAACGCGCGATTGCTTCCGCAACCACTTACCCAAGCCATTTTCCAGCTACGCATAAAGCGCCCGCGCAATTTTTGCCGCTGCCTACGTGTGAGTGCTATTCCCGCATTCAATGCCAGTGTAGAGATACACATTATCCCTTTATCAACCATAACGCGAAATTGAAAGTGAGCGGTCAGCCGCCGAATTAGAATTAAACTTTGTCTTTCCGAAGATTCTTGTTTACGCCAGAAAAGGGAAGTATCTGCTTGAGCAGTTTCAGCAGGGAGATAACGGATTCCTCCAGCCTGGCGAGCCGGTCATTCATATTCTCCAGACTGGCAAGAGATATTGCTCTCTCAAGACCGGACGCGGCATCGGCTTCGCTGGACACACTGTCAGCCGCGTTCGGTAGGTCAAACTCTTGCTGAATATCACAAATGACCTCGTTGACCTCGGCGCTGCTGAAACTATGTAATTTTTCCAGGCAACCCATCAGTAGAAGGCGATCACATAATGTATTAATTTTGCGAGGAATACCGCCAGTGTAATCGTAAATAGTAGCAAAGGCATCCTCATCAAATGATGGATCACCGGACCATCCGGCGGTATTCAGCCTATGCTCGATATAGGACCGCGTTTCCGGCAAATCCATGGGTCCCAGATGGTAGGTCGCAGTTACCCTTTGCCGCAATTGTTGCATATCGCCGCTCAGTAAAGTTTTCCTGAACTCCGGTTGACCCAGGAGAAATGTTTGCAGCAGAGGCTTTTCATCTGTTTGAAAATTAGAAAGCATTCTCAGTTCTTCCACAGTGCGGGGAGAAAGATTCTGTGCTTCATCCACCACCAGGAGTGCGCGCTTCCCCTGCTGATCACATTGCCGAAAGAACTGCTCCAACCCGATTAGCAAAGAAGCCTTACCCGAGTTTTCATAGGGCAATCCAAAAGCCGCGGCTACCATTCTCAACGTATCGTCTGAGTCCAGATCGGTATTGACTATTTGTGCGGCAAGAATTTTGTCAGACTCCAGCTTGCAGAAAAGATTGCGCATCAGAGTGGTTTTGCCCGCCCCCACTTCGCCGGTAATGACGATAAAACCTTCTCCCTGGGAGAGCCCATATTCAAGATAGGCCATGGCACGCTTGTGGCCTTTGCTGCCAAAGAAAAAATTCGGGTCAGGTTTCAGCTGAAACGGCTTCACTCTTAAGCCGTAGTATGATGCGTACATTCATCTACCCCGCTAAAAACTCATGTTTACGGAGGCCGTGATAGCATTTTCGCGATAGTCGGCTCCGGCTTGATTGGAATCACGTTCTTTATGCCGCAATTCAACCATGCCCTGCAGATTGGGCTGGGCCTGGCGCAACTGCCTCGTCAGGCTAAGCCTGATAATCCTGAAATCATCTACTCTATCGGTGGAAAGAAAATAGAATTTTGCGTACTGACCGCTGAGATTAGCTCTGGTAAGATTGGAAATTCTATAACTCCATAATGCATTGGCACCGGCTTGTCTTGTATGCCTGAGTAGGGCCAGGTTTTCCCCTCCAACAAGCTCGGTGTCGACATCATCGGGTGAGTATGCCTGACGCGACATATTGAATATACTGAGTACGACCGTATTGCTCGCTCCATTCATGGCTACGGACGCCTGCAGACGTTTCTGCAGGAAGAGTCGGTTGGTCAGGAAGTTGAGGGCATCACCCGGAATACCCTGACCGAGGAGAAACTGGGTATTTGGCTGAATATTCCCGGGATTAATGTTGGGATTCAAAAGCTGGTTCAAGGACCCCGCTGTATTGATTCCCCCAAAGCCGGCCTGCTGATTAAAGGTAGTGATATCCTCGACATAGCTCACATCCCAGGCAGTTAAGCGGGTGCGATGCCTGGCTAAGGCAAAATAGGTGTCGCCGAAAAATCGTTTTCCGGCATTTGCGATAATACTCGTTCTTGGACTTGGCTCCCAGGTAAAACCGACTGTCCAGGTAGGACTCGACGTCCCCCCCCTGATTGAAATAAAACTGTTTCTTTCGTAGCCTCCGGTTGCCGTCAAACCGAATTGCGGCGTGACCATATAACGAAGATTAGCCGCGGACCGTTCCAACTCGACGTTTCGGTCACTACGATCGAAGTGGATCATCTGATTACTATAGTTAAAGCCCCACTGGAGTGTTCTAAAAGACTCGCCACTGTTCAGGCCGGCTTGGAAGCTGTCTCTCTGGCTGTTTCGAAGCGCGATGGTATCTGACTCGACTATGCTATGGGTATAACGGAGCTCGGTTGACGCAAAATCCTGAAAACGGTGGCGCAGATAAGGACTGACAGTATACACTTTGATGTCGGCCCGGTTGCCGGTGGCGTTGACGTTGTCGATTCCCTGCGGACCGAACATGGAGGCATTTTGCTGGAACATCATGGCCCTGCCATCCACGAAAAAAAGATTTTCGACCAGTTCGGCAGTTGCCCTGGCGTTCAATTGATGCCGGGTTCTGGTGAAGTCGCTCAGTTCCGCATAGATGAGATTATTCATGGTGTAATCGATATTGACATCATAGCGGCGCGCTCTGCCAGTCAACAGTATTCCGGGATTAATCTGGGTAACTAAATCGCTTCTTGCCTCGCCTTCCGGCCGCAATCTCACATTGTCGGAAAAGGTTTCTCTCAAACTAAATCGGGGGAGGATTCTCCATCCACCAGGCCCAGCCGCTTCGGGCGGGGCGTCGCGGCCTTGCATCAGTTGGGGCTGGGCCAGTGGGGACAATCCAAACTGGGGCTGGACCTGCCCATAGGAGTAGAAGGGGAGTAACAGCATAGCTGTCGCGGCAGAGTAAACGGCTGAGAATAAAGCAATATGCCGATTCTTATTCTCAGGCGCTTTCATGGTAATAGCTACCATAATATTCTCCACCCGAGAATGATCTGGCCTTGTTGTAGATCAGATTTACGACATCGCACGACTCAATCTGCCGGAGGGTTTCCTTAACTGTCTGCTGTGATGTCGTTTCAGCCTCTACCACCAGGACAATTTGCCCCATCTGGCTTGCCAGCACACGCGCCTCACTGGTCAATAGCAAAGGTGGAGAGTCAAAAATAACAATGCGGTCCGCGTAACGTTGCGCAAGCTCCTTTAATAAGGCACCCATGCTTTGGCTTGCCAGTAGTTCGGTTGAATGCGAGTGCCGCCTTCCCGCTGTGAGAAGAGTGAGCTTCTCGATATCCGTCTTAATCAGGACGTCCGCCAAATCAAGGTTTTCATCAAGAAGAATGTCCAGCAGGCCTCTCTCCGTTCCGCATCCAAGGATTTTTGGCATCGAAGGGCGGGCTACATCGGCATCGACCAGCAGAACAGTGCGGTCCATCTCCATTGCGATGCTCATCGCCAGATTAACCGTGCAAAAACTCTTTCCCTCCCCTGCGAGAGCGCTGGTAACCATAATCAAGTTGCCGTTCTTGATCATGTCCGCGCCCTTATTGAACGCATTGGTGAGCAATGGCCGCTTGATTACCCGGAATTGCTCGGCAATCTGCGTTCTTCCCTCGTCGGGCGTGACGATACCATATTGACGCATTTTGGTGAGATTGAGCGTAATTCGTTTCGATGTCAGGGACGTTGGGGCAGGAGCCGCGACAGGATCAGGCGTATGGCTTTGGCTAACCTCACTCCTGAGCGTATCATTTCCCTGCGCCGATGCCGGCTTGGGGCTTATGGAAACATCCGGTGACGGCTGCTTGGCGCTGATCTTTCCTTCTTTCTCGAGCTGCCCTGCGGCTTTTTCAATGATGCTCACGCTTTCTCCGATAAATCTAATTAGGTTTCGCTAACTACAGTTGCTTTCGCAACGGTTGTTGATATTAATCTACCGATGTGCTGTCTCCAGAGATTATCTTTGCACCCGGCTGTCTTTCGGAGATCAGCGCATTGTGGCGGGAATCCTTGGGGGCTTCTCGCAAGTAAGCAAAACCTTCCACATCAATCAACGGCAAGCGAGAGCAGGTCAATTTTGTGGAAGCATCGGTTAAACCACTTTTACCATCAATGCGCCATAGATACCTACCAAGGATAGTAACGAAAAGCCGAAGGCATAGAGACGCTTCCTGCGTTTTATTTTTTCTTGATTGGTCCAAATCATGGGAATAGAGCCCAATATCGGCCTACCGGTTACTTCACGTAAACTAGTTTGATTATGAAATGTTGGCCGAATCTGACTGACGGCGAACGCTATACCAATCCCCCCTAACAAGGCACCAAGAAAGATAATGGAAAACAGTTTACCGCGGTCAGGCCCGGCAGGAGTATCCGGAACCGTCGGCGGATCAATAATCCTGAACGACATTAAGTCCGCGGCGGAGCCCAGTTCACCTGATATTTTTGCCGATTCACGACGTTCAAGAAGTTTCTCGTAATTGGATTTATTTACCAGATAATCGCGATTAAGTTGAGCAAGCTCTGCTTCCACTTGTGGTATCGCATTACTCAGAGATTTTAAACGGTCGTAACGGGCGGTATATTCTTCTACCCGCGCACTCATGGAAGCCACTCCGGCTTCGGCCTCCGCGAGTGCCACATTAAGCTGCTGCAGCATCGGGCTATAGTTTTTTCCGGGATCAGCGCTAGGTCTTATTAGCTTGGCTTCTTCTTTCTTGCGATCCTCGAGTTGTGCGATCAGGCGCTTCGTTGAAATGATATCGGGATGTAATTCCGTAAAGTTTAGCATAAGAGCATCCAGATTTTTGTTCAATGCCTGGATACGGGAATCAATTTCCACATTCGCCGGGGATGAGCCTGAGTCGCCCTGTTCCACCATGAGAATGGGTTCGTCACCGGTAATTTGCCTTTTGATCGCATCGCGGGCCTGTTCGGCTTCCCGTAGCTCCAATCTTGTTTTATTGAGATCTTCCGCGGCTAAAGACAACTGCGAGTAATAATCACTGCCTTGCTGAGGCATCATTCCAATGTTCTTTTGCTTGAATGCTTTCAGGTTATTTTCCCCAACGATCAGCTTCTCCTCATAACTCTGGATCTGCTCATCAATAAAACGAATTGCCGAAGAGGAATCCTGTTTCTTATCGCCGAGGCCTCCTTCGACAAAAATGGTTAACAAGGATTGGACAACATCTTTGGCGAGCCTCGGGTTTGGATTATTATAATTAATGGTAAATAGATTATCGCGTCCTGTGGTCCCGAGCTTGATTTTATCCATCAGGTTTTGGATAAGCTTTTCCTGGTCCTTCACGTCCTTGGCTGTAATATCCAGATCGACCATGCGTACAACCCTTTCCACATTTGGACGGCTAATCAGGGTACGGCTCATGATAGACACCTGCTGCTGCAGATCGGGAGAAATCGTCATACCCGCCAGCAATGGTTTCAAGACATTTTGTGTGTCGACGTAAATTCTTGCCGAAGCCTGATAATCATCAGGTAGGCGGTAGACGATAAACCATCCTGCAATGGCAATAACCCATGCGCCGGCCAACGCGATCCAGCGATACTTCCATATCCCTTTAAGGTAAATAAACAGCTGGGTAGTCAGTTCCTCCATGTTGTCAAACTTTCCTTAGAAATATTGGGCTTCGGTGGCGGGGAATTTCCTGCAGGCGGCTTCGCCGCCCTTTACCCGAGGTGGAACGATTTTCACGTGCCCTACTTTCCACATTGTCATTTATTCCCTGGTCCGGAATTTTAAAATTTATGAGATGAACCCCGGAATTTTGCAAGTTGAGTGAAAAGATACGTCCACCCCCTGCGAACTCCCGCCGGTCGTTGGTCAAATTTAGGATGAAGCGGCGTAATCACGCTCGGATGAAGTTCCGGATGTCCTTTCCGGTTCTATTTGGGGTTCAGCTATTCGCGCAAATAAAACCTTGCATTGCTCACAAAGAACATTGGGAGGTGAATATCGGTGTGTATAAAACATGCGGCCGGGCCAGTGAGGAGGCATAGGGACTCGGTGAAAATCAGAACCAGCTTTCCGGTATCACCAGAACGTCACCTTGACGCATGGGAACGTTAGCGGATATGTCACCATCTCTAATCAGGTCGTTCAACCGGACGCTAAACTGTTGCTGTTTTCCATCTACGCTGCGGATGATTCTGGCCTTATTGCCAGCGGCAAATTCCGTAATCCCGCCCACTGCAATCAAAACATCCATTAACGTCATTTCTTCGCGATATGGCAGGGCCTGAGGTCTAGCGGCTTCGCCTATGACCCGGATCTGCTCGGTATAGGGTCCAACAAACTGTGTAACGACAACCGTCACCACTGGCTGCTGAATGTATTTGGATAGCGCTTCTTCAATGTCGCGCGCCAGTTGTGTGGACGTTTTTCCGCTGGCCGGCAGATCCTCCACCAGAGGGGTCGTGATTTTCCCATCCGGACGAACCGGTACCGTCATGGAGACTTCGGGGTTGCGCCAGACAATAATATCGACGTTGTCGCCTGGACCGATAAGGTAATCGTGCGCGAGATGCTTTTCATCGGGGGTGAGCGCCGGATATGTTTTGCAACCACCAAGGAAGAGGATAGGAAATACGATAGCAAAACAAGCCAGCCATTTCATGGCACTGATATGTGGAGCGTTCACTGAATTTCCTTTTTCTGTTTATTGAATATGCATCGGATCATGCAGAGGCAGCCAATTATTAATGGAAATAAAGATGCAATAAGTAAATGCCTCTGTCAAGACGGTATCGATTCGAGTTCAAGAGAATATCCTTACGTATGGCACCCATCCAGCATTTTAGCGTGCCATAATAACATTCTACGCGATGTCAGTAGATGCCGTACATGATCTATGTTATCCGAATCGCACAAAAGATTGCCCTCAAGCCGAAACACGCAAAACGCAAAATTACTTGTTTTTTTATAACATACTCGAATCGTACCAATTTCAATAGCAGGAACAAATTGGACTTTAGTACACTCTTCTCAGGACGCCTGATAGCATAGTTATGGGCGGATTGCGCCGCCTATCGTTCTTCCAAACCGCACCCATACCACAACCGCTCGAATTGTTAGGCAAAATTACCTACTTTGCACCTTAATTAGCGCTTCAAATTAGCGTCCTAAATATTGGTTAAATTCGTGTGCACGGCTATCCATGAAACCAGATACGAACGCCTTGCTACCGCCAAAGCAAACGAAATAGGAAGAGATGATTAGAAAATACAATGACGCCTCTGAATAGCTGTAAGATCCTACAGGTATGAACTGGCCGCATTGGCCTCCATTTTCCCGCTGCTCACGGTCTCCTTCTGCGCCTTCGATCTGAGAGGTTCATCGCGCATCATGCCGCTGCAATGCCCATTGCACATGTTCGCGCACCAGGGACGAGTCGTCATCTCGCCGCGCCTGCAATGCAGCAGTTACCGCCGTAGACGACGGTGCATTGCCTAACCCCACCGCTAAATTGCGCAACCATTGTTCATAGCCGATACGCCGGATCGGGCTTCCGGCAAGCCTGGCGTCGAACTCTTCCCTGGTCCAACTGAATAATTCGACCAAGGATGCATTATCCAGACCATTGCGTACAGAGAAATCGTTTTCACCGGAAATAGCCGCGTATTTGTTCCAGGGACAAATCAGCTGGCAATCATCGCAGCCATACACGCGGTTGCCGATCAAAGGACGCAGCGTTTCCGGAATACTGCCTTTATGTTCGATAGTAAGGTAAGAAATACAGCGCCTGGCATCCAGACGATAAGGGGCGACTATTGCCTGGGTGGGGCAGATGTCGATGCACTTGGTGCAACTTCCGCAGTAATTACCGACGGGGTCGTCTACAGGTACCGGCAAATCGGTATACAGCTCGCCCAAAAAGAACATTGACCCGGCTTCGCGCGAAAGCAACAGTGTATGCTTACCACGCCAGCCCAAGCCAGATTTCTGCGCCCACTCCACTTCCATTACCGGTGCGCTATCGGTGAATACCCGGTAATTGAAGTGATTCACCTCCGCAGAGATTTTATCCGCAAGTTTTTGCAAGCGCCCACGCAACACTTTGTGGTAGTCGCGCCCAAGCGCATAGCGGGAAACGAACGCCTTATCACCATCCCGTATCACTTGCCAACTGTTCCTAGCCGCAGGGGGCATATAGTTCATACGCACCGAGATCACCCGTAGCGTGCCGGGAACGAGCTCAGCCGGACGGGTGCGCCGCGTACCGTGTTTTGCCATATAATCCATCTCACCGTGATAACCTTTACTCAGCCACTCAAGCAGCCCCAATTCGGCTTGCCTCATCTCG
Source organism: Nitrosospira sp. Nl5 (assembly GCF_900102495.1). Taxonomy (GTDB): domain Bacteria; phylum Pseudomonadota; class Gammaproteobacteria; order Burkholderiales; family Nitrosomonadaceae; genus Nitrosospira. Next base: position 65,614 of record NZ_FMVQ01000003.1, on the reverse strand, counting down.
GCCCCGGCATCCGCAATGCAGATATCCTGAAAGCCAAGCTCCTTGCCCCAGGCCTTGATCATTCCGGCAAGCCAGATTAAATCGACAGCGGAATCCGGCAGATCATTCGGAACGTTGGGCGGATCTTTGGAAATTTTGTCTTGCATAATTCTAATCATACCGGTTCTGCCGAAAGTCATCACTTTACTCGCAATCTTGCCGATGAAGCCGCAACGCTTGCGCTTGGCGCGGAGATTGCAGCGGTATTACGTCCCGGCCTTATCATTTTTATGAGCGGTGACCTCGGAGCAGGCAAGACCACGCTTGCACGGGGCATTTTGCGTGGGCTGGGTTATGAGGGAAAAGTCAAAAGTCCGACCTATAATTTAATTGAACTTTATAAAATTTCTAGGTTATACTTCTATCACTTTGATTTCTATCGTTTCAATGATCCTATAGAATGGGAAGAAGCCGGTTTCCGCGAATATTTCAACGCCGACGCAGTCTGCCTGGTGGAATGGCCGGAAAAAGCGGGCGGACTGTTGCCCAGAGCAGATTTGCAGTTTTTTTTTCACATCACTGAAACAGATCGTAACGTCGAAATTCAGGCAAACACGGAGGCGGGTAGACGGTGTTTGGAACATTGGCAAGCCCTGAGCAGCCCCTGAACGTGGCAATAGCCGGTTGCCGCCGCCTTTCTTTTCCATCAGCATTCATCAAGTTTCTGGCGCTAACGGCGCTCTTGTTTTTGCCGCTCGGCAATTCCACTCTTGCTAATACTGCTAACACGACTGTCAGCTCTGTCCGCGTCTGGCCGTCCGCGGAATATACCCGCCTCACGCTGGAATCCGCTCTGCCCATCCAGTATTCAGTCAGCATGGTAAAGGATCCGGATCGCGTGGTGGTTGACTTGGAACAGGTCGCGCTTACCCCGGAACTCGAAGGGCTGCCGGGTAAGATCGACGCCACGGATCCCTATATCCGGGCATTACGCATCGGACGTTACAAGCCTGCCGTATTGCGGCTGGTACTGGACCTCAAAACCGAGGTCGTACCGCAAGTATTTGTTCTCAAACCAGTAGGTAATTATGGCCATCGGCTAGTGCTGGATATTTATCCCGCCATTCCACCCGATCCGCTTATGGCACTCCTGAATGAAAATTCCCCGGGAATGTTGGAGACCGGGGCCAGTACCGATACCAAAACAGGTGCAAAAACAAACGCAACCGATAGCAAATCTTCCAGAAACATTGTCACCTCAAGAAAAAACAAACCGGAAACGGTGCGGCTCATCACTGTCGCCATCGATCCCGGCCACGGCGGTGAAGATCCCGGCGCTACAAGCCGCACCGGCACGCATGAAAAAAATATCACCTTGGCGATTGCCAGAAAACTCAAAGCCAAGATAGATAAAGAACCGAATATGCGCGCAGCACTGACGCGTGACGGCGATTATTTCATATCGCTGCCAATGCGCCTGGTGAAGGCACGCCAATTGAACGCTGATCTGTTTGTATCGGTACATGCCGATGCCTTCATTAAGCCGCATGCGCGTGGTTCCTCCGTGTTTGCGCTGTCGGAGCGCGGCGCAACCTCCGCCGCCGCCAGCTGGCTGGCGAAGAAGGAAAATGCCGCCGACCTGGTCGGCGGCGTCAATCTGGACATTAGAGATCCCTATCTCAAGCAAACTTTGCTGGATCTGTCGCAAACGGCAACGATCAACGACAGTCTCAAGCTTGGCAGGGAAGTACTCTCGCAAATCGGCGATATCAATCACCTGCATAAGAGCAACGTGGAACAGGCGGGATTCGCCGTACTCAAGTCTCCTGATATTCCCTCCATCCTGGTAGAGACCGCTTTTATCAGTAATCCGGATGAAGAAAAGAAATTGAAAAACGCCGCTTACCAGGACAAGCTGGCCGAGGCGATACTTGCCGGAATCAAGCGTTATTTCGCCAACAACCCGCCACTATCACGCTCAACAATCGTGTCACTGGAATAATCCTAAATCCGGTAGTTGACCGCTCATTTAATAGATCAGTGGTATGATTAATAACGATATTCGTATTGTTTTACTCTCACCTTCCGGGTGAGGCCGCTACGGGATGAATTGCACAGTTTTTGCGGTACATGGCTACGTTGTTCGCAACGTCTTTGAATAGAACGGCGCCCCGAAGCGTCGCCCGAGGGACCCCGCGAAGCGGGTATCGACAGCGTAGGGGATGCCGCGACCGAATTCAGCGTTTGGGCCCCCGCATCCCGCTGCGGGGTCGCGCCTTCCTCTCGGAAGGCACTGCTCCGCCCTGCGCGGTCGCATTCCGCGTCGTTGCGCCTTGCCCTGCACCCCAAAACCCGCACACTTCACCCCGCCCAGCTACCGGATTTAGGATAATTTCTTCTTCTTGCCAAGGACAAATCCGTCTTCCTGTTCCGCGGGTTCCTAGCCCTACTACCGCTTCTACGCCATAATCACGTCGTTGAATTACCCAGGACGTTGATGTGGCAAAGGAAGATCTTTCCAGATTAAAAATCGACCGGAGCGGTGCTACCGGTATAACCGGTCGCAGGAAACGCCCACAATTGATGGTCACCTTCGCGGCCGCTACGGCGCTGATATTGCTGGTTGCCCTCTATTTACGTGCCAGTGCGGCGGTAGAGGTGGAGTCCGCCACAGTTGCCACAGCCTATCCTTCACAATCGTTCACATTGCTCAACGCCACCGGGTATGTCGTTGCGCAGCGTAAAGCAGCGGTAGCGTCAAAGGCGACGGGGCGCGTGGAATGGCTGGGCGTGACAGAAGGCAGCGAGGTAACGAAAAACGAAATTATCGCGCGACTGGAGAACGCAGATGTCAGCGCCGCGATGGAACAGGCAGCGGCAAGCGTCAAGGTAGCCGAGGCAAATTTACAGCATGGAGAAGCAGAGTTGGCGGATGCGCAGGCAGCATTCAACCGAAGCCACGAACTGCGTGCCAAGAATTTCATTTCGCAATCCGCGTACGATATCGCCGCCGCCCGCTACCATAAGGCGCAAGCCGCGGTTCGTGGTTATCAGGCGTCCGTCAGTGTAGCGAAGGCAAATCATCGCGCGGCTCAAATCTCGGTGGAACAGACACTGATCCGCGCCCCGTTTGATGGGGTGGTATTGACTAAAAGTGCAAATATCGGCGATGTCGTGACACCCTTCTCTTCCGCGCTCGATGCAAAAGGCGCAGTGGTCACAATGGCGGATATGGATACGCTGGAAGTCGAAGCCGATGTAGCCGAATCCAATCTATCAAAGGTAAAGCTCGGGCAGCCGTGCGAAATCCAGCTGGATGCTCTACCGGAGGTGCGTCTACGAGGGGTGGTGCAGGGCATCGTGCCAACAGTGGACAGGGCTAAAGCCACCGTAGTGGTAAAAATACGGTTTGTCGATCGTGACCCCCGCGTTCTCCCGGAAATGAGCGCGAAGATCGCCTTTTTGGAAAAAGAAATGGCTGCCGGCCAACGCGCTGCCCGCACCGTAGTACAGCCCAACGCGATTGTCCAGCGCAACGGAAAAAACGTGGTATTCGTCATTAAAGACGAGAAAGCAATTGAGACGCCTATCGAAACCGGCGAAAAAATTGGTGATATGGTTGAAGTCCTGAAAGGTGCCGAGGCCGGTGACAAGGTAATATTGCGCCCCAGCCACGGACTCGATAGTGGAGATAACGTCAAAATAGCGGCTAAATAGAAGGTGTCGATTTTTGCATGGAAAATCTTTCCGAGCCCATTGTCCAGATCAGGCATCTCACCAAAAGCTATCGTCGCGGCGAACAGCTGGTGCCGGTCCTGACCAACATCTCTTTTGACATTATTTCATCCGAATTCATCGCCCTGATGGGACCTTCCGGCTCCGGCAAAAGTACACTGCTCAACCTGATTGCCGGGATTGACAAGCCGGATAGCGGTTCGTTGAAAGTTAACGGAACAGACATCGCCACGCTTTCCGAAGCGGACCTGGCCGACTGGCGTGCGGCCAACGTTGGTTTCATTTTCCAGTTCTACAATCTGATGCCGGTGCTGACTGCATTTGAGAATGTGGAATTACCATTGTTGTTGACGCGGCTTTCGCGCAGTCAAAGGCGAGAACGCGTGGAACTGGCATTGTCGATGGTGGGATTAACTGATCGTATGGAGCATTATCCTTCGGAGCTGTCCGGCGGTCAGCAGCAACGCGTGGCGATCGCTCGCGCCTTCATCACCGACCCCGTCATCCTGGTCGCGGACGAACCGACAGGCGACCTTGATCGCGCCTCGGCGGACGAAATTCTATCCATGCTCGAACGCCTCAACAGCGAAATGGGTAAAACCATCATTATGGTGACACACGATCCTCATGCGGCGAAATCCGCCCATTCAATTCGCCACCTGGAGAAAGGGGAACTGGATGTAAGAAGTTGATTAACGAGTCAATTCCTATCTTTTTCCTTCAGCTTTTCGGGCGTCCCGCATGCGGATTCTGCAACGATGCATTTTCTGAAGCTTATTCTGAGAAATACATTGCGCCACACACTGCGCACCGGTCTGACCGTGCTGGGATTGGTGGTGGCGATACTTGCTTTTGGACTATTGCGTACGGTAGTGGACGCCTGGTATTCAGGCGCGGAAAGCGCTTCATCAACCCGACTGGTGACGCGAAATGCGATTTCGCTGGTATTTCCGCTACCAATTAACTATCAGGAACGGATTCGCAGAATTGAGGGCGTTACAGCGGTTTCCCATGCGAGCTGGTTCGGCGGGGTTTATGTTACCGAAAAGAATTTTTTTCCACAGTTCGCAGTCGATGCAAAAACCTATTTTGATCTCTATCCTGAATACCTCATCTCCCCGGACGAAATGAAAGCATTTGGCGCCGACCGCAAGGGCTGCATGATAGGCCGCAAGGTGGCGAACACATACGGTTTCAAAATCGGCGACACCGTTCCTCTGCGCGGCACGATCTATTCCGGCGCATGGAGCTTTACGGTGCGCGCCATCTATGATGGTGCAGAGGCCGGGACCGATACCTCGCAGTTTTTCTTTCACTGGGATTACCTTAACGAAACAATAAAAAAGGCCGCGTCTCGCAGAACCGATCACGTGGGTGTATACGTGATCGAAATCTCGGATGCCGACAGGGCGGCGGAAATATCGACTGAGGTGGACGCCATGTTCAGAAATTCTCTTGCAGAAACCCTCACCGAAACAGAAAAAGCATTTCAACTGGGATTTGTTTCCATGACTGAAGCCATTGTGGTAGCCATCCGAATCGTCTCGTTCGTGGTGATTTTCATCATCCTTGCGGTAATGGCCAATACGATGGCAATGACCGCGCGCGAACGCATCAGGGAATACGCCATGCTTAAGGCATTGGGTTTTGGCCCGCGCTTCCTTGCCGGCTTAATTTATGGAGAATCTCTGGCGATTGCGCTTACCGGCGCGGCGGTTGGGATTCTGCTCACCTTCCCTGTCGCCGATAAATTCAGCAAACAAGTTGGCACGCTGTTTCCAGTATTCGGTGTTTCGGTGGAAACAGTTTACATGCAGGCCGCCGCTGCAATTGCGGTTGGCATCGCGGCAGCGGTACTGCCCGCCTTGCGCGCAGCGCGAGTGCCCATCGTGGAAGGCTTGCGAAGCATTGGTTAGTGAATGAGCCCAAGGAGACTGGAATATGGCGATTCCCCTCTCATACACGCTGCGTAGCCTAGCGGCACGCAAGCTGACGACGCTACTTACCGCCGGCGGCATGGCCCTCGTGGTGTTTGTATTTGCGACGGTATTAATGCTGGAAGAGGGCCTCAGGAAAACGCTGGTGGAAACAGGCTCACCTGACAATGTGGTGGTTACCCGCCGTTCCGCAGGCACCGAGGTGCAAAGCATCATCGATCGCGAGCAGGCCGCCATCGTGGAAGGCCAGCCGGAAGTCGCCTACGGCATGGACGGCACGCGGTTGACATCGAAGGAGGCCATCGTATTAATTTCCCTAGCCAAGCGCAACTCCGATAAAGCGTCCAACATATTGATCCGCGGAATGGGCCAAAAAGGAATTGAACTTCGCCCACAGGTAAGAATCGTCGAAGGACGCATGTTTCGCCCCGGGTCAACGGAAATCATTGCGGGCAAGAGCGTCGCCGAACGCTACACGGGCGCCGGTGTTGGCGAAACGCTGCGCTTCGGGCAGCGTGAATGGAATGTAGTCGGCATCATAGACGCCGGCAAAACCGGCTTCGACTCGGAAATATGGGGCGATGCGGACCAACTGATGCAAGCTTTTCGCAGGCCAGTCTATTCTTCGGTGATATTGAAATTGAATGATCCGGCGGCATTTACTCAATTCGAGACCCGCGTTGAAAATGATCCGCGTCTTACCCTGGAAGCAAAGCAGGAAAGTGTTTTTTATGCCGAGCAATCACGGGTGCTGGCAAACTTCATCCGCTATCTGGGAATGATATTGTCGGTTGTTTTTTCCGCCGGCGCGATTATCGGCGCGATGATCACCATGTACGCTTCCGTCGCCAATCGCGCCTCTGAAATCGGCACCCTCCGGGCGCTGGGATTCCGCAGAAAAAATATACTGTCAGCGTTTCTCGTCGAAGCAATGATGCTCGGTGCGACGGGTGGCGTAGCCGGTTTGGTATTAGCGTCGTTCATGCAATTCTTTACCATCTCCACCATGAATTGGCAATCTTTCTCGGAACTGGCATTCGGCTTCACCCTGAACGTAACCATTATCCTGAAGTCATTTGCATTTGCGCTAATCATGGGCGTTGCCGGCGGCTTTCTTCCCGCCGCCCGGGCCGCCCGCCTCAATATCGTGGATGCGTTACGGGCAGCTTGACCCCCATGAAATCGCCCCAGCACTGCCGCGCATTCCCGAATTCCCATGAAATAATCATTTGCCAGCCTCTTCTATAGTCCCCATATGAAACTCGAATTTTCCTTGGCGGCGCTCCTCGAAGTAACGCTTCAGAGGTTCCCGGATAACACGAAACGCCAGCGTCTCCCAGGGAATCTCCGCCTCTCCAAAAAGCTGGACGTCCAAGCTCTCGATTCCGGGTTTGAAATCGAGATCCAGCAACTGCGCACGAAACAGGATGTGCACCTGGTTGATATGGGGAACATTATAAATGGCATAAAGGGCTCCCATCTCCACTCGCGCATTGGCTTCCTCCAGTGTTTCGCGCGCGGCGCCCTGGACCAGCGTTTCGGCATTTTCCATGAACCCCGCAGGCAATGTCCATAAACCGTGGTGCGGCTCGATAGCCCGGCGGCACAACAATATCCTATCCTCCCACTCGGGTATGCAGCCCACCACTATTTTCGGGTTTTGATAATGAATAACGCTGCATGCGGAGCAAACATAACGTGGCAGCGTGTCGCCTTCGGGAATACGCAATTCAACCGGGGTGCCACAGTTGCTGCAGTATTTCATTATCCCAAATCCGGAAATTGTAGTGAACCCGCCATAATGTGAAAATCAAGTGAGAATGAAAAGCGTTGGTGGATTATAGCCCAAACTAAAAAATGAGCGGTTAACCCCCGGGTTTGGTATTGCTCCCTTTTTCTTTCCTGAACGGCGAGCTTTCGTTCAGTTCGTCTAAATAGTGACTGATGTCTTGCGCCTCGTGCTTCAGATAATTTCCGATAGCGGCGGCGAATTCGGGATGTGCAAGCCAGTGCGTCGACCAAGTCCGCACGGGAAGAAAGCCACGTGCAAGCTTGTGCTCTCCCTGGGCTCCGCCTTCAAACAAAGCGATACCACGGGCAATACAGAACTCGATGGCTTGATAGTAGCAGGTCTCGAAATGCAGGCCCGGCACAAATTCCATAGCGCCCCAATAGCGCCCATACAGCGTGTGGGAGTTATGCAAGTTGAATGATGCGGCAATGGGTCGGTTATCACGCAACGCCAGAATCAGCAGGACATTCTCCGGCATGCTTTTGCCGAGCCGCGTGAAGAATTCCAGATTGAGGTAAGGCGTAGAATGGTGATCGCGGTAAGTTTTATTGTAGCAGTTGACAAAGAAACGCCAGTGATCGTCGCTCGCATCGTATCCGGTCAACCATTGAAAATGGATACCGGCGGCGTGGACTTTCCGTCGCTCCTGCCTGATGTTCTTGCGTTTGCCATGACTCATCCCCTCCAGAAATGCTTCGAAATTCTCGTAATTCTCCCCCATCCGATTTTTCCAGTGGAATTGGATGCCATGCCGCAACGTCATTCCCGCTTCCTCCATTTCGCGCGCTTCATGCTCTCGCGGGAACAGGCAATGGAAAGACGAAATCACCGTCTCCGCGTTTCTGTCTTTCGTCATTTTCAATGCGGCCGAGACAAGCAAGGCGCGATGCTCCGCGGTCTCCGCCATCAGCCGTCGTCCCGTCACAGGGCTGAAAGGGACTGCGCTCAGCAGCTTGGGGTAATAAGGGTAACCGTAGCGCCGGTAGGCGTCCGCCCAAGCCCAATCGAATACGTACTCTCCGTAGGAATGGCTCTTCATATAAAGTGGTAGCGCGCCACGCAGGGCCTGGCCTTCCCACAATGTGATGAATTGCGGTAACCAACCGGTTTTTTTTGAAACACACCCGGTTTCATGCAAGGCGGAAAAGAATTCATGCCGCAGAAACGGATCATCTCCCGCAAGCGCGTTCCATGCCGCAACAGAAATGCTGTCAAGTGTATCGATTATCTTAATTTGAAGTTCTGGAATCATGAAGAATTTTCAGGCACATTTCCGCTCGCATAAAATGCGATGGAATTTCTCCAATAGTAGTAGGGTGTCAATAAGCGGAGCATTGCACGGTATGTCAATTTTCATATTCAAGCACATTTTCATAGCCCTTCGCCAGCTACGATATATCGGGAAGACTCTTGCGGTGCAATGCGCTCTGCTTATTGGCGCCCTACGAGGTCGTACATTGTTAAAGTGGAAAGGATGGCGAGCGGCTGCGAGGCCCGTGAAGGATGGCCATTCTGGTATGATCCGACAGTTTTTCAATGAAAAGATAGCGGAATCTGCCCCAAACCATGAAGCTCGCCATTGCCCAGATCAACTGCATCGTCGGCGACCTTAGCGGTAATACCGGAAAGGTTCTCGATTACGCCCGCCGCGCAAAGAATGCGGGAGCCAAATTGGTCATCACACCCGAGCTGGCTGTGTCAGGGTACCCGCCTGAAGACCTGTTATTGCGCGAGGGATTCCATCTCGCCTGCAGAGATGCGCTTGCTGATCTGGCCAAGGAAATATACGGTATAACGCTGCTGGTGGGACATCCCCATGTTGCCGGCAACAACCTCTACAACGCGGCTTCGGTGATACGCGACGGTAAAATTATCGCCACGTATCTCAAGAATCAGCTTCCCAATGACAGCGTATTCGACGAGCGACGTTATTTCGAACCCGGCTGCGATTCCTGCATATTCAATCTTGAAGGGATAAAATTCGGCGTCAACATTTGTCAGGATATTTGGCAAGAAGACCCGGCCATGCGCGCCAGGGAGGCGGGAGCGGACGTTCTGCTGGTACTGAACGCTTCCCCTTACCACATGCGCAAGCAGGTTCTGCGCTACCAGATCGTGCGCCAATGCATCAGTGAAACAGCAATACCCATCATCTATGCCAACTTGGTGGGTGGTCAGGATGAACTGATATTCGACGGCGCCTCTTTTGCCATGAATGACAAGGGGGAAGTTACGCATCAGTTTGATGAGTTCAGGGAAACCCTGGGCTTGGTCGAATTGCAAAATGGCGCTCCCGTACCAGGGGAAATCGCACCGCCGCAAGCTTTGGAAGCGAGCGTTTACCAGGCGCTGTGTCTCGGCCTCAAGGATTATATTGGAAAGAATGGCATCCGGGGCGTACTGCTGGGGCTTTCCGGCGGGGTGGATTCGGCGCTTACAATGGCAATTGCGGTGGATGCACTGGGCGCCGATACAGTGCAGGCAGTAATGATGCCGTCTCGGTTTACCGCCGACATCAGCTTATCCGATGCGCGCACGATCGCCAAAACATTGAATGTGCGTTACAGCGAGCTCCCCATCGGGCCCATTTTCGGAAAATTCGGGGACACACTGGAGAGGGAGTTCAGGGAGCCGCAGCAGCAAAACACTCCTGACATCACGGAGGAAAACTTGCAAGCGCGTATACGCGGCAGCCTGCTGATGGCATTATCGAACAAATACGGTTCTATTGTTCTTACCACGGGCAATAAATCCGAAATAGCGGTAGGCTACTGTACTCTGTACGGCGATATGGCAGGCGGCTTCGCAGTATTGAAGGATATCAGCAAAACCATGGTGTACCGCCTTTGCCGTTATCGCAATACGCTGGGACATGTTATCCCGGAACGTGTTATCAGCCGTGCTCCTTCGGCGGAATTGCGTCCTGACCAGACCGATCAGGACAGCCTGCCGCCTTACGAGGTACTTGATGCCATTGTCGAAGCTTACGTGGAGCATGACATTTCGTTGCAGGATATTATCGGGATGAATTATGCAGAAGCCGATGTACGGCGGGTGGTACAACTTATCCGCCTGAATGAATATAAACGCCGCCAGTCTCCGCCGGGCATCCGCGTTACCCAGAGAGGCTTCGGTAAGGATTGGCGTTACCCGATTACATCAAAATACCGAGACGAATTTTAGTAGCCGTGAACCGGGATTAAAGCCTTTAGAACCTCGTATAATCACTCGGGCGCACAACTGCGGCACAACCGTGCTTCCGTTTTCCTGGAAAAAATAGATCCGAATTAGAGGAATGCATCATGAAAAAAATCGAGGCCATCATCAAGCCCTTCAAGCTCGACGAAGTATGCGAGGCCCTCAATGAGATCGGTGTAAGCGGATTGACAGTCACTGAAGTCAAAGGGTTCGGCAGGCAGAAGGGCCACACCGAGCTCTATCGGGGCGCAGAGTATGTAGTGGATTTTCTGCCGAAAATAAAGATTGAAATAGTGGCGGCTGAAACACTGGTGGAGAGCATTATCGAGACAATTGTTCACACTGCGCGTACTGGCAAGATAGGCGATGGCAAGATTTTCGTCACCAGTATTGAGCAGGTGGTGAGAATACGTACGGGTGAGACGGATGATACAGCGATCTAGCCGCACATATCTATTTCCCCATACAACAACCGGCCTGAGGTGCGTTCGTAAATCGGCCTCCTTTTTATATCGCGTTGATCGCGTATGGCGCGGCATCGCATCCACAAATAATCCATATTTCCCATTCCAGGGTCTGTCGTCGCACGCACGGTGGAACTTCGCCTGCGAACAGCTATCTTATCCACATGAAATTTCGCTATTTGACGGCTATTCTGCCAATGCTGTTTACGGCAAACGGCTTTGCTGGAGAACTGCCTAATCTGGGCGACGTATCGCAGGCGACCATTTCGCCGCGCCAGGAGCGGGAACTGGGCTTGCAAATCATGTCCGAGATTCGCGCTGATCCGGCATATCTCGACGATGCGGAAATCGCCGGTTATCTCACCAATCTCGGCAATCGGTTGATTCTCAGTTCGGACGAGGCCCATCCCGATCAGGAGTTCGAGTTCTTTGCCCTGCAAGATTCCACGATCAACGCGTTTGCGCTGCCCGGCGGCTTCATGGGCTTCAATAGCGGGCTTATCCTGACTGCGCAAGCGGAATCGGAACTGGCGGGCGTCATGGCGCACGAAATTGCGCACGTCACCCAGAAACATCTCGCGCGCATGATCTCGGGACAAAAATACAGCATGCTGACTTCCCTGGTGGCGGCAGCGTTGGCGATCCTGGCTTCGCGTTCAAACCCCCAGGCGGGACAGGCTATTCTTGTTGGCTCGCAGGCCCATCGAATTCAGTCGCAATTGGATTTTACCCGCGCCCATGAGAAAGAGGCCGATCGTATCGGCTTGAGCATTCTGATGAGTGCCGGTCTTGACCCGCACGGGATGTCGACGTTTTTCGAACGTCTGCAAAGGGCTGGACGATTCCGGGAGAATGGCGCACCTTCATATTTGCGTACCCACCCAATCACTTATGAGCGCATCGCGGATATTGAGAGCCGCATTCATGATATCCCTTACCGGCAAATTCCCGACAGCCTCGATTTCCAATTGGTGCGAGCCAAGCTGCGCGCTTCGCTGGAGAGTCCAAGGGAGGCGGTAGAACATTTTGACTCCGTGTTGCAGGATAAACGTTATAGCAATGAAGCCGTGGAGCGCTACGGACTAATCAATGCCTTGTTGCGGGACCGAAAGTACGTACGCGCGGATAAAGAATTAGCGCAACTGTATGAAGATTTGCAGTCCGACGCCGATGAGGCGTTGGAGCATCCGCACCTGGATGCAACCCCGCGGATTGCACATCGGACCCCCCTGCCAGCCGCCATGATTGAGACTCTTGCGGCGCGTGCGAGGCTCGCTATGGGACAACCTGCTGAAGCTCTCGACATTTACAAAGCTGCGCCACGGCTGGCGCCTCGGCAGCGCCCATTAAAATACAAACCCGCTGACACGGATGAAACAGTGGAAAATCATCGGCTTGGCGCGACGATCCAGATTACGCGTAAAACGCCGCAGCCAAGCGCAATGATTGAGACCCTTGCGGCCCGCGTCAAACTTGCAGTGGGACAATACGCGGAAGCCCTCGATATTTATAAAGCTGCGCTACGAATATATCCACAGCACCGGGCATTAATCTATGACTATGCCGATGCGCTGCTACGCGGCAATAACGCCGATGCGGCGCTCAAATTTGTTAGTCAGCAACTGCAGTTTACGCCCAATGACATACGCCTTTACCGGCTGCAGGCGCAAAGCTATGGAGCGCTTGGGGATATGATGATGCAGCATCGCGCGCAAGCGGAAGTCTACACGCGGCAGGGGAAAATCCACGCTGCCATTGAACAGCTGCAGATTGCTTTGAGAGGCGACGACGGGGACTTCTACCAGAAATCCAGCGCGGAGGCGCGCCTTAAGGAATTACGCGTACTGGCCGCCGATGAGAAAAAAGAGAATTGAAGTTCGGTAACGCATTGATCGCTGTCTTCCGGGAAAGGGGCGACAACAAATGCGATCTGGCCGGTGTCTATCCAGGGCCAGGTTTTCCTACCCTGCAGCATGATTTTATAAACTCCCTTATAAGCTCCCCATATTCAGGTAATATCCGGCTTTCATTTTTTACCGCCCGGCGCCGGATGTCCCCCAGTTCCTTTGGTCAGGTATGACGTTTAACCCGCGCATGAGGCTGTATACGGTAGTCGCAGCGCTGCTGTTGGCCGCGGTTGGCGTGTGGTACTGGAAGGCAGGAACGGAACCCGGGCAGGAACACTACAAAACCCAGGCAGCCGACCACGGAGAGGTTGTACAAAACATTTCGGCCAACGGCACGCTCAACCCCGTCGTGCTGGTGAATGTCGGTACCCAGGTATCAGGCACCGTGTTCAAGCTGCTTGCCGACTTCAATGACCGGGTCGAAGCGGGGCATATACTGGCGGAACTTGATCCGGCGCTGTTTCAGGCCCAATTGCAGCAGGCACAGGCCAATGTGGTAAATGCCCGAACTGCCCTGAAACTGGCAAACAACAAAATGACCCGTAACCGCGCCCTTGTGGAACAGGGTTTTATTTCTCCCGAAGCGCTGGACGCGGTCGAACAACAGCTGGAAACAGCTCGCGCCCAGCTAGCGGTAAGCGAGGCCCAGCTAGCGCGGGACCGTACCAATCTCAATTACAGTGTGATCCGTTCACCCATTTCCGGCGTTGTCATCGCGCGCAACGTTGATATTGGGCAGACTGTGGCCGCCAGCTTCCAGACGCCTACCTTGTTTCAGATTGCAAAGGATTTGCGCCACATGCAGATCGATACCAACGTGGCGGAGGCTGACATCGGCCAGCTGCATCTCGGCCAACCGGTAAGTTTCACGGTGGATGCTTTTCAGGAGCGGGAGTTTACGGGTACGGTAAAACAGGTGCGCCTCAATCCCACAATTCAGCATAATGTCGTTTCATACAATGTCGTGGTTGCAGTGACCAACGACGATGGGGTATTGCTTCCTGGCATGACCGCCAATGTGCGCTTCACCGTCAAGCATAAAAAAGATGTATTGCGGGTTCCCAACGCTGCGCTGCGCTATAAGCCACCGGAGGCCGATACGAATTCAGCAACGACGGCTGCCGGGCAGCCGGGTAAGCGTGTGGTCTACCGGCTGGAAGCGGGCAAGCCCATTCCCATCAGCGTCAAAACTGGCATTGCCGATAACAACTTTACCGAAATCCTGCAAGGTGAAATCAAGGAAGGCGATAAACTGATCACTCGCGAAATCGTCGACAAGGAAAAATCCGGCAGTAAACTCAGATTCAGAATGTTCTAGGAACCTCTGAACAAGTCCTTCGTGGAGCGCGTTGCTGGTAAAATCGGGATGATCAGAAGGCGCACGACGCAGGTCGTAGCTAGTCTACGATGCCAAGGAGTGCCACGCAGTGAGCGCCCGATTTTGCCAGTAACCCAAAGGGACGGCGGCCTTGCGGGCGGTCTGCGTTGTCAGGCTCATAGCGAAGGGAATGGCCATTCACGTCCTCGCCTTTCGCGCATTCCATCCCGCAAACCCGCCGTCGCGCCCATGCAAGACTTATTCAGAGATTCCTCAATGACACCGCTTCGGCATCATGCGTCCAGTGAACCGCTGATCAAGGTAGAGAATCTTTGCAAAATTTATAGCCTGGAGAATGGCGGCAATGGGACGGTCAACAGCCAAGTTCTATTCGATGTCAGCCTCACTATCAATCGCGGCGAATTCGTCGCTATCATGGGACACTCGGGCTCAGGCAAGTCCACTCTGATGAATATACTCGGGTGCCTCGATACGCCCACCAGCGGCAGCTATTGGCTTAACGGCCGCGATATCGCAAAGCTTTCGGACGATGAACTTGCGCGCGTGCGGAATCGAAATATCGGTTTCGTATTTCAGGGGTTCAACCTGCTGAAACGCATGACAGCGCTGGATAACGTTGCGGCGCCGCTACTCTATGCCGGCGTAAGCCGTTCGGAAAGCCGTAAGCGTGCGCTCGAACGATTGCAGCAGACCGGCTTGGGGAAATTCGCCGCGTATCAGCCCAATCAGCTTTCCGGCGGACAGCAGCAGCGCGTCGCCATCAGCCGCGCACTGGTCAATAATCCGCAGCTTATCCTTGCGGATGAGCCTACCGGGAATCTCGACACCCAAACCAGCGGTGAGATCATGACGATTTTTCAGCAACTGAATCGCGAGCAAGGCATCACCATCGTGCTCGTGACGCATGAGGATGATATCGCCGCCTGCACCCGGCGGCTGGTTCGCGTCAAGGATGGGCGAGTGGTGCACGATGACGAAGTACCCGCATGAACTTCTTTGCCATCATCGGCGAAGCGCTACGGGCGTTACGGCTCAATCGCCTGCGCACCGGATTGACCATGCTCGGCATGATCATTGGCGTCGCGGCGGTAGTGTTGATGCTCGCTATCGGTCAAGGCGCCCAGACAACGGTCAACCAGGCTATCGCCTCGATGGGCAGTAATCTGTTTATTGTGTTACCAGGCGCCACTTCTTCCGGCGCTTTGCGTTCCGGCAGCGGCAGCGTGCAAACCCTGACGATCAGCGATGCACAGGCCATCGCCGGCCTGCCCTCCATCAAGACGACCGTCCCGCTTATCACCGGCACCGCGCAACTGAATTATGGCGCCAATAACTGGAGCACCGTGGTTACCGGCGTCACGCCCGATTATTTTGAGGTGCGGGATTGGGCGATGGAAAGCGGCGAGATTTTTTCCGATGCCAATCTGAGGGCTGCCGCTCGCGTGGCAATTCTCGGTTCCACTACCGCAAAAAACCTGTTTGGCGAGGAAGACCCGACGGGCAAAATCGTACGTATCAAGAACAGCCCCTTTCAGGTCGCCGGTGTGCTGGTAGCGAAGGGGCAGAGCCTGGATGGACGCGATCAGGACGATAGCGTTTTCGTTCCCGTTACAACCGGGCAGCGCCAGATTTTCGGCACCCAGTTTCCAGGATCAATACAGTTCATGATGGTACAAGCCCGGTCGGCGGAAGTGATGGAAGAAGCGGAAATCGAGATTAACCGTCTGTTGCTTCAGCGCCATCGTATCGCGGAAGGCATGGAAAACGATTTCACCGTGCGCAACCTGGCGGCACTTGCCGCCGTTGCAACCGGTGCCGCCAAGGTCATGTCGTTGATGCTCGGTGCAATCGCCTCGGTATCGCTGCTGGTCGGGGGCATTGGCATCATGAATATCATGCTGGTATCGGTAACGGAACGTACCCGGGAGATCGGCATCCGCATGGCCATCGGCGCAAACCGCCGCGCCATCCTCACACAATTTTTGCTGGAAGCACTGGTGATCTGCATCCTGGGGGGGCTGGCGGGCATCGCAATCGGCATCGGCGGCGCGTGGGCAGTGAGCCGCGCAGCTGATATGGTGGTGGTAATCACATTTGGCATGGTTGCCCTGGCGTTCGCCTTCGCCTCCGCAGTGGGGATATTTTTCGGGTTTTATCCGGCGAAAAAGGCAGCCGCTTTGAAACCAGTGGAGGCGTTGCGGTATGAATAACGCCATCAGTGCAACTTAACAGCCCACTTTGTATTAGGTAAGATAGTTTTGCCAGACAGTATTAATCTTGGGTTAAGTGCAGGACTTTTTATGCTGGGACAGGCGCTCGATCTCCGGCATAGTTGTAGCAATCGCGGCAAAGAAAATGCGGTTACACGCATGACCTTTACTACACGCTGCTACCCTGCCTTTTCGGGACCGTTTCACGCATCTTGACTCAACCAATAACGAAAGGATCCGCCATGAAAAGAGCGCTAGTCCCTCACACACATGGACGCGCTGCGCTTATTGCTAGCGCTCTGCTGTTTGCCGGATGCGCCACGCAAGACCATGTGTCTGCGCCGGCAGCGCGGTCTTCGTCCCAATCGACGTCCGGGTTGGAGCTGATACACACAGACCGCACTCCACGAACCGCCCGACTGGAACAGCTTGGCGAGCTGAATTTTGCCGTTTCATGCAACGTTGCCGCGCAGCAGGAGTTCAATCGGGCGATGGCATTGTTCCATTCGTTCTGGTTCGATCCGGCCAAGGCATCCTTCGCCAAAGTCCTGCGGCATGATCCCGAGTGCGGCATGGCATACTGGGGCATTTCCATCGTGTCCATGGGCAATCCCTTCACCTGGCCGACGAATCCGAGTGCCTCCAAAGCTGGCGCCCCGGCTGCGGCGGAGGCGAATCGAGCTGGCGCCAAGAGCGAGCGCGAACGCGACTACATCGCTGCCTTGGGCACGTTCTTCAAGGACTGGGAGACCACCGAATTTCGGCCTCGCGCCATCGCCTTCGAGAAGGCGATGGAAGGCGTGGCGGCGAAGTATCCCAAGGACGAGGAGGCACAGATCCTCTACGCGCTGGCGCTCAACATTACGGCGCTGCCCACGGACAAGAGCTTCGCAAATCAGCTCAAGGCGGCGGCAATCCTGGAGCCTCTGTTCAAGAAGTACCCCCATCATCCCGGTGTGGCCCACTACCTGATCCATACCTATGACTATGCGGAACTGGCAGAAAAAGGACTTCCCGCGGCGCGTGCCTACGGCGCCATCGCGCCTACCGTGCCCCATGTACTGCACATGCCCTCGCACATCTTCTCGCGTGTTGGCCTGTGGAAGGAAATGGTGGACGCCAATCGCGCCTCCTATCTCGCCGCCAAGGGTGAGCTGAAGGAAAAGACGCTGGGCATCGGCGCCTATGACGCGCTACATGCAATGGACTACATGGTTTTCGGCCAGCTCCAGCAGGCACAGGACAAGGCGGCGAAGCAACTGGTGGACGAGGCCGGTGCGATCCGCAAGGTGAATGTGGAAAATGTGGTCGCAGCCTATGCCTTCGCCGCCATGCCCGCCCGCTACGCGCTCGAGCGCGGCGACTGGGCGCAAGCCGCGAAGCTGACTCTCTCCCCGTCCGACCTCACCTGGAGCAAGTTCCCTCAAGCGGAGGGTATTCTGGTATTCGCCCGCGGGCTGGGAGCGGCGCGTAGCGGCGACGTCGCGGCCGCCCGTAGGGACGTGGACCGACTGCAGGCGCTCAAGGAGGCGCTGAGCGCGGCTAAGGATGCCTACTGGGCGAGCCAAGCCGACTTCCAGATCAAGGCTGTCAATGGGTGGATTGCGCTTGCCGACAAACGCAACGAGGAGGCGCTACAGCTTATGCGTGCCGCCGCGGAAGCCGAAGAGGCGAGCGACAAGCACCCTGTGACACCGGGGAACGTCGTGCCCTCGCGCGAGTTGCTGGGCGAGATGCTCCTGGCGCTCGGGCGGCCCAAACAGGCGTTCGCCGAATTTGAGCACTCCCTAAAGCGGGATCCGAACCGGTTCCGTGGCATTTATGGCGCTGCCCGCGCCGCGGAAGCCGCCGGCAACCCTCAGGTCGCTCGCGAGTACTACGTCAAACTACAGGCCTTGACCATCGCTCGTGATACGGAGCGTCCTGAGCTCGCCCATGCCAAGGCGTTTCTATCGATGAGATAAAGGCGTCGTATTACGAAGCTAGATGCTCGGACGCTTGACATCTCTATCAAAATCAGATCCAAGTTTATTACTTTTGACTACTCCACTGTCACCGATTTCGCCAGATTCCGTGGCTTATCCACATCGGTGCCTTTTTGCAGCGCAACGTGGTAGGCGAGCAATTGAAGTGGGATAGTATGGAGAATGGGGCTAAGCAGCCCGGCATGTTCCGCCAGGCGAATGACATGAATGCCTTCGCTCTCCTGAATGCGGGAATCGGCATCAGCGAGAACGTAGAGCTCACCGCCGCGAGCGCGGACTTCCTGTAGATTGGATTTGAGTTTTTCCAGCAGGGCGTCGTTGGGAGCAATAGCAACCACCGGCATGTCCTTGTCCACCAGCGCGAGGGGACCATGTTTCAGTTCTCCGGCGGCGTAGGCTTCTGCGTGGATGTAAGAAATCTCCTTGAGCTTGAGCGCGCCTTCCATGGCGATGGGATAATGCATGCCGCGTCCGAGAAACAAGGCGTGGTTTTTTTGAGCAAATCCTTCAGCCCAAGCCTTGACTTGGGGTTCCACCTGCAACGCGTGCTGTAGCGCGACAGGCAAGTGCCGCAGGGCAGCGATCATCTCACGTTCACCCTCGCCCGATAGTTTGCCGCGCAATTTTGCCAATGTCATGGTAAGCAGCATCAGCGCAGCCAGCTGCGTGGTGAATGCCTTGGTCGAGGCCACGCCGATTTCCGGCCCGGCACGGGTGAGGAAGCGTAGATCCGTCTGCCGTACCAGGGCGCTTTCCGCGACATTGCAGATAGCGAGGCTGTAACGATGGCCCAACAACTTGGCATAGCTGAGCGCGGCCAGCGTGTCCGCTGTTTCCCCCGATTGGGATATTCCTACCACTAGCGCGTTGGGATTGGCGACCGGATCACGGTAGCGGTATTCACTGGCGATTTCGACATTGCAAGGTAATCCCGACAACGTTTCCAGCCAGTAGCGGGCAACCAGTCCCGCATGGTAGCTGGTGCCGCAGGCGAGTATCAGAATGCTGTCGGTATCTTTAAAGATATTCTCCGCTTCGCTTCCAAACAATCGTGGAGAAATGGAAGATGCATTAAGCACCATTTCCAGCGTATTCGCCACCACTCCCGGCTGCTCGAATATTTCTTTCTGCATGAAATGGGCATAAGGTCCCATTTCCACCGCTTCGTTGGTCAGTTCACTTTCGTGCACGGGGCGCGCCACTTCCTTGCGCGTACCGTCGCGTAGATTGACAATGCGGTAGCCGTCGCGGCGCAGCTCGGCCACGTCGCCTTCTTCCAGATAGATCATGTGCCGCGTCACCTGCAACAAAGCGGAGGCGTCGGAGGCGGCATAATTGCCGGATTCACCCAGCCCCAGCAATAAAGGCGCACCGTTGCGGGAAACGACGATGCGCTCCGGCCGCGACTCTTCCATGACGGCGATTGCGTAAGCGCCTTGTAATTCAGCTACTGAATGACATACTGCTTCAAATAAATCCGGATTTTCTTTCAGCTTGGATGTAATGAGGTGAGCGATCACTTCGGTATCCGTATCGGAAACGAATGCAAACCCTAAAGCCTGCAGGCGCTGACGCAGCGCCTCATGATTTTCGATGATGCCATTATGCACCACCGCCACTTTCGAAATTTCACCGGAAAAATGTGGATGAGCGTTGCGCTCGGAAGGCGCGCCGTGAGTAGCCCAGCGGGTGTGAGCGATGCCAACTTCACCATGAAAATGCTGCTCGTCCGCCAGTTTGCTGAGTTCCGCAACCCGGCCGGTTGTGCGCAGACGGTGCAGTCCCCCGTTCATCAGCGCCAGCCCCGCTGAATCATAACCACGGTATTCGAGACGGCGCAAACCTTCCAGCAAGGTGGGGACAATGTTACTTCTGGCTACCGCACCGACTATTCCGCACATTGATGGATTTCCTCTCTGCTTCGCTCCAGGGAATGACAAGGTTGAGAAGATTTTGCCACTTCATATTTCATTTCTCGCCCTTCACTTTTTTAACCGGCCGCGTCCATCCGTCGATACTGACTTGCTTGGCGCGTGACAGCGTCAGCGTCTCCGGCGGTGTATCTTTGGTAATTGTCGAGCCCGCGCCAATGGTGGAGCCTTGCGCAACCTTCACCGGCGCAACCAATTGCGTATCGGAACCAACAAAAACGTCATCCTCGATAATCGTCTGGTATTTGTTGGCGCCATCGTAGTTGCAGGTGATCGTTCCGGCGCCGATGTTGACGTTTTTGCCGACTACGGAGTCGCCGATGTAGCTCAGATGATTCGCCTTGCTGCCGACGGCAATGGTGCTATTTTTGACTTCGACGAAATTCCCGACATGCACATCGTCGGCAAGCCTGGTTCCGGGACGGATACGAGCATACGGTCCAATGCGGCAGTTTTTCCCGATTTCGGCGGTGTCGATCAGGCTGAACGGTGCGATTGCCGATCCTGCGGCAATCTTGACATTTTTCAGTATGCTGTGAGCACCCACTTTCACGCCGTCATCCAATTGTACATGACCCTCGAAGATGCAGTTGATATCAATCTCCACATCCCTGCCACACACAAGCTGGCCACGGACATCAATGCGGGACGAATCAGCCAGGGTTACCCCTTGTTCCAATAATTCTTTTGCGCACTCATTCTGATAAATGCGCTCAAGCGCCACCAACTGAGTTTTACTATTGATGCCGATTGTTTCCCATGCGTAATCCGGCTGCGTGGCATCTACCTTGACGCCATCCTTGACCGCCATCGCGACAATGTCGGTCAGGTAATACTCCTTTTGAGCATTCTTGTTTTCCAGCTTGTGCAACCAGCCGTGGAGATACTGGTTTGGAACCGCCATGATGCCGGTATTGATCTCGCGGACCTGCCGCTGTGCGTTACTGGCATCTTTCTCCTCGACAATAGCGGCAATTCCGCCTGTTTTACTGTTCCGCACGATTCTACCGTAGCCGGATGGATCCTCCAGATCCACCGTCAGCAGCGCAAGAGTTTTTGATTCCGCCGCTGCGATCAATTTCTTCAGGGTTTCGATGCCGGTCAACGGCACATCGCCATACAACACCAGCGTCAGGCCGTCGTTGTCCAGATGCGGCAGTGCTTGCATGAGCGCGTGACCGGTGCCCAACTGCGGCACCTGTTTCACCCAGATAAGCGTCTCGTCGCAGATCGCCTGGGGCACGGCCTCGCCGCCATGTCCATAGACAACACAAATTCTCCGTGGCGACAGTGAACGGGCAGTATCGAGGACATGGCCGAGCAAGGGTTTTCCGGCCAGCGGATGTAAAACCTTGGGCAGTGTGGAGTACATGCGCTTGCCGAGCCCGGCAGCCAGGATGACGATATGTAGTTTAGACATTTAATGAAGAGTGATGAAGAACCTCGGCCGCTGAGGCAACCGGGCGCATGGTTATTGCCGCTTATTGTCGCCTATGATCAGGCGGGCGACGGTATGTCTGCCCGGCAAAAACAGACCGAGAAAGCTTCATGCCAGGAAATTGAATAAGGCTAATTTATCACATGGCGCCTTCAAAATCCAAGTTATTGATCTGCGAGCAAGCAGTACAAACGCCATACCGGCAGATGCGGAGGCTGCATCCGTAGCCGGAAGGTTCTCCCTGCGCGGCTTGTTCCGACCAACAAAAAAGGCGGCCACGGCCGCCTTTACGAGAAACCGGATACGGGGGTCAATGCCCGCGTTTTCGCAGTTTCTGAATTGCCGCCAATTGTGCAATAGCCTGGCTGAGTTCGGCCTGCGCTCTGGCATAGTCCATCGCGGAGGATCGGTCTTTCAGCGCTTCTTCCGCCCGTTTCTTGGCTTCAATGGCTTTCAGCTCGTCAAGATTTGCACCGCGCACGGCGGTGTCGGCAAGGATGGTTACCACGTCCGGCTGTATTTCCAGCATGCCGCCCGAAACGTAGACTAATTCCTCGTCCTGCAGCGGCGCCTTGATGCGTACCGAACCCGGCTTGATTCGGGTCAGCATGGGCGTATGCTGCGGATAAATGCCAACCTCGCCCGCTTCCGCCGGAGCCACCAGGAACTCAGCGGGGCCGGAATAGATGGATTCCTCCGCGCTGACAATATCCACGTGAAACACGCCCATTTTTCTTTCCATTACCGATTGATCGATGGCTTATGTATGTTTACAAAGCCAGTTTATGAAACATTTCTATTGTAAGGTTTTGGCTTTCTCGACCGCTTCATCTATCCCGCCGACCATGTAGAATGCCTGCTCCGGCAGGTGATCATAATCACCCGCGACGATGCCTTTAAAACCTTTAATGGTTTCTTTCAGCGACACATATTTGCCCGGCGAGCCGGTGAATACTTCCGCCACATTAAAGGGCTGCGAAAGAAAGCGCTGAATCTTGCGTGCGCGCGCCACCGCCAGCTTATCTTCGGGAGACAGCTCATCCATTCCCAGGATCGCGATGATGTCGCGCAACTCCTTGTAGCGCTGCAGAGTCTGCTGCACATCGCGCGCGGTATTGTAGTGCTCTTCGCCAACCACCAGGGGATCGAGCTGACGCGAGGTGGAATCGAGCGGGTCCACCGCTGGATATATCCCAAGCGAGGCGATGTCGCGCGATAGCACGACGGTCGCATCCAAGTGGCCGAAAGTCGTGGCAGGCGATGGATCGGTCAAATCATCCGCTGGGACATAGACGGCCTGGATCGAGGTGATGGAACCGGATTTGGTCGAAGTGATGCGCTCCTGCAGACGCCCCATTTCCTCTGCCAGCGTCGGCTGGTAACCCACCGCGGACGGCATCCGGCCAAGCAGTGCCGATACCTCGGTACCCGCCAGGGTAAACCGGTAGATATTGTCTACAAACAGCAATACGTCGCGGCCTTCGTCGCGAAAGAATTCCGCCATGGTGAGGCCGGTCAGTGCCACGCGCAACCGGTTACCGGGCGGCTCGTTCATTTGACCATAAACCAGCGCCACTTTGTCCAGCACATTGGATTCTTTCATTTCGTGGTAGAAATCGTTCCCTTCCCGGGTTCGCTCGCCCACACCGGCAAATACCGAAAAGCCACTGTGCTCAATGGCGATGTTACGGATCAATTCCATCATGTTCACGGTCTTGCCCACGCCCGCGCCGCCAAACAGCCCTACCTTGCCGCCCTTGGCAAAGGGACAGACTAAATCGATCACCTTGATACCGGTCTCCAGCAACTCGGTAGACGCGGACAGCTCGTCGAATGCCGGCGCTTTCCGGTGTATGGACATGTTCTTTTCCGCGCCGATGGGGCCCATCTCGTCAATTGGCCTTCCCAGCACGTCCATGATGCGACCCAGCGTCTTGGTGCCGACCGGCACCAGGATCTGGTCGCCGGTGTTGGTGACCATCATGCCGCGGCGGAGTCCATCCGACGATCCAAGCGCAATCGTACGTACCACACCGTCGCCCAACTGCTGCTGCACCTCGAGGGTCAACTCCGTCCCCTCCAGGACCAGTGCGTCATACACTTTTGGCATCGCTTCGCGTGCAAACTCGACGTCCACCACTGCGCCGATACACTGAACAATTTTTCCTTGGCTCATGTTGTTCCCTAATTGCTGAATCAAAATATTTAAACCGCTGCCGCACCGCCCACGATTTCCGACAATTCCTTGGTAATGGAGGCCTGGCGTGATTTATTGTAAATCAACGTCAGTTCGTCTATCACATTACCGGCGTTATCCGACGCGGCCTTCATTGCGACCATTCTCGCCGATTGTTCGGATGCCATATTTTCCGTCAATGCCTGGTAAATCAGCGCCTCCACGTACCGTACCATGATGTCGTCAATCACCGGCTTGGCCTCGGGCTCGTAAATATAGTCCCACACGCCTCGCTGCCCCTTGGGGCCTTCGCCTCCTCTGAGGCGTTCATCGGAGAGCGGGAGCAACTGCTCCATCACTGGTTCCTGTTTCATCGTATTGATAAAGCGGGTGTAAAAAATATACACGCGATCGAAGCGATCCTGCGTGTATCCGTCCAGCATGATCTTTACCGCGCCGATCAGTTTCTCCAGATCCGGCGTATCTCCCAGGCCGATAACATGCGAGACTACATTGGCGCCAAACCGGTTCATAAATCCAAAACCCTTGTTGCCGATACAGCACGACTCGATCTGTTCACCCTCAGCTTCCCACGCTTTCATTTTGCCCACCGCCATGCGCAGCACGTTGGTATTGAGTCCACCGCACAAACCTTTGTCGGACGTCACCACGACAATGCCGATACGCTTGACCGTATCCCGCTCTATCAGAAACGGATGACGGTATTCGGTGTTCGCCCGGCTCATGTGCGCGGCGACGTTCCGTATTTTTTCGCCATAGGGGCGTGCCTTTTTCATGCGCTCCTGCGCCTTGCGCATTTTGGAGGCCGCCACCATTTCCATGGCACGCGTGATCTTCTGCGTGTTTTTTACGCTTTTGATCTTGTTACGTATTTCTCTACTGCCAGCCATCGGTTAGTACGTTCCGTTCTTCTTGAAATCCTGAATCGCGGCATCGAGTTCTTTCTCGGTGGCTGCGTCGAGGTCTTTGGTGGTTTCTATTTTTTCCATGATGGCGCCATACTTGCCGCGTATGTAACCTTTCAACGCCGACTCGAACGCCAGCGCACGCTTGACTTCAACATCGTCCAGATACCCCTTGTTGACGGCGAACAGCGTAAGCGCCATTTCAGATACGCTCAAGGTGGCATACTGCGCCTGCTTCATCAACTCCGTCACCATTTTGCCGCGTTCCAGTTGCTTGCGGGTAGCCTCATCAAGATCAGAGGCGAATTGTGCGAATGCCGCAAGCTCGCGATATTGTGCCAATGCAAGGCGTACCCCGCCGCCAAGTTTTTTGATAACCTTTGTCTGGGCAGCGCCACCCACCCGCGACACCGATACCCCCGCATTGATCGCGGGACGGATACCAGCATTGAACAAATCGGTTTCCAGAAAAATCTGGCCGTCGGTAATCGAAATCACATTGGTGGGAACGAAGGCGGTTACATCGCCTGCTTGAGTCTCGATCACCGGAAGCGCGGTAAGCGAGCCCGTTTTACCTTTAACCGCTCCATTGGTAGCTTTCTCCACGTAGGCCGCGCTGACTCGCGCAGCACGTTCCAGCAACCGTGAGTGCAGGTAAAACACGTCCCCGGGATAAGCTTCCCGCCCGGGAGGGCGTCGCAGGAGTAGTGAAATCTGGCGGTAGGCCCATGCCTGCTTGGTCAGATCGTCATAAATAATGAGGGCATCTTCGCCCTTATCGCGAAAATATTCGCCCATGGTGCATCCGGAATAAGGTGCGATAAATTGCATCGCCGCCGATTCCGAGGCGGTAGCCGCCACCACGATCGTATAGCCCATTGCCCCATGCTCTTCCAGCTTGCGCACTACGTTGGCGATGGATGAGGCTTTCTGCCCGATCGCGACGTAGATGCAAACCATGTTCTCGCCCTTCTGGTTGATGATCGCGTCTATCGCCACCGCCGTCTTGCCTGTCTGGCGATCGCCGATGATTAATTCCCGCTGGCCACGCCCAACGGGAACCATGGCATCAATCGATTTGAGCCCGGTCTGCACCGGCTGGTTCACGGACTGGCGCCATATGACCCCTGGTGCGATTTTTTCGATCGGCTCGGAGCGCTGGGTCGTTATCGGGCCCTTGCCGTCGATCGGTTGCCCAAGCGCATTGACTACCCGGCCCAGCAACTCTTCACCGACTGGAACCTCCAGGATACGCCCCGTACATTTGACGGTATCGCCTTCGGTAATATGCTCGTATGACCCCATAATCACCGCGCCAACTGAGTCGCGCTCGAGATTAAGTGCGAGACCGAATGTATTGCCGGGGAATTCCAGCATTTCTCCCTGCATCACATCGGAAAGGCCATGGACACGCACGATGCCGTCTGTCACGGAAACGATGGTGCCTTGGGTGCGGACTTCCGCGGAGGTGGCAAGTCCCTCAATTCTGCTTTTAATCAGTTCACTGATTTCGGATGGATTTAACTGCATTTATAACTCCTAGCTTTTAAGGGCAACAGCCATGGCTTCCAGTTTGCCGCGCACGGACGCGTCGAGCACTTCGTCGCCGATTTCAACTTTCACTCCACCTATCAATTCCGGATCGATACTTACCTTGGCTTCTATTTTGCGCTTGAACTTGACTTCAAGGTTGGCGACCAGATCTTTCAATTGCGCATCATTCATGGCAAATGCTGAAGTGATCTTGGCTCCCAGAACACCTTCATGCTGGGTCTTGAGCTGCTCGAACAACTCGCTCACTTCAGGCAATACCTGGAGCCGGCCATTTTCCGCCAGCAGCAAAACAAAATTGCGGCCTTCGTCGTTGAGCTTGTCACCGCATATGCCGAGAAGCAACTCGCCCAAGCGCCTGCTTGATACTTTTGGGTTACCGATGAGCGCACGAATGCTTTCATCAGCAGCGATCACCGCCGCAAGTTGCAGCATGCCGGACCACGCGGGCAGCGCATCATTCGCTCGGGCCAACCTGAAGACCGCCTCAGCGTAGGGCCGTGCGATCGTACGGGCTTCAGCCATCGTCTAAAGCTCCGCTTTGATGGATGTGAGCAAATCGGCGTGCGTCTTGGCATCCACTTCGCGATGCAGGATTTTTGCAGCACCTGCCACGGCCAGATCCGCCACGTGTTGACGCAATGTTTCCCTGGCGCGAAATACCTCCTGCTCGACCTCTGCCTTGGCGCCGACGAGAATACGCTTGCCTTCGTCCTGCGCAGCCACTTTCGCTTCCTCGATAATTTGGGAAGCGCGCTTTTCCGCTTGGACGATAATGTCGGCCGCCCGCTGCTTGGCTTCCTTCACCACATCGGCGGAACGATGGCTGGCCAGCTCCAGTTCGTGTTTGCCGCGTTCTCCTGCGGCCAGACCGTCGGCGATCGTTTTCTGCCGGTTTTCTATCGCACGCATCAATGGTGGCCAGACAAACTTGACCGTGAACCAGATAAATATGGCAAACGCCATTGCCTGGGAAATAAGGGTAAAGTTGATATTCATGGCTAGCCTCCGATAATGGCACCGAGAGCAGGCATTATTATTTGATGACAGCCAGGAGCGGATTGCCGAATGCAAAGAGCATCGCCAGGCCAACGCCGATAATAAAGGACGCGTCGATCAACCCGAGTAGCAGGAACACTTTGCCTTGTAGTGTCGGAATCATTTCCGGCTGACGTGCTGCACCTTCAAGGAAGCTGCTGCACATGATACCGATACCGATACAGGCGCCGGCAGCGCCGAGACCGATCATCAGGCCGATGCCAATGCCTGTATATGCCTGAATCATCGCCAAGTATTGCAAATTGTCCATCTCAGTTTCCTCTCGTCGTGGTAATAAATAGTAGCTTTGTCGTAGTTTTGTGACCGGCAGGCAGGCAAAAATCAGTGCGACTCATGCGCCATGGAAAGATAAACCACTGTCAGCATCATGAAAATAAACGCTTGCAATGTGACGATCAAAATATGGAATATGGCCCATCCTGCCCCAAGCATCGTGCCGAATAAGGTGCCAACGAGGCCGGTGGCCGCCCACATGCCGATCAGCAGGAAAATTATCTCGCCGGCGTAGATGTTCCCGTAAAGACGCAAGGAGTGGGAAAGTGGCTTGGAAACGTATTCGACTACATTGAAGAGGATGTTGACTGGCCACAATAGGGGATTCTTGCCGAATGGGGTGCAAACCAGTTCATGGATCCAGCCGCCCAGCCCCTTGACCTTTATGTTGAAAAAAATCATCAGCAACCATATTGAGAGCGCCAGGGCAAAGGTGGTGTTGATGTCAGTGGTCGGCACACTGCGCCAATTGTGGATACCCAGCAGTTCATAGACCGCGGCCATAATATCTATGGGCAGAAGATCCATTGTGTTCATCATCAGTACCCACACAAACACGGTCAGCGCGGCAGGCGCGACAAACGCGTGGCGGTCCCCATGGAAGGTACTTTTGACCTGCTCGTCAATGAATTCGATAGCCAGCTCGACAAATGCCTGGCGCTTGCCGGGAACCCCCGATGTCGCGCCGCGCACCACCCACCACAGGAAGCCGAAACTGATGATACCCAGCAGCACCGACATTGCCAGCGTGTCGATATGCAGCGTCCAGAACGGACCTTCACCCAATGAGCTGGTCAGGTTGGTCAGGTGGTGAGCCATGTATGAGGTTGGGGTGAGTTCCGCGCCTGATGCCATTTTATTGCCTATTCAAACTATTCAATTCAAGTGGTCTTTCGGTCTTTGTATCATCGGTTACAAATAAAGCCATGCCGAAAATCAAGACAGTCACCGCAAATGTTCCGATAAATCCAACCGCGACAACATCTTTATAAAGCGTCAAAACAAGCCACAGCAGGATAATCATGACAATCACCTTTACCGCTTCCGCTTTCAGCGCTGTGATCAGCGCACCGCTCATGGTAGAGCCGTGGTACCGCGAGATAATCGCCGCAAAAGCGGCAGCGGAAATAATACTGACCACGCCTCCCAACAATGCGGAAGCCGCGCCGTGAAATCCCCACAGCAGCCCAAGCGTCGACATCATCGCCAATGTGACGATCAGTTGCCAGCGCATAACGATGCGCACGGGCTTGTTTCGTATCCAGGGCATAATTTTGGCGTTTGTCAGAAGGCGGCCGGGGTTGACACTAGCAGAATATCTAAATTTTCATCCCAGCCGGCGCCCCTCTCCGGGTTCTTCTTTTTAGGCCATGCCGAAACAGTAAAATCCAGCGCTATCCGAGTTAGCGCTGACTGAATTTCAAAACACGCGGATTTTAATCTGCTTGAGCGCGCCAGTCAATGGAAAGTCTTCCCCGGTTTCAAGGAATCCCGGCGGCGGTTATCAACAACGCACGACGGATGGCAGGTATCCGCAATACGGCGGAAAACTATGAGCATGGAAATCAGTCAAACGCGATATAGTAAATTTCGTATTGTCTGTCCAGGCCGCACGGCAATGTCGAGGCGCGACCAGTGTTGGCTGTTAACGTCGTTTTGCAGTGCTGAAAATGATGGAAAATTAGGATGAAAAATGTTCATACCTGGATTTTGCTTGCCGCGTTAATCGCGTGCTTAAGCTTTACTTCGCTGGCACAAACAGCTCCTATCAAGGTATTGTGGTATACCTATGCTGATCCGGCTTCCGAATACCGGCAGAAAATTTCTCAACTGGCCAGCATCGTGCCTACACTTCCGCAAAGCGGCGGATCGAGTTGGAACCTGACTTACTGGGAAGCGGGCAGCGCAGTGCCGGATCTCGCTGCGTTTGATGTCCTGGTAATTGAAAGCGGAGAAGCTTTTCTTACCGGCGCACCGGGTGGCCCACTCGCAATACCGGATTACAGCGGCATTCTGGAGAATAAGGCGGAGATAAAAGCTGCTCGTGGCGATCGAACCTTCATTACCACCGCCGATTCTGATTTTCACGCCATTCGGGGGAATACGGGAAATATTCCATACGATCCGGATGCGCTGGATGGCGGCGGCAAATGCGCTCCCGTGCTAATCTCGCCGGATTGTTGGGATGGCGCTTTGGGACATTTGGTGAACGCCGTCAACTGGGCGGCACGTGGCGATGGGCTTGGAATTGTCTCGTTTCTGGATGGAGAGCATCCGGGATCTTTTTGGTGGACGAATGTCGACTCTTTCCTGCACAGCGAACTCGACGGGGTTGTGAGTTACGCCGGCGCGGAGCAAAACCCCATCATTAATCCACTGCAGGCGAGCCACGCGCTCAATGCCGGACTTACGTCGAAAGGGCTTTCAGGGTGGGGTATTTCATTTCATGCGTTTTTTCTTCCAGTCGACGGCTATGCGCCAATTGTCGACTCAAGTTCAAGACCTGGCATGTCCGTCGCTATTGCCACATCCTCCCCTGTGGTAATCAAACCCGGAAAAATGTTAATTCCTTAACCTAAATTGACCCAATCCCCGCTTTTCGTCAAAAGCGGATACGCAGCATTTTTGCTGATGGGACGCACATAAAACAGCGGACAACTCAGCGCCGCGTTCTCCTTCCAGCCATTGATATCAATATTCTAAACAGGCGCCCTGTAGAATTCGACAAAAAAACGGGTGGAGCCCAAAGGCTCCACATTGTGCGGAACTTCCGGCACGACAACTCCAATCTTTTCCGGGGATAATTCCATGTCCGCTTCCAGAGTCGGGACGCGGTAGCGGACCCTCCCTTCTCCCACGATGATTTTTGCCCAGACACCGCTTCTTGTCGAGTGGTCTTTTCTCAAGGCGACCGGTAACGATTCCTCGGTGAAGTCGGGCGTGCGCTTATACGCCACGAAATGATCAGGCAGCTCGAATTTATCGCATCGCACACAGTTGAGCATCTCCCCGAGCATACTGTTGCGACCCTCCTCGGTAGTCACCCAGGGACGATTGATAAATGGGGGATTATGCCGCACGTGCTGCAAATGCCCACAATTGAGAACCGCTACCGGATCTCCCTCACTATCGAATTCAAATCCTGTAATCGGGCGTTCCATAGCTTGAAGTAAAAAGTCGTTAAAAAATACGGGGCGTCGCTCGGTGATAAGTTGCTAGGGTCATATTGCGATAAAGCCCTGAGTTATCGACAGAATAACATTTTTATCTATTCCCGGAGCCGAGAATTAACCCATCTATTGGCGCTTTCCACCGTAACGGATCGAATTTTCGATGCCTAAACCGTTTCTACGCCCCCAAGCATGTTTTGAGCCATGCGAAGCGTGAAACGTAGCTGCCCTCGATCCCAAGGAGTAAATCGCGGGAGCTGGAATACGTCACTACTCATCCTGGCGGCGCCATGAGCGGTTGAAACCGCCGCGTCAAAACCCAGATCCTTGACCATTTTGACGTGATCCAGCAGGTAGTCGCTTCCCGGTTTTCCGTTTGGGTAAGCGAAAAGCCGCACTGGGGCGCGAATTATCCCCTCCAGCATCTCCTTCCCATCAGCAATTTCGGCGCGAGCCGCATCATTTTCCATACGCGCAAGGATAGGATGATTAGCAGTATGCCCGCCGATCTCCATCCCCGCATTGTGCAGGATGCTGATCTGCTCCGAAGTCATCATGAGATTACTGGGGAGAATCACGGGAATGAGAGCACGCATTGCTTCCACCCGTGATCGCCTTGAATCCAGGGGCAAGTACTTGAGCTTTCCCAGCACGCAATGAAGAGCTTGGCGGCGTTTAGGCATAGTCCCGATCTCGAATTGACCCAGACCTACCTTGGCGAGATCAAGGATATCTCCGGGAGCCCGGCGGATCAATTCGATCACGGTGTCATTCCACATCCGCCCGCCATTAAGGAAACCTGTCGCCACGAAAAACGTTGCAGGTATCCCATATTTTTGCAGGATCGGCAGGGCGATTTCTGCGTTGTCCGCATAGCCGTCATCGAAGGTGATACACGCCGCACGGGGTGGCAGCTTACCTTGGCGCAGGCCCCGCACCGCATCAAGAAGAGGAATTATTCTGAAGCAGGCTGCAAGATTCCTTATTTGAACATGGAAGGTTTCCACATCTCCCTCTCCCGGAAACAAGGGATCCGGCTGCGGCAATACGCGGTGATACATCAATATCGACAGGCGGCTGCGCAACCCCCCTGGGGAACAGAGGTGCAGCAGTGCGAGGCTCGGCAATAAAGTCCAGGCTTCCGCAGGTTTAACCGAGCTTTTCAAATAACCGGATTCATGCCCTGCCATACACACTATCCGGAAGCGCTGCCATACAGTACATGAAGGGATAACCCGTTTTGACGCCCATTCTATTCGCTTGATTTCCTGATAATGGATGCCGGTCCTGGGGGATTTAATTTTCCAAACTGTCGCTGGGATCCTTTGCCCTTTTCATTACTTACAGACACAGCCTTCTCCTTCAGCTCTTTTTCGACGAGAACGCGTGTGGCCACCATTGCCGACATCAGATAATACGGCACGTCGAAATAAAGCAGGCTGAGGAAGGCGCCACCGGTGGCAAAACCCACCAGGCTTACCTGGATCATGGTAGCCAAATTGGAAGCCCACCGGTATTCTTCCATATTGGCTGTATTGCGGATAATCCATGATCCCGTCTTCCATGTGACGATGCCAAGCAAAAGATATAACGCCAAACCAACAAAACCATGCTCTCCAAGTGCTTGGAAATAAATGCTGTGGGCGGCACGGGGAATATCCAGAATATCGGGAGCATAGCGGTTGAAAAGTTCACGTGTCGTGACTTCGAAGCCTCCGCCGGTCAGTGGATAGTCACTAGCCAGATTGAAGGCCATCCACCAGGCATTGAAGCGTCCCTGGACCGAGCCATCCATTTCATAAGTGTTGATACTGTCCATTCTTTCTGACCACTTTTCGGGCATGAACGTAACCAGCAGCGGAATAGCAAGAACGAGCAGCAATCCAAGGGAGACTTTTTGACGGCTTTTTAGCCATAGGAATGCGCTCATTGCTGCAATAGCTAGCAGCGCTCCCCGTGAATGGCTTCCAAAAGCTGCTGCTGCACAAAGAAGCATCGCGATTGTGAGACCGTGGCGTACCCACATATTGCGGTAAATCATTTGCAAATAGTGCATGAGCGGAATGGTCATGATGAGCGCAAGAGCAAGCTCGTTGTTACCCTGGATGAAGGTACCGGCCGGCCCCCAGACTAAATCCACTCCCCCGCTTTTTATAGTGAAAATCCCGCCTTTGACCCCGTAGAACGCGAGAGAAATGATCACTACCACGACCAAAAGGTGTATCTGTTGCTTTGTTTTTATGAGCATGAGGGTGACGAAAGTCATGAGCATGATTTTCATCACCTTCTGCCACTGGATAAATGTTTCTTCCGGATGAAAAGCAAAGACCGTGCTCACATTCATCCACAACACAAAAGCGATGAGAACCAAGGTTACTGGGGTAAGGGGGAGGTTTTTTGACTCCTTGGTAAAAAGAAGGCTCGCCATTGTTACTGCGGCAATAATCGCGGCAAATGGAAATGAAGTGGCGAATCCCCACCCTTGAGTATGAGGATTCATGACGCTGATCCACACCCACATCAGTACACCGATGTACGGCCTCTTGAAAATGAAGGGCAAAGAACCGAAGACAATCAAAGTGACGAGGATGTCTCTCATGGCTCTAATCGGTTTTCATATGGGAAATCGAACCCGCTGTGCAGAGGAAAAAAGCTAACAGAAAAAACGAAGACTCCCGAGGCAAACCGCCTAAAAAACTGCCAAAAATAGCGTCAGCGGGAATTATAGCGCCAACCGCAAATAATCTGCATGAAACGAATAAGCTATTAGCGGATGCTATGTTCGTCGAGTGAGCCGGTGTTGCAGTAGTAGCGCATCGATGAAATACTTGGTTGCCCAGTTCGGGTAACCCGCCCGCATATATCCGCCAAACAGCGGAAACGAACCCGCGATCGCGCCATTGAGTGCAGGGTTCGGTGATTCCAGTATCTGCAATACCTTCAATGCGTCGACCAATGCGTCCGCAGCTTGTTTATATTTGGCCGTACCCGTCAATTCAAAAAGACGGTAGCAGACAATCGCAATCTGGGCGTTGCCGGTAAGGCAGGATGATAATGCCGCCGGCTCCCAGTCCGAATAGAAGCGTCCAGCCAGCAATCCGTGGCGGTCGACGCGCTCAATCAACGGGTCAGCGCCCATTCTTGCAGCCGTCATGAAATCCGGTCGCTGCGACGCTGCACCGACTTCCAGTACACCCTGCAATGTATATCCTATTGTATGCGTGAGCGGTGCGGCTGATTGCGTCAGGCAGTTGTGCGCGAACCAGCCGTTCGAGCGCTGCTGGCTCGATGCCGCCTCGATTACCTTGATTGCAGCGTCCAGACAACGACTCTCGCCCGCAATTTCTCCGAACCGATACATCGCCCACGCGCAAAGACAGGTATACGTCTTGATCTCACCTGCGCTGACATACGCTCCGTTGGTACGGAAATAGCCATTTTCATCCAGATCCGCAACCAGAAAATCGGCGGCACGGCGCCCTGCTTCCAGGAATTCCGCAGCGCCGGTCGCACGGAACGCGGAACACCATCCGTCGAGCACCATACCGGTATTGAATGCCGCAGCCGTCTGCCGGGCCGGCTCGGAAACCGGCCCGCCCTGAACCGCTCCCGATGGCATTTGAATTGTGATCTCCCAGCGGGCCATCGACAGCGCCGCGTCACGCGCAGCAGAGTCAGCGAAACATTCGGCATACGCAAGAAGCGACGTAATGATATAGCCGGTGGTTTCTGGATATGAAGCCGTCCATCCGTTTGGCTCGCCGCGGCATGGAAAATACCCCAGCGGCACGCCGTCGTCCTGCGCCGCCTGCTGCGCACGCAGCAGCCATTGCACTGCTGCATGGGCTCGAAGGGCGGTTTCACCCTGCTTTGGGCAAGTCGTGCGCGTCAGGTAGCGCCAATAGTCCCGTATTGCCAGCTGCTTGAAAACCCGATTGTCCGGGGTGAACAGCCGCGCAATCTCGCTCGCCAATGTTCTGGCGTCCCAGTAGTTCTGGCGCCACCCTACGCCGAAACACTTGTCCCGCGCGATGCGCGCCATCGAGGTGAATTTCATTCTGTCATGTCCATTTGGCGTAAAATCATAACACGGCTTGTTTGCCGCGCATCCCGTACTTTGGTCGCCTTGACACGATATCGCTTGCGATGTACCGTAATCTGGTTCGACTTCTCCACATTTTGTATGCTCGTAACCTGTGGTTAATTCTTGAGGCATTGCAAATCCTTCAAGAACAATAAAAAGCTGAACCTGCTTTTTATTGTTTCCTGCCAACACGAAAATAATATATCCATATGGCACTCTTAGCTTGAGGAGACAAATAAATAATTGAAAAGCAGATCGAACCTAAATCCGGTAGTTGGCTGCTCATTTAATAGATCAATGTTGTGATAAATAACGATGTTCTGGATTATTTGACGCTCACCTTCCGGGGTGAGGCGCTACGGGGCGAATTGCACAGTTTTTGCGGCACATGGCTGCGTTGTTCGCAACGTCTTGGAATGGAACGGCGCCCCGAAGCGTGGCATGAGGGGCACCGCGAAGCGGGGATCGGGCAGCGTAGGGATGCCGCGACCGCCCTCGCATTCAGGGGTGCCCGCATCCCACTTCGGGGTCGCACCTTCCTGCGGAAGGCACTGCTCCGCCCTGCGCAGTCGCATTCCGCGTCGTTGCGCCTTGCCCTGCACCCCAAAAACCGCCCACTTCATCCCGTCCAACTGCCGGATTTAGGTTGAAATGACCGGAATATTCAGAGTTGAACCTGGCATGACATCGGTACTGGTCCGGGAGATTGCCGCTTTAAATCCGGCAAACCCGTTTTATACTCCCGAATATTTTGCCTTTCGACGTGCGCAGGGATTTACGCCATGGATTCTGATCAATGGCGACCCTGCCGGATCAGACGTATACTGCCCCGCATTCATGAAGAGCGGACGGATGAGATGCTCGCTGGAAATCCCCTCCGCGCCAGATCTTCCAGCGAATGGATCCTTCTGGAAAGGGATCATGGATTTCTGCCGTTTGAAAGGTGTCTCTGACTTGTCAGTGAATAGCTTTTGCTCGGAAGGTGGCGTAATTCCGCCACTACATCATGAAGAAAGCCGCAAGGCGCGTTGGGAGTATGTGCTGAAGTTAAGCCATTCCGACTTCTTGAAAAAAATGTCGAAAGGACATGCTTACAGAGTCAAGCGTGCGAAGAAAATGGGGGTGGAAATGCAACGTGTGCGCAACCGGCAAGCGGCCGATGCGCACGCGCGCCTAATCAGCGCCTCCATGCAGCGACGACAGGAGCGCGGAGAGAATGTAACGACGACGGCGCCCGTGGAAAGCCTGCATCAGCTGGTCGATTCCGGCGCAGCAGAGATTTTTCAGGCGGTTCTAGGCGGTCAGGTGGTTTCCTCTAACTTTATACTGTTGGCCGAAAAGGCGGGATACAGTCACACTCAGGGCACCAGCCCGGAGGGTATGGACTGCGGTGCAGCCCATTTTCTTATTCATGAAATTGCCTGTACGCTGCGAGATGAAGGAAAGGAGGTATTCAATCTGGGAGGCACCGACGATCCGGATCCGGAATCGGGGTTGGTCAAATTCAAAACCGGCTTCGGAACGGCAACTGAAAGAATTAATCTTGAGGCTGCAAGGTTCAGGCCGGCAAGTGTTGCTTCCTGCCTGCTGCGGCGGCTTTTTATTTCCGGGAAGGGATAGGTTTGGGTTTGCACTCACTTAAGTCTTTGCTCCGCCCCTTGCACGCCGCTTTGCCGGATAATCTTCGTCGTCAAATAGACATCGGCTCGGTCAGCCTGCAGGACACGCTCAGAAACTGGCGCATGCCTGCATATCGTGTGCGTTCAGAGCTTCCCGACGGTAAAAGTGAAGGCTCAATTCTCTACCTCGGAGACCGGCCTCAGTATGCCTCGTGGACCCACAAATTGTTCGGCCATGCAATAGAGCCTGCCTTCCTGGGCAACTTCTCGCTTTTTCAGATATTGGGAGAACGCACCCCTGCGTTGGCTGCTGATATCACCCTTTGCCCATTAAATCCGTGGACCATGCCTTTATTCGCAAAACGCGGGTGGCATGTTATGCCGTTGTTCGTGAATTGCCTTATCGATTTGCGCAAGCCAATTAATGAGTTGATCACGAGCAAGGGAGCTAATCATCCCATGCGGGTTGCGCGTCGCTTTGACTACCGTTTTGAGAATAAAAAGAGCGATCAGGCGCTTCATGAGTTTTTTCAGCAAATGCTAATCCCAACGGTACAGAATCGGCATGAGGAGCGCGGATTTTTTTCAAAATGGGAAGATATACAACATATCCATCAGAACGGTGTTCTTATTGCCGCTCATCTGGACGACGAGTGGGTTGGAGCCATCCTCCTTGCTATAGAGGGAGCAAATAGTATTCGAATCGCAAATTTAGGCTGGCGGAATGGAGACGACGCGTGGCTAAAGAAGGGGATTGTAGCCGCTCTCTATTATCGATCTCTAACATGGGCGCAGGAGAATGAATTCACGGAATTCAATATGGGCTCAAGCAGCGCCTTTGTTAAGGACGGTCCCCTGAATTTCAAACTCAAGTGGGGAGCGACCATGGTACCTCCTGAAGTAAGATTTGTGGACGGTCAAATAGAGGGATCACGATCTTTCGTCGGTGCAAAGCTCGATCTGGGATCGGCAGCATCGCAATCGTTTCTCGCATCAACTCCACTACTCGAATGTACGGAGGGGAGGCTGAGAGCCATTAGCTGGAATGCCGAAATTCCACCGCAATTTCAGCGGCAAGTAGACCTTGGGTGCTCTTGGGTTAACCTTGATGAGCTTGGCGACAAATCGTTGGTATAATTGAGTAGGCCAATGGCTTCTAGAATGAGTGTTCACAATATAAATCCAATCAGTGGTGCACAGGCCAGTGCATGAACCCAGCCATTCTAAAAAGGGGTATCAGTTTTCCCAGAAGCTTCGCCATATCGTTAAACAACCCTATGCCGACCATACAGGACGTCAGAGAAAAGACCGTTACTCTCGCCAAGGCTAATCTAAAACGCATGATCCCTACTAGTCGAGTCTCTATCGGGTCTTTTATTGACTTTAGCAGGTTTGTATTGTTTGGCTGGAGCCATGAACAAATGCAACCTCTGGAATTTCGGCCAGGCCTCGACATTAGAAAGATGTCTCCAGAGGATCTGTTTACCCTTACTCGTTGCGACGGGAGATTTGGGGAACAAGCAAGGCTATATCATGCGAACCGGGGGATCGACACCGCGTATGGCGTCTACATAGGCGGAGAACTGGCTCACATGAGCTGGATTTATACGGCGGCCCAATATTCGCTGGAGCCTTTCCAGCGGTTAGCCCTGGAAGAGCTTGAAGTAGAAATTGTTAATTGTTTTACATTAGAAAAATTTCGTGGTCTTGGAATTTATCCTTATGCGATCCGATTTCTATCAAATCTTCAGTTCCAGAATGGGGTTGAACGCGTTTACATGATGGCCGACCACAAAAATCACGCTTCTCAACGTGGGATAATCAAGGCTGGGTTGAAACGATTAGGCCACATTACATATATCCGCATCCCCCCATCATCAAACAAGAGTATTTACTATCGCCGTAGTCAAAGCAATATCTGAGTTGAAAAAATGAATGGGCTTAAAGGTTAGAGCAGGTCTCTTCCTACATCGATATCAAGACTTCCACTGATAACCGAAGTGACGAAACCTCGGCTTTAAGATTTCTTCAAGAAACTCTGGACCGTGAATTAAGGAGTGCCTTATGTTGCCGTGGCGCATAAAAAATTTTTTCTCCGAGCATTTCCCGCTGGGTTACCATTTACTGGCTAACGTTCAGGCCCGGCATGAATCGGAAGAGTACTGGAACATGGCTTTCGACATAAGCTGGCAACTGGGAAGCCGCGACTGGCCGACCAAGAATCAGCTGATACGAGCTCTTACCTCGACCACGGACCGAATCCTTGATGTCGGCTGCGGTACGGGTTCGCTGCTTCGATATTTGCAGGAGTACGGCTACGCAAACCTTGAGGGCCTTGAGATTTCCCGCAGGGCTGTGGAGGTTTTGGGCGAGCGCGGAATTACGATGCATCATGCTCGGCTTCCAAATCTTCCTCTACCCGACCAGCAATTCGATGTCGTCATTGCGTCCCAAGTACTTGAGCACATCATTTGGCGCCGGAAGTTTCTATATGGTTTGCGCCGCATCCTCAAGCCCATGGGAACGCTGATAATATTCGTTCCGGACAATTGTCTTGGCCCCATCGACGAGCCGAGTCACGTCATAAAATTTACGAAAGAGACCCTAACGAAGGAGCTTTCGGCATGCTTCAAGTCTGTTTTCGTCGAGACGATGAAGGACGAGAAATTTGAGATGCCAATTCTGTTCGCTTATGCCCAGAATCATGCGCCAACCCGTTCGTCCAAAGAACTTGAGGATGCCCTTGCCATTGCGACGGGTAAAAAAACCACATCGGGTCAACCTGATCCTGACGTTTTAGCGTTCTAGTTGTTTCTAGCCGTGCCACGAGTAGTCTGGGACCAGTAACGTCTTATCAAAGACGGCACATGCATTAGGTAAGAGCGGTCTCCCTTCCCCCATTTCATCAATAGTATGAATAGCCGAATCCACCCATAGCTGAGGTATTCGCGCGAAAAACCTTTATCGCAAAGCAGGGCGCGAGCACCATTCAGGGCACAATGCCGTCTTTCTCGGTCCTGTTCCGGGGAGAGATTACTCTGCCATTGATGAGTCAGGCCTTCGGGGAGTGGAAGCGGGCAAGGCAAATGGCCGGGATATGCCTGCCACGGGATCTCCAGAACCGGCTGGGAAAAGCACTTTAGCCATTCGAGATAAAAACCGTGGCGTAGAAAGGAATCTATTGGTTCCCTCAGTACCCCTGCAATGAATTCGGCATCAAAGAATGGCATTTCGAACTCAATGCGCGTTAGATCCATATTTTCGAAATGGTTGAACATATGTCGGCGCTGGTCGTTCAGCATGAGGAACAAATAAAAAATACGGCCCGGATCCGCAGGATGGACTGACTCCAGTTCCGCATTGATACCGTCGTGGATCATGTCACGCATTGCTTTGGCAATGTTCGGCCTGAGGAGTTTGCCCTGGAGACCCCATCGGTTGTACGCCATGAATTTCGCGATAGCCGCCTGCAAATCACCCGCACGAGCCGCCGCGACAATATCCGCATTGAGATATATATGACCGAGACCGAGACTGCCACCGTCGCCGCCCCACATAACGCGCGGTCGTTGCAGACCGAGGGCGAGTGATTCCGCCGAGTTTAGCCAGTCACTGATAGTGGCTTTACTATACGCGTCGCCTTCGACTAACGGGCGAGACTGGAGATACGAATAGTGGATTCCCAACTTCTCCGCGGCTAGTTTGCCAAATACCTGATCCTGGCTAGCGGGTGCGCCCAAATTCGCCGCGATCACCTCCGCAGGGGCGCCCTTTAACGCCGCTGCTACCGCTCGAGAGTCCAGGCCGCCGCTTATAAACGCGGCAACAACCTTCTGGCCGCGTAGGCGTATCCCGATCGCATCGGTAAAAAGCCGATAAAGCCGCTTAGGCGCATCTACCTCAGACGCCGGCGCCGTCGGGGCTTCGTCCCATCGCCAGTACCGCCGGCGCTGAAGACCGCAAATGTCGATGCTTACGACCTCCCCCGCATGGAGGCAGAAGATATTTTGGTAAGGCGTGCGATCCGAAAGCGGGTAGCCAAAACAAGCAGTTTCCGCCACACCTTGAAGGTTGAGGGATTTTGTACAAAAGGATATGGCTTCCAGGATCCGCAACGCAGTGGCGAATACGATGTAATCCCCCGAAACCCAGCAATAGATTGGTCTGACACCAAGCTTGTCGGTAAACAGGTGCAACCTGTGGTCGGAGCCTTCGTAGACCGTTGCGCAATACGTTCCTCGGCATGAACGCAGGGCATTATCTTGCCCGGTCACCAGCTCGTGTGCGAGAGCCCGCAGACTTTCAGCTCGCGATATCGGAAGCGCGCCAGGATTGCACTGCAAAATAGGGTCGCCCGCAACAAAGGCTGTCAATGCAGAATTGGAATATTCCCCTGGCTCACGCAGCGCCCCAACGTCAATCTTTACAATGAAGATCCCTGCAGCAGCGAACTCAATCCTGGCATTCGCGTCCCCGGGGTAGCGTGATACTTCGGCGCGAAGCTCATCAATAAGCTCTACGGGTATTGCTTTATTGGCTTGATATGCGAAAACTCCGGCGAAAACCGACATGGCCCTTGATACTTTTTTAACTTATAACTTTTATACTGACTAGTTTGGGTCATAAGCGGCTATCGGCCATTCCCTCTTATTCGAAAATAAGTCGAGCCGCCGCCGAAACCACTTTCCCCATCCCCGTAAGGTAACGCAAATTCTGCAGTTCTTTCTTAACTGAATTATACTACTGTTCCCTCTACTACCGCCGTTAACGAGATTAACATTACCGCACTAATTGTGAAAGAATACACTATTTGTTCGCCCTGCCTTCGAGATACCCTTGATTGATCAGCGCTCGGCTTACGTCTGTCCGTAATCTTTGCATGTCGATAGCGCAGAACTAACAATTCCTTGCTAATTGAAGCTCGTAACGCGCCACCCACTTAACACATAGCGTTGTACGACTATATTTTATGAGCTGCTATTCAAGCTTACGCAAAAGCAAGGCACTTAATATTGTGACTATGACGGAAGTGCCGGGGCCGTCTTCGTGACCCAACTACCGGATTGGACAGAATTTCTACTCTTGAGTGAAAAGGTCCATCCGGATTTCCGCGCATGACATTACGCGAGCAAGCCCTGTCTGGCTTTCGCTGGAACGCCAGCGCGAGACTCGCCAGCCAGATGATCACGTGGGCAATCACGCTCATCGTGATTCGGCTCCTGACGCCGGAGGACTATGGGCTACTCGCAATGTCCACCGTCTTTGTTCTGTTTTTCTCGGCGTTCTCCGAGTTCGGCCTTGGCGCGGCGGTCATTCAGAAATCCGAAGTCGACGAATCACTCCTTCGACGAGTATTCGGCACGACCCTTGTCATCCACTTTTCACTGGCCGCCCTTCTAATGCTTGCGGCGCCGCTTATTGCCAGCTTTTACGATGAACCGCGGGTAACCGCAATCATTCGTGTTCTTTCCCTGCAATTCATTCTAACCGCGTTCGTCGTTATGCCGGATACCCAACTGCAGAGGCGGATGGAATTTCGCAGGCGTTCACTATTGGACTTGTCAGCCACAATTATCAGCAGCCTTGCTACGCTAACTATGGCGTTGGCCGGTTGGGGAGTCTGGGCGCTTGTCCTGGGGACGCTTATCAGTCAAGTCTGGAAGGCTATCGGACTCAACTGGCTAGCGCCCTTCTTGCACTGGCCGGAGTTTTCATTGCAAGGAACGCGATCATTGCTGCGCTTCGGTGGTCAAGTCACCGCTTCCCAAGTGCTATGGCTATTTTTCTCCCAGGTCGACACCATCATTTGCGGAAAATGGTTGGGCAAGGAAGCCCTTGGCTTCTATTCGGTTGCCATGCATATCGCCTCGCTGCCGACCCAGCGCGTCCTGGGCATCATCAATCAGGTTGCGTTCCCGACGTTTTCACGCATGCAGGACAATGTCCGCAAGGTAGGAGAAAACGTGCTGCTGGGTATTCGGATCTTGAGCTTCTTTGCCTTCCCCTTGATGTGGGGCATATCCAGCACTGCCCAGGAAATTGTCGAGGTGATCCTTGGCGCTAAATGGACACCATCCGCCATCCCTCTGCAGGTGCTGGGACTGATTATGCCGCTGCGGATGATTGCCAACTTTGTACCGGCCGCCGTCCAGGGAATGGGCCGTTCCGATATCCTGCTACGCAACGCTATCTGGGCATCGGTGATTTTACCCCTGGCATTTCTCATCGGTGTAAACTGGGGGCTACTCGGCATAAGCTTGGCGTGGCTCGTCGCGTCGCCACTCATGTTTCTGCAGAGCATGTGGAGGGTGTTGCCGGCGCTTGGCCTACGCATGAGTCAGCTCTTCAAGGCAATGATGCCTGCAGCGGGTGCCGGTTTCATCATGTATGCCGCCGTTACCGCAACGCGCTACATTTTTGCGGACGGCCAAGGAGGAGCGTTGCGCCTGTGTGTTCTGGTTGCGGTAGGCGCGCTGGCGTACTGCGCTATCTCATTCGGGCTCAACCGTAAAGGAACCCACGAAGTGCTTGAGATGCTACGGAGTATTGCAACGCTCAAACCGACGAAATCAGTTGCGGGATGAAGCATGGCTCGCCTCCTACATTTAACTATTATTATTAATAGAGTTTTCTATGAATAAGCCGATCATTGCAATCCAGGAAGATTATTTACAGCTTTCGAGTGGTCGTTACCAGTCTTTCTCAACACGCTGGCATGAGCTAGCTTCTAAGCAAGGCATTGCAACACGTAAAATAGATATTTACTCGAACCCACAAAACTACTTCGAACAGCTTAGTGGTTGCGATGCACTGATGTGGTGGTTTGGGCAGCCACTTCCCGCAATCAGGCCCGGTCGCCGAGTTATTGCGTCACTTGCGCACGTTAGCAAGATACCGACATTTCCTAACCTCAATACTATCTGGCATTTCGATGATAAAGTAGCTCAGTATTATTTGCTAAGCGCGACTCGTGTTCCTATCCCAGAAACATACGTGCTTTGGTGGCAACGCCAAGCAGAAGAATTCATAGCTTCAGCTAAATATCCGTTGGTTCTGAAGCTCGCTTCTGGGATAGTCTCAAGAAATGTGGAATTGATACATAACGCCTCAGAAGCACGGCGATACGCCAAAGAACTTTTCGGTTCTGGTATGCATACTCTGCCACCTCCCAACCTTCCTTTCCGATGGTTTGCGGGGAGGTGCCGTGAAGCACGCCGTATCCTGCTTTCCGAAAAAAATAATGACGAATTTCATAAAGGGTATTTACTGTTTCAAGAGTTTTTACCAGGAAATGAGTTTGATATTCGTATCACTGTAATTGGTAATCGCGCATTTGCATTCAGACGGCACAATCGCCCCAACGACTTCCGGGCAAGCGGTAGCGGTCGTATCGATTGGGACCCAGCGCAGATCCCGGAAGATGCTATTTTTCTTGCTTTTGAAACAGCTAGGATACTCGAGACCCAATCATTGGCGGTCGACGTGCTGCGCCGGGATGAGGAGCCTGTAATTGCGGAAATCAGTTATTACTATGAAGGATGGGCCATCGCGGCTTGTCCGGGACACTGGGAACTATATGATGACTCGCAACAGCTTGTTTGGATTGCCGGCTCAATGAGACCGGAAGATGCTATTTGGAAAGATTTTGTTAGTCGCCTTGGTATTTTAGAAGACTAATGATTAATAGTAACCAAGCGTATATGTCGAAGTGCTTCTAAACTGTTGATAACACCGGTTAAACGAGTAACAGAATTTATTGATTATTTGCGATACTTGGA
The DNA here is from genome assembly GCF_900102495.1 of Nitrosospira sp. Nl5. GTDB lineage: Bacteria > Pseudomonadota > Gammaproteobacteria > Burkholderiales > Nitrosomonadaceae > Nitrosospira. Next base: position 21,063 of record NZ_FMVQ01000003.1, on the reverse strand, counting down.
CGATAGCCCCATCAATAGGGTCTTCCAGCAGAAATGCTTTGAGGTTGCCGATGGCGATATTTATGCCTCCTACTTTCCTTTCATCCCGGATTAGTATTTCTAATGAATCTATCCTTTGCCTTGGTTCCTGCCTGGCCCCCGCTAGCTTGGCTGGCCCGCTGTGAACCCGACACGGAGGCAGTTGTCATCAGTCATGGGCCAAATGTTGAAGTTATGGATGACTGGTTTTGTGAAGCAGCATGGGACGGGGAATTCAATGATGGCGGGTTTGACCGTACGGATATTGTGGCCGGTAGCGGTGGACGGAAGCGGAGTGGGCAACTGGTTTTCGTTTCGGCGGGAAATACCGTCGACCGGTTGGTCTCATTAAACCTAGCGGGGACTATACTGGTATCAAACTCCCTCGCCTGTCTTGCCGCTACTGCCGACCTCGATTTCTTGCTTGACCACGACTGGCACGCGGCTTTTCACAGTATCGTGAAAGGGATCGAACACTATCAGTCCGAGATCCCGAGTTCACGCGGAAATATACTGCTGACTTATTACCGCAATCTTGTTTGGAACGGACATACCCTCAGGCGAGTCGAAAAACCAAGGATTCATCGGAACTTGTCAAGCTTTGAATGCTACTACGACTTCCTCGTTGAAACGCTGCATTGTGTTCACCTCAACAGTGCTGACAACAGCCGCCGATACCCTTTCCAGCTCTTAACGACACTTTCTACGGGCTATGACTCGCCAACAGTCACTGCGGTAGCAAAGACGGTCGCTCCGAAAGTAAGAGGATTTACGTTCGGAGGTATGGAGGAGCCATCAACCGATTCGGGTAGTGAAATCGCTGGTTACCTGGGGGTCGATCTTGATATCATTGATATAGGCAAGTGGCGAGACAGCGCGAACCCAGAAGTACCCCATATAGCAGCCGATTGCTTGGGTGAGGAAGTCCAATATACCGCAGCTGCCTCAATACTGAGTTCTCGGATTCTCCTGACAGGATTCCACGGTGATGTCGTGTGGGGTAAGGATATAGATCATGCGTCGGAGAATTTTGTCAGGGGAGATCCATCCGGGCTTTCTCTTACCGAGTATCGGCTCTGGGCAAATTTCCTCCATTGCCCAATTCCGTTCTGGGGAGCTCGGCAATCAGCGGACATCGTCCGGCTTTCAAATCAGCAAACCATGCACAAATGGGATGTCAGCGGTGGTTACAGCCGTCCGATATGCCGACGGATCGTAGAGAGTTCTGGCGTACCACGAGAATTGTTCGGCAGAAAAAAAAAGGCCGCCTCAAGCTGGCCTAACAGTTCAGCCCAGTTTCTTACACCGCAGTCTATGGAAAACTACCTGCAGTGGCTAGAATACAATCGCCCAAGTCTGATTCATGGCCCGTTCTCCACAATTTTAACCAGCCGAAATGCTGACCGGATATTCTTCAAAATGTTTAAGTCCACTCAGCGTGCTGCCGGGAAATTAGGTTCTATTGGCCACTCATTTGCGACGTTGGACCTCGTGCGAAGACCTCTGCATTGGTTCGAAACTGTAGATTGGGCTAATAATCCTAAACCACCATGGGTGCTGCCGCTCCGGCGTTTCCTCTTCCCTTGGGCAATTGACATGGCCAAGCGCAAGTACATTGGGGACAAGTGAGAAATTCTCTTAGCAGTAGCCAAATATGAGCATTTGAAAGCGGCCGTGATGTGCAAATAGAATACTACTGCATCAAACAATGGGCTCCGCTTGCTTGGATTACACGCTGTCGCGTGAACGGGGCGATCACGGTGTGGCACGGCAGCCAGGTTGAGACCCGTCCCGACTGGTTTTGCGAGGCTGTGTGGCCAGGCTCCTTTGACGCAGGGGATTTTGATCGGACCGACCTCGTGGCGGGAACAGGCGGCCGCTGCCGCGATAACATCGTAACTTTTGTGGCGCCTGGCAATACGGTAGATCGTATCCTATCGCTGCAAACGGGCAACGGATTGCTGGTCTCCAATTCGCTGCCATGCCTACTGGCTATATCCGGCGCAACGACTGATCCTACCTACCCGCGCTACTACGAGGACTTTACCAGTATTATTCATGGTCTTTCTGCATACAAGCGCACGCTGGCGACTTCGCTGGGCGATATCCATATCACGATGTTCGGATTCGTTACATGGGATGGCCGTGAAGCGGCATATGCATCCAGGGATGTAATTTGGAGGGATTTCAGTAGCTTCGCTCGCTACCAGCAATTTATCGAGGAAAATCTCATGGCGATGTCGGGCAATATAACCGATCGCACCAGAAAGCGGAGCTACCGATTTCTCGCTACCGCATCGTCGGGCTACGATTCTCCGGCAATTGCCGCGCTTGCTCGCGCGGCCGGGTGCGAAGAAGCGCTGTGCATCGATAAGGACCGATTTGGAGATACGGAGAACGGAGAGCAAGTGGCGGCTTATCTTGGTTTGCGCCCTATCCGCGTAGCGCGCAATGCATGGCGCGAGCTTGGCGGGTCGGAGGTTCTCTTTATCGCAGCCGATGGCACGTCCGAAGCAGTGCCACTTGCTAGTGCCGCCACGGCCTTGGCAGGGCGGGTGTTGCTTACAGGTTATCATGGCGACAAGGTATGGGCAAAAGACACCAGGGACCTGAGCGAAAATATTGTACGGGGCGACTCTTCCGGGCTTTCGCTATCCGAGTATCGGCTTTGGGCGGGATTCATCCATTGTCCGGTTACTTTCTGGGGAGTACGGCAAATCGGGGCTATCAACTCTCTGAGCAATTCAGAGGAAATGCGCCCTTGGGACGTACCCGGCGACTATAGCCGGCCTATTCCGCGCCGCATTGTCGAATCAGCCGATGTCCCACGCGAGGTCTTCGGTATGGTTAAAAGAGCCAGTGCGGTGGCATTTACCGAATTCCTGAGCCCTCCATCGCTAAAGGCTTATCGCGCGTGGCTCGCGCAACATCGAGTCGAATGGCTGAAGCGCGGGAGACTGCCGCCACCACTCAGCGAAGGCTATGAGCGATTCGCCGGCCGAGCCTTGGACATCTTAGGATCTGCACTGCACAAAACCCCTCTGCTGTGGCGGCTGGGGCCTCAAACTTCGCTTGACAGTCCGAGCCGGCTGCGCCGTTATGCGTTTGCCTGGGCGGTAAGCGAGGTCAGCCTTCGCTATCGTCAGTACTTTAAAGACGATTCAATCTAGCGCTAGCTGTTTTGTTCATCGCTCTCATACATGAGTTGCCGGGACCTTGCTAATAACATAGCGAAATTTTCCCGATTTTTCAGCGGGGATTTCCGCCACCTCCTCAACCGCTATCTGTACCCCTTGTCCAAGCCTTGCCTTGAATCCTGATTCGATTTTCTCGACAAATTTCGAGTTGAGCCGATCCGCGGATACCACTAATACGCGAGTGAAGTCCAAGCTTTCCTGGATGATCTTGAAGTTGCGTACTTGGGGCAAGTCGCGCAGGATGTAAATCAGCGCCAAACCATGCATGACTGTTCCATTCTGAGCAACCAGAAAATCCGTACTGCGGCCCTGTATCTCCTTGAGCAGGGGAAGCCCTCGCCCGCAGCTACAAGACTTGTTGTCCAACACACCGATGTCGCCAGTACGATAGCGGATGAAAGGGAAGTCCTGCGTGGCGAGATGGGTTATCACAATCTCCCCGGCTTCGCCGGGAAGCAGCGGAACACCTTGAGGGTCCAAGATCTCGACGATGATATCTTCGGCGGTGATGTGCATGCCGCCATGAGGGCATTCGTGGGCGATGAAGCCGGCATCGCGGCCACCGTAACCATTTGCCACCGGGCAGCCGAAGACTTTGCTGATTTTTTGGCGCTGCTCATCGTAGAGCCGTTCCGACGTGACGAAAGCAACCCGGATACCGAGATTATCCATGCGCAGCTCCTTTGCTTCAGCATGGCGAGCGATATGCGCCAGCGCGGAGGGGTAGCCAAAGAGCATCTTGGGCCGCGTTGCACGTAATGCATCGAGGAACAGGTCGAGTTTCTGTTCCGACATTTCGAAGGCGGAGAGCAGCCGGGTCCTAAGCAGGCGGTCGCGCAGGGCACGAACGCCATCCTGCGCGCCAAGCTCAATTGGAGACCCCCAGACGACGATCTCCGGATCGCCGATATCCACTCCCCACCAGCGTGTGGCGCGCCATTTCGCGCCCACATCGTGGCTAATACGCTCCCTGCCGATGTAGAAGATCAATGGATTTCCGCCAGAGCCGCCCGTGTTGAAGCGGGCAAGGTGCCGGGCTTTTTCGGATTTCAGTGCTTCCAGATTGGAACGGATCCTGGATTTATCGAGCAAGGGCAACAATGCAAGATCGGCAAGGGAGTTGAAACCTTCCGCCTTGAAGCCAACCTCCGCGAATAGCCGGCGGTAATAGGGGACATGCGCCTGGGCATGCGCAAGCAACTGGCGCAGCCTCGAAAGCCGGAGCTCCTCCAGGCGCTTCTCATCCCACCATTGGGAGAGCTCCATCTCTTTACGCACCGTCACGCTATTGTGCTTCTTGAGCCGCTCATGGAGAGGGAAAAGCAGGCCGGAGATAAGTAACGTGTATAAGTCCGTTCCCGCAGGCGAACTAGCCTTCACTTAATACCCACTGCGGATGTGCGTGGTCTTGTCAGCACCTGTTCGTAAACACACAGCAAACGGTCACGCACTTCCGACCAGGCATACTGCTGGACGGACTCTTTGCCCGCTTTACTGATTTGCCTGGCCTGAACAGGTTCGTTGAGTAGCGTAAGAATAGCATCCGCCATCGCCGCCGGGTCTTGTGCGGGCACCAGCAATGCAGTTTTTCCATGTTCCACCATATAAGGCACCCCGCCGACGTCGGTGCTCACCACGGGAACGCCGCTCGCCAATGCTTCCAATATGGAGATGGGCATATTATCGGCCAAGCTGGGATTCACCATGACGTCAGCGCCACGGTAGAGGGCGGCCATGCCATCGGTATCCATACGGCCGGTAAAAGTGACCGCATCCGTCATGCCAAGCACGGCTGCGAGCTTCTCCAGCGCTTCCCGCTCCGGACCGGAGCCGGCAATAATGAGTGTTGCCCCGGGAAATGTATGCTTGACAATACTGAAAGCGCGCAAGGCCGTAGCATTATCATAAATTAGCTCCAGATTGCGGGTAACAATTATATGTGGCGAATTTGTTTTCGACGAAGCTTCAACATCGGTTTCAGCCGAAAAGCGGCTGAGGTCGATGATGTTTGGCACGATGCTGGTAGAGAAACCACGCTTTTCAAACACCGCTTCAAGAAAGCTCGAAGGAACGATGATCGCATCTGCCCGGTACAGGCTGGGCTTGATCCAGAAAAAGGCGTTGTCAAAGAAGGCATCCGCCTCCCCGCCGTGATAATTGACAACGACCGGTATTCCCGTGAGCCTGGCTATCCAGATTGCCGGAGCGGCGAAGAGGTGCCACGACCAACCGGAATTGGCCATTACGTGGAATACCTGAACCTTGCCCGCGGATTGCCATAGGCGGGCCAGGTAGGGCAGAAGCCGAAAGATCGCCCTTATTCCTTTGAGCCTGCCGATCCAGTAGGGGCGGTAGGCGCGATTAACCTGGATCAACTCCACTGCGGCCCCCTCTTCACGCAGCAACTTTGCGAGTTGTAGTGTTTGATTCGCCATTCCTCCCGAAGGAGGAGGTAAAGGTCCAACCAGCCCGATCCGCATGCCCGACGCTTTCACTCGGGTACGCTCCTGCGTGCAAGCGGACCATAGACGTCCTTGTAGCGGGCCACACTACCTGGCCAGTTGCGTTGTGTCTCCACGAAGTTTCGGGCCGCGGCGCGTAGCGAGGGCCATAGGTCAGGCCGGGAAAGGAGGTTTAACACCTTGGCCGCCAAAGCATCCGCAGCGCCTGCCTTGAAAAGGATGCCGTTTTTTTCGTCCTGAATAAGCTCCAGATGCCCCCCGACATCCGAGGCTACGACCAGCCTGCCTTGCGCCATGGCTTCAAGCGGCTTGAGCGGCGTTACGAGGTCCGTAAGCCGCATTTTCAGGCGCGGGTAGATGAGCACATCGATCAAATTGTAATAGCGCCGCACCTGGTCATGAGGAACGCGACCAGTGAAGATCACCTTGTCCTCGATCCCGAGTTGCTTAGCAAGAGCTTTCAGTTCTTTTGCCTGCGGGCCCCCGCCGACCAGCAGGATACGAATGTCACGGTTTTTCGACAACATTTCCGGTAAGGCCTGCAGTAGAACGCGCAAGCCTTCGTAAGCGTAGAAAGAGCCGATAAAGCCTAGCGAGAGCTTGCCCTCAAGGCCGAGATCCTTGGAGAGTTGCGCATCGGGAGTCTCCCCCATGCTGAAATTTTCGATATTTACCGCGTTCGGGATAACGGTCACTTTCCCGGGCGCAATGCCTCGTTCGAGAATGTCGCTCCTTAGCCCTTCACAGATGGTGGTGATAGCATCAGCGCGTTGTAGCGCATAACTCTCCAATCCCCGGGTGAGACGATATCGAATTCCCCATTCACTGCTGGTGCCATGGTCTACCGCGGCATCTTCCCAGAATGCCCTGACCTCGTAGACGACCGGGATGCCTAGCCTCCGGCCCACGCGCAAAGCAGGCAGAGCATTCAGAACCGGCGAATGGGCGTGCAGGATATCCGGCTTGACGAGCTTAGCCACCTCACTCAAGCGGTGGGTCAGGCTATTAATGACATCGATCTGATTCAAGACAGGCAGTTTCGACGCCAGACTACCTCTCGGCGGAGTGCGATAGAAATGCCACTCGTCGACATCTTCCTGGAACAGATTGCAATTCTCCTGCTTTGGCCCGGTCAGGTGGAAGGTTTCCCATCCCAGGGCGCGCTGTTCCTTGAGGATGGAGAGGGTGCGAAAAGTGTAACCGCTATGCAGTGGAATGGAGTGGTCAAGGATATGCAGGATTCGCATTAATATTTCCGGTTCCTTGTTTTTCTGAGCCGTAGCCGCATCTTGTTATCAAGCCCCATTAAACGCTTGTCATCATTTACAGTCCCAGTCAGGGCCGGAATGCCAGAATAAAGTATTCTGCGGAACCAGCAGCATGATTTCGCGTAACAAAACTACTGTATGTGTGCAGAAACCGTGGAAGCATGAATACCTATAGCGTTGCCACCACGATTGCGTTCGTCGTACCCAGTTGGCGTAACTTGAGAGCCACTGGATAGAAGATTTCCGCATGAGTCCTTCCAGTAACTTTATACGCCGCCAGAAGTCGGTAAAGCTGGAGGCTAACAGCTTTCGGTTTTAGACTCCAACGGGAGAAACCGGGGATCGGCGGCATGGTAGGATACTGCTGTGGGCAGCCCTGCGAATCGCACGGGATAAGCGGTTTGTGGAGTATAACGACTGGGCCATAGACTACAATAAAACTTCCTTCAAAGTAAAGAACCTACCTCGTTGCTTACTGGACGTAAAGCTGTGTCTGGAATGCCCCTGGAGACCATTGGGCAGGTGCCTCGATCGCGCGTATACCAATGGGCAGTTTGAATTCGGCATGAGGGACGAGAGCAGGACCGGGGTCAATGCCTCGACCACGCAGAATCGAATCGGATGAGAGCGTGAAGTCGAGCATCTCCGGCGCGTTCAGCATCGACGAGATGGCGGGGAAATTGGCTTTGAATGCGCCGCTGACGCCCTGCGTGAAGACACCCAGCCCTACAGTCAGGTTATTGATGCCCTTGACCGCAATGCCATTCGGAAATTTTTCCGACCAGGTACGAAGGAACCACGCGCCAACTTGATCGCTGAGCAACGTATTGTTTGAGAGATAAAGGATGTTCTCTGGCCATGCCTGCCCTTCTGCTCCATACGAGATAAGTACCCGGTTGTCGGTTTTGGCGCTTTGCCCAATAACGTTACCGACAACGTAGGCGATACCGCCGTTGGGAAATTCCAGTTCATAAGATGCGCTACCGGTTGGGCCGTCGTAAATGAGGTTATAGCGGATGTTATTTTCGCGGGCTCGTGATTTGATGAGATGACCGCTATAACCCTGGTGAAAGCGGCTTCCCGTCACCTGCAGTTTTGCAATTTTGCCGACGTAGAGCAAATGGGGATGTGGCCGTTCCTGTTTAGGAGCTTGTATAAACATACTGTCTTCTATGGTAAGTTCAGCGCCGTCAAAATTGGCGGTCAGCAGCCCCGTTTGGTTGTCGACAAAAACACAATCCTTTACCTGAAGCGTGCCGCGTTCAAAGCGGATGCCGGCACCATTACCATCGGCGGCGCGCGCGTTACGGAATTCAATATTTTCGATCAGGAAGTTGCCATTGCGGATGACCCAAATGGCTTTACCTTCCGCATCTTTACCATCGGCCATCAGTACGGGCCGTTCCCCGCGGCCGCGAATAGTGAGTTGCTTCTGCATCCATACGGCAACATCGCCGCGGTATTCTCCGGGCATGATGAGTACGGTATCACCGTCCTTGGCTATGCGTGCGGCATCGGCAATACGAGTAATGTTCTCATTCGGACCGACAAGGATGATTGCAGCCATGGCAGCTTGCGAGAGAAGCAGAAGTACGATGCACAGGATGCTTTTGATCATGGTGGACCACTATGGGTTAGCTCTTTAGTTTGGAATTGCCGCCAATGAAAGTCATAATTCCAAAGAATGATCAGCCTGAGCCTGCTTAGCTAATTCATCCTCTGCCACCTCAACTCGAAGAACTGGCCTTTCATATCTTTTCTCCCCGCATTAGACAAAATCGAAATTAGACCGTGGAGCGCCAGATATCGCTTCGTCATGAAGTCCGCAACGGACGAATTGTACCGGCATGGCGGATTGTAATGGCCGCAGTCGGCAAGCTAGCTTATATAAGATGACCGCTAAACGCTAGTAGATTTAATTATTGGCAAAACTATAAAAATCTCTGGGATGTGGACATGATGTTTTCGGTTCACAAGGCCTGCTTGACGAAGTCGTACATACCCCCAAAATATGACATCGTTGACAACATTGTCGCTAAACATAGCACGCTGCCTCCCCACCTCTAGTCACTCCATCACGGCGAAGCGGTTCTGTCACAAAATGCCATGACGTCAGCAAGGGTCACGGCATAGATTCGATCGATAAATATCGATGGTTTCCAGCCTTCCAGGTCGTATTGCCATCGAGAAAGCAGGAAATACAGTAACCACCAGGCGGCGAAATCGCGGGTTGGCTGACTATTGTCACCATAAGTTTCCAGGAATACATCCAGAATAGGTGCCACCTCGTGATCGCCTGCTATCGCCGGCATGCTGCGCCGGTTGACAAGCACATTGGCAATAAATTGGCCGGCATCCATAAGCCCCGGGTTCTTGAAGCGCAAGCCGACATCGATGCCGTGAACACCCTCCGCCGCGCATATCAGGTTCGATGGCTTGAAGTCTCCATGCAGCAGCACGTGTTCCACCGGCAGGTCTTTAATTTTGCTTAAATTTCTTCGCAGGCGCGCTAGTACTTGCGCCGCCGTAGTGTTTCGGTCTGCTAAAGGCCCGCAATCCGGCTCAAGCTGTTGCAGTAGTGTTTCACAATCGTTTCCGGTCTTGTCGTAGATGGAGGGCGCCGCGTGCAACCCCCGCAGCCAGGCAGCGGAAAGTCGTAAACACTCCTCGAATTCCTTTCTATCTCGCGCACGCCGCATCCTCTCGTCCATGGACTCACCCTGAAGATACTCCATGGAGAGCGAGCAGGTGGTGCCGGCAAAATGGTAGACCCGCGGCAGCAAAAAGGAAGGCTCGCTCCCGACGCCCCCATCCATATGCCGTAGCACTTCATATTCACTTTGGGCTATGGATTTAGTGCCATTACCGGGCCGGCGGTATTTCTTGAGAAACTGTTCCGCCCCGCACAGACGGCAGGCCGCGACAGCGATATATGAATTACTGCGCCAGCTACAAAATGATGTGCGCCAGCCTCCGCGACCGCCACATGCGTGACATGCCAGATCCCAGAACGAATAATTCTCGTAGATCCAACGCAGTACAACTGTCCTCATTAATCAGCGAATTTTTTCGGCCACAATATATACGGCCTCGCTAATCAGCGCATTGATACGCCTTCGCTTAACCTCGGCGAGCCCTGATTCGCCCAACAGTCTTTTAATTTCGCTGTTGGTAATAGGATAACCCGCCGATTTCTGATGACCCAGCAGGACCTTAACCCAGCGCCTGAAGCGCTGATAAGGAGAACTCAGGGAATGGTTGATCACAATTCTTTTCCGGGTAACCGCTGCTACACCGCGCAAAAATTTGATCTGCGTTTCGAGTGGAAAATGCATTAGTACCCGGGCGCATAATGCTGCCTCAAACTGTCTCTCGCTTCCAGTCAGCTTGAATGCATCCATCACTTCGGTAGTAAAGCGGCCACCATAACCGGCGAGCCTCTCGTTCGCTACGTCAAGCATCTCTGCCGAGATATCCGCGCCATATACCCTCAATCCGGATCCAAGAAGTGCCTCGGCAAGGCGGCCTGTGCCGCATGGTATGTCCAGGATAACGGTATCGCGCGGTATATCCTGAAAACACTCCCTGATGACGCGCTTCTCCTGGTTATTGAATACCCGGCCCGCCGTGCTCGAAAAACGCACCCGGTCGTAGTCTTTTGCCACAGCAGCATTCTTGTAATGCTGAGTAGCGTCCCAATTACGGTCATTCGATCTATTCGCCATTCAAACTCCTTTCGTAAATATTCCGCTGAAGAAGACCGCTATGAAAAAGACCGCTGATTTCCAACGAGGGTGACGGATAAGAATGCCGAGCAGTACTCGCGGCTTTTGCACCCGGTCGGATGCTGCTAAGCGCTTGATGGCTTTCTGGCAATTACACAGTATGCCCCAAATACCCAGGACTGACTCAACGCTTCACCGTCCACCCTTATACCGCCCCAGCGCTTCCGGTCCGGCGTCTTGTTCGATCGGAGTGCACAACGGCATGACAAAACTGAGTTTATACTTGTTATTAGAAAGATCCCACATAGGTTTCTACGCGCCGGAATGAGACTGCGTAGGCAATGGGTAAGATTGTCTCTGCACCTTCTTGGAGCACGAGACGTACCAGATCTTATAAATGGAATAGTAACGAATGTTTCCGTTGGCCCTCCGATACAATTTCTGAGTATGACAACCTGCTTCGTCAAATAGAATTGTTGGAGACGACTCGTACAACCTGTTAATAATCCAGAGTGTCAAAATGAGCGGCGAAATGCCATGAAAATGATCTGAACTTCAGCTTCACCTCATCGATCCTGGATTGTATCTTCGCATCCACAGACTCGCTTGGGAAAGGTTCCTCTTCTTCAATTGTGATCAGGCTACCGGTCTTCACGGGACCGGCGGCGAGCAACCCATCCAATAAGACCCAACCCTGCGAGCATGAGCGCATATGTCTCCGGCTCCGGAACGACGGTGGTCGGCTTATACAACCAAATACTTGCATCCCACGCTCCTCCGCCCGCACTGGCAAGCTCGTCCAGGGCGATGAAGGCACCTAATGACTCGTCATAGTGCCACTTGCCAAGAACTCCAGTAGCAAAATTGCCGTGAGGATGGTCCAAGGTTGAGCTTTCATGTTCGATAACCGTCCAGGTGGTGTTGGAACCGATATTGCCGGCTTCGTCAGTGATAACACTGGCCGACCAGACTGTCCCGCCATCGCCTTTGCCATCCCATAGGAGGATCTGGTTATTAGCTTTGTCGTAATCAATGCCGAACGCGCGTGTCATGACAAAGTCGCTACCGTCCTCTTTAACCAGATTGATTCCGATATCGGGATTGCTGCGAGGATCAGCGGCATTAGCCTTGTCCAGGTCCCATATCGTCAGATCGGATGTGTAAGAACCGGTAACAAGGGCTGTTTTAATGTAAAGATTATTTTCTGTATCGATCGTTCCAGTGCTTTGAGAACCGACCGAGTTAACCGTCACGCCAACTTGCTCCCATTTATCTTGACCGCCGTTTCTTACATCGCCGAGAGTATAGCGATAAAGCGACGGGAACCCTGAAGAATTCCGGTCTGCGGTCAGATAGACCACGTCCTGGCCGTTCTCTGTGGCGTAGGCGGTAGTGCTGTTTATGTAGCCAGAAGGCTCGGAGCCCGTCCAATTATCGTGCCGGTCAATCCACATATTCCCGTTTTGCGCCGCATTATCGGGATTCCAGCCAGAATCGTTGCTACCCCCGACCTTGTTTGGGTCCGCTTTGGCCGGATCCCACAAATAAGGCCCCGCACGTCTTATGGTTGCGTCCTCCATCGTCTGAAAATTGCCGCCAGTCCTAATAGCCGCACCGCCAAACGTCAAAAACATGTCGTTGACAGGAAGATAGATATTATTGTCGTAGGTATGCGCGGATTGCGGCGCAGTGCCGCCAATAACCATTCCGTCCATATCTGTCTTGCTCGGCAGGGAACCCCGGCCCCATGCACCAGTAGCGCCATCCCAGACATACATTTCGTTACCCGCATAATTTGCGTGGCCGCCACCCCAGAGCATCAGCTTTCCATCGGCGGGATCCCAGGCGAAAGAACTCCACGCGCGCACAATTGACCCGGGGAATTGGACACTCGCCAACTGTACCCCATCAGCACCGGTTGGCCACGCATCGGAATAGAAATTTGTGCTCGCCTTGACCCAACCACCTTCCGGCGTTGCAGCCAGCAAAGACGATAAACGTTCAAAGGATGTTACTGCGTGCGCTTGCGCGACGAATCCGGGGAATGAATTCGCGATCAGGAGGGAAGCAAGCGCTAGATATGATGTCTGAAGCCTATCTTTATTGAAAACAGACTTCGAATTTCCCTGTTTGTTCTGTACACTCATTGTATTCATGCCCTCTTCCTCCTTAAATGAAAGAAACAAGAATCGTCTTAACGCGAATTCCTCATCCGCGTCCAATTCCGAATCGTGCAGCGCTTGGGTTTACGCAACGTCATCACTCTGCTTTTTCCGGCTTTTCGGCCGGTTCTATGGTAAACCCTTCGAAAGGAAATCCTGAGGGCAGCTATAGGTGAAGGGTACAAGGAAACATGCTGAAAAGTAAAGTCACTTCTCACTTTTGATGAATCATTTTCGTAGACCTATAGTACTATTGAACGCGTTTTTGACAGTGGCTCAAAGCGGAGCATGGGAAAGTCTTATTCTCAGGGCAAAATAAGCGCGTGCTGCGAGCGCTTCTAAAAACATTATTATTCCTCTTGCAAGCTTACTCTCCGCAGCGGAATTTACCGGAACGCTGCGGGAAAGATTCAAAGAGGTTCAGATAATCGTCGCTCGGTCCTCCCGTTCGGCTAACAATATTTGGGCGGCTGGACAAGTTCGGATTAAACTACGCCTCGGTGGCCGCGGTATTAAAGCCGGGGGCTAATCTATGTGTACGAGCATAATGGTATCAATAAGAAGACGCAAAAAAGCTTTCTATGTAATGTTGGAGCAATGGGGCTGGTTCAATCTGAGCCTTTACCTGCTAAACAGATTTCTGGTCATGATGTCAAAAGGAGACCTGAAATTGGACAGGTATTATCTAGTCGCTCAGCCAGTAGCGGAAGCGTCCCTGCTCCCGCCGGGGAGGGGTAAGAAAATTGAGGTGCGCCTGATTCATGAAGAGGGCGAAATTGCCGAGCAGAGCCCCAGACCAGCTGCGGTGATCCAGGCTCGATTCGAGCAAGGAGCAAAGTGCCTGGCCGCATTTAAAGAGGAGCGGTTTATTGGTTTTCTGTGGCTATTGATCGGTGGCTACCAGGAAGATGAAGTGAGGGCGCGTTATATCCCACTACCTGCTGGACGAACGGCCTGGGATTTTGACGTCTATGTTGCACCTGATTTCCGTTTAGGCTTAACCTTTCCGCGGCTCTGGGACGAGGCGAACCGCATGCTGAACAAGAAAGGTGTTCGGTGGACATGTAGCCGGATTTCCGCATTTAATGCTGGCTCGCTGGAATCCCATGCGCGCCTTGGAACCGTGTCCCTGGGCAGTGCCATCTTTTTTTGCGCGGGCCGATTGCAAATAACGGTCGCTTCCATAGCCCCTTTCTTTCATCTATCCACCCACTCCGGTTCATTTCCAGAGTTCCGCCTCGATACGCAGGGCCTCGGCGGGGTCCTATCCGCCTCGCAAGACAAATCAACTATGGAGTAATCATGGAGCACCTTGAAGAAGTGAAAAACATCCTATCCGATGTATTGAGTCTCCGTGAGCAGAAGGATTCTCTCAAGGAGGATTCAACCTTGCTGGGAAACATTCCTGAACTGGATTCCATGGCGGTTGTTAACGTGATCACTGCTTTGGAAGACCACTTTGGCATTACAGTGGACGATGACGAGATAAGCGCAAGGACCTTCGAAACCCTCGGCAGTCTGACCCGTTTTGTCGAACAGAAATTGGCTGGATGAAGGAAATCCCATCGGGCAGTCCGTCCGAGCCTTTTTTCCTGGAGGCGGACTCCGGAAAGCGTTTCTGTCTTTACCATCCCCCCCGTCCCGATCGGAAATGCCGCGGGGGAATAATCTATGTTCCTCCCTTTGGCGACGAAATGAACAAAGCCCGCCGAATGGCTGCGATGCAGTCAAGGGCACTTGCCACAATGGGATTTGGCGTGCTGCAAATGGATCTTTTTGCCTGCGGGGATAGCAGCGGCGAGTTCGCGGATGCACGCTGGGATATCTGGAAACAGGATCTGACCATTGCGAGACGTTGGCTGGAGAATAGGGCCACTGTCCCAATCAGCCTTTGGGGTCTGCGACTGGGCGCGTTGCTCGCGCTGGATTTCGCCAGAAATTTAGAAAACACTATTGCGCAAATCATTCTGTGGCAGCCGGTGATTAGCGGAGAATCCTTTCTGACCCAGTTTTTGCGGTTCCGGCTAGCGAATGAAATGCTCGGTGGCACCGGAAAGGCGACAGGAACAAATACGATGCGCGATTGCCTGGCAAACGGGGAAACGATTGAAGTGGCCGGGTATGAACTTGCGCCAGAACTGGCTGCCGCTATCGATAGTTTGAGAGCGTCTGAACTTGTCGTTGCAGGGAGTCGCGTTCACTGGTTCGAAATCGTGGCCGAAGCGGGGCGCTCCATTACGCCCGCGGGGGCGAAGGTAGTGGATGCATGGAAGCGGAGCGGGGTCGATCTGCATTTACACGTTGTACCGTGCTTACCATTTTGGGCGACTCAGGAAATTTCGGAATGTGCTGAACTGGTGTCGGCTACGGCAAATATTTTCGCTGAAGAGTCCCTATGAGCTTCGAGGAACGTCCCATCACCTTTCCCTGCAAAGACTCCTGGTTGTATGGCATTTTGAGCTTACCCGAGTCAACCGTTTCCAAAGGTGTGCTGATCGTGGTCGGCGGTCCTCAGTATCGGGTTGGAAGCCACCGCCAGTTTACCTTGCTCGCTCGCCATCTTGCCGCTCATGGTGTGCCGGTTCTGCGTTTTGATTGCAGGGGAATGGGAGACAGCGAAGGAGATATGAGGACTTTTGAAGATCTTGAGGATGATTTCCGTTGCGCGATAGACAAGTTTTTCGAAGAGGTGCCGGCTCTCAACGGCTTAGTAATTTGGGGATTATGCGATGCGGCCTCAGCTGCGCTTTTTTATGCATACCGGGATCGGCGGGTGACAGGATTAGTATTGGTGAATCCATGGGTAAGAACGCATCAAGGGGCGGCCAAGGCCTATCTGAAGCACTATTACATCACCCGTATTTTTGCGCCGGAATTCTGGAGCAAGGTTTGGCGCGGTAATTTCAATTATGCTGCCGCGGCCCGGTCATTTTCAGAAATTGTCGGCAATGCCCTCGCGGGAAAAGAAAAAATTGCCGCCATCGAGAATGCGGCTAGCGACAACTCTTGCAATCTTGCTCCCTTGCCGGAACGGATGTTTTACGGACTTAATCATTTCACGGGGAAAATACTTCTGATTATCAGCGGCAATGACCTTACGGCTCAGGAGTTTTCAGATCTGGCTCAAGGTTCACGCGAGTGGAAAAAATTGCTGGCCTCCTCGCGAGTCTCCCGATTCGACTTAGCAGAGGCGAACCATACATTTTCCCGGCGAGAGTGGCGTGATCAGGTTGCTGTTTGGACAAAGGATTGGATTCGATCGTGGTGAAACGTGTTCTCATGATCGCATTTCATTATCCGCCAATGCGCGGAAGCAGCAGCATCCAGCGCACCCTCAAATTTTCTCAGTATCTGCCGGAATTTAACTGGAAGCCGATCGTCCTGACAGCGCATCCCAGAGCATATTCGAGCGTGAGTAATGATCAAATTGCGGAAATTTCAAATCAGGTGAGCGTCTATCGCGCCTTTGCCCTGGATGCTTCAAAACACATGTCTGCCATGGGGCGTTATCCAGGCATACTGGCCCTCCCCGACCGCTGGGTTTCCTGGTGGCTCGGTGCCGTTCCCATGGGTTTGTACCTGATCAAAAAATATCGGCCCGATGTCATCTGGTCAACATATCCGATCGCAACGGCGCATTTGATAGGATTCAGTTTGTGCCGTTTGACCGGACTTCCCTGGGTAGCCGACCTCAGGGATCCGATGACCGATGTGGATTATCCGCCCAACCCGCGCACCCGCCGCCTATATGAATGGATAGAAGAAAAAACGATTGCCCATTGCACTCGCGCAGTGCTCACCACCCCGGGAGCAATAGATGCCTATAGAACAAAGTTCCCGAAGGCCGCCCCTTCGCGATTCCATCTCATTGAGAATGGGTATGATGAAGAGAATTTTACGGTAGCCGAGGCAAAGATCATGAAGGAACAAAAAAAGAACCAGCCCTTCATTCTGGTTCATAGCGGAGTAATCTATCCTTCAGAGCGTGACCCGGCGCAATTCTTCGAAGCTTTGGCGGCCCTATCCCGACAGGAGGTGATTTCTGGCGCGCGCCTCAACGTCATCCTACGGGCCACGGCTCACGATGAGCACCTGCGCCAACTCATAGATCAATATAAGATTGGCGATATTGTTTCGCTTGCGCCACCCATATCCTACCGGGAGGCGTTATCGGAGATGCTGGCTGCGGACGGCCTGTTGATTCTTCAGGCATCCAATTGCAATAACCAGATTCCGGCAAAGCTCTATAAATATCTGCGTGCTCGCCGCCCCATCCTGGCTCTGACAGACCCCACCGGAAATACCGCTGCGGCACTAAAAAAAATGGGGGTTGACACAATAGCCCCCCTGGATTCCAAGAATGATATTATGCGGGAACTGGTACGTTTTCTGGCGTTAGTCGAGGGAAAGACGGCACAGATTGCATCGATGGAGAAGGTACTAGCAGCCTCCCGCAGATCAAGGACCAGAGAGTTAAGCAATCTCCTTGACAGGGTAGTCCAGGAATCGTGATTTTGGGCCTTCTCCCCAATGCTCTGTGGACCATACAGGAACAGGAGAAACCTTCTGATCCGTATAAGATTCGAAATTCAAACCAAGCTAAGCATCCACGCGAACTGGACGCGGACGCGCGCTGTAATGATAAGAATGGATTGTAACCAATAAACTTCCCACGTTTCCAAAGTACTGCGTATGACTTGGATTGGAATTTTATAGAGGTGCTCTTATGAAAGTTATATCTGGTATTGCAGCGCTAATAATCCTGGCGGCATCAAATCTTCATGCGGCCCCCCATTGCGGGGAAGTGGATCGACCAGGCGGCTATGGTCCCTACGATTACACCAATCCCGACGATAAGGCTACCAAACTGCCCGTCGTCGAAGCGCATCACTTTGGGCCAGACGTTGAGAAACTGATCAGGGGGAGTACGGGGCTGCTCGGAGCGGATTTGAACTATACGCTTATGGCTTTTCCAAATCATCATCGGGCACTGACAGCAATGGGAAAGCTCTCAATCAAAGAAAAGATCCCGAAACCAAGAGGCGCAAGGTATTCTGTTGACTGCTATTTTGATCGCGCTATTCGATTCAGGCCGAGGGACAGCGCAGTTCGCGTGATATATAGTAACCACTTGCTGAAAATGGGAAAATCCAATGAAGCCCTTGAGCAACTCAAGGAAGCAATTAATCTTCAACCGGAAAATCCTGCCATTAACTACAATCTCGGCTTGCTCTACATACAGAAAAAAGATTACGAGCAGGCAAGAACTTATGCGAAGAAGGCTTATGAACTGGGATTTCCCCTGCCTGGCCTCAAGAATAAGTTGGTCGAAGCGGGAAAATGGGATGACTAGGCTCCGCAAGCCAGAGTGAATCAATTCTTCAAGTCATTTGGATGATTGAAAAGAACTGTTATAGCGATAGACTACAAGACCAGCTTGATTCGTTGGTCTTCTCTTTCTCAGGATTCAGGACTGAGATGGGTAACGTACCAGTCCATGGCCTGCTTAAGTCCTTCATTAATTCGATGGGTCGGCTCGAATCCCAACAATTCGCGAGCCTTGGAAATATCAGCTTGAGAATGCCGTACATCACCCTGGCGAAAATCCACATATTCAGGTTTATGATTCTGCAGGCTCGGAAACTTCTCCAAAAGCAACGCCCGCATCATCTCATAAAGTTGATTCAAGCTGGTGCGTTCATTAATCGCCACGTTGTAAACCTGATTAACCGCCGCGGGATTTTCAGCCAAGGCTGCAAGAAAATTGGCTTGGACGACGTTCCCGATAAAACAGAAATCCCGGCTGGTTTCGCCGTCTCCATTGATAAACAAAGGCTTGTTCCGGATAAGCGCGGCGACCCATTGGGGAATCACTGCCGCATAAGCGCCATTCGTGTCCTGCCTGGCGCCAAAGACATTAAAATAGCGCAATCCGACGGATTGTGTGCCATAACAACGAAAAAATACGTCGGCATACAATTCGTTAACATACTTCGTGACAGCATATGGCGAAAGTGGCCGGCCAATTACCGATTCCACCTTGGGTAAATCAGGATGATCGCCGTAAGTGGAGCTGGAAGCGGCGTAAATAAAGCGCCTCACAGGGGCGTCTCGGGATGCCACCAGTAAATTCAGGAAACCCGAAACATTGCTTTCGTTTGTTTGGATAGGGTCTTGAATGGAACGCGGTACCGACCCCAGGGCTGCTTCATGTAATACATAATCCACGTCTCGGCATGCATTCCTGCAAACTTCCAGTTGACGGATATCGCCCTCAATAAATTTGAAATTAAGCCACGCTTCTTCCCCGACAAGCTCTTTTATCTGCTCAAGATTATGCTGATAGCCAGTCGAGAAATTGTCCAGTCCAACCACCTTCTGATTCAGCTTGAGCAAGGCTTCCAGCAGATTAGATCCGACAAACCCCGCAACACCCGTGATCAGCCAATGATATTGATGGTTCTCCAGGTGCTGCAGGACACTTTGATATTTTGTCATATCCGGCTAACTTTTTTTAAAGTCGCCAGACGTTCAAACCGGCCTCGCGCAGCGCTGTTTGATCGAACTGCGATTTAACGTCAATAAAGCATCCTTTATCGGTAACTTTAGACTGGAAATCGGTCAATGGCCTGCCCATAAATTCCCGATGCGAAACCGCCACTATTATCGCATCAGCGCAGGGAAGATTTTCCCACGACTCAAGTTCCAGTCCATATTCCTGCCGAGCTTCTTCATGGCTTGCCACAGGATCATGGACATGAATCTCAATTCCGTAGGATTGGAGTTCAAAAATCAAGTCAGCAACTTTAGAGTTTCTCAGATCAGAGCAATTTTCTTTGAAAGATAATCCGAGAATATTTACCCGGGCGCCTCTGACGTTAATGTTAGCCTTGATGATCTGCTTTATCGTTTGTTCTGCAACAAACTTTGCCATGCTGTCATTGATGCGCCGGCCGGCCAGAATGACCTGGGGTATATAGCCGATCATCTCCGCCTTGTGGGTAAGATAATATGGATCCACACCAATACAATGCCCCCCCACCAGACCGGGACGGAAGGGAAGAAAATTCCACTTGGTGCCTGCGGCCTGAAGGACTTCCAGCGTGTCAATTCCCAGTTTTTCGAAAATGATGGCTAACTCGTTCATCAATGCGATGTTCAGGTCACGCTGGGTATTTTCAATTACCTTCGCGGCTTCTGCGACCTTGATACTGGATGCCCGGTGTACCCCAGCGGTAATTATGCTCTCATAAAGTACAGCTATTTTCTCCAGCGTGTCCTCGTCGTCTCCCGCTACTACCTTTAAAATAGTTGTAAGCGTATGTAGTTTATCGCCAGGATTGATTCGCTCGGGAGAAAAGCCAACGTGAAAATCGGCTTTCCATTTCATACCCGAATGCCGTTCCAGAACCGGAACGCAGATATCTTCCGTTGCCCCTGGGTAAACGGTAGATTCATAGATAACGATGGCTCCCGGCTTCATATTTCTTGCAACGACTTCGCTAGCGCCAATGAGCGATGCAAAATCAGGCTGATGAGCAGGATCTACCGGCGTCGGAACCGCAATCACTATATAATCGGCCCGCAACAGCTCGGCCGGATCGGTGGTGACAAGGAGATGGCTTGCGGCTTTCATGTCATCAATCGACACTTCGCCAGTCGGGTCTATGTGTCTTTTATAGCTTTCGACTTTACTGGCTGAAAGATCGTAGCCTATGGTCTGCCGCTTCTTCCCGAACTCCACCGCCAAGGGTAATCCTACATAACCTAATCCAACCACAGCCACCACACTCATAAGTTATCTCCGTTCTGTTTATAATTCATACCGGCGCAGGTAATGCCGTGACCGCCGCCCTCATCCAGAATTATCGGGGCGAATTCCAATAAAAGAACCTGTACTAAAGGCCAGTTCTCACGCGGTTTGCATGAGCATATCATACCGGAGAGTGATGGTGAGAAAGATGGCCGGCAAATGCGTGGGCGGGTTTCTGACGGCAAAAAGTCAGGCCCCGAGCATCATCAGAGAAAACGCAAAGGAGTTCAATTTAACCAGCGCCAAACGCCTTACTGGGGCTTGATACTTGTCATATGATCTCGGCTGGCGGCGTTATGCCAAGCTCACGCGAACCGGCTTTTCCGAGAAGCCTCGTGGTTGAGCGGCCACGATGGGAGCCGCTACTGGAGAGGAAGGAACAGATGTGTAATTTAAGGCATGGCGGAGCAAACGAGAC